>NZ_JBHSIU010000054.1:0-568518 GCF_042653625.1 Dactylosporangium cerinum | reverse complement strand
GGCGGTGGCGGCGGCGGTGGCCCGGGCCGCGGCGGTGGCGTCGCCTCGGGCGGCGGTGGTGGCCCAGGTGGTGGCCCCGCCCCGGGCGCCGGTGGCATCGGCCCGTGCGGCTGCGGTGGCGACGGTGCCGGCCCAGGTGGTTGCGTCGGCGGTGGTGGTGGTGTCTGCCCGGGTGGCGGTGGCGGCCCGGGTGGCGGTGGCGGCCCGGGTGGCGGTCCGGGCGGCGGTGGTGGCGTCGGCCCGGCTGGTGGTGGCGGTGGTGTGGTCCCGGGCAGCGGTGGTGATGTGGTCGCGGGCGTTGACGGCGGTGTCGGCCCGGGCGGCGGCGTGATCCCCGGGGAGAGCGGGACCTCGGTTCCCGGCGGCGGTGGCGAGGCACCGCGGGACGGGGTGGGAGCCTGCGCCCATCCGGCCGGCGGAGTGGTGGTCAGGGGCAGGTCCCGGACCGGCAACATCCAGCCGATTCCAGGAAAGGCCCCACCCGACCGTGGAGAACCCGGCCCGCCTGGGGATGGCCCGCCCGGAACGCCGGGTCCGCCGGGGTCGGTGGGCGGCGGTGGTGCGGCGGGTCCGTTGCGGGGTGGCGTAGGAGTGCCGGCCGGGCCGGGCGCGGCCGGGCCCGTCGGGACGGTCGGCAGCCGCTGCAGGTGGGCGACCATCCGGTCGACGACGGCGGCCAGCGCGCCTGGCTGGCTCAGGGTCTCGGCCAGCAGCAGCCGAAGCGCCGGCATCGTCAGGAACGCGCCGGCCAGCGGCCCGTCCAGACCCCGGACCGCGACGCCCGCCGGCATCGGGCCGCCGGCCGCCGGCATCGGGCCGCCGGCCGCCGGTGACGGCTGCGCTGGCGGCGAGGGCGGGGACAGGACGCGGGGCGGGCAGGTGTCGTCGGTCGGGCCGGGTGCGGTGTCGTCGCCGGGTCGGGGCCGATCGTCGTCACCCTCAGAGTGTGGCCCGGTGTGCACCGCATCCGCCGGACGTTCGTGACCATCGAGTTGACCTTGGAGACTTCGGCCCGCCAGGACCTGTCAAAGGCTCCAAGGTCAACCAGGAGACCGCGCGGTTACTCGAAACCGGGGCGGGCCAACGCGAGATGGCCGGCGGAGCCGGACAGGTCGAGCAGTTCGTCGACGGGGGTGCGGATGCCGAAGCGGTACGCCCGGTCGAACGCCGTCTCGCCCAGCGCGGCCCGCAGCGACTCCTCGGTCGCCTGGCGGGCCGGCAGCTCGCAGGCCGGCGTCGGGGCGCCGATCTCGTGCCGGATCACGTCGGCGGCGCCGAGCAGGGCCGCCGCGTGGGCCGGGTCGGCCAGGCGGCGTCGGGCCTCGGCGAAGGCCTCCAGGACGCTCGCGGAGCGCCACCGGTCACCGACCCGGCGATGAATGGACAGGCTGGCGCGCAACCGTTCGGCGGCGGACGGGACGGCGGCGTCGGCGAGGTCGACCCGGCCGAGGAGGTCCTGCGCCCAGCCGATGCCCTCCGGGAAGGACAGCTCCGTGAACCGGTCCAGGGCCTCGATCAGATGGCGGCGCGCCCCGCGCTGGTCGCCGCCGAAGTGGGCGACCGCGCCGAGGTGGGTCAGGGTCGAGGCGACCGACTCGTCGTCGGCCAGGTCATGGAACGCGGCCAGGCTCGTGTCCAGCAACGCGGCCGCCGCGGTGAAGTCGCCGGACAGCCACGCCGTCGCGCCCGCCAGTTGTGCGGCGCGGCCCTCGCCCCAGGCGTCGCCGGCCGTGCGGTACAGGTCCAGGGCCTCGTCGAGGAAGCGCCGGGAGCGTGGGTAGTCGGCGCGTTCCCGTTCGACGCTGCCCAGCAGGGTGAGCAGCCGGCCCCGGACCCGCACGTCGTCGGCTGGGGTCCCGGCGGCAAGGGCGCGCTCGGCGAGGGCGGCGGCGGCCGGGTAGTCGCAGTCGAGCATGGCCAGGGTCGCGGCGGCCGAACAGGCGGCGGCGTGGGTCTCCGGTGCCGCGTGGGGGCGGCGCGCGAGGGCGGTTGAGAGCCAGTCGCGGCCCTGGCGGTACACCCCGGTGAAATGCTGGAACGGTGCCAATGCGGTCGCCAGGCGCAGATCCTCGGCGGCGCCGCGGCCCGGCCGGCGGGCGAGCCACATCATGGCCGCGCGGAGGTTGTCCTGCTCGAGGGTGAGAATTCGCAGCAGGTCGCGCTGGCCCGGGCCGCGGATCCCGGCGGCGGCCTGCTCGGCGAGGTCGAGGAAGAACGCGGCGTGCGCGTCGCGGGCCGCGGCATCCTCGGTGGGGTCGTCGGCGAGGCGGTTGGCGGCGTACGCGGCGACCGTCTGCAACATCCGGCCCCGGGTGTCCTGCGGGTCGATCAGACAGCGTTCGGCGAGAGCGTCGAGCAGCCCGGGTCGAAACGCCGGCAGGACGGCGGCGGCCGCCGGGCTCCAACTGCCCTGGAAGACCGCGAGCTGCCGCAGCAGTGCCTGTTTGTCCGGCGACAGCAGTCGGTACGACCAGTCGAGCGCCGCCCGAAGCGTCCGATGATGCTCGGGGCCGGTCGCCTTCGCGTCGGCGAGGACCCGGAAGCGGTCGGTGAGCAGGCGGTGCACCTCGGGCACCGACAGCAGCGCGGCGCGGGCGGCGGCGAGCTCGATGGCGAGCGGCAACCCGTCCAGGGCCCGGCAGATCGTGGCCGCTCCGGACCGGTGCGCGGGCGGCAGCGGCCGTCCGGTGCGTTCGAACATCCGGGTCTCGAACAGCCGCAGCGCCGTGTCGTCGTCCAGCGGTGCGACGGTCACCACGGTCTCCTCGGGCAGGCCGAGCGGCTGCCGGCTGGTGACGAGGATTCGCAGGCCGGGCGTGGTGGCGAGGAGCTGGGCGGTGAGCGCGGCGACGGGTCCGGTGACGTGTTCGCAGTTGTCGAACAGGAGCACCGGCTCGTCGGTTCCGGCCGGATTGTGGGGTGCGGTCGGCTTGTGGGGTTCAGCCGGCTTGTCGGGCTCGGTCGGCTTCTTGGTGGCGAGCGCGGCGGCCAGCGTGTCGACGGCGTCGAGGTCCGGGCGCCTGGCCGCGCCGAACGCGTCGAGCACGAACCCGGCCGCGTCGCCCGCGGGATCCTGGCGATCGGTGTGCCCGCCGGTACGCATCGTGGTGAGATCAACGAACCAGACCGGCGCCGCGGCGGCGGCGACCGCGACGGCGAGCCGGGTCTTGCCGCTTCCGGCCGGTCCGACGAGTGACACCAGCCGACAGCCGGCGGTGAGCAGGCGGCCCGCGGCGCGCACCTCCGCGTCCCGGCCGACCAGGCTGGTCAGTGGGGCGGGCAGGGCCGCGGATTCCATCCGGGCACTGTACCGGCCCTGTTCAACCACCGGCACCAGCCGAAACGTCGCTGCGTGTCGCTGGCCGTCGGGGTCCTCACAAGGGTATTGATTGCGGGAGACCAACCGGGCCGACACATGACGGAGTTCGCGACGATGGCGTTTCTGGTGGAGATGCCCGACGGCGGGTTCCTGGAAGTCGAGGAGCGCGTCGACGTGGCACCCGACGATCTGTCCGTGATCGGCATCCTGGGCGCGTCGCCGCTGGAAGGGACGGGGCTGATCACGTTCGGGGCGGTGATCCGGGCCGGTCTCGACGAGGACCAGCAGGACGAGTTCGCCGACTGGATCTTCGACCGGGTGATGCTGTTCGCCGAGCTCGGTGGCGAGGTGGACGGCTGGGAACGGCTGGACGACGGCACCTGGCGGGTCGAGGCCCGCCGGCGCGAAGACTGAGGCCCGCCTTGGCCCGCTCGGGGCCGCAGACTGAGGCATAGACGGCTGTCACGCAAGGTGTGTCGGTGAGGTGTCCGGCACATGAACCCGGGTCACCTTCGAGGACGACCCGGGTTAGGCTGGGCGTCGATGACGATCGAGGTCCGTGGCGCCGGGCGCCACCTGCAGGTCGGCACCGCCACCGACATCGGCCGGCGGTATCCGGCCAATTTCGACGTGCTGCACACCGCGGAGCTGCAGCGCAGGCCCGGGCTGTGCGCAGTCGTCGCCGACGGCATGGGCGCCGGCGAGGGCAGCCGCACCGCCGGACGGACCGCCGTGGACGTCTTCACCACGGCCGTGCAGGAGCACCGGGGCCCGTTCGCCCCGCCGCCGCTGTTCGCCGCGGTCGCCGACGCGCAGCGGCAGGTCCGCGCCGCCGGCCAGACACTGCGGGAGCTGACCGGCTGCACCCTGACAGCCCTGGTCGCCGACGCCACCGGCGCGTGGGTGACGCAGATCGGCGATTCAAGGGTCTACCGACTCCGCGGCGGCCTGCTCGAACTGCTCACCATCGACCACACCGAGGCGTGGCTCGGCGCCGTGCACGGCTGGTATCCCGCGGATTCCCCGCAGGCCGAGGCGGCCCGCTACCAGCTGCACCGGTTCATCGGCCATCCCGGCCTGCCGGAGCCCGACGTCCTGAGCGTCACGATGTTCCCCGGCGACGTCTACTGCCTGTGCACGGACGGGATCGCCGAGCAGGTGCCGTATCAGCACATGGAGCGCACCCTGGGCTCGGGCGCGCCCCCGGACGTGATGGCCTCGGCCCTGGTCGCCGCATCCCTGGAGGCCGGCGGCCGCGACAACGCCACGGCCGTGGTCGTCAAGGTCTACTGACCCCGGCCCGGCGGATCGGTGATGACGGTGAGTGCCTCGACGGGTTGGCACGGCGCCGGCCCGTCCACGTTGGCGCGGCTCAGCTCACCAGCTCGTCGGCTGGCCGTTCGGCGGCGACGGTGAGTGCCTCGACGCGTTGGTGCAGCGCCGGCCGGTCCGCGTCGGGGGTGGCGTGGGCCCGGTTCAGATGACCAGTTCGGCGGGTGGCCGTTCGGCGGTCACCGTGAGTGCTTCGACGTGCCGGTGCGGTGCCGGCCCGTCCGCGTCCGGGGTGGCGTCGGCCTCGTCGGCCACGACCTCGAGCGCCGCCCACAGCACGGCAAGGGCGTCAGCGGAGCCGCTGACGTGCAGTGCCGGCCCACCACGCAGCTGCACGGCGAGTGCGCCGTCGCCGCGCTGCTGGACCAACGCGCCGTTGCGGATGCGCTGCTCGAACACGTCACCGGCGGCCCGCAGCCGCCCGGCCAGGTCCCGCAGCGCGGCCGGCGGGCCGGCCAGGTCGAACACGTCACCCGCGACCCGCAGGCGGCACGGCAGCTGATCATCCACGCCGCCCAACCTAACGCACGCCGCTCGGGCGCAGCCACGACGGCTCGCCGGACCTCCACGGTCGGGGCCACCACGCGCTCAACAGCGACCACTGCATGAACGACGTGATCGGAGTCGTGCACCGGCTGCGCGGACAGCCGGCCGGCGACTCCGGTCACCGGGGAGATCCACTCCCGGCGCAGCGCGCGCGGGCAGCAAGGCTGATCCGACATCGGAAGTGCCGGATCGGGCGGCGGGCACACGGCGTCGTCACCGGATGCCCACAACCCGAAGGATCCCCGGGCACCTGACCCGGAGATCGTTCGGCTTGTCGCGCCACCACCCGTCTGGCAAGACCGATCAGGGCGCCGGACCCGGCGCCGCCAAATAGGCGTCGACGCGATCAGTGCCTGAAGCCGCCGACGATCGACCGCAACTCCTCCGACATGCTCGTCAGCTCCGCCGCCGCCGTACGGATCGCCTGCGCGCCGTGCATCGTGTTGTCCGCGGCGTGCACCACCTCGCCGATGCCGCCGTTGATGCGGTCCGCGCCGCTCGCCGCCACGTTCAGGTCGCCCGCCATGCTGGTCGTGACCGCGCTCTAGCTCCTCGACCGCGGAGGCGATCGTGGTCTGGTACTCGTTGATCCGGCCGATCACCCGCGCGATCTCCGAGATCGACTCGACGGCGCTGGCGGTGTCGGTCTGGATCGCGCGGACCCGCTGGCCGATCTCCTCGGTGGCCTTCGCGGTCTCCTGGGCCAGGTCCTTGACCTCGCCGGCGACGACCGCGAAGCCCTTGCCGGCCTCGCCCGCGCGGGCCGCCTCGATGGTGGCGTTCAGGGCGAGGAGGTTCGTCTGCTCGGCGATCGACGTGATCACCTTGATGACGTCGCCGATCTCGGCCGAGGAGGAGCCGAGACGGACCATGATCTGCTCGGCGGCGGCGGACGCGTCGACGGCCTGGCCGGCCACGGAGGCCGCCTCGGAGGTGCTGACCGCGATCTCGCGGATCGAGGCGTTCATCTCCTCCGCGCCGGAGGCGACGGCCTGGACGCTGTTGGAGACCTCGTGCGAGGAGCCGCTGATCTTCGACACCTCGCCGGCGGTGCGTTCGTCGCCGTCGGCGAGGCCGCGGCTGGCGTTCTGCAGCTCGTCGGCGCGGGCGGCGAGGCTGGTGCTGCTGCTGGCGAGGGTCTTCACCGCGGTGCGCATCCGGGTCGTGGCCCGGCTCAGCGCCGCCGCCATCTGCCCGAGCTCGTTGTCCGCCGCGAACTGGGTCTCCCGGGTCAGGTCACCCTCGCCGACGGCGGTCAGCACGTCGCGGACCTGCAGCAGCGGCCTGAGGATCGCCTGCGCCAGCAGCATCGCGACGGCGATCGCGAGGATCAGCCCGCCGATGAGGACCACGGCGACCAGGAGCCGGGCCTGGTTGCGGGCGTCGTTGGCGTCGGCGAGCCGGGCCTGCGCGGTCGCGCGCGACACCTCGGCGAGCGTGCCGAGCACCTTGATCGCCTCCTCCGCCTTCGGCGCGACCTGCTTGATCAGGACGGGCTGCGCCTCGACGGTCTTCCCGGCGGCCATCAGGTCCTGCGCCTGTTTGAGCAGCGTCTTGTACTCGCCCCAGGTGGTGTTGAACTGATTGATCGTGTTCCGCTGGGCCGCGTCGAGGTCGCGGGTGGTGAACCGCTGGGCCGACTCCTCGATCCTGGCCGCGGCCGCCTCCCGTGACGCGTTGAACTGGGCCTTCACCGCGGGGTCGATGATCGTGTTCACGGCGGCGCCGAAGAAGCGGTACTGCCACACCGACTCGCGCAGATCGGCCGCGTCGGCGGCGGGGAGCAGCGCGCGGCTGTACATCGCGTCGGCGCTGTCCGCGACCTGCGAGATCTTGTACAACCCGATCCCGCCGACGGCGGCGGCCACCAGGCCTGCGACCGCCACCGCGATGATGATGTTGTGGCGCACCTTGAGCGACGCGAACCGACTCACCGGACTACCCCCCGGTTAGCTCTCCGACTGCTCCTATCGGTCCGCGGCGGCAGGAGATGAGCGTTAACCGACAAAGCGGTTCCGGCCGGACAGGACGGCGAAGACCGCCATGACGGCCGTCAATGCGCACAGGACCGCGATGGGCAGCGTCCATGAGCCGCTGCCGTCCCGCAGCGCGCCGAACAGGACCGGGCCGACGGCGGCGAGGGCGTACCCACCGGTCTGCGCCATCCCGGACAGCGCCGCGGCCTGCGCGTGGTCCCTGGTGCGCAGGCTGAACAGCGACAGGCAGACCACCAGGATCCCGCCGGCGCCGAACCCGGTCACCACGATCGACACCAGCGCCCAGGCGGCGGTCCACGGCAGCCATTGCAGCCCGGCGGTGCCGAAGCCGATGCAGGCGACCCCGACCAGCCCGACGAGCCGCTGGTCCGGCATCCGGTGCAGCGCGACCGGGGTGACGAGGTTCGCGGCGACGGCGGCGGCGAGGTACGCGAACAGGTGCCACCCGGCGGCCTGCGCCGGGATGCCATGGTCGCGTTCCAGCGACGGCAGCCAGGTGATGAGCACGTAGAACGCCATGGATTGCAGCCCCATGAACGCCGTCAGCTGCCACCCGAGCGCGGTCCGCCACGGTGGTCGTCGTCCGGCGGCGGGCGCGTCGATGGTCGCGCTGCGTGTTTTCGCTGCTGCGGGGGTACGGCTGGCAAACCCGCCGCCGGCAACGGGGCGCGCGGCGTCGGTATCGGCCGCCGTGGCGCCCGCGACGGAGGACGGGCCGGGTGCGGCGGCCGGTGCGGGGCGGATCACGCGCGGCAGCCAGGCGACCGCCGCCACCGCAACCAGCGCCACCCAGCAGGCGAGTCCCGCCCGCCATCCGCCGGTGAGTGCGGCGAGCGGCACCGCCGTGCCCGACGCAACCGCCGCCACCACACTCTGCGTCGCCGAGTATCCGCCGGACAGCTGCGCCACCCGCGTCGGGTGGTCGCGTTTGACGAGGCTCGGCAGCAGGACGTTGAACCCGGCGATCGCCGCGCCGACCGCCGCCGTGCCCAGCCACAGCGCGACCGGCACCGGGGTGGAGCGCACCGCGATCCCGGTGGCGAGGACGGCGACCGCCAGGCCGAGGGCGCGTTCCAGGCCGATCCGCCGGGCGACCAGCGGCGCCACGGGGGAGAAGCCGGCGAACGCCAGCAGCGGCAGCGTCGTGAGCAGGCCCGCGGCCGCCCCCGACAGGTGCTCCGAGGCGCGGATCTCCGCGACGAGCGGCCCGACCGCGGTCAGCGGTGCCCGGCCGACCGCGCCCAACAGCAGGATGCCGCCGACGCGCCGGTTCACAGCGAGGCGGCGATCATCCGCAGCGCCTCGGCCAGGTCACGGCCCGTAGGGGCGTTGGCCGGGTCGATCAGCCACTGGGTGAGCACGCCGCTGATCAGGGCCTGGTAGAACGAGCCGAGCTGGAACGCCTTCTGCGGCTCGGTGGCGATGTCGACGCCGTGGAACACCGAGGCCCACAGCCCGCGGGCGTCCTGCATGCCCTCGGAGATCATGGCCCGGATCGCCGGCGCGTGCTCCATCTGCACGAACGCGTCGAACGACGCCAGGAACGCGGGACGGTGCGCGGCGATCGAGGCGATCACGCTGTTCCAGTACGCCTCGAAGCGCGGCAATCCACGCAGCCCCTCGGCGTTCGTGCTCAGCAGCGCGGTGGCCAGCTGCCTGCCCCAGTCCTCGAGCGCCTTCTCCAGGGCCGCGTTGAGCAGGGCCTCGGTCGAGCCGTAGTGGTACCCGATCGAGCCGAGGTTGGTGCCGGACGCGGCGACGATGTCGCGGGCGGTGGTCCGCCCGTAGCCCTTCTCGTAGATGCAGCGCACGGCGCCGTCGAGAAGGTCCTCGCGATGTCCCATGGTCCAGATCCTAGGGTCTATACAAGCGTATAAGACGAATGTATATTTCTCAGCCATGGACATCCTGATCTCCGGCGCGAGCGTCGCCGGCCCCTCCCTCGCCCTCTGGCTGCATCGCGCGGGACACCGCGTCACCGTCGTGGAGCGGGCGCCCGCGCTGCGTGGCGGCGGCTACGCGGTGGACTTCCGCGGGCGGGTCCACCTGGAGGTTCTGCGGCGGATGGGCCTGCTGGAGGCGATGCGGGCGCGGGCCACGCACATGGGCGACATCGCGATCGTCGACCGGCACGACACGGTCAAGGCCACCCTGCCGTCGGCCATCTTCAGCGGCGACCTGGAGCTGCTGCGCGGCGACCTCGGCGCGGTGCTCTACGACGCGACCAGGGACGACGTCGACTACGTCTTCGGCGACTCGATCGCCTCGATCACGCAGGACGCAACCGGCGTCGACGTCACCTTCGAGCGCGCCGCGCCCGCCCGGTTCGACCTGGTCGTCGGCGCGGACGGGGTCAACTCCAAGGTGCGCGAACTGGTCTTCGGCCCGGTGCCGCAGCGCTCCCTCGGCGTGTACGGCTGCATCTTCACGATGGCCAACGAGTTCGGCCTGGACCACGCCGGCCTCATGTACAACGAGCCCCGCCGGACCGTGACCATCGGCGGCGTCGATCCGCAGAAGGCGGTGATCTCGCTCTTCTTCACCGCCGACGGCCTCGAACACGACCGGCGCGACGTCGAGCAGCAGCGGCGCATCGTCGCCGACGCGTTCGCCGGCACCGGCTGGAAGGTGCCGCGGCTGCTCGAGGCCATGCGCACCGCACCGGACTTCTGGTTCGACTCCACCACCCAGATCCGGATGGAGCGCTGGTCACGCGGCCGCGTGGTGCTGGTCGGCGACGCCGGCTATGCGGGTGGCCCGGGCGGCAACGGCACCGGCCTCGCGGTCGTCGGTGCTCACGTCCTGGCCGGTGAGCTCGCCGGACTCCCGTTCGAGCGGGCGTTCGAGGGGTACGAGCAGCGCCTGCGCCCCTACGTCGAGACCTGCCAGAAGCAGGCGTCCGGGGGTTCGGACTTCCTGGTGCCCGCCACCGAGAAGAAAATCGCTCAGCGGGACCGGTTCTTCCGCACGATCCGCTACCTGCCGCCGGTGAAACACCTGTTCAGGCACCTTGCCACCCGCACCGCCACCGCCTTCGACCTGCCCGACTACGGTGGCCTGGATCACACGCGGGACCTTTCCGGGAACAGAGGGAACCTTTTGTAACTTAAGCCTGACACGCTCAACCCACACTGATGGCAGGTGTCAGACATGGCTACTCTTCCGGTTCTTCCACTGACCGACGACGTCCTGCTCCCCGGCATGGTCATCCCCGTCACGCTCGACGCCACCACCCAGGCGGCCGTCGACGCGGCCCGGTCCGCCGGTGACAAGCGCGTCCTCGCCGTCCCGCGGGTCGACGGCGAATACGGCTCCTTCGGCGTCGTGGCCGTCCTCGAGAAGGTCGGCCGGCTGCCCAGCGGCGAGCCCGCGGCGGTCGTGCGCGGCCTGTCCCGGGCCCGTATCGGCGCCGGCGTCCCCGGCCCCGGCGCGGCGTTGTGGGTCGAGGCCACCCTGCTCGACGAGCCCGCCCCCGCCGGCAAGGCGAAGGAGCTGGCCCGGGAGTACAAGGCGCTCGTCATCGGCGTGCTCCAGGAGCGCGGCGCGTGGCAGGTCATCGACACCGTCGAGCGGATGACGGACCTGTCCGAGCTCGCCGACTCCGCCGGCTACGCGCCGTGGCTGACCCTGGAGCAGAAGATCCAGCTCCTCGGTGCCGCCGACGTCACCGCCCGGCTCGAGCTGCTCGTCGAATGGGCCCGTGTCCACGCGGCCGAGCAGCAGGTCAACGAGAAGATCAACCACGACGTGCGCGAGGGCCTGGAGAAGACCCAGCGCGAGTTCCTGCTGCGCCAGCAGCTCGCCGCGATCCGCAAGGAGCTCGGCGAGGACGAGCCGTCCGGCTCGGCCGACTACCGCACCCGGGTCGCCGAGGCGACGCTGCCGGACGTCGTGCGCGAGGCGGCGGAGCGTGAGGTCGGCCGCCTGGAGCGGGCCAGCGACCAGTCGCCGGAGGCGGGCTGGATCCGCACCTGGCTCGACACGGTGCTGGAGATGCCGTGGGACGTGCGCACCACCGACAACACCGATCTGGCTGAGGCCCGCGCGATCCTCGACGCCGATCACGCCGGCCTGGCCGACGTGAAGGACCGCATCCTGGAATACCTCGCGGTCCGCAACCGGCGTGCGGCGCTGGGCAAGGAGGTCGTCGGCGGCCGTGGCTCCGGCGCCGTGCTCGCGCTCGCCGGCCCGCCCGGGGTCGGCAAGACCAGCCTCGGCGAGTCCGTCGCCCGGGCCCTGGGTCGCAAGTTCGTGCGGGTCTCCCTCGGCGGCGTCCGCGACGAGGCCGAGATCCGCGGCCACCGCCGCACCTACGTCGGCGCGCTGCCCGGCCGGATCGTCCGCGCCCTGCGCGAGGCCGGCTCGATGAACCCGGTCGTGCTCCTCGACGAGGTCGACAAGCTCGCCGTCGGCTACGCCGGCGACCCGGCCGCAGCCCTGCTCGAGGTCCTCGACCCGGCGCAGAACCACACGTTCCGCGACCACTACCTCGAGGTCGACCTCGACCTGTCCGACGTGCTGTTCCTGGCCACCGCCAACGTGGTGGACACCATCCCCGGCCCGCTGCTGGACCGCATGGAGCTGGTGACCCTGGACGGCTACACCGAGCAGGAGAAGGTCGCCATCGCCCGGGACCACCTGTGGCCCCGGCAGCTGGACCGTGCCGGTCTGACCGCCGACGAGGTCACGATCAGCGACCGTGCGCTGGGCGCGATCGCCGCCGAGCACACCCGCGAGGCGGGCGTCCGGCAGCTGGAGCGGGCCCTGGCGAAGGTCCTGCGCAAGGTCGCGGTCGCCTACGCCGACGAGCCCGTCCACGTCGACGACGTGGTGCGCTACCTGGGACGGCCCCGGTTCACCCCGGAGTCGGCCGAGCGCACCGCCGTCCCCGGCGTGGCGACCGGTCTCGCCGTCACCGGCGCCGGCGGCGACGTGCTCTTCATCGAGGCCACCTCGATGGAGGGTGACCCCGGCCTGACCCTGACCGGCCAGCTCGGCGACGTCATGAAGGAGTCGGCCCACATCGCGCTGTCCTACCTGCGCTCCAACGGCCGTCGCCTCGGCATCGACCCGAACGAGCTCGCCGCCCGCCGCATCCACCTGCACGTCCCGGCGGGCGCGGTGCCGAAGGACGGCCCCAGCGCCGGCATCACGATGGTCACGGCGCTCGCGTCCCTGGCCACCGGGCGTGCCGTCCGCCCCGAGTTCGGCATGACGGGCGAGGTCACCCTCGCCGGCCGGGTCCTGCCGATCGGCGGGGTCAAGCAGAAGCTCCTGGCCGCGCACCGGGCCGGCCTCACCGAGGTCATCATCCCGAAGCGCAACGAGCCCGACCTGGACGACCTGCCGGAGGAGGTGCGTTCACAGCTGACCGTGCACGCCCTCGCCGACGTCGCCGACGTGCTCGCCCTGGCCCTGCGCCCCGCCGACGTCGCGACCCTGGTGACGACCGGCTGACCGACGACGAACCCGCCGCCCGCCTAATACGGGGGCGGCGGGTTCGTCGTGCGGATCTGCTCCAGCATCCGGCGCTGGACCCGGCGGTCGTACCCGTCGGCGTCCGTAGTGATCATCGACCACGGGTCGGCGCAGTCGCCCTCGTGGGAGGCGTCCGGGCACAGCACGTCGACGAGCCTCCCGGTGAGCGTGTCGATGTCCGCCGGGTTGACCAGCACGTTGATGGTGATCCGGTAGAGCCGGTGGCCCGGCGGCACGGCCTGCAGCTCGGGGCGGGTCCGCGGCACCTGTTTCTTCCTGGGCATGTCGGTCCTCCACACCACTCGCGGGACGGCTGACAGTAACAGCCCGGGGCACCCGCGGGGCGGGCCTCGGCAGGCGGCGCGGCGACGTAGGCTCGTCTGCGTGCCGAGCCGGAACAGGACCCCAGCAGCCGCCGAACCCACCACCGCAGCACCCGTGAAGAAGGCGGTGGCGAAGAAGGCGGCAGCGCCGAAGGTGGCCGCCGTCGCGGCGACCGCTGCCGCCGCGACGAAGGCGGTGGCGAAGAAGGCGCCGGTCAAGAAGCCCTCGAAGGCGGCCGTGGTCGTGGTGCCGGCCGGGCCGGACCTCGAGCAGACCCGGCGGGCGCGGCGCATCCTGCGGCTGCTCACCACCAGGTATCCGGACCCGGTCCTCGAGCTGGACTTCGCGTCGCCGCTGCAGTTGCTCGTCGCCGCCGTCCTCGCCGCGCAGACCCTCGACGAGCGGGTCAACCTCGTGACCCCGGCCCTGTTCGCCAGGTATCCGACCGCCGCGGACCTCGCGGCGGCCGAGCCGGCGGAGATGGAGGAGATCCTCCAGCCCGTCGGGTACTACCGGAAGAAGACCCAGATCGTCATGAAGCTCGCGGCGACCCTCGTCGAGCGGCACGGCGGCGAGGTGCCCGGCACGTTCGAGGAGCTCGTCGAGCTGCCCTGGGTGGGCCGCAAGACGGCCAACATGGTGCTCGGCAACGCGTTCTCGGTGCCGGCGATCTCCGTCGACACGCACGTCGGCCGGGTCGCGCACCGGCTCGCCTGGGGGCCGGAGAACGACGTCGAAGGCACCGAGGCCGCCATCGCGGCGCTGTTCGACCAGAAGGACTGGGTGTCGGTCAACCTGCTGCTGATCCTGCACGGCCGGCGCACCTGCCACTCCCGCAAGCCGGCCTGCGGCGCCTGCCCCCTCGCCGAGGACTGCCCGTCGATCGGCCTGGACGGCAAGGGCGAGCTCGACCCGGAGAAGGCCCGCGCCCTGCTGAAGTGACCGCCGATGGCAGACTGCTCCGGTGCGATTCGCCGAGTTCGACGTCCTGCTGCAGCAGGCGTTGCGGCGGTACGCGGCCCTCGAGCGCGACGGTGACGTCGCCGTCTTCGACCACTGGCGGGCCACCGAGGCGGACCTGATGCGGGTCCAGCGGTGGCTGGGCGTGCGGCTGCCGGAGCAGTATCGGGGGTTCCTGCTGCGGTACGGTGCCGGCCGCTTCCTGTTCGTCGAGCTCCTCCCGGCCGACGAGGGCCGCCGCTGGGTCGAGACGCTCCTCGGGGCCAACGAGGCCGGCAGCGGGTTCGTCGCCGTCGCGCCGGTCGGCACCGGCGACTACTGGGGCTTCGTCGTCCACGACGGGATCTGTGAGGACGCGGTGAGCTTCCGGTATCACGAGGACGGCGCCGTCGAACCCGCCGCGGACGACTTCCTGGAGTTCGTCGCCACGGAAGGGCTGCGCGTTGGCAGGTGAACCGTTCGGCATCGGCTCCGGCGTGTGGCCGGGCCTGGCGAAGGTCGCGGAGGAGGCCGGCGAGCTGCTCCAGGTCGTCGGCAAGCTGGTGGCCACCGGCGGCCACCCCGAGCACTACGACGGCTCCGACCTGCGTGCGCGGCTGGTGGAGGAGTGCGGCGACCTGCTCGCCGCGATCGGGTACCTGACCGCCGCCAACGGCATCGAGGCCGAGGTGGCGCGGCGGGCGTCCGGCAAACGCGAGATCTTCGACGGCTGGCACCGGCGGGAGGCGATCGTCAAGCCCCCCGGCCCTCACGATCACCCACCCGCCGGTCCGCCCGATCAGACCTCCGCGGTGGGCCCGTAGACCTACGAAGACCGCCGAGGCCCATGGAGGGTTGCGTCGCGGGTCACATCGGCACAGCATTGACACATGCCGACACCCCACCTTGAGCGGGTCGCCTGGGACGGTGCCCGGACGATCGTGCGGGCCTGCGCGGACCGCGAGTGGGCCACCTGGTTCGCCAACTGGATCAACGCACAGGCCGGGCCGCCGTTCGGGCAGCTGGTGATGGAGTGCCGGGGGCGGCTCGTCGCCGGCTACGGCTACGAGGCCGCGGCGCTGGAGGCCGGCAGGTGGCGGGTGCAGCTCGGCGACCTGATGCGGGAGCGCCCCGACCTGGTCGAGCCGCTCGCCGAGGTCGTGCGCGAAGCCGCGGACCGCATGCGCAGCGCCGCCTGACCGGAGCGGGCTCCGGAAGCTATCTGAGCGCCGGTTGGCGGGTCTCGCGCTGCGCGGACTCCACCACCTCGCCGCGGGTGTCGCCGAGCCACACGACTGGGTTGAGGGGCGTGCCGACCCGGCTCAGCAGTCCCGTCTCGTCGGTCCACGCCACCAGCGGGACCGGTTGCACGTGCTCGGTCTGCCAGCCGATGACGCGGCCGGCCTGGATCTCGTCGTCGGCGGCCGTGGCCAGCCACAACACCTGGGTCTGCGGGATGATCGTCATGCACACGGTGATGCCCCGGCGACGGAAGGTGTAATCACCTCATGGCTGACTGAGTGCTCCAAGCCACACCAGAACGCCATTGGGTGAACGGTCGTTGGGGGGCCGGGGATAGTTTGTGTGGAGAAGCACACCCGCCGCTGCCGCAGGAGAAGTCTGATGAGCGAGTCCGTGAACGTAACCGTGACCGGTGCCGCCGGCCAGATCGGCTACGCGCTGCTGTTCCGCATCGCGTCCGGTCAGCTGCTCGGCGCCGACACCCGCGTCAAGCTGCGCCTGCTGGAGATCCCGCAGGCCGCCCGCGCCGCCGAGGGCACCGCGCTGGAGCTCCAGGACGGCGCGTTCCCGCTGCTCGCCGGCGTGGACGTGTTCGACGACCCGAAGCAGGCGTTCTCGGGCGCCAACGTCGCGCTGCTCGTCGGTGCCCGCCCCCGCACCAAGGGCATGGAGCGCGGCGACCTGCTCGAGGCCAACGGCGGCATCTTCAAGCCGCAGGGTGAGGCGATCAACGCCGGCGCCGCCGAGGACATCAAGATCCTGGTCGTGGGCAACCCCGCCAACACCAACGCCCTCATCGCCCAGCGCAACGCCCCCGACGTGCCCGCGGACCGGTTCACCGCGATGACCCGCCTGGACCACAACCGGGCCGTGGCGCAGCTGTCGCAGCGGCTGAGCGTGCCGGTCTCGGAGATCCGCAAGGTCACCATCTGGGGCAACCACTCGGCCACGCAGTTCCCGGACATCCTGCACGCCGAGGTCGCCGGCCGCAACGCCGCCGAGGCCGTCGGTGACCAGCAGTGGTATGCCGACGAGTTCATCCCGCGGGTCGCCAAGCGCGGCGCGGAGATCATCGACGTGCGTGGCGCGTCGTCGGCCGCGTCCGCCGCGTCAGCCGCCATCGACCACGTCTTCGACTGGGTCAACGGCACCCCCGAGGGTGACTGGACGTCGGTGGCGCTGCCGTCCGACGGCTCCTACGGCGTGCCGGAGGGCCTGATCTCCTCGTTCCCCGTGGTGTCCCGCGGCGGCAAGTGGGAGATCGTGCAGGGGCTGGACATCGACGCGTTCTCCCGGGCCCGCATCGACGCGTCCGTCGCCGAGCTCGCCGAGGAGCGCACCGCCGTGGAGCGCCTCGGTCTGATCTGAGCGAAAGCGACGAGCAAGAGCAGAAAGCCGCCGGCCCGCCCACCCCGCACGGTGGGCGGGCCGACGTGTCTCAGCGCCGCTGCGTGAACAGCGTCAGTGCGGGGTGCGGCCGAGCTTCATACTTTTCCTTCCCTGGTGACGACCTCGTGACACCCGATCGGCGCCATCGTTCGCGGCGGGTGGCGCGGAGCGGTACCGTCTGGTCCGACGGACGACGTTGAAGGAGATCACGAGTGAAGCTGGATGCCGAGGCGCGGCAGCGGCTCAGTGCGTTCCTGGGGACGCACGAGGAGCCGATCGTGCGGCAGTGGACGGAAGTGGCCGCCCGCACCCTGCGCGGCCGGCTCACGAACACCGAGCTGACCCGGCAGGTCCGCGACGTGTACGGCTCGCTGCAGGGCGTGCTGACCGCGGAGGGCGACGGTGAGGTCGCGGGCGCTGCGAGCGGCGAGTCGCGGGCGGCCCTCGCGGAGCTGTCCCGGGCGTGGGCGCGGCAGGGCTTCACGCCCAGCGAGACCGCGACGCTCGTGTTCACCGTCAAGGAGGTCGTGCTCGGTCTCACCGAGTCCGGCCAGGCGGACCTGTCGACCACCGACTTCCTGCTGCTGTCGCTGGTCGTCGACGACATGGGGCTGTTCACGTTCGAGAGCTACACCAAGACCCGCGAGTCGGTGATCGCCGATCAGACCGAGCAGCTCCTGGAGCTCTCCACGCCCGTGGTGAAGCTGTGGGACGGGGTCGTGGCGGTGCCGCTGGTCGGCACGCTGGACTCCGCCCGCGCCCAGGTGGTCATGGAGAAGCTGCTGCAGACCCTGGTCGACACCGGTTCCGGCTTCGCGATCGTCGACATCACCGGCGTGCCGGCGGTCGACACGCAGGTGGCGCAGCACATCCTGAAGACGGTCGTGGCGGCCCGGCTGATGGGCGCGGAGTGCATCATCTCCGGCATCCGCCCGCAGATCGCGCAGACGGTCGTCGCGCTCGGCATCGAGTTCGGTGACATCGTGACGAAGTCCAACCTCGCCGACGCGTTGCTGCACGCGTTGCGCGCGAGCGGCGTCGAGGTGGTCCGCCGATCGAACCGCGGGGTTCTGTGATGGATCGCGTTCCCGTCCTGAAGATCGGCGAGATCCTGCTGGTCTCGATCCAGATCGATCTCGACGACCAGACCGCGCTGCAACTTCAGGAGGACCTGTCCGACCGGATCGTGGAGACCGGCGCGCACGGTGTCGTGATCGACATCTCCGCGCTGGAGATCGTCGACTCGTTCATCGGCCGGATGCTGTCCACGATCGCGGCCGTGTCCCGGGTCCTGGACGCGGAGACCGTCGTCGTCGGCATGCGCCCCGCGGTCGCGATCACGCTGGTCGAGCTGGGCCTGTCGCTCAACGGCGTGCGCACCGCGCTCAACGTCGACAAGGCGCTGGAGATCCTGGCCGAGGCGAAGCAGGTGCGCGGTGTGGGAGTGCTGAGCGTGCGCGGCTCCGACGACGTGCCCCTATGACGGAGCCGCAGGAGCCCCAGCGGCTGCCGATCACAGACGACAAGGACGTGGTGAGGGTGCGCCAGGCGGTCCGGGTGATCGCGCTCGCGGCGAAGCTGCCGCTGGTCGACCAGACGAAGCTGGTGACCGCTGCGAGCGAGCTGGCCCGCAACACCCTGATCCACGGCGGTGGCGGGCATGCCCTCGTCGGGCAGGTGCACAACGGGCGCCGGGCCGGGGTCCGTGCCGAGTTCGTCGACACCGGAGCCGGCATCGCCGACCTGGACCTGGCCTTCACCGACGGCTACACCACCGGCAGCGGCCTGGGACTCGGGCTGAGCGGCTCGCGCCGCCTCGTCGACGAGTTCGAGATCGTCACCGCCGCCGGGGAGGGCACCCGGATCACGGTGACCAAGTGGGCACGGTGACGCCGCCGGACCTGGTGCCCCTGGTCGAGGAGCTCGGCTGGATTCCTGTCGACGAGGCCGGTGCGGCGGGTGTCGCGCGCCGCGTCGCGGTCGACTGTGCCCGCCGGCTCGGCTTCAGCGAGGAGCGCACCGGTGAGGTCGCGATCGTCGCCGCCGAGCTGGCGAGCAACCTGCACCGTCACGCGGACGTCGGTTCGCTGTCGGTGCGCTGCCTGCGGGCCGGCCCGGTCGGCGGGGTCGAGCTCGTCGCCGTCGACAGTGGTCCCGGCATGGCCGACATGATTTTCAGCGGAGCCGACGGCACGTCCACCGCCGGCACCCTCGGCATCGGGCTCGGCGCGGTGCGCCGGCTGTCGAGCCACTCCGGCGGATACTCGCTGCCCGGCCGCGGCACGGTGCTGGCCGCGCAGTTGTGGCCCGGCCGCGACGCCGTCGGCACGCCGGTTGTCGCGGGCCTGACCCGGCCGATCGCGGGCGAGGCCGTGTGCGGGGACCGGTGGGCGGCGCAGGAACGCGACGGCGCGCTGCTGCTGCTGGTCGCCGACGGCCTCGGGCACGGATCCCTCGCGGCGGCCGCCGCGAACGCCGTCGTCGACGCGTTCCTCGCCAGTGAGCTCGACGCACCCGCTGCGATCGTGCAGCACCTGCACCGGGTCGTGTCGCACACCCGCGGCGCGGCGGTCTCGGTGGTCCGCGTCGACGGCGCCGCGGTCCGGTTCGCCGGTCTCGGCAACGTGGCCGGCACGATCGCGTTCCCCGACGGGGCCCGCCGCAGCATGGTCAGCATGCCCGGCATCGTCGGGCACCAGTCCCGCGGCGTGCGTGAGTTCGGCTACGAACTGCCGCCGGAGGCGGTGGTGGTGCTGCACTCCGACGGGGTGTCGGACCGGTGGAGCCTGAAGGACTATCCGGGGCTCAGCCGGCAGGACCCGCTGCTGATCGCGGGCACGCTGCTGCGCGACGCGGGGGTGCGCCGCGACGACGCCTGCGTGGCGGTGGTGCGACCGTGATCGATGACTGGACGCCGCCGCCGGAGCCGCTGCTGCGGATGACGCTGCACGGCGACCAGGACGTGTTCGTGCTGCGCCAGCGCGGCCGGGAGGTCGCCGCGGCCGTCAGGATGGAGCATCAGGACCAGGTCAGGGTCGCCACCGCCCTCAGCGAGATCGGCCGGCACGCCATCGGCGCCACCGTGACGTTCACCGCCGAGGTTTCCGCGAGGCCGCGGCTGGTCATCGTGGTAGAAGCGGACGGCATCGGGGTCAGTCCGCCCGAGGGCACTGCCGCGGCGGGTCGGCTGATGGACGAGGTGCAGGTGGAACGGGACCGGATCAGCCTGACGCGCAGGCTGCCTGCCCAGGTGGGCCCGGAGCGGCTGGCCGAGGCGCGGCAGGAGCTGGCCGCCAGCCGGCCGACGACCGCACTGGACGAGCTCAGCGTGCAGAACCGGCAGCTGGTCACCGCCCTGGAGGAGGTCCAGGCACACCGCGACGAGCTGCTCACCCTCAACGCGGAGCTGGAGGAGACCAACCGCGGTGTGATGGCGCTGTACACGCAGCTGTCCGAGGAGCTGGAGCAGACCAACCAGGGGGTCGTCGCCCTGTACGCGGAGCTGGACGAGCGCTCCGCCCAGCTGCGCGAGGCCAACGAGGCGAAGAGCCGCTTCCTCGCCAACGTGTCGCACGAGCTGCGCGCCCCGGTCACCGCCATCATCGGGCTGACCCGGCTGCTGCTCGACCCGCGGTCCGAGCCGCTCACCACCGACCAGACCCACCAGCTGGGGCTGGTCCAGAGCTCCGCGGCGGACCTGCTCGCCCGCGTCAACGACCTGCTGGACCTGGCGAAGGCCGAGTCCAACCGGATCGATGCGGACTGGGCGCCGGTCGACCTCGCCGCGGTCTTCGGCCAGCTGCGCGGCACGCTGCGCCCCCTGGCCAAGCCCGGGGTCCGGCTGGAGATCGTCGAGCCGGACCAGGTCGACCTGATCACCGACGAGCTGTTGCTCACCCAGATCCTGCGCAACCTGCTCACCAACGCGCTGAAGTTCACCGACGCCGGCAGCGTCGAGATGAGCGCGCTGGTGCTGGACGGCCGGCTGCACATCGCCGTCCTCGACACCGGCATCGGCATCCCGTTCGCCGAGCAGCGCCGCGTCTTCGACGAGTTCCACCAGGTGCGCGGCGCGCATCAGGCGGGTGGGACCGGGCTCGGGCTGCCCTACGCGCGGCGGCTCGCGACCCTGCTCGGCGGCGGGCTGAGCATGGTCAGCGAGCCGGGGGAGGGCAGCACCTTCACCCTGGACCTGCCGCTGCGCCCGGCGCCCGAGGAGGACCTCGACCTGCCGCACGTGCCGGCGGTCCTGGTCGTGGACGACGAGGCCGCCGCCCGGCAGGTGCTGCGCGAGCACCTTGCCGGCATCGCCGGGACGGTGCACGAGGCGGCCGACGTCCGGTCCGCCCTTGCGATCGCGACCCGCGAGCACCCGTCGGTGATCTTCCTGGACCTGCGGATGCCCGGCGGTGACGGCGGTGAGCTGATCGCCGCGCTCGCCGCGGTGCCCGAGCTGGCAGGCATCCCCGTGGTCGTGGTGACCGGCGCCGACGTGGGCCACGTGCCCGGCGCCACCGCGGTCCTGGGCAAGCCCACCCTGAGCAGGAGGGTCGTCGCCGACCTGGTCGCCCGGGTGACGGCGTGATCGGGGAGGCTGCCGCCGACATTCTCGTCGTCGACGACAGCCCCTCGAAGCGCTACGTCATCACCAGCTGGCTGCGTCGTGACGGGCACCGGGTCATCGAGGCCGCGACCGGCCTGGAGGCGCTGCGGCTGCTGCACGGCGGTCCGGACGGCGCCGCGCTGCACGCCGAGCTGGTCGTGCTCGACGTGCGGCTGCCCGACATCGACGGCTTCGAGGTCGCCGAACGCATCAAGGAGGACCCGCGGACCACCGCCGTCCCGGTGATCCACATCTCGGCGACCGCCGTGCACGTGGTCGACCGGACGCAGGGGCTCAACCGCGGCGCCGACGCGTACCTCGCCGAGCCGATCGATCCGGACGAGCTGCTCGCCACGGTCCGGGCGAAGTTGCGGGAGTACCGGGCCCGCCGCCGGGCCGAGCGCCTCGCCGGGCGGCTCACCCGCCTCGTGGACACCACCACGTTGTTCAACGCCGCGACCACCCTGCCGGATCTGCTGGTGGCCGCGACCTCCGGCGCCGCCCGGGTGTTCGAGGGACCGGCCGCCGTCGCCGCCGGATCCGAGGAGACCGGTCCGATCGCGGTGCAGGTCGATGCCGTGGACGGCGATCCGCAGCTGCGTGCGGCCATGCGGGGGCCCTACGATCACGATCCGCTCGACGGGCAGGCCGGCACCGTGCTGTTCCGGCAGGAGACCGGCCCGTGGTGGCCGGGCGCGGTGTGGCGGGTGGTCGCCCGGGCCAAGCCGGGCCGGGAGCCGCTGCACGTCGCGGTGCCTGCCGACGGGTTCAGCGACGACGACGCCGACCTGCTGCGCCAGTTCGGCCAGGCCGTGGCCCTGGCGGTGGAGGCGCTGCGCAGCTACGACGAGGAGCGCCGCACCGCGCTGACCCTGCAGCAGAGCATGCTGCCGCAGCGCAAGCCGTCGGTGCCGGGGGTGCAGCTCGCGGTGCGGTACCAGCCGGCCAGCGAGCACGCGTCGGTCGGCGGCGACTTCTACGAGCTCCTGCTGCTGGACGGGCACCTCGTCGCGGCGATCGGCGACGTCGCCGGGCACTCGCTGCGGGCCGCCACGATCATGGCCGAGGTCCGGCACGCGCTGCGGGCGTACCTGGTCGAGGACGCCGCGCCCGGGCCCACCATGGAGCGGCTCAACCGGATGCTGCTGCGGTTGCTGCCGGAGGAGATCGCCACGATGTGCCTGCTGCGCATGGACCCGGCGACCGGTGCGGTGCGGCTCACCAACGCCGGGCACCCGCCGCCGCTGCTGGTCCGAGACCGGCGGGTCACCCAGGTCGAGGGCCGGGTGGCGCTGCTGGGCGTGCCGACCCCGCACGACGAGGAGATCGCGCTGACGCTGGTGCCGGGTGACACCCTGGTCCTGGTCACCGACGGGCTGATCGAGTCGCGCGGGCACACCTTCAACGAGGGCCTCGAGGCGCTGTGTGTCGCGGTCGCCGACGTCGAGGCGGACCTGGAGCAGTTCTGCGACCGGCTGCTCAGCGACCTCGGCGCGGGTTCCCGCGACGACGACGTGGCGCTGCTGGTGATCCGCCGGGTGGATTTTCCCTGAACCGGTTGCACCGTGCCCCGGGACCGCACACGCTGCGTGAGACGAAACGGGGGAAACACCATGGCGGTCTGTGAGACCTGCGGCAACGACTACTACATGGCATTCGAGATTCGGACGGTCGGCGGCGGCGTGCACGTCTTCGACTCGTTCGAGTGCGCGATCAACCGGCTCGCGCCGGTCTGCGAGCACTGCGGCACGAAGATCATCGGCCACGGCGCCGAGGTGTCCGGCAGCTTCTACTGCAGCGCGCACTGCGCCCGCACCGCCGATCATGCGCTCGGCCTCGAGATCCGCGATGCGGTCGGGGCCAACCCCGGGTGATCCTTGCCCATGCCCCGCATGATTGGGTCTGATGACAGCAGGGCATTGGATGAGGTACGCGTTGCGGAGGAGCAGCTGTGGTGGTGCTGGGGATCGACATCGGCGGTTCGGGGATCAAGGGAGCGCCGGTCGACCTGGCGACCGGTGAGTTTACCGCCGAGCGGCACCGCATCGAGACTCCGCAGCCCGCGGACATCGCCGCCGTCGTCGACACCGTCGCGGCGGTCGTCGCGCAGTTCCCGCCGGCGAGCAGCGTGGGCATCACGTTCCCGGCCGTGGTCCAGCACGGCGTGACGAAGACCGCCGCCAACGTGGACGCGTCCTGGGTCGACGCGCCCGCGGAGCAGCTCTTCAGCGACGCGCTGGGCCGGCCGGTGACGGTCCTCAACGACGCGGACGCGGCCGGGGTGGCCGAGATCGAATACGGCGCCGGCAAGGGCGTCGACGGCCTGGTCGTGATGGTCACCCTGGGCACCGGCATCGGCAGCGCGCTGTTCATCGACGGCCGGCTGGTGCCCAACACCGAGTTCGGCCACCTGCAGCTGACCGGGCACCACCTGCACGGCGGCGACGCCGAGGACTTCGCCTCGGACCGCATCCGGGAGACCGAGGAGCTCGGCTGGCCCGACTGGGCCGAGCGGGTCCAGGTCTACCTGCGGCACCTGCACGCCCTGCTGTGGCCCGACCTGATCATCATCGGTGGCGGCGTGAGCAAGAAGACCGACAAGTGGCTCCAGTACGTGTCGGTGCCCACGAAGATCGTCCCGGCGACCCTGCAGAACAACGCCGGCATCGTCGGCGCCGCGCTGCTGGCGTCACGACGGGCGCACTGAGCGCGAACGCGTGCGGGCATAGGGCACGATAGGTTCCATGGGGGACGTGCCCGCGCCGTTGCGAGCCGAGGACCCGGCCACGGTCGGGTCATATCGGCTGCTCGGCGTGCTCGGCGTCGGCGGCATGGGCACCGTCTATCTCGCCGCCGGCCCCGACGACCGCCGGGTCGCGCTCAAGGTCATCAATCCGGCGTGGCACGGCGACCCGCAGTTCCGGCAGCGGTTCGCGGCCGAGGCCGCCGCCGCGTCCCGGGTCGCCGGCTTCTGCACCGCCCGCGTGCTCGACGTGGCGCTGGACGGTCCCGTGCCGCACCTGGTGACCGAGTACGTCTCCGGGCCGTCCCTGCACGACTACACGACCCTCAACGGGCCGCTCGCGGGTCAGGTCGAGGCCGTCGCCGTCGGGGTCGCGGCGGCCCTCACCGCGATCCACGCCGTCGGGCTCGTGCACGCCGACCTCAGCCCGCGCAACGTGCTGCTGTCGCCGTTCGGCCCGAAGGTCGTCGACTTCGGCGTGGCCCGCCTGCTGGGGCACGCCGGCCCGGTGGGGCAGCTGTTCGGCACCCCGGGGTGGCTCGCCCCCGAGCAGGAGCGCGGCGCGCCGCCGAGCCAGGCCTCCGACGTCTACGCGTGGGGCCTCCTCGTCGCGTGGGCGGGCACCGGCCTCAAGCCGGCCGGTTCGGTGCCGCCGGGGCTGGCTCCGGGGCTCGCCGACGTGGTCGCGCGGGCATTGCAGGACGACCCGGCCGCCCGCCCCACGGCCCGCCAGATCCTGCTCGCGCTCGTCGGCGACGACGACCCGGCCGCGGTGCACGTGACGTCCCCCCGTGGTGCCAACGGCCCGCAGGGCACCACAAAGACCCACGGGCCGCCCGGCACCGCAGGAACCCACGGACCGCATGGCACCGCGACGATCCGCGGGGCGGCGGCGCCGAGACCGCCCTCCGGTCGCCGGTTCGCACCAGGCGCCGCGCCCGTCGTGCCGGTCTCGCCGACCGCCGTGCACGGCACGCACGTGGCCGGGATGCCCGTTTCGCCGGTTCCGGTGAGCCCGACGATGCTCGATCCGACCGGCGGCGCCGCGGGTGTTCCTGGGACATCCCAGTATGCGGGCGGCTGGGGTCCACGGATGCCGCTGCCCCCGCTGCCCCCGCCGCCGCGCCCGCGGCCGCCCAGGATCGGCCGCGGGGTGAGCGCCGTCGTGGCGGTGCTCATCGTGCTCGGCTGCCTCTGGGGCGTGTTCCGGCTCGCCAATTCGGCCGGTTCGGACGACCCGCAGGCCGGCCCCAGCACCGCGGCGCCGGCGAGCAAGGCGCCCTCGAAGAAGCCGAGCCCGGTGGCGACCGACGGCGGGCTGCGCTTCACCGTCATGGACTTCGACTGCGGTGCGTCACAGATCGGCAAGCGTCCCTTGGTCAAGGACGCCAAGGGCGAGTTCTGCCTGGTGCAGATCCAGGTGGAGAACCTGGGCAGCGGCGGCACGTACATCTGGCAGGGCTCGCAGCGGCTGCGCGACACCGACGGCAACGACCACAAACCGGACGAGTGGTCGTGGCTCTACAACGAGGCCACCCGTCCGCTGTACGGGGAGATCAAGGCGGGCAAACCGGTCACCGGAACCCTCGTCTTCGACGTGCCGAAGGGGCTCAAGTTCGACGTGCTGGTCGTCAAGCAGCACGCACTGAGCGACGGCACGGTCATCCGCCTGCCCGGCCGGTAGAGCGCTTTCAGGGCAGGCTTGCGCGTCGACGCTGCCGCCCGCGCATCGACGTGCTGCCGAGCAAACACCACCGCCCGAGGCCTTGGCAAGGTTTTCTCGGAGGTTAAGTTTCGTTACCACCGTGTTATTGACACCACAGTCCGCAATCGGATTTAGTGTGCCGGAACCGGTTGCGGAACCGGTTCCAGAAAACGCTCTCTTGCCAGAAAGCGCTCTCACAGAGAGGATCGCGGCGTGCCGATCACCATCGCCGATGTCGCGTCCCGCGCCGGGGTCAGCAAGACCACCGTCTCGCGGGTGCTCAACGGCAAAGGAGAGGTCGACGAGTCGACCGCGGCACGGGTGCGGAGGGTCATCGACGAGCTGGGCTACACGCCCAGCGCGCGGGCGGTCAACCTCGCCCGCGGCCACACCAGGGTCATCGGGATGCTGGTGCCGTCGCTGATCTGGCCGTGGATGGGCGAGATCGTGCAGGGAGCGGTTGATGTCGTCGAGGCGGAGGGTTACGGGTTGCTGCTGTTCACGTGTAACCGTGGCGCCGAGTCGATGCGGCAGTTCTCCGCGCAGGTCTCCGGCAAGGCCTTCGACGGCCTGCTGGCGATCGAGCCGGAGGGCACCCTGGACTACCTCGCCGACCTGTATGCCGGCGGCCTGCCGGTGGTGCTCATCGACGACCGGGGCGACAAGCCCCTCATGCCGTCGGTCGGGACCACCAACCGGGCCGGCGGGGCCCTCGCCGCCCGGCATCTCGTCGAGATCGGCCGGCGGCACCCCCTGGTGATCACCGGTCCGGAAAAGTTCGGTTGCACGCAGGACCGGCTCCGGGGCTTCGCGGACGTGTTCGACGCCTCCGGCCACCCGGTCGACCCGCGGTTTGTGATGGAGGGCGATTTCACGTACGACTGCGGCGCCCAGGCGATCCAGCGGGCGCTGGGTCTGGGCCTCGAGTTCGACGCCGTCTTCGCCCACAACGACCTGTCCGCCGCCGGCGCCCTCCAGGCGCTGCGTCACGCGGGCCGCACGGTGCCGGGAGATGTCGCCCTCGTGGGCTTCGACGACATCCTCCACGCCGCGCACACCGAGCCCCCACTCACGACCATCCGCCAGCCGATGCGGCAGATGGGCGAGATGGCGGCCCGGCGGCTCATCGCACACTTCGACGGCACGCCGTTGACGAGTGAGCCCAACATCCTGTCCACCACGCTCGTCGTGCGGTCCTCGACCGCGTAGGCGCAGCCCGAGCGCACCACCGTTCAGCCAGCACCACCGACACCGCACCAAAGGGCGGGACCTGCCGCAAGAAGGCCCCGTCGTCATACCCCGAATGACCGCCCCACCTGTCGATCCAGGTACGTAAGGAGACACCCCCGTGCATACCAGACGCTCCGTTGTGCTCGGCCTCGCCGGGTTGCTCGCCACCGGCGCCCTCGCCGCGTGCGGTGACTCGCCGAACGAGAAGGCCAAGTCCGAGGGCCCGACGATCCTCA
The DNA here is from genome assembly GCF_042653625.1 of Dactylosporangium cerinum. Classification (NCBI taxonomy): domain Bacteria; kingdom Bacillati; phylum Actinomycetota; class Actinomycetes; order Micromonosporales; family Micromonosporaceae; genus Dactylosporangium; species Dactylosporangium cerinum. Next base: position 541,435 of record NZ_JBHSIU010000054.1, on the reverse strand, counting down.
ACGTCGGCATGCCGAACGGCCCGCAGACCGAGAACCAGAACCCGTTCCTCAGCACCTCGGCCTCGTCGAAGTCCGGCTACAAGTGGGCGCTGTACGAGCCGCTGATGATGTGGAACCCGGTCAAGCCGGCCGACCCGATGAAGCCGTGGCTCGCCACCAAGGCGGAGTGGTCCAAGGACTACACGTCCGTCAAGGTCAGCATCCGTGACAACGCGACCTGGACGGACGGCCAGAAGGTCACCGCCGACGACGTCGCGTTCACCTACAAGCTGGTCCGCGACAACGACGCGCTCAACACCGGCGGTCTGACGATCAGCGACGCGACGGTCAGCGGCTCGGACGTGACGATCACGTTCAAGAACCCGCAGTTCGTCAGCCAGCACAAGGCCATCGCCCAGGTGCCGATCGTTCCCAAGCACATCTGGGAGAAGGTGTCGGACCCGAAGACGGAGCTCGCCAAGGACCCGATCGGCTCGGGCCCCTACAAGCTCAAGTCGTTCACCCCGCAGACCGCCACGCTGACGGTCAAGGACAAGGGCTACTGGCAGGCACTGCCGGCGGTCAAGGAGCTGCGGTACACCTCCTACACCGACAACAACGCGCAGACCACCGCGCTTGCCAACGGTGAGTCGGAGTGGAGCTTCGTCTTCATCCCCAACGTGAAGACGGTCTTCATCGACAAGGACGCCGCGCACCACAAGATCTGGGCCCCGCCGGTCCTGGGCATCCACGGCCTCTACATCAACACCACCAAGGCGCCGTTCGACGACAAGAACCTGCGCGTGGCCATGAGCATGGTCATCGACCGGGACGACATCTTCAACACGGCCGAGGCCGGCTACTTCCACCCGCTGGTGAAGAGCGTGACCGGTCTGCCCAGCCCCGCCGGCGACGCGTTCCTCGCGCCGGAGTTCAAGGGCAAGGACTACAAGATCGACATCGAGGGTGCCAAGGCGCTCCTCACCGCGAACGGCTACAAGTACGAGGGCACCACCCTCAAGGACAAGTCCGGCAAGGCCGTCACGCTCACGCTGACCGACCCCGCCGGCTGGTCTGACTACCAGACCTCGCTCGAGATCGTGAAGTCCAACCTGCAGAAGATCGGCATCGAGGCCACGGTCGAGAAGGCCAACCAGGACGCGTGGTTCAAGAACGTCGAGGCCGGTCAGTTCGACGCGGGCTTCCGGTGGACCAACGGCGGCAACACGCCGTACGACATCTACCAGACGATCATGGACGGCGACCTGCTCAAGCCGATCGGCACCGCCAGCCCCGCCGGTAACTTCGGGCGCTTCAACAACCCCGACGCCACCAAGGCGCTGCGTGCCTACCAGTCGGCCACCGAGGACTCGGTCCGGGTCGAGGCGATGAACACGCTCCAGAAGATCTTCGTGGAGCAGATGCCGATGATCCCGGTCGGCGCCGACAATGTCGGTGGGGCCTACTCCACGAAGCAGTGGACCGGCTGGCCGGACGACGCCAACCCCTACGGCGCCGCCCAGCCCACCCAGCCCAACGCGCTCGACGTGATCCTGCACCTCAAGCCGGCCTCCTGACCGGTCGCAAATGACACCGCTCCCCGGGTGGCCGTAGGTCACCCGGGGAGCGGTACCCCGTGACCCACACCCCAAGACAGGAACATCGGCATGACGTTGAGCGAAAGCACGACGGCGCCGGTCGATGAGGTGGTGCTGGAGGCCGTCGGCCTGACCAAGCATTTCCCCATCCGCAGGCGGCTGAGTGATCTTTTCTCTGGCAAGACGGCGGCCGTCCACGCGGTGGACGACGTCAACCTCACTCTGCGACGGGGCAGGGTCACGGCACTGGTCGGCGAGTCCGGCTCCGGCAAGTCCACGGTCGCCCGCCTGCTCGCGCAGCTCTACCCGCGCACCGGTGGCGAGATCCTCCTGCACGGCTCGTCGACCACGGTGCGCGGCGGACGCCGTTTCCGCACGTACGTCAAGCGCGTGCAGCTCATCTTCCAGGACCCGTTCGGTTCGCTCAACCCAGTTCACACGGTGCGCTACCACCTGACCCGCTCGCTGCGGATCCACGGCAACGCGGGCAAGACCCCGGCGGACCTCGAGGCGGCCCTGGCCAACCTGCTCAACCGGGTCAGCCTCACCCCGCCCGAGCGCTACGTGGACAAGTTCCCGCACGAGCTGTCCGGCGGCCAGCGCCAGCGCGTCGCGATCGCCCGCGCCCTCGGCGCCGACCCGGAGGCCCTGCTCGCCGACGAGCCGGTCTCCATGCTCGACGTGTCGATCCGTCTGGGCATCCTGAACCTGCTGCGGGACCTCAAGGAGCGGCTGAACCTAGCCATCCTGTACATCACGCACGACATCGCCTCGGCGCGCTACTTCGCCGACGAGACCATGGTCATGTACGCAGGCCGCATGGTCGAGGGCGGCGACAGCGAGACCGTCACGCAGAACCCCGCGCACCCTTACACGCGGCTGCTGATCGAGTCCGCGCCCGACCCGGACCGCATCGAGGGCATCGCCGACCCGACCCGCCTGGACCGCGGCAACGGCGAGCCGCCGAGCCTGATCAACCCCCCGGCCGGCTGCCGGTTCAACCCGCGCTGCCCGCACGTCATGCCCCGCTGCAAGGTCGACCTTCCGCCTCAGCTGGAGATCGGCGACCGCGACGGGCACTGGGCGGCCTGCTGGCTGTACGACGCGGAGACCGTCGCCAAAGAAGGCATCGGCTCGGCGGCCGAGGGCGTCTCGTCCATTCCCACCCCGCCGGCCCTGACGCTGACGGAGGAGGCACGATGAAGTTCCTGCTGCAACGCTTCGCCTTCTACACGTTCACGCTGTGGGCGGCGATCACCCTCAACTTCTTCATCCCGCGGGTCATGCCAGGCGACCCGGTCAGCTCGCTGATCTCCAAGAACCAGGGCCGGCTGTCCAGCGACGCGATCCACTCCCTCACGGTGCTGTTCGGCCTCGACAAGAACCAGAGCCTGTGGGACCAGTACATCGGTTACTGGAAGCAGCTGCTGCACGGCGACCTCGGCATGTCCTTCACGTTCTTCCCGACGCCGGTGTCCGAGGTGATCAGCCAGAGCCTGCCGTGGACGGTCGGCCTGGTCGGCATCACCACCATCCTGAGCTTCATCCTCGGCACCGCCCTCGGCGTCGGCGCCGGCTGGAAGCGCGGATCGTGGATCGACAGCCTGCTGCCGGTCACCACGTTCCTGTCCTCGGTGCCGTTCTTCTGGCTCGGCCTCGTTGCGATCGCCCTGCTCGCCGGTCCCGGCAGCTACTTCCCGTCCTCCGGCGGCTTCACCCCCGGCCTGGTGCCGGCGTGGGACCAGTACTTCATCGGCAGCGCGATCAACCACAGCATCCTGCCGGCGGCGACGATCCTCATCTCCTCGATGAGCGGCTGGGTGCTCGGCATGCGCAACATGATGGTCACCGTCGCCTCGGAGGACTACGTCACCGTCGCGCACGCCAAGGGCCTGTCCGACAAGCGGGTCGCCCTGATGTACGCGGCCCGCAACGCGCTGCTGCCCAACGTCTCCGGGTTCGCGCTGTCGCTGGGCTTCATCGTCGGCGGCACCCTGCTGGTGGAGATCGTGTTCTCCTACCCGGGCGTGGGCTACCAGCTCTTCCAGGGTGTCCAGGCGTACGACTACCCGCTGATGCAGGGCATCTTCCTGGTCATCACGATCTCGGTGCTGGTGGCCAACCTGCTGGCCGACGTGGCCTACCTGCTGCTCGACCCGCGCACCCGAAAGAGTGGTTGAGATGACCATCACCCCCTCCAGCATCGAGCAGGTGATCCCCGGCCAGGGCTCGATGGCTCAGCCGAGCATGAAGCCGGCTTCGAAGGCGAAGCGCAAACGGTTCCGGTTCATCGCCAACGGCAAGGCCGCGACGGGCCTCATCGTCCTGGGCATCTACGTGCTGATCGCGATCATCGGCCCGTGGATCTCCCCGTACGACCCGGACCTGATCACCGCGGACAAACTGCAGTCGCCGTCCGGCTCCCACTGGTTCGGCACGGACCACCTCGGCAAGGACATCTTCAGCCAGATCCTCGTCGGTGCCCGCGGCGTCGTCCTGGTCGGCTTCCTCGCCGGCATCGTCGCGACGATCCTGTCCGTCCTGATCGGCGTCACCTCCGGCTACCTGGGCGGCGCTGCCGACGAGAGCCTCTCGGCGGTGTCCAACGTCTTCCTGGTCATCCCGGCGCTGCCGCTGATCATCATCGTCACCTCGACGATCACCAACGCCGGCGACCTTGTCGTCGCGCTGGTCATCGGGTGTACATCCTGGGCGTACGGCGCCCGGGTACTGAGAGCCCAGACACTCTCGCTACGACGGCGGGACTACGTCGAGGCGGCCCGGGCGACCGGCGAACAGACCTGGCGGATCGTGCTGTTCGAGATCCTGCCGAACCTGACCGCGATCATCGCGTCCAGCTTCGTCGGCACCGTCATCTTCGCCGTGCTGTCCGAGATCACGCTTGCCTTCATCGGCATCTCGTCGGTCTCCACCTGGAACTGGGGCACGATCCTGTTCTGGGCGCAGGGCCAGCAGGCCCTCGCGCAGGGCGCCTGGTGGTGGTTCGTGCCGGCCGGTCTGGCCATCGCGTTCCTCGGCACCGCGCTGAGCCTGATCAACTTCGGCATCGACGAGTTCGTCAGCCCCCGGCTGCGCACCGCCGGCGCCGGCTCGCGGCGGGCTCCCAACGGCGACAAGGTCCCCATGCGGGTCGGGTTCACCCCCGTCATCCGCGGCCGCGTCGAGACCACCCCCGAGATCGAGATCAAGCACCCGCCCGCGAGCAACGGCCGTGCCGCCACCGCAGGCGGGGCCGGCTACGTCGCGACCGAGGGTCACAGCACCGGCACTGATGGAGCGAAGCGATGACCCAAGTCCTGACCCGGCCGCTGCTGGAGATCAAGAACCTCGACGTCGACTACGGTCTCGGCGACGAGGCGGTCAAGGCGGTCCGCGACGTCAGCCTGACCATCCACCGCGGCGAGGTCGTCGGCCTCGCCGGGGAGAGCGGCAGCGGCAAGTCGACCCTCGCCTACGGCGTCACCCGGCTGCTCCCGCCGCCCGGCGTGGTGTCCAACGGGTCGGTCGTCTACCACCCGCCGACCGGTGACCCGTACGACGTGCTCAACCTCTCCCACCACGAACTGCGCAAGTACCGGTGGGCGGAGACGTCGATCGTGTTCCAGGGCGCGATGAACTCGCTCAACCCGGTGCACAAGGTCTCCGTCCAGCTCATGGACGCCATCAAGGCGCACGAGCCGACCTCGTCGAAGGCGTCCCGGCTGGCGCGGGCCAAGGAGCTGCTGCGGCTGGTCGGTATCGCCGAGGACCGGCTCGACGCGTACCCACACCAACTCTCCGGCGGCATGCGCCAGCGCGTCATGATCGGCATGGCGCTCGCCCTGGAGCCGCAGCTGGTCATCATGGACGAGCCGACGACCGCCCTCGACGTGGTCATGCAGCGCCAGATCCTCGGCCAGCTGGTCGAGCTGCGTGAGCGGCTGGGCTTCTCGGTCCTGTTCATCACGCACGACCTGTCGCTGCTGGTCGAGTTCTCCGACCGGATCGCGATCATGTACGGCGGGCGGATCGTGGAGGAGGCGCCCTCGGCGGCCATCTACCGCGACCCGAAGCACCCCTACAGCGAGGGGCTGCTGCGGTCGTTCCCGGCGCTGCGCGGCGCCCGGCGGGAGCTGACCGGCATCCCTGGATCACCGCCCGACCTGCGCGGCATGCCGACCGGCTGCTCGTTCCACCCGCGCTGCCCGAAGGCGTTCGAGCCGTGCTCGACCAACCTGCCGATCCTGGGCAAGCCCGACGATCACGTCGGTGAGCCCCGCACCGTTGCCTGCTGGCTGCATCCGGTCACCGCCGGGTGACGCAGCCGCTGGCACAACGTCCCAGTAACTGAAACAGGAGAACCATGGACACGACCGCGACACCCCTCGATGTGCAGAATCCGATCGCCACGCTCCCGCCTTCCTTCCGCTGGGGAGTGGCGACCTCGGCCTACCAGATCGAGGGCGCGGTCGACGAGGACGGGCGGACCCGGTCCATCTGGGACACGTTCTGCGAGGTGCCGGACGCCATCGACAAGGGCGACACCGGCGAGGTCGCGTGCGACCACTACCACCGCATGCCGCAGGACGTCGCGCTGATCCGTGAGCTCGGTGTCGACCTGTACCGCTTCTCCGTGGCGTGGCCGCGGGTCCAACCCCGCGGCCGCGGCCCGGTGAACCCGGCCGGGCTCGGCTTCTACGACCGGCTCACCGACGAACTGCTCGCCAACGGCGTCGAGCCGTGGCTCACCCTGTATCACTGGGACCTCCCGCAGGAGCTCGAGGACGCCGGTGGCTGGCCGGCCCGCGACACCGCCTACCGGTTCGCCGACTACAGCATGATCGTCTTCGACGCCCTGAAGGACCGCATCAAGACCTGGACGACGCTCAACGAGCCGTGGTGCTCGGCGATGCTGGGGTACGCGTACGGCGTGCACGCCCCGGGCCGGCGCGACTTCGCCGCCAGCATGCACGCGGTCCACCACCTGCTGCTCGGGCACGGTCTGGCGACCCAGCGCATGAAGGAGGCCGCCGGCGACCACCACGAGTTCGGCATCACGCTGAACATGGGCGTCAGCACCCCGGAGACCGACAGCGCCGCCGACCGCGACGCGGCCCGCCGCAGCGACGCGCTGAGCACCCGCATCTACCTCGACCCGCTCGTGCACGGCCGGTACCCCGCGGACCTCGTCGCCGACCTCGCCCAGCAGGGCATCGAGCTGCCCGTCCAGGACGGCGACCTGGAGATCATCAAGACCCCGCTGGACATCCTCGGCGTCAACTACTACTTCAGCGAGACCGTCTCCGGCGTCGACGAGGACGGCAACACCCACGACGCCCTCGGCCTGCCCGTCAGCCGCCCCATCCCGACCGGCCGCCCGATCACCGCGATGGGCTGGGAGATCGTCCCCGAGGGCTTCACCCAGCTCCTCGTGCGCCTCTGGGAGGACTACCGGCTGCCGATCTTCGTCACCGAGAACGGCTCCGCCTTCTACGACGAGCCCGACGAGACCGGCTTCGTCCGCGACGACGACCGGGTCGCCTACTTCGACTCCCACATCGGCGCGGTCGCCCTGGCCCGCCAGCAGGGCGCCGACATCCGCGGCTACTTCGCCTGGTCGCTGATGGACAACTTCGAGTGGGCCTACGGCTACGACAAGCGCTTCGGCATCGTCTACGTCGACTACGACACCCAGGAGCGCACCCCGAAGCAGTCCGCCCTCTGGTACCGCGACACCATCCGCGGGCTGCGAGGGTAGGGATTCAGTCCGGCAGCAGGGGAGTTGTGGGCCCCTGCTGCCGGCCCAGCAGTGACGCTCCTGCCAGTACAAATGCGCTGGTAGTGATCGACAGTTTACGTCAGTGGGGGCACAATGGGACCGTCGTGCCCCCACGCTGCTACCTGCGCTTGCGGAACGACGGCCACTACGTCTACCTGCTCGGCCACGAGGAATTGCAACAGGCCGCGATTCACTACCTCGGCCCTCGGTTGAACGCATACCGCGAGCGCATCCACGCCTGGGCCGACACTTACCGCACCACCAACGACCGCCAGCCCGCCTGGCCCCCGCAAACCCCCGAATACCTGCTCGCCGGCTACCCCCACATGCTCGCCGACACCGGCGAGCCCCACCGGCTCACGGCCCTGGCCACCGACCGTGCCCGCCAACGCCGCCTCTTCGACGTCACCGGCGGCGATACCGCCGCCCTCGCCGACATCGCCACCGCCTCCACCCTGATCGGCCAGCAGCATGACTCCGGCCTGCTCGCCGCGCTCCGGTTGTCCTGGCACCGGGACCAACTCGTCGGCCGCAACACCCAAATTCCCGCTCAACTTCCCGCCGTCTGGGCCGCTCTCGGCCAACACGTCCGCGCTGAGGGCCTCGCCCGCTCCATCCCAGCGGCAATAAGCCAGGCCGCGGCGTTCACAAATCTGGTACGGGTTGCGACTGCCGCTGGTGACTACGAATACGCCCGGACGCTGATTACGATCGCCGAGCAGGCCGCCTACACCATCACCGATCCCTCTCTTCGCGCGTCCGCTCTGGTACACATCGCCGAGGAGGCGGCCGCCGTAGGTGACGACGAACATGCGCGGACGCTGGCCATGGCCGCAGTAGACATCGCCGACGCCATCACGCACGCCGACGCTCGCGCGTTCATCTTGGCCCACGTGGCCTCGAGGGTGGCCGCCGCCACTGGTGACCGCGAACACGCCGAACATATCGTCAACGCCATCTCCGACCCCGACCGCCGGGGGATGGGCCTAACCGACCTGGCCTTGGAGGCCGCTGGCGCCGGCGACTACAACCGCGCTCGCACGCTGGCCGCCCGCGCCGAGCGCACCGCCCGCACCATCCCCCACCCGTTTCGCCGGGAAGACGTCCTGGCCGGTGTGGCCGGGGCGGTAGCTGCAGCCGGTGACCACGAACACGCAGTGCACATCGCGAAGGCCATCACCGATCCCGACATTCGCAGGCGCGCCTTGAACGCGTCGGCCACCCCCACCGGAGGCCACGAACGCGCCCAGCTGCTGGACAGTTACAGCACCAACTACACCGCTCGCACCCAGACCGACGAGGCCTGGGCGGCAGCTGCCGCTGGCGATTACGAACGCGCCCAGATGCTAGCCACCCAAGCCGAACACGCCGCTCATACCACCATGGAGCCGAAGGACCAGGCGACCGCCCTGACCCGCCTGGCCCGAGCAGCGGCCACCGTCGGTGATTACGAACGCGCCCGGGTGCTGGCCACCCAAGCCGAACACGCCGCCCGCGGCACCCGCAGCATCGACCAGGTACGCATCCTGGCCGACGTGGCCCGAGCGATAGCCGCCACCGGCGACCACGAAGGCGCCCAAACGGTTGTCACCCACGCGGAGCGCTCGGCCGACAGCATTGTCAAGCCCGACTCTTGCGCGTACGCACTGGCCAATCTGGCCCAGGCGGCGGCGACGGCCGGCGACCACGAACGCGCCGAACGCATCGCCCGTAACATCACCGATCCCGGCGTTCGTACGTGCGCCCTGGCGGACCTGGCTTTGGAGGCGGCCGGGGCCGGTGACCACCAACGTGCACGGACGCTGGCCGTCCAAGCCGAACACGCCGTCAACACGATCACCGAACCGCAGACGCAGGCACGTGCTCTGCCAAAAGTGGTCCAGGCTGTAGCCGCCGCCGGCGACCACGAACAAGCAAGAACGCTGGCCACGGTCGCCGAACGCACCGCCTACACCTCCATCACCATCTCCGCCGCTCGCGCGCGCGCCCTGGCCGAGCTGGCCCAGGCGGCGGCCACGGCTGGTGACCACGGACGCGCCAGGACGCTGGCCGCCCATGCCGAACGCGTCGCCCGCTCCATCGAAGGTCCGCGCATCCAGATCCGAATGCTGGTCAACGTGGCCGGGGCGGTTGCTGCCGCTGGCTGCCCTGAGCACGCCGAACGTATCGCCCGCATGATCACCGGCCCCGACGGTCGGGTCTACAAAGGAGCGGGCCCAGGCGTTGGCCTGGGCGGCGGGTGCGGCTGAGCCGTCAAGAGCGCACCAGCTATTCACCGAGGCCTTGGCCGTGGGCTCGTGGAGCATTCCTCTGCAGGAATTGGCTAGCGTCAACCCGATGATCATTTCGCTGTTCGTTGCTGAGTTCATGTCCGAACTGCCTCAACTCGAGGGTGAACCGACAGCAACGTTCTAAGCCTCGATCCACCGACGGACATCGAGATGTGATGTTGTCGAGAGTATGAGAAATGCCCTGTCGGGTGGCCGGAGGGAGTCTCACCCTCCGGCTCCCACAGATCCCGGCGTGAACCTCTCGGCTCACCGGGCTCTTGTCACCCTGGTCACCAGGCGGTCGTGAGCGAGGTGTTCCATGCCCAGTGCGCGAACAGGCCCCGCCGCCGTGCGACGGCCCTCTTCCAGTACTGGAGGGCTTTCTTCTTGCTCCGCAACCGTTTGAGCTTGCGACGGAGGAACCGCATCAGGTAGGCGTTGATGCGCTCCAGCAGCGGGTGAGTTTGCGCGCCTCCGTTGTCAGCAGATTCCTTGCCTTGCCGGCGTCTCAGGTGCCCGAAGATCTGTGGTGATCAGTGCAACGGTACCCGGTACAGCAGCTCGTGCAGGTGGCCCGCCTTCACCATCACGGTCGCCTCGATCGGCTTGTGGTCGTTCGAGTAGACGACCCGGAACGTCCGAATCACCGGGACCTCGGCCGGGAGCTCCAGTGTGCGACTATGTCGACACCGCCGCGTTGCTGTCCCGGTACAGCCCGCAGCGGCTCATCGCGATGGCCTGGCGGGTCGACCCCGGACTGGACGAGGAGGATGTCGCCATGGTCGGCACGATCCTGGACCGGACCCCCGACCGGGCCTTCACACCCTACGGCTACGCTCCGTGGGTCGTCGCTGAGCTGCGTCAGCTGTTCACCGGTTGGCCCTACCTGGACGGCACCCGGTGAACCCAGCGCCGCGGCCGGGCCGCGACCGCACTGTTGAGCCGGATCGGTGGAAGACCGGTTGGCTGGTAATGCCCGGCGACCCGCCGCTTGCGCACCGTCCCGACCCCGACGACCCAGCCGCGTTCATGTGCGGGGACTCGGCGGCGGACCGTCCGCCGCTGCGCCACCGGCCAGACGGGGTCAACGCGTGCGGCCGGTGCAATATGATGATCGGCCGGGCCCGGAAGAAGGCCCGCAAGGCCGGCCGCCACGATCCGCTGCGGCAGCTACGCCAGGTCCCCGACCCCGACCGCGCTGACCAGCTCGACCGGGCCCGCGACCGCAGCGCGTCCGTACGGACCGTCTCTGGAGGACTGCCCACCCTCGGTCGACACCAGTAACCAGGCGGGGACCACGCTGCTGCCGCAGTAGCTACCGACATGGGTAGTGCCATAAGCCCCGCTGGTACAACACCTCGTACCGGGCCAGCCTGGAGCGGCGGCCCCTCGACGTGGACGGCGGCGCGAACGGCGTCATCTCCACAAGTTCGGCGACGACGACGGGGGCTTTCGCGGCAGTCGTTCACGATGCGTTACCTGTCCACGGCGACGGTGGGATGCTCAGCCACGCTCCGCCTCGACCGTCTGCCGCTTCGCCAGCTCACCGAGGATGACCGCGGTGGCCAGGCACACGAACGCCCCGACCGCGCACACGGCGACCGCGGTGAGCGCCACACCGTTCAGGGCGAGGGTGTCAGGTTCGTCGCCGAACGACGCCGGCGGCTCCTGCCACAGAGCGGTGCCGAGGAAGATCGCGGCGATCACCCACAGGCCGGCGAACACGTTGAAAACGAACGCCGCGGGTATGCTGCCGGTCGTCTTCGCACCGGAGAACGTCACTGGGGCTCCTGTCGTTGGGGATCCCTGATCCTGCCGATCTTCGCCGACCGGATCCATGGACGCCACCCTATGGGTTAGCCCGACTAGGTCGTGTCTCGTGGATCATGGAAATGGTGGAGATGGCTCGTGGGAGGCGTTGGCACCTTGCGGGTCGGGCTCCGGTGACGGTGCGGGCAGGCGATCAGGGGGTGTCCGTCACGTCCCAGCGGTGACGGTTTCCAGTCCTGATCGGGTTTTCTGCAGGATGGTAATGCCGTTGCCGGTGAGATTGTGCTGTCGGCAGTGCGCGAGTGTCGCGTCGATCGCGGTCAGCCATGACTCGATCAGGTCCCGGAGGGGGATGTGACCGGTCCACAGGGTGACGGGTTCACCGGTGCGGTCGCAGTTGGCTTCGACGTGGAGTGTCCAGTCGCTGCTCGGGATCACCCGGTAGGCGATGTAGTAGGGGCCGTCGAAGAAGTATGTGCAGGCTTGGTCGGCCCCGCCGGTCAGGTCCCGGATGGCTGTCAGGGTGGAACCGGCCACCGCTCCGATGAAGTCTGACCAGCGGGTTCCGGGGAACTCGATACCATCGAAATCGATCCAGAGTCTTGCCCATAGTGGAGCGTCAGCGCCGCTGAGAACCTGGAGGTCTTCGAGGTCCAGCCGAACGGTAAACGCCATGACATCATCCACCCGGGCCGATATCCACGCCCGTCCGATCCGGAACAGGGCTTGGTGGATTATGGACCTTGGGTGAGGTCCCGGAGCCAGATTTTGATGGTGGCGACGTCGACCGTGGCCAGGTACATGAAGGCGCGTTTGTCGTAGCGGGTGGCCACGGCGCGGAACTGTTTGAGTTTGCCGACCGCGCGTTCGACGGTGTTGCGGTCCTTGTACCACTCAGCGTCGAACGTCGGCGGACGCCCGCCGGCGGTGCCACGTTTGCGGCGGTTGGCCTGCTGGTCGACGCGTTCGGGGATGGTGGCGGCGATACCGCGGCGGCGAAGGTCTGTGCGGATTGCGCGGATGGAGTAGGCCCGGTCACCCAGGATTCGCCCGGGCCGGGTTCTGGGCCGGCCGCGGCGGCGGGGCACGCGGATACCGGCCATGACCGCCGGGTAGCCGATGCGGTCGTGGCGTTGCCCGGCGGTGAGGGTGCGGCTGATGGGTCGGCTGCGGCGGTCGGCGGCCAGGTGCAGCTTGGCGCTGAACCCGCCCCGGGACCGGCCCAGGGCCTCGGGTTCAACGACCTGTTCGGGGATGGTCGCCGCTACAGTTTTGACTGATCCGCCGGATGGTCCGCCGGCTGCTTGTGGCGGGCTCCGGCCGCGTGTTTGTGTGCCCGCACAACGGTGCTGTCCACTCCGACGGTCCAGTCCGCACCCTCGTCGAGGTCGGCGTCCAGGCGCAGCCGTTCGGCGATGCGCTGCCAGGTGCGGTGAAGGCCAAGTTCGGCGGGAAGTGCCCGCTGTGCGAACGCGCCTGTCAGGTCGGGCAGCAGATCTCCCGGGTCGCCGGTGACGGCAACCGGTGGGGGCATCCGGAGTGTGTGAGCGCGGCGGAGAAGACGCGGGCGATCCTGGACTGGCGGACGTTCCGCGGTCACAAGCCGTCGGGGTGGCGTCTGGGGCGCGGGCCGGGGTCGAGCCGGGAACGGTGATGGCCCGTCAGTCGCCGCCGTCTGTTCCGGTTCCGGGTCAGCGCCAGGAGGCCCGGCGGCGTGAGAGGAATTGGTCGCCGCGGGCAGCGGCGGCCCGATAGGCGCGAGCCTCCGGAGTGTCTTCGAGGGTCCACTTCGGTGCGGCGCGGTTCCCGTCGGCGCAGCGGTTATGAACCCAGGTATCGCTGTACTGGGACACCCTGGCCACCGCGCCGCGGATCAGAACCGATGAGACGGAATCACGAGCGGACCAAGTCGATCGGGAACGGATCAAGTCCACTGAGAGCTCACAGCCAGCATTCCGCGGTGTTTCCGCTGTTCAAGCCAGTCGGCGAAGATCACTGAATTGCAGCGGCGTCAATCGCGGGGGAAGACAGTCTCCGGCGATCTGGCGATCCGTACCTTTCACTCCGCGCCGCCCGCCGTTACCGTGCACCGCATGGAGCTTCTGCTGCTACTCCTCGGCGCCGCAGTCGGAGGCGCGATCGGCTACAACTTCGGCCAGCGCAGCCAGCCCTCCGTGCTGCAGACCCACGCCGACGACGCCGTCGTCGCGTTCCTTGTTGCCATCAACCAGGAGCTCGAATCGGGCCTTGCCCGTCAGGTGCGGTCGGTGGCGTGGGAGGTGTTCGACGATCAGCGGCAGGCATACATGAAGGCGAAGCTTCGTGAGATCCAACGCCGGACAGCTGACGGTGAAGGCCAGGCGGCCAGCTAACGCACTCAGGATCGCAACCAGGGCTATTACGTTCTCGGTGTACTGGTCACGGCGTTGATCAGTCCGTGATCGCGACCGTGTCGATCCCGTCGCCGTACGCCGCCGGGTCGCACGTCGCCACGTAGAAGACGCGTTCCTGCACGAACAGAAGCGCCGCCGCGCCGGCCCCGACCCCGCCGTACACGTGCGCCGCCGCGGCATGGGGACGCCACTGCGCACCGTCCAGCGACACGACCACAGCGCACGGGTGGGCGGCGAGCAGGTCCAGCATCGGCCAGGCGACGTTCTCGAGCATCGTCGCGGCCTCAACGAGGCAGACAGCGGGGACGGCGAAGCGGGCCTTCTCGTCGGCGATCTCACCCAGCAGCTCACCGAGACTGTGGGAGCCGGCGACGTACGCGAGGACCGCGGTGGTGTCGAGCGCGAACTGCGCTTCGGTCACGCCGCGGCGTTGATGCGGGCGAGGGCGGCGAGGCGTCGCTGTTCCCGCTCTTCGGGGGTCCAGCGGTTCATGACCTCGTCCATCTTCGCGCGCATCTTCTTGCGGCCGGCGGCGGTGATGAGGACGCCGCGCTCGTCGACGTAGTCGCCGCGCTGGTCGCTCTGCTGCTCAGCCATGACCTGAGGGTAACTCCAACCGGGGTGAGTGGGCTAGGATCGAGGCCTTAGCGGGGCGAGGCTACGCCGGGCATGGCCTGGTTAGGCGGGGCCGGGCTAGGCAGGGGCACCACCGGACACCCGTAGCGATCAGGCTGCGGGTGTTCTTCACGTCAGCGGCTCACGGCCCGACAAGGGGCGCCGGCGGCCGAAGCGACCCCTAGGCTTCGACCGCCGACTGTGAGGGATGCACACGCGGAATCTTGGCCGCACCGCGAGCGCCCGGGGTTGGTGTCGGACTATCCCCGCCCGTGGAGTGCCGCTGCCCGGCATCTCGTGCCGTAAACGGCCGTTGCGGGTGCTGGAAGACGTGATCGCCGCGGCGGTGAGCGGCACGGGCGGCGACGACAGCGGGATGCTCAGTCACGTTCGGCCTCCACCTCGGCGGCCTGCCACATCGCCATCCGGTGCAGGATCGCGCCCGACGCGAACGACACGGTCGCGGCGAACAAGCACACGGTGAGAACGAGCAGCGCCGGCCCTTTCCCGCCTCCCAGGTCGTCGCCGTCAGGCCACAGGACCGCGCACAGGAGCAGGCCGCCGATGATCCAGGCGGCACCCGTCAGGTACAGGGCGCTTGCGGCGCCGGGCGTGGTGCGCGTCGGGGGTTGGACGCGGGAGAACGGCACGGAGGCTCCATCCGTCGGGGAACTTGGATCGGCGTGCAGGACGTCGCCGTGGAAGTTGCGGGCCGTCCGGAATGTGGCGCTGGTTTCGCCGACGGCGCACACGGACGCGACTGCCGATGCCCAGGTGTCCGGATCAAGGACGACGGTCTGGTGGGCGCCGGCGCCGAGGCTGTCGGGGGCGGTCAGTCGGACTGAGCCGTCGAGTTCGCGGCGGAAGAACCAGCCGTCTCGCGCGTGGAAGCCGGTGGCGTCGCTGGTCATGTGACGCTCCGTTCAGGGTTTCGGCCCGGACCTTGAATGGCGGACTGGGTGGTTCAGGAAACCTTGACCGGGATGCGAACACGTGTTCCAGGCTGCGGTCATGACGGAAGCCCAGACCTGCGCGAAAGAGAAGACGTCATTAAAGATCTTTCGATATCTGGGTGATGGCGATCAGAGGCGGAGCCCGGTGTGGTCGAGGAAGTTGAAGCACAGGTCGTAGCTGCCACCGATGCGGTGCAGGCCGGTGTGTGCGGCGGTGTCTGCTTCGTCGAGATGTTCGGGGCAGAGGTTGGCCAGTTCGGTGGCTTTGAGGTTGCCCCAGGCCAGTTCCATGGGGTTGAGGTCGTGGGCGTAGCTGGGCAACTGCTCGACGCGCAGCCAGTGCTGCTGGCCGGCGAGCACCCGACGGTTGGCTTCCCCGGCGGCGGAGCAGGTCCTGGACCTGCTGGAACGTGTCCTCGTCGATCAGCGGCACGTGGGAGAGCTCGTCCGAGCGGATCCATGCTTTCGGGTCGTTCCACCGGCTGACGCTCGTGTGCCCCATCGCGACGTCATCAATGTCGACCAGGACTTCGTCGGTGCGCTGCTTGTTCCAGATCTGATATCCGGTGTATCTCGGGTTGTTGAGAATAGTGCGGACAGCGCTCTTGGACCACGCGACTCCGCTGCGGTGGGAGTTTCGGCCTCGGTCGTGCGCTGATGGGCAAGGCACGCCGTCCCTGGTCAGCAGTTCGGCGATGGCGAACATGCCGAATCCCTCGCGGAAGAGCGCGAAGATGCGTTGCACGACCAGGGCAGCGAACGGGTCAGGCGCCAGACCGTGGAGCCGTTACCGTCCGCTGCCTTCGCCGGGTTCGGGTGTGGCCCCAAGTCTTCCAGGAGATATCCGTACGGTGGCCGGCCGCCGAGGAACCGGCCTTCCAGCTTCGTCTGTGCGGACATGGCGGTGCGGACGCGGAGTTTGATCCGGTTCCGTTCGCCTTTGCTCATGCCGCCGAACACGGACATGACCAGTTCGTGGGCCTCGTTGAACGGGTCGACCGGTCCGCCGATCTCCGGCACCCACAGCCGGACCCGGAAGTGCTCCGTGCCGGGCTCAGCGGCAAGTTCCTGTTCCGTCTGGCGAAGGCCGCGAGGAAGTACGGCGCCGGGCTGACGGTCGTCACCCAGGACGCCGCCGACGTTCTCGGCACAGACATCGGCCGGGCCGTGGTGTCCAACGCGGCCACGCAGGTCCTGCTACGCCAGGCCCCACAGGCGATCGACGCCGTCGCCGCGGCGTTCGGACTCACCGACGGCGAGCGGGCGTTCCTGCTCTCCGCCGACCGCGGCGGTCACGATGAGCGTCACAGACGCGGCGGATGTCGCAAGGGCGGAGAGCAAACGGCGCATATGTTGCCCTTTCGAGTGCTTCGTGCACAGTGGTATGACAGCGCTGTCAGCACGGTAACAGCCGCGTCATCGCCGAGCCGTAGCACCGGCTGCGCCGCGCCGGTGCGGCGCCCACGCCGCGCAACACGTCAGGGTTCGCCCCGTCGGTGCCAGGCCCGGCTCCCCCACCACCCCCGGCCGGGGGCCGCGACCCGAACGGCACCGTTCCCGGCACGGCCAATGATTCGGCCCGCGACGGCTCTTGTGGAGCGGTCGCGGGCCGTGGGGAACGCCTGGGTCAGCCGAGGGAGGGGTCGCTGATGCTGGCGGAGCCGTTCTCCAGGTGTCCGGCGAAGACGCGGACGAAACTGCCGGCGGTGACGGTGATGTCGTACCAACCACCGGCGTCGCGGGTGTCCAGGTCGGCGTACTTGCCGTTGCCGTGGACCCGGACCGGCCCGGCGTAGACGTCGGCGACGGTGACTTCGGCGGCGCCGCGTGGGGCGTCGATCTCCACTCGGAGCTTGCCCGAGTCGCCCAGCGGTCGCAGCGTGACGGCGACCCTGTCGGTGTGGGTGTCGCCGGCCAGCTTGCGGAAGAAACCGTTGGGGCCGTGCAGGTGCACCTCGTACGCGCCGGAGACCGGCAACTGGGCGGCGAGCTGGTGGCCCGCGCCCACGGTGTAGCTGTGCGGTTGTCCGGCCGGGGTGATCAGCCGGGCTTGGAAATGCGCACCTAGGGATCCGTTGTTCACGATCGTGAGATCCAGCGGGTTGCCGGGCTTCTCGACGACGCTCAGGTTGTATCCGAGCGGCCGGGCTTGGCGGGTACCGGGCTCCTGGGTCGGCATCTTCGAGCTGGCCGGACGGGGCGGGAAATAGGTCTTGTGCCGCAACCGGTCCTGCGGCTTCATCGCTGAGGTGTCCGGCAGGGCCGCAAGCCCGGTGACGCTGCTGGAGAAGTCGAATGCCGAGGTCAGGTCGCCGGCGACCGTGCGCCGCCAGGGGGTGATCTGCGGTTCGGCGATACCGAAGCGCTGTTCCAGGAAACGGATCACCGAGGTGTGGTCGAAGGTCTCGGAGCAGACGTAGCCGCCGGTGGACCAGGGTGAGATCACGAACATCGGTACCCGGGGGCCCATGCCGTAGGGGCCGGGCTTGGCGCGGCTGCTGCCGGGGTAGAACTCGTGCTCGGTGGAAACCGTGGAGGCGCCGGGGACGATCGGGGTGTTCGGGTGCGGTGGCACCAGGTGGTCGAAGAAGCCGTCGTTCTCGTCGTAGGTGATGAACAGCGCGGTCTTGGCCCACACGTCGGGGTTGCTGGTCAAGGCGTCCAGGACCTTGGAGATGTACCAGGCACCGTAGTTGGTGGGCCAGTTGGAGTGCTCGCTGAACGCCTCGGGGGCGGAGATCCAGGAGATCTGGGGCAGCCGGTCGGCTTTCACATCCGCGGCGAGAATCTCGAAGTAGTCCTGGCCCTTCTTGTTCTCGGTGCCGGTGCGGGCCTTCTCGTACAGCGGGTCGCCGGGCTGGGCGTTGCGGTAGGAGTTGAAGTACAACAACGAGGTGTCGCCGTAGTTGCCGATGTAGGCGTCGTTGTCCCAGCCCCAGGAGCCGGCGGCGTTCAGGCCACTGCCGATGTCCTGATAGACCTTCCACGAGATCCCGGCCGCGTCCAGGCGTTCGGGGTAGGTGGGCCAGTCGTAGCCGAGTTCGTCGTTGTAGAGCACCGGCCCGCCGCCCTTGCCGTCGTTGCCGGTCCAGCCGGTCCACAGGTAGTAGCGGTTGGGGTCGGTGTTGCCGATGAACGAGCAGTAGTACGCATCGCAGATGGTGAACGCGTCGGCGAGCGCATAGTGGAACGCGGCGTCCTGGCGCAACAGGTAGGCCATGGTGGTGGGTGTCTTGGCGGGGATCCACCGGTCGTAGTGGCCGTTGTTGACCGCGTTCTGCCCGCCCGGCCAGGCGTGGTCGAGGCCCTGCAGGAATGCGGCGCCCAGGTCGTCGACCTGCGGGTGGAAGGGGAGCACCTCGCCCTTGCTGTCCGCCTGGTGCCAGACCGACTTCCCAGAGGGAAGCTGCACCGGGTGCGGGTCACCGAAGCCGCGCACTCCGCGCAGCGAGGCGAGATAGTGGTCGAAGGAACGATTCTCCTGCATCAGGATCACCACGTGCTCGACGTCCATGATCGTTCCGGTGCTGCCCTGCGGGGCGATGGCCGCGGCCCGCTGGACGCTACCGAGCAGGCTGGAGGCCAGGCCCGCGGCGGAGGCCGCACCGGTCAACTTCAAGAATCGCCTGCGATCGATGTCCACCACGGTAATGCCCTCTCGTTCGACGACGTCTGTGCGGGGCACGACGTTCCTCGCCGGAGATCAACCCCGGGTAGCCGGTTCGTGGCGGGTCGCAGAACAGAGAGCGGCCGTGCGCGACCGGGCCGCGGCATCATTCGAGGGGCCGCGTCGAGGGCCTCGTGTTTCTCGGCTGGCATGTTCAACGCCGCCGCAAGCGAGGTACCAACCGGCGCTACGTCTACACCTACCCGTCCCGCAAGGCCGTGAAGGCCGTGATGGGCAAGGTGCGGGCGCAGTGCCGCAAGACAGGCACATGCGTACGTTGGATGTCCTGCTCATCTCGCTCAACCGGATGTTGCGGGGCTGGTGCGTGTACTTCCGGCCGGGGGTGTCCAGCACGGCCTTCCAGTATCTGAGCTCCTACACCTGGGGCCAGGTCATCAGATGGCTACGTCGCAAGCACCGCCGGATCACGTGGAAGGAACTGCGCCGCCGCTTCTGCGGAGGCGGTTGGTGGCAGGCCAGCGAAGACCGGGAACTGTTCAACCCGGCGAAGGTGCGCACCACGCGCTACCGCTACCGGGGTGCGGTCATCCCAACACCATGGCCGGTCACCGGATGAGGACCACCTCCACGAAGCCGCTGCAGACGGGACTTGTGGAGCGCCCGGTGCTCTGAGAGGGGCACGCCGGGTGCGGGAAGCGGCTCGGGGAAACGGCCCTGCCGAAAGGCGGGGACCGCGCCCCGGGCCGACTTCACGGGATGGAGCTGGATACGAGACTGTTCGATCCCGTCGAAGCCGCGCTGCGTGCTGAGGACCGGCAGGCCAGCGGAGCCGGACTGTGGCTGGCTCGGATGCGCCGACGTCACCGCGTGCGACCATGGACCGGTGCGCGAGACGGTGCTCGTGATCGACGATCACGAGGAGTTCCGCGCGTCGGCCCGCCAGTTGCTGCAGGCCGACGGGTTCGATGTCGTCGGCGAGGCGGCGACCGGCGCCGACGGCTGCCGCGCCGCCGAACAGTTGCGGCCATACGTGGTCGTGCTGGACATCCGGCTGCCGGACTTCGACGGCTTCGAGGTCGCACGGCGGTTGGCCGACCTCAGTCCGGCGCCCAACGTGGTGATCATTTCCAGTCGCGACGCGGTGACCTACGGTCAGCGCCTGGCGAGCGCGCCGGTGCGGGGCTTCGTTGCGAAGAGTGAGCTGTCCGGTGCCGCGCTTCGCCGCCTCGTCGGCTGACGTGCGCCGGTCGCTCGGCGCCGCCGTCGCGCTGGGCAGTGCGCTGAGCGGTGCGCTCGGTGTCGCATCGGAGTGGTTCGCCTACGGCTGGGACGACCCCGTCCGGTGGCTTCCCGACCTGATCGTCGGGATGACGTTGCTCGTCGCGGGCGCCTGGGCCTTCCCGGCGGCGCGCGGCACCGGTGCGCTGCTCCTCGCGACGGGGCTGCTCTGGTACGCCGGCAACCTCGACCAGGCAGCGCTGTACTGGCATCGGGCGCCGCTGATGCACCTCCTGCTCACCTATCCCGGCTGGCGTCCCGGCGCCCGGCTGGCCCGGGCGGGCGTCGCGGTCGCCTATCTCGTGGTGCTCGGGCCGGCGTTGCACGCTGAGGTCACCGGCATCGCGGTGGCCCTCGCACTGGCCGCCGCGCTGGTGTGGCGGCACGGCACGGCCGCGGCGGCCGCGCGCCGCCAGCGAACCGTCGCGACGTGGGCGGGGTTGGCGCTGGCCACGGTGCTCCTCGCCGGTGGCGTCGCCCGCCTCACGGTCGCCGGCGGCGCCGCGGTGCTGCCCGCACTCTGGCTGTACGAGGCCGTGTTGTGCGCCGTCGCCGTTGCGCTGTGCCTGGGTGCCCGCCGGCCGTCCGGTCCTGTCGTGACCGACCTGGTCGTGGAGCTCGGTGAGGCACCGTCGGCGACCGTCCGGGACGCGCTGGCGCGAGCGCTCGGCGATCCGTCGCTGCAGGTCGGCTACTGGCGACCGGCGGTCGGTGGCTACGTCGACGCCGCCGGCGCGCCCGTCGTCGTCGCCGGCCGCTCGGTGCGGTACATCGAGCGCGACGGGCTCCCATACGCCGTCGTGACCCATGACCCGGAAGTCCTCGGCGATGCCGTCCTCGCCCGGGCGGTGGCGGCGGCGACCCGGCTGACCGCCTCCAACGAGGCGCTCCATGCGACCTTGCGGCGCCACGTGGCGCAGGTCGCGGCGTCCCGGCGGCGCCTCGTCGTGGCGGCCGACGAGGAGCGGCGGCGCCTGGAGGAGCGACTGCACGACGGCCCCCGGCAGCGCCTGGTCCGGATCCACACCGGGCTGGGTGCCGTCGCGGCCGACGGTGCCGGCACGCATCTGCGACGGGCGGTGGTCCAGCTCGGGCACACGCTCGAGGAGCTGGACGCCCTGGCCCGCGGCCTGCATCCACGAGACCTGTCCGGGGGGCTGGCGGCCGCGGTGGGAGCGCTTGCGGAGCGTAGCCCGGTCCCGGTGCGGTTGTCGGTGCCCGGCGACCGGTTTCCGGCCGAGCTCGAGCACGCGGTGTACTACCTGTGCGCCGAGGCGCTGGCCAACGTGGCGAAGCACGCGGCCGCGACCGCCGCCACGATCGGGGTCGAGCGACACGACGGGCGGCTGAGGGTCGTCGTCGGCGACGACGGCGTCGGCGGTGCCGATCCGGCGCGGGGCAGCGGGCTCGCCGGACTGGCCGATCGCGTCGAGGCGCTCGGCGGACGGCTCGTCCTGGACTCGGCGCCCGGCCGCGGAACGACCGTCACTGCGGAATTCGCCCTGGATGGCTACCCCTGAGCATCGTGGCCAGCCACAGTCGGGCGGTCCGTGGTCGCCACGATGACGGCGCGGTCTCCGCCGCCTACCGTTCGATCCGTGTACAGGATCAGGAATGTGGTGGCCGTGCTCGCTGTGCTTGCCGTGCTCGGCGGATGCACGGTCGCGTCCGGCCGGCCCGGCCAGGACAAGGCCGGTGGCCGCGGCGAGCCGGCGGTCCTGCGACTGGCCGACATCAACTCCGGCCTCGACTACTCGCCGGCCGTCGCCTACTTCGTCGAGCGGGCCGCCGCGGTTTCGCACGGCCAGCTGAAGATCGAGGTCAGCAGCGGGTGGGGCGACTTCGCGCAGGACGCCGACCAGCGCGTGGTCCACGACGTCGCCGCCGGGAAGGCCGACCTCGCGTGGGCACCGACCCGGGTCTTCGAGACTCTGGGGGTGAACAGCTTCCAGGGCCTGACGGCGCCGCTGCTCGTCGACAGCTACGCGCTGCAGCGGGCCGTGCTCGCCAGCGACCTTCCCGGCCAGATGCTGCGCGGCGTCGAGCCGCTCGGGGTGACCGGTCTCGCCGTGCTCGGTGGCGGCCTGCGCAAGCCGATCGCCGCAAAGCGTCCGCTGCTCGGACCCGCGGACTGGCGCGGCCTCAAGTTCGAGGCCAAACGGTCCACGACGCAGGTCAACACGATCAAGGCGTTGAACGCCCAGCCGACCGAGCTCGTCAAGGGTGGCCCTTCGCGAAGCGAGGCATTGGCCGCTGGTCAGATCGACGCATTCGAGCTCAACCTTCTGGCGTACCTGTTGAACACGGCGGTGCAGCGGGCGCCGTACGTAACCGCGAACATCGACCTCTGGCCGGCCACCGCGGCGCTGGTAGCCAACTCGAAGCGGTGGGGCGGGCTGAGCAAAGACCAACGGGGCTGGCTCACCACGGCCGCCGCGGAGGCGACCACACGCTCGGCGCAACTGGCCGACGACGACGCCAAACTGGTGAAGGAGGCCTGCGCGGCGGGCGGCCGGTTCACGAACGCCGCGGCGGCCGATCTCGACGCGCTGCGGCAGGCGGTCGCCCCCGTCTACGCCGAGCTTGACCGCGACGCCCAGACGAAGACGTTCATCGAGCGGATCCGCGCGCTCAAGGCCTCCGTCGCCCGCGAGCCCGCGCTCGCCATCCCGGCCGACTGTCCCGACGCGGCGGTACCGGGCGGCACGACCGGCGCTACCGGTGCACTCGACGGCGTGTACCGCTGGAAGCTGACGGTCGACGACGCGCGCACACACGGCACCGTCAACGACCAACAGCATCTCGACGACTGGTACCCGTCCACCTTCACGATGACCTTGCGGGCGGGGCGGTGGGAGGGGCGGCAGACCGCGTCGTCCGAAATCTCGTCCGGCACGTTCGGCGTGAGCGGCTCCCGCATCAGCTTCGACTGGCCGGCCACGGGCGACGTGCTGAGCTTCACGTTCGCCGTCGGGGCGAACGGCGACCTGACGCTGACCCCAGTTCCACCGATGGATCCCGGCGACCGGTTCGTCTGGTCGCTGCACTCCTGGACAAGGATCGGTTGACCCATGCGACTCGTGCCAGTCCTGACCGCCCTCCTGCTGACCGCTTGCGGCGCGGCGCCGAAGCCGGCGGCGTCGGGGCCGTCCACACCGCCCGCATCGCAGCCCGCGAGCGCAACGGGCCGGTTCACCCCCCACCCGGTGGGCGAGGCGGACGCGCCCGCCGGCTATTACGAGTACCTCCCGCCCGGTTACGGCGACGGAACGCCGAGGCCGCTGATGATCTTCCTGCACGGTTTCGGCGGCAACGGCGACGGTTCGGCGAGCCAGTTGGACAACCTGTTTGACGGCGGGCCGCCGCAGCTCATGCACGACGGTCGCTGGCCGGCGGACCGGCCGTTCGTCGTGCTGGCGCCGCAGCACCCGGCACCGCCCGACGATCCGGCGTACGCGTCGTGCGAGCAGGGGACCCACGCGGCGTCGTGCGTGATGAAGATCCAGCACGAGCTGGGCCATCCGGCCGGCCGCACACTGTGCGCGACACCCGCGGAGGTCGAGCGGTTCCTGACGTACGCGCTCGGACACTACAAGGTGGACCCCGAACGGGTGTACCTCACCGGGCTCAGCTGCGGCGCGTACGCCGCCTACGAGTACGTGGCCGCGTACGGGCCGGCCAAGGTCGCCGCTGTCGTCGCGATCGCCGGCGATGCGCGGCCGGCCTGGGCCGCTGCGCAGTGCCGGCTCGGCACGGTACCCATCTGGGCCTTCCACGGCGACGCCGACGACACGGTGGCCCCGGCCGGCAGCACCGAGCCCGCGGCGAACCTTGCGAAATGCCCGGTGCCGCCCGGCCGTCCGGTCAAGCTCACGACCTACCCCGGTGTCGGGCACGACGCGTGGACCCGCACCTTCGATCTGAGCGCCGGCAACGACATCTATGCTTGGCTGCTCGACATCACCGGTCCCTGAGCCGTTGCGTCCGGCGCCGGCCATGGACAACGATGCCAGCGTGGGAGGGGCCCGAGGCGAGCTGACGAGCCGGTGGATCGAGCGGTACCGGTTCGCCCTGCCCGCCTCCGGCCTTGTCTGCGCGGTCGTCTCGACCCTCCTGGTCGCGACCGCCGGGCCGGTGGTGACGACCTACGCCGCCGCGTCGCCGTGGCTCGCGGTGGCCGCATTGACGCCCGGGCTGCTTCTGATCCTGATCGGCAGCGCCACGGTCGTGCTGCGCACGCTGGGCCGGATCGGCGCGCTCGCCGTGCTGTCGGGCATCGGCTGGCTGGCCCCGATCTGGGTGGGCTGGCAGACCGAGACCGCGACGGTGCCCGGCGCCGCGCTCGTCCGCAGTCTCGGCATGGTGGTCGTGCCCCTGCTGATGCCGGTCGTGCTGCATGTGACGCTGGCGTACCCCGGCGGCCGGTTGCCGGCGGCCGCGGCACGCCTGCTGGTCGGCACCGGCTATGCGGCGGCCGCCATCGCCGGCGTGGGCCGCGCGCTCTGCTACGACCCGTTTCTCGACCAGCACTGCTGGAGCAACTGCACCACCAACGTGTTGCTCGTCCACAACAGCCCGGCGCTCGCTCGGGTCTTCGGCGCGTTCGGGCTGTGGACGGCTGTCGCCACTGGACTCTCGGCCGTCGGCGCGGTGGTGTGGCGACTCGTGCGGGCCAGCCCGGTCGGGCGCGCCACGCTCTGGCCCGCGCTGGTGCCGGCCGCGGCCGTGGCGCTGGGCGAGGTCGCGTCTGCGGGCGCGATCCTGGACAATCCCGCGGAGAGCCCGTTCCGTCAGCCCTTTGCGATGCTGTATCTGCTTCGTGGGGCCGCGCTGACGTTGCTGGCGGCCGGCCTCGCGGGGTCGCTCCTGCGGGCGCACCGGCGCCGGTCGGCCGTGACGCGCCTGGCCGACGACCTCGGCGCGGCACCGTCGCTCGGGTCGCTACGCAGCGTGCTCGCCGAGACCCTCGGCGACAACCGGCTCCGGGTGGCCTACTGGCTGCCCGACGCCGGTCGCTACGTCGACGCCGCCGGGCAGGCGTTCGAGACGGGACCGGGCCGGGACCGGGCCGTAACGTCCGTCCGCCGCGGCGGCGAGCCGGTCGCCGTGATCGTGCACGACCGGGCGCTGGACGACGGCCGACGGCTCGAGCGGGAGATCGGGGCGGCCGCCCGGCTGGCCATCGACAACGAACGTCTTCGTGCCGCCATGCTCGCCGAGCTCGAGGGGCTACGGGCCGCACGCGTGCGCATCCTCGAGACCGGCGACCGTGCCCGCCGCCAGACGGAGCGCGACCTGCACGACGGCGCGCAGCAGCGCCTGCTCGCCGTCACGTACGAGCTGCGGCTGGCCCGCGCCGACGCCGAAGCGGCCGGCGACGGGCGGTTGGCGGCGGAGCTCGACGGCGCTGTGCACGAGGCGCAGGCGGCGCTCGCCGAGCTGCGCGAGATCGCCCAGGGCATCTACCCGACGATCCTCGACGAGGCCGGCCTCGGCCCGGCGCTGGCGACGGTCGCGGACAGCGCGCAGGTCGCGGTCGACATCGGCGACGTGCCGGCCGAACGCCTGCCGGAACAGGTGGAGCGCGTCGCGTACTTCACCGTCCGCGAGGCCGTGCAGGCGGCGGCCCGGCACGGGCAAGACGCCATGTCGGTGGACATCCGGCGCGCGCCCGGCAAGCTGGTCGTGACGGTCGACGGCGTACCCGTCGAGGCGTACCATCATGTGGCCGATCAGGTCGGTGCCCTCGGCGGACAGTTCGCCGTCGAGGGGGATCGGCTGCGTGCGGAGATTCCATGCGACTCGTTGTTGCCGATGACTTGTTGCTGACCCGCGAAGGCATCGTGCGGCTGCTGATGGGCGCCGGCCACGAGGTAGTCGGCGCGGCCGCCGACGCGGACGAGCTGCTGCGTGAGACCAGTCGCACGCAGCCGGACGCGGTGATCGTCGATATCCGGATGCCGCCGACGCACAAGGACGAAGGGCTCGTGGCGGCGCAGCGCATCCGCACCGAGCAGCCGGATACGGCGGTCCTCGTGCTGTCGCAGTACCTCGAGCCCAGCTACGCGCTGCGCCTCATCGAGGATCGCCCGAGCGGCGTCGGCTACCTGCTCAAGGAGCGCGTGTTCGACGTCGCGGTGCTGACCGACGCGTTGCAGCGGATCCGCAACGGTGAGGCCGTTGTCGACCCGATGATCGTCGCGCGGCTGGTGGGTCGCCGACGGCGGCCCGACCCGCTGCAGCGGTTGAGCGACCGCGAGCGCGAGGTGCTCGGGCTCTTCGCGGAGGGGTTGTCCAACAAGGCGGTCGCCGCGCGGTTGTGCATCACCGAGCGCACCGTCGAGGCACACGGCACCCAGATTTTCCAGAAGCTCGGCCTGGTCGACGACCCCGCCTCGCACCGCCGCGTGCGTGTCGTCCTGAAGTACCTGCGGTCGAACCCAGGCCTGCTGCGCGGCGACTGACCCTTTCGGGGCATGTTGTCCACGTTGGCGAAAACGAAATCGACGCTCCGGCTACTTTGCCGCGGAGGTCGACCAGAGCCGGGTGGTGCCGTCTTCGCATCCGACGGCGAGCATGGTTGCGTCCGGGCTGAACTCGACGGCAGTGGACTTGCAAGAGGGCTGGATCTGTGGGCCGGTTCGCTCGCCGCTGGCGATGCTCCAGATGGTGATGGAGCCGTCCCTGCTGGTGGTCGCGATCAGTCGGCCGTCGGGGCTGAACACATACGATCCGGTCTTGTATGCATCGCCGACCTGCAGCCTCGTCTTCAGCTCTCCACCGGGCACGTTGTGGACCGTCACGGTGACGTGCGGGTAGTCGTTGCTGACCGCAACCAGATTCGCCCCGTCCGGCGTGTACCGCACGGCGTCAACCGAACCGTCGACCTTGGCCGTCTCGGCGGATTTCGTACCGGTCGATACGCTCCAGAACTGGATCGGGCCGTCTTCCACGCCGCCAGTCGCGATGGTCGTGCTGTCGCCCTTGAAGGCGAACGTGTTGTGGTATACCAATGCCCGTTCACGTGCCGGCTCCGTCACGATCTCGCGGACCTGCTTGCGAGTCGTCGGGTTCCACAACCGTATGCCGTTCTCGAAGATGTTGGCGGTGGCGAGAAGACTGCCGTCGGGGCTGAACGCGATCCGCGCAATGCCGGACGTATCGGCGTCGTATGGGCCGATCTGCTCGCCGGTGGCGGCGTTCCACGCACGCATTGCGTCGCCACCGACAGAGACGATGCTGCGCCCGTCCGGGCTGTAGACGAGCCCGAAAACCGACGCCATGTGCCCGGTCAGCGTGGTGACGGGCTGGCCCGTCGTGGCGTTCCACAATCGGATGGTGTGGTCGGTGCCGGCGGTGGCAATGGTCTCACTGTCGGGGCTCCAGGTCACCGCATTGATCCGCTCGGTGTGACCGGTGAGGACCAGCGACGGGGCCGGAACCGGGCCGGCCGGGCCGGAACTCGTTGACCGGGCTCCTGCTCCACCCGGCTGTTGCCGGTGCCGGTCGCGCAGCTCAACGGCGGCGAACACGCCGGCGAGGACGACGACCGCGACGGCCGCGGCGATGACCACGCGCAGCCGCCTGCGCCTGCTGGGTGTCGCATCGCCGGTGGGTGCCGCGTCCAGTGTGGTCGACGTACTCGGCGGGGGTACAGCGGAGCCGCCCGTCAGAGCGGTGGCGGCCGTGACACCGACGGCGGCCGGTGCGGCGGGCGTGTCCGGTTGCGGCGCAGCGGAAACCACGGCCGTGGTGGAAGATGCTTCGCCGGGCGCCGGCACCGCCGGGTCGGCATCCGACGCGGACGGCGCGGCGGCCGGTGCGGGAGCGGCTTCGGCGGCGAGCGCGGTTGTCGGTGCTGCCAGCGGCGCCGCTCGGGCGGGAATAGGCCCGGGACTGACCGGGGCGGGCGGCAGGTGGTTCGCACTGGGCGTCGGTTCCGCCGGGGCCGGCGTCGGGTCGATGTGCAAGCTGCCGATCGCGACCACCAACTCAGGCTGGTCGATGACGGTCGGCGCGATGCGTAACGCTCGGTGCAGCAGGCTCGCCACGAGGGGGATGCGGCTGGATCCGCCGACGAGGAAGACGCCGGCGACCTGCTCGTGACGCACGCCGGCCGACCGCAGCGTGTTCAGCGTCAGCATCACCGTGCGGTCTAGGTACGGGCGGGCGGCGCTCTCGAACTCGTCGCGCGTCAGGTGGACGTCGGCATCGACGAGTGGAACATGGATATCCGCCTTCGTGTGTCGGGAGAGCTGCTCCTTTGCCGCCCGAGCGCCCGACCACAGCGTCTGGTGGGCCCGCTGGTCGGCCGGGCCCGCCGGCCAGTCGAGGCGGCCCCACGCCGACTGCTCCGGCGACGTGACCGACCGCGCGTGGTTCACGACGGCAGCGTCGAGGTCCAGCCCACCGACGTCGGCGAGCCCGTCGCTGGCGATCACCTCCGGCCGGTCTCCCAGCCGGCGCACCACACTCACGTCGAATGTGCCGGCACCCAGGTCGTACACCACCAGGCACTGGCCCTCCGGCACCTCGTGGCCGAGGACGGTCGCGAAATAGGCCGCCGCCGCGACCGGCTCGGCCAAGAACCCGACCTCGGCAATCCCGGCATCCCGCGCTGCCGCGGACAGCAACGCCAGTCTCGTCCGGCTCCACGCCGCCGGGTGCGTGAGCACGGCCGAGACCGGTGCCGCACCGACAACCCGCTCAGCCTCCGCCATCACCCGCCGGAGCACCGCCTCAACGAGCGCCCGCACCGGCATTTCCAACTCGCCCAGCCAGACGGCGCCGTCGTCGATGCGCCGCTTCGGATTCGCCTCGTACCCGGCCGGGTACGCGGTCGCCGCACGCTGAGCATCGGCACCGGTCAGCACGTCGCCGGCAGCGCCGACGAACACACCCGACACCAGCAACGGCGATGAGTCGAACAGCAGCGGCGTCGCCAACCCCGCGCCCCGGCGGAGCACCGCGACCGTGTTCGACGTCCCGAAGTCCACACCGAGCCGGACCGTGTTGGTGGTCATGCACACACCCCGTAGGCGACCCGCACGTCGGTATCGTCGCGTTGCCGACACGCAGCGATCATGGTCCTTCCCCGTTCCTTCCCGCAGCGTCCGGGCGGCCGCAAAAAGGCGCGTCGATGCGGACGGTACTTGGCTTGGCGTCGCCTCCATCGTCGCAGCTGGCTACGTCGCCGCATCCGAGCTAGCCACAGTGCCGGGCAAAGACCGACCGCGGCAGTGGGCGCGACCGGCCGGGCCACCGCCAGGAACGGCGTCGAGGTGGACCACGTCACCATCTACCGGTGGGTGCAGCGGTTCACCCCGCTGCTGGTCGCCGCCGCCCGATTCGCCCGCCATGCACACCGGGCGACAGGTGGCAGCCGCTGACCGGCTTGCCGCGGTTACCGCTCCGGCGTCGGGAAATTCATCGCGGCAGCTCCGAGCCGGGCGCGTTCATGTCGAGGTTCCCGATCGCTGGCTCGACTGTGGCGCCGCGTCGCTTGTAGAGAGCTTTGCCTTCCTCGGTGAGCAGGCGGTGCGCCATGGCTTGGCGGGGAGTGGCGTCGGGCGGCGGCGGTCCGTGGGTGGGTTCGCGGAGTGCGGCTTTGGATTGGTCTCGTCCTTTGCCGAGGGCGATGAGGCGGTCAGGTCCTGACGCTGCGAGGTTGGCGTCGCTGGCGTAGCCGGCGTCGGCGAGCACCGTCCCGACGATGTGGTCGGCGCTGCCGGTGACCCGGTGCAAGCGGTCGGCCATTTCGTTGGTGGCGTGCATCATTGGCAGCAGGCAGGTCTGGTCGTTAGCGAAGACAGGTCCGGAAGCAACGTCCTGACCCAGGCAAGATCGCACCACCATCAGTCTTCCGCCCAGCCATCGACCATAATCGACCGGGGTCACCACCGTTTCTGCGCCAGAGCCGTTAAGTTGACAGACCCGGTGGCAGCTCCGCGACGCCTTACCAGCAACCACCCGCGGGCTCGTGGCCGGGCTCGTGGCCGGGCTCGTGGCCGGGCTCGTGGTCGAGCTCGTGGGCGTGCTCGTGGGCGTGCTCGTGCTCGGGCTCGTTCTCGGGCTCAAGGTCGGGCTCATGTTCGGGCTCGTGAGCGGGCTCGCGTTCGGGCTGGAACGCCGGGGGCCGACGCCGGCGCGAACACGCTTCCAGCTTCGCGGCCGTGGGTTATCCATCGTCCGCGACATCGGGCTCGTGTTCGGACTCATGGGCGGGCTCACGTTCGGGCTCGAAGTACCCATCGACATTGCGGCTGCCAGCAACGCTTCAGACTCATTGCACGCTGACCGGAACAACACCATCCGCCGGGTTATCGTGTTCGGGCTCGCGCTCGGGCTCGTGGGCGGTCTCGCGGTCGGACTTGTGAGCGGGCTCGTGGTCGGGCTCATGGGCGGGCTCGTGGGCGGGCTTGCGGGTGCGTGGGGTCAGTGGCTGTTATTCGTGCGTGCTGGCTACCGCTGGCCGGCCGACTCCCATGGCGAACCTGGACCTTCCTTACCGACGCCTACCACCGCGGC
This sequence comes from Dactylosporangium cerinum, assembly GCF_042653625.1. Classification (NCBI taxonomy): domain Bacteria; kingdom Bacillati; phylum Actinomycetota; class Actinomycetes; order Micromonosporales; family Micromonosporaceae; genus Dactylosporangium; species Dactylosporangium cerinum. The sequence goes on along the minus strand of NZ_JBHSIU010000054.1, from coordinate 510,645 downwards.
GTCCTCCGGCAAACCGGCGCCGTCTACCAGTTCCGCCACGCCCACCTCCAAGACCACCTCGCCAGCACACACCGCACTCCAACCGATTCACCCTGACCTCGGACGAACCGGCTCTCCACAGCCACGCGGTCCGGCAACGTGTACTACGACCACCGAAAGTGCCAAGTACGTGCAGACGCCGGCTCGCTGAACCGTCCGCGCTACCTGGCACCGCCTCAGGCCACGAGCGCGAGGTCGCGTTCGGCTCCATCGCCGCGACCCGCTCGTTGTCGACGGCCCGCCGGGCGTCAGCCTGAGCGGCAGCAATCGCCAGCACCTCGGCATCAGTGCGCTCCACCGCGACAGCGCCGCCGATGCAGCCGGTAGGCAGCGCCGGCACCGTGTCGTCGCCAACGACGGTCCGGCCGGACCGATGGCGCCACCCGTCGCCATCTTCGGCGTCAACGCCGCCCGCTCCGCGTTGGTGCGTCGCTGCCGGGCCGCTGCCACCCGGCTCTGCTCCCGCTTCAGCCACGCCACGTGGGTTGCTTCGCGCTCCTCACGGGTCGACTGCCGGGCCGCCGCGTGGTGCGGCTCCTCGGCCGTGCCCGCAGTGCAGTCACTTCGAACGGTGGCCGGGGCAGGCGTCGCCGCCGGTTGTGCACTGGTAGCTGGACCGCGGACCTGACGGACGTGTGGCCTCCAGGGCTGCGACGGCGGTGTCCGCGTAGATGGGCTGGGCTGGACGGGCCACTGCTCGGCCCTGCGGCTGTCGTGAGGCCATCCGCACGGCAGTGGCTCGGCGGGTCCGTCGATGAGCATGCCGTGTTCGCGCAGGAGGCGGCGGTACTCGTTGCCGTCACCGTCTGCCTGCTGCCACAGCTCGCCGGGGGTGGGTCGCGGTCATCGGTTCGTCCCCTCGGTGTCGGGCCGCGCTTCGAAGCGGAAGCCGCAGCAGCCCTCGTCGACGCAGGTGCCCTGATGGAGCGCGACGGGGTCGTGGTCGTCGAGTTGGCGGATGAGCGCCTTGATGCGGCTCGTGGCGTCCGTGTCGGGCGGGCTGGTCACAGCGACTCCCTCGTGTTGGCGGTGCCAGGTTCGGGCAAGCCAGACGGCGGCGAGGTCGCCAAGCGGTTCGGGTTCCACTACGCGGCGTGCTCGTGTAGGGGCTGGTGTCGCCCCGACGTCTGTGGTCGCCTCGGATCGGTGTCGACTTGACGATCTCTATCTCCCGCTGCAGGCAGACGGAGATGACGGTTCGGTGCTGGCGTTGGGGTCTGGGTGGACGAACCGGTGGACGGTGACGTGGTCTGTCGCTGCAACCGAGGTCGTTTGCCCGGTGCGGGAGCTGACGTCGGTGCCGATCGCGTTGTGCCGACCGGTCCGCCGGTTCGGACGGCGGCCCAGCAGCGTCATCGGCCGGGCTTGCAGTTCATGCAGAGCACCGGCCGCCATCACGGTTTTGAGAGCATGGCCGAGCAGCGTCTGCAATCGAGATTGACGACAGATAGTGGCCGTCATCGGCGAGAAAGCCCTTGGTCCACTCCCGGGCCGAGTGCGCTGACCCGCTCCCTCCCTCATTCACAGGTGAGCGAGGACGGCATACCGCCCGTCCCGTCAGCTGGCGCATGTCACATGTTCAAAATGCTCAAAGCGGCAGGTGTACCTGCAGATGGGTGCCCTGGCCGGCGGGACTGTTGATCGTGATCGATCCGCCCATCGCGTCGACCCGGTCGGTCAGCCCGACGAGGCCGGAGCCGCGGGCCGGGTCGGCGCCGCCGGCGCCGTCGTCCGCGACGGACAGGTGCAGCCAGCCGTCCCGGACCGCCGCGTCGATGCGGACGCGCGAGGCGTGCGCATGCTTGGCTGCGTTGGCCAACGACTCGGACACGATGTAGTAGGCCGCCACCTCGGCCGGTTCGGGAAGCCGGCCCGCGAGGTGCGCGTTGAGCTCGACCGGGACGGGGGAACGCCGGACGAGCCCGTTGAGCGCGGGCTGCAGCCCGATGTCGGCCAGGATCGCCGGGTACAGGCCGCGCGAGATGTCCCGCAGGTCGTCCAGCAGGCCGGTCAGCCCCTGCTTCACCGTGGCCAGCAACTGCCGCAGCTGCGGCATCTCGGCCGGGATGTTCATCTGGGCATTTCCCACTTCGAGGATGAGCGCGACGAGTTGCTGCTGGACGCCGTCGTGCAGGTTGCGTTCGATGCGCCGCCGGGCCTGGTCGGCGACGGCTGCCTCCCGTGCCCGGGAGGCAGCCAGATCAGCGCGGGCCTGAGCGTTGGCGATGACGGCGGCGAGCAGCTCGGTGGAGTACGCAAGACGCACCTCGGCGTCCGGGGCCAGCGGCTCGTCGCGTGACATGGAGGCGGTCACGACGCCCCAGACGCGTCCCTCGACAACGATCGGGGCGCCGACCGTCGAACGGATGCCCTGCTCGCGCAGGATCGCGGCGAGCTGGCCCGGAGCGTCCGCGTAGCTGTCCATCCGAGCGGAGCGGCCGGTGCGCGACACCAGAGCCGTCACGCTGTGGCCCTCCAGTGACACGTTCGCGCCGACCGGGATCACCGCGCCGGACCGGCCCCAGCCCGCTACCACGGTCGCGGTGCCGTCGGACTCGTTGCGCACGATGCTCGCCCCGTCGGCGCCGGCGAGCTGTCCCAGTTCCGTGGCGACGGCGTCAAAGACCTCGGCCTGGGGAGCACCCCGTCCGACGAGCATGGCAACGCGCCACAACGCGGCCTGCGCCGCAACGAATCGGGTGAGGTCGTTGGCGTTGCGCTCCGGCGAGGATGTCATGGCGTTCAATCTGTCGTGGCCGCCCGCAAGCGGTCCTGTGCCGGCGGGCGGCCCGGGGTACGCGGTCAGCGGACCGCTTCGGACAACGTGCATCGAGGTGGCGCGCTATTCGCGGACATCGCCGACGAGTGGGCGCCTCGCGTCGAGCGCGGCGAGAATGTCCCGGCTCACCTGCTCGGCCGGACGCATCGCGTCCACCGGGACGAGGATGCCGCGCTGCGCGTACCAGGCCACGAGCGGGTGGGTCATCCGGTGGTACACCTTCAGCCGCTTCCGGATGACCCTCTCGGTGTCGTCGGAGCGGTGCTCGAGGTCCGCGCGGGCCAGCAGGCGCCGCATCAGTTCGTGATCGTCGGCCCGCAGGTGCAGCGCGACGTCCGCGAGCATCCCGAGCTCGCGAGCGATCACGTAGCCGGCCCGTGCCTGGTCCATGGTGCGCGGCGCCCCGTCGAGCACGTAGCCGCCGCTGCCCGCCTTGGCGTCGACGAACGCCATGCGGACGACGTCCATCATGACGTCGTCCGGCACCAGCTCGCCGCGGTCGAGGTGTCCCTCAATGGAGCGGCCGAGGTCGGTGCGCCGGGCCACGTGGTCGCGCAGCAGCTCACCCGTCGCAACGTGCGGGATCCCGAAATGGGCCGCGATCAGGCCACCTTGCGTTCCCTTGCCCGCGCCCGGCGGGGCGATCATGACGACACGCATGCTTCGTCTCCTCGTATCGACTCGGTTCCTCAGTCGATGGTGTGACGGCGGTCAGTCGCCGGCACGTGTCAGATGACTGCATCGAACCGGCGTGCGGCAAGTCACAGCCCACCAGCCACTCAGCGTGATTGGGCACAGAATGCATCCGCGGTCCGGCCGGGGGCGCGGGCTACGCTGGACTGGGCGTCAGCGGAACGCATAGTCCGCTGCTCATGGATGTCATGGCTGGCAGAAATATGGAGATCCTCCCGGTGGCCGTTGCGAAACCCTCCTCGTCAATCCGTCTGGGTGTTTCCGGCGAACGGCATCAAAGCAGACAGCCAGGATTGTCACTGCCAGTAGTTGAACTGCTGGGGCGCGCGGAGGAGCTGGAACTGATCGACGCGTCGCTCAGCGGCCGCAGCCGGGTCGGAGCCGGCCTGTTGCTGCATGGCGACCCGGGGATCGGAAAGTCCGCGTTGCTGGACGTCGCGGCGGTGCGGGCAGAGACGGCCGGAATGCGGGTACTGCGCGCGTCCGGGGTGGAGTTCGAGGCCGGGATCGGCTTGTCGGTGGTGCATCAACTGATCTACCCGATCCGGGCGCGGATCGATCGGCTCGCAGCCGGCCATGGCGACGTCCTGCGACAGGTCCTCGATCTGCCGCAGCGCACTGCCCTTGATCCTGTGCTCGTCTCCACAGCGGTGCTTGCCCTGCTGGGCGAGGTCGCCGCCGGGCGCCCGCTGCTGCTGGTGGTCGACGACGTGCAGTGGATCGACCGGGGCAGCGCGACCGTGCTCGGGTTCGCCGCCCGGCGGATCGGCACCGACCCGATCATGCTGCTGGCCGCCGCCCGCAGCGGCGCCTCCAGCCTCCTGCACCAGGTCGGGCTCCCCGAGCGGGAGATCGGGCCGCTGGCCGACCAGCCCGCGGCCGCGCTGCTGGACGCGTGGCACCCGGGCCTCGCGCCGGCGTCCCGGCGCCGCCTGGTGGCCGAGGCCGCCGGCAGCCCGTTCGCACTGCGGGAGCTACCCGCGGCGCTGACCGACGGTCAACGATCCGGCCAGGAACCGCTGCCGACGTTCCTGCCGCTCTCCCGCCGGCTGGAGGCGGTCTTCGCCGCCGCGGTACCGGCCCTGCCCGCACCGACCCGGCAGCTGCTCCTGCTGGCCGCGCTGGACGCCGATGCCGGCCCAGGCACGATCTCGGCGGCCCTGCAGTCCACCGCACCGGATCGCGCGGACGTCGGTGACCTCGCCCCGGCGCGACGGGCCGGCCTCGTCCACGCCGACGCACGCCCCGGCCGCATGTCGTTTCGGCATCCGCTGATCCGCTCGGCGATCGTGCAGGCGACACCGCCGGATGAACGCCGATCGGCGCACCTGGCATTGGCCGCGGCGCTGGCCGACGAACCGGGGCGCCGGGCGTGGCATCTGGCCGGAGCCGCAACAGGGCCGGACGAGTCGGTGGCCCGGGCACTGGAGGACGCGGCCCTTTCCTCCCGGCTGGGCTGCAGCGGGTCCGCGACGGTGACCCGGCTGGTGCGCGCCGCCGAGCTCAGCCCGCAACCGGCCGACCGGTCCCGCAGACTCATCGAGGCCGCCTACCTCGCCAACACGACCGAACAGTTCGACCAGGTGACGCGCCTGCTGGCCGACGCCAAACAGGCAGGCGACGACGCCGGGCAGACGCAGGACACGCGGACCGGGTCGGCGTTCGCCGCCGCAACGGCGACCTACCTCATGCACGGTGAGGGCGACGTCGATGCCGCACACCGGCTCTTGGCCCGGGCGCTCGACGACGCGGACACGGCCGAGACCGGCAGCGACTGGGTCAACGCCATGCTGGAGGCGCTGCTGTTCGTCTGCGTCTACGCCGATCAGCCGGAGCCGTGGCAGCACCTCGGGCGCGCGTTGGCCCGGTTCAGTTCGGAGCGGACCACGCACCTGCGACTGTGCTACGACGCGCTCACGGACCCCGGCCGCGTCACGTACTCGGTGCGCAAGCGGCTCGCCGACGCGCTGGTCGCCCTGCCCGCCGACCCGCCACCCTGGCAGCTGGTCCCCATGGCCTATGCGGCGCTGGTGCTGGACATGCTGGCACCGATCCGGCAGGTGCTGCGGCGCATGATCGACTGGGAACGCGACAACGGCGGGACCGGCCTGGTCATTTCCGGACTGCTGCTGCTCAGTGGTGACTCCTACAACCACGGGCATTGGGACGAGGCCGAGCACCTGGCGCAGCAGGGACTGGACCTGGCCACCACCCACGGCTACCACCTTCTCGCCGGTCAGCTGCGTGGCCACCTTGCCATCATCGCGGCCCTGCGCGGAGACGCGGATCTCGCCCGCGCCCTCAGCGACGAGATCACGACGTGGGCGGCCCCGCGCGGTGTCGGGACGACGCAGACGTTCGCCCGATACGCTCGAGCCTTCGCGGCCATGGGTGAGGGCGACTACGAGGCCGCCTACGTCCAGGCGTCACAGCTCAACTCGCGCGGCAGGACCGGCCCCGGCCTCGCCAGCTCCTGGATGGTGCTGGACCTCGTCGCGGCAGCCGTCCGGACCGGGCACAGCGACGAGGCCCGCGCCTGGGTCGCTGCCGCCCAGCAGGCGGGCGAAGACCGCATCTCCGCCCGGACGGCCCTCATCACCGCAGGCGCGGCGGCCCTGGCCGCCCACGACAACGACGCCGGCGGACTGTTCGAGGCCGCCATGTCGCTGCCCGAGAACGACCGGCAGCCGTTCGAACAGGCCCGGATCCAGCTCGCCTACGGCGAATGGCTGCGCCGCACCCGCGACACCACGCAGGCCCGCCTGCACCTGCGCGCGGCCCTGGAGACCCTGGACCGGCTGGGCGCCCGGCCATGGGTCCAGCGCGCCCGCGACGAGCTGCGCGCCACCGGGATCCCGACCACAGCCCGACCCGGCGCCCGCGGCGCCGCACTGACCACGCAGGAACGGCAGATCGCCACGCTGGCCGCCACCGGGCTGACCAACAAGCAGATCGGCCAGCGACTGTTCCTGTCCCACCGCACCGTGAGCGCCCACCTGCACAGGCTGTTCCCGAAGCTGGGCGTCACCACACGCGCGGCCCTCCGCGACGCGCTGGAAACGATCACATCCGACGCCGACGGGCATGCCCCACGGTCACAGCGCCCGTAGGCGCACCGAAACGACTGTTCGTGGAAGAGCGCAGCCGCCTGCCACGCCGTCTGATGTACCTGTGCGCTGCGCGCGAGGCCCGGCTGCTGGGGCGGGATCGATGCTCCGGGCGAACGGCGCGCTCACAGCTCACCTCGCGGCAGCAGCCAGGACACTCGGTCGAACGTCAGGTGGGCCTCGTCCAGCATCTCGGTCAGCACGTCCCGCGGCTCCCATTCGCCGAACTGCACCAGCTCACCGTACGCATGCCGACCGACGGTCAGCCGTCACCGACTGTGACTGACAACCCGGCTCGACTGGACGTCGGCCTACCCAGTGCCGACTGGTACGGGTCGCTTCTTCCCGCTCTTCGGAGGCCCGATCCTCCACGATCCGTCCTTCTCCTTCTTCCACGCCTTGTCGACCATGACCTGACGTTTGGTGGTGTTGACCTGGTCCGGGCTTGCGGCGGTGGCCTCACTGAAGCGCGTTCCGGTGTGAATCATGAAGTCGGCGAGGGGGCGGGCGGCGTGGTGCAGGTTGTCCCAGATCCGCCGATATTCGGCCGGCGTCAGGTAGACATGCTCACCCTCGTCGGGGGTGTCGGCTGCGAACGACTGCCGCTTGAAATCTGTGCGTTTGCACGGGTTGTCGTCGATCTTCTTCTCGCGAACGGCCGCTTCGAACATGGCGTGTGTGCATGAGAAGTACCGGGTGACGGTGGTTTCGGCCATGACGGCGCGCAACTTCTTAATGATGGCGGCGAGGTCGGGCCCGCCGACCTCGCCAAGGGGGAGGTGTCCGATGGCTGGAAGGATCCAGTCACGAGGCTGCTGCTCGTTCCTTACTTCGTGTTCCCAAATGGTGGCAACAGTTACGTAGATCGCTGTATCTGTAGCGTAGGTTAGCGTAGCAAGCGCACATAGTGCTAATGGCGTCCGTGCAGCTGAAGTTCCATATGGCCTGGTTGTGGGCCGGTAGTTCAGTCCGGCAGCAGGGGAGTCGTGGGCCCCTGCTGCCGGCCCAGCAGTGACGCCCGCATCAGCGCCGCCGAGCCGAACCGGTCCCGGACCTGGTCCATCGCCGCGTCGAGTTCACCGCCGGTGTGCGCCTGCAGCGGCAGTTCGAGTTGTACGGCGCCGTCGCCGTCGAGATTCGCCACGGCGATGCCGATGAGCGTCAGTCCCCGGTTCGCGATCAGGCTGGCGGCTTCCCCATGGAGCTTGTGCACGGCGGCGAGGATCGTCCCGGTGTGCCAGGTCTCCTTCGCCAGGGTGTGCGAGCGGGTGACCCGGGTGAAGTCGGCGAAGCGCAGCCGCAGCACCACCGTCCGGCCGCCGCGCTCCGCCGCCCGCAGCCGCCTGGAGACCCGGTCGACCAGCTCGGCCAGCACGGCCTCGACGAACGCCGGCGGGTGCGGGCCGCGGCCGAGGGCCCGCTGCGCGCCCATCGACCGGCGCCGCCGCCCGACCTGGACCGGCCTCGGGTCCCGGTTGTGCGCCAGGGCGTTCAGGTGCCGGCCCGTGCCCTCGCCGAGCATCGACACCAGGGTCGCCTCGCCGAGCCGGGCGACCTGCCCCACGGTCTTGATCCGGTGTGCGTGCAGCTTCGCCGCGGTGACCGCGCCGACGCCCCAGAGCCGCTCCACCGGCAGGGCGTGCAGGAACGTCAGCTCGTCCGCGGGCTCCACGACCAGCAGACCGTCGGGTTTGGCGACACCGCTGGCGACCTTCGCCAGGAACTTCGTCCTCGCCACCCCGACCGTGATCGGCAGCCCGACCTCGCGCAGCACGTCGCCGCGCAGCCGCTCGGCGATGCGCCGCGGGGTCCCGGCGATCCGCCACAGCCCGCGCACGTCGAGGAACGCCTCGTCGATCGAGATCCCCTCGACGACCGGGGTCGTGTTGCGGAACACCTCGAACACCCGCTTGCTGGCCTCGGAGTACGCCCGCATCCGGGGCGGCACCACGATCGCGTCCGGGCACAGCTGCCGGGCCTGCCGGCCACCCATCGCGGTGCGCACGCCGCGCCGCTTCGCCTCGTAGCTGCACGCGAGCACGACCCCGCCACCGACGATCACCGGGCGCCCGCGCAGGCGCGGGTCGTCGCGCTGCTCCACCGAGGCGTAGAACGCGTCGAGGTCAGCGTGCAGGATCGAGGCACCCTCCGACACGAACATATGTTCGCATGAGGCGCCCTTACCTGGGCAAGTGTCGCCGCCTTTCGATCAGCGTGGTGGCCGTCGCGGCGAGCAGCAGCAGGATGCCGAGGTTCGCCAGGAACCGGAAGCCGAACGCGGTGTAGATGTCCCAGGACGCGACCGTCCCGGTCACCGGGGCGACGTACATCGTGATGGCGATCGGAAACGTCAGCAGGGTGCACGGCGCCAGGAACCCGGCGCCGGTCCAGGCGAGCACCGCGGTGAGCCGGGTGCCCTCGGCCGCCCGGCGCATCCCGAGCCAGCCGAGCACCAGCCCGGCCAGTGCGCCGAACGCGACCGTCGGCCCGACCGGCGCCGGCTCCCGCCGGCCGATCTCCAGCACGAGTCCGCTCGCACCCTCCTGGTAGGCCTGCACGACCAGGTCGCCCCGGACGGCGACGACGCCGTCGAGCTGGCCGGCGAGATCTGCGGGGCGGGTGCTGACGGTCCAGTTGCCGTCGACGAGCGCCTGCCGGGCGATGCCCAGGGCGCCCGTCAGGTTCTGCGACGGGGGATCGACGCGGAAGGCCACGTAGCCGCCGTTGTAGTCGTCGCCGCCGAGCAGCAGTGCCGCGGCGCCCTCCGGCGGGTCGTAGCCGAAGGCCGGATCGTGCCGCCGGTCGACGCTCAGCCGGCTGGCCGGCACGAGGGGCTGCACGAGCGTGATCGCGGCCCGGTCGTCGGGCAGGTCGGGTGCGGTTCCCCAGGCGAGCCAGCCGCCGAGCGCGGCGCCGAGCGCGCCGAGGGTCAGCGCGCCCACGATCCCGGCGATCCACTGCCTGCGGGTGTGCTGCACCTGGGTTGCTCCGTTCGCCGAAGGGGTCCGCACGGCGTCAACTGACGGTCGTGGTGGTGCGGCGCCGTTCGAAGCACGCCACGACGGCCGCGACGATCAGCAGGGCGAAGCCGATGTTGCCGAGCGGCCGGAAGATCATCGCGGTGTAGATGTCCCAGGACGCGACCGTCTCCGTGTCCGGGGCGAGGTACATCACGGCGACGATCGGGACGGTGATGAGGGTGCACGGGGCGAGGACGAGGATGCCCGCCCCCGCGAACCCGGCGGCCAGGGGCGCGCGGGCCACCAGCCGGCGCATGCCGACCCAGCCGAGCGCCAGGCCGGCCAGGCCGCCGAGGGCGACCAGCGGTCCCACCGGCCACGGCTGCCGCCGGTCGACCTCCAGGGTGAGCAGGTTGCCGTCGCCCGGGTACACCTGCAGGACGAGGTCGCCCTTGACCGCGGCGACGCCCTCGTCCATGCCGGGCAGGTGCGGTTCGCGGGTGTGGACGGTCCAGCCGTCGGCGGCGAGGGCCCGCCGGGCGGTGCGGACGGCGCCGGTGAGGTCCTGCGGCGACGGCTCCACGCGGACGGAGACGTAGCCGCCGTAGTAGTCGTCGCTGCCGTAGAAGCGGGCCCGCTGCCCGTCGTACGGCGGGTCGTAGCCGAACGGCGGCTCGTGGCGCCGGTCGACCGTCAGCGTCGCCCCGGGCACCAGGGGCTGCGCGATCTCCAGCACCGTCTGGTTGTCGGGCAGGTCCGGCGCGGTGTGCCAGGCGAGCCAGCCGGCCATTCCGGCGCCGAGCGCGCCGAGGGTGAGCGCCCCGGCGATCCCGGCGAGCCACCCGCGCCGCTGCCGCACCGGCGCGCTCGCCGGCGGTGCCGCTGCTTCCCCCATGACGCGTGATCATGACGCATCTGCGGGCGGCTGTCACGCGGTCGGGGCGGCCTCCGTCAATGGGAGCAGGACCGTGAAGCGGGTGTCGCCGGGCGTGGATGTGACGCGGATGTCGCCGTGGTGCTTCTTCACGACGATGCGGTACGAAATGTCCAGCCCGAGGCCCGTGCCCTCGCCGACCGGTTTGGTGGTGAAGAACGGTTCGAAGATTCGTGGGCGCACCTCGGCGGGGATGCCGGTGCCGGTGTCGGCGACCTCGACCGCCAGGCAGTCGCCGTCGAGGGACGTGCTGATCGTCAGGGTGCCGTCGCCGTGCATCGCGGCGACCGCGTTGTCGATCAGATTCGTCCAGACCTGGTTGAGCTCGGCGGCGTACGCGGGGATCGGCGGCAGGTTCCGGTCGTAGTGGGTGACGACCCGGACGCCCTGCTTGGAGATCTTGGCGTTGAGCATGATCAGGGTGGCGTCGAGCAGCTCGTGCACGTCGACGACCTGGAACGGGCCGCGGTCCAGCTGCGAGTACTGCTTCGCCGCGCCGACCAGACCGGAGATCCGGGTGACGGCGTCGTCGATCTCGCCCATGAGCAGCTCGGTCTCGATCGTGTAGACCAGCCAGCGCACCGCGGGCTCCAGGTCGAGCTTGCCGACGCAGAGCTTGACGTCCTCCAGCCACAGCACGTCGACGCCGCCGGCGACCAGGGTCGGGGCGAGATCCCAGGCGCCGTTGACACCACGCTCGTCGAGCCAGTCGCCGATGGCGTCCTCGGCGTCGCTGGCCGCCAGGGCGGAGCGCTTCGGGGCGTTCTGCGCCAGCTTGACCGCGCGTTCCTGCAGCTCGACCAGCCCGTGCAACTGCTGGCCGTCGAGCCGCCCGTCGGCGATCATCGCGAGCTTGTGGCGCATGCCGGCGACCCGGTCGCGCAGCACGGCGGTGGCGCGCACGGCCGCCGCGGCCGGGTTGTTGAGCTCGTGCGTCAGGCCGGCGGACAGGGCGCCGAGGGCGAGCAGCCGCTCCCGCTCGGCGGCGGCCTGGTTGTTGTTGCGCATGCCGAAGAACAGGCCCTCGAGCAGGTGCATCGCCATCGGGAACCACTGGCGCATCGCGGCACCCAGCTCGACGGCCGGCAGCTCGTACACCTCGACGTCCGTGATCGCGTGCATGGTGTTGTTGTAGACCTGCGGCACCCGGTCGCCGAGATATGCCTGGGTGGCGCCGCCGTAGACGCCGACCTGGTCGGTGCGGTTGAGCTCGACGTCGTCGCCACGCACGTTGCGGCTGAGGCTGACCATGCCTTCCAGCAGCACGACGAAGCAGGTCGCGGTCTCGCCCTCCCGGTAGACGGCGTCGCCGACGCCGTACCGGACGGCAACGCCACGCTCGGCGAGCCACCCCAGCTGGTCCTCGTCGAGGGCCTCGAACAGGAACAAGCCACGAAGCTCGTCCAATGACAGGCGACGGCTCATTGACCCTCCACCAGATACCGGTGCACCAGTGACACGGCCATCGCACCCTCGCCGACGGCCGAGGCCACCCTCTTCACCGAGTCTGCGCGCACATCGCCCGCCGCGAACACTCCGGGCACGCTGCACTCCAGGTGATAGGGGTCACGACCGAGCGCGGCGTGGTCGGCGCCGCTCTCGACGTCCGGGCCGGTCAGCACGAACCCGCGCGCGTCGCGCTGCACCACCCCGTCGAGCCAGTCGGTGCGCGGCTCCGCGCCGATGAAGATGAAGAGCCAGGAGCTGTCCACGGTGCGTTCACCGCTGCCGTCCATGGACCGCAGCGTGAGCCGCTCCAGGTGCTCGTCACCGTCGGCGCCGATGATCTCGGTGCACGGGTGGACCTCGATGGTCGGCACCGAGGCGATCTGCTGGATGAGGTACCGCGACATCGACGCGTTCAGGTTGGGGGCCCGGATGACGAGGTGGACCCGTCGCGCGTACCGGCTGAAGAACATCGCCGCCTGCCCGGCCGAGTTCGCCCCGCCGACGATGTAGACGTCCTGGTCGGAGCAGCTCGGCGCCTCGGTGGAGGCGGAGCCGTAGTAGACGCCCCGGCCGTGGAACTGCTCCAGGCCCGGTGCGGTGAGCCGCCGGTAGGAGACCCCGGTCGCCAGGATCACGCTGTGCGCCGCGATCGTCGTGCCGTCCTCGAAGTGCAGGACGCGGGCCGAGCCCTCCACGGCGAGCCGGGTGACCCGGCACGCGGTGAGCAGCTCGGCGCCGAACTTGACGGCCTGGCGGCGGGCCCGGTCGGTGAGCTGCGCGCCGGAGACGCCGTCGGGGAAGCCGAGGTAGTTCTCGATCCGGCTGCTCTGTCCGGCCTGCCCGCCGGTCGCCCGCTCCTCGAGCAGCACCGTGCGCAGGCCCTCGGAGGCGCCGTACACCGCCGCGCCGAGACCCGCCGGTCCGCCGCCGACGACGACCAGGTCGTAGAAGTCCGATGCCGGGGTGGTCGTCAGCCCGACCTGGACTGCCAGCTCGGCCTCGGTCGGCGCGACCATGGTCTTGCCCTCGGCGGTCACGACCAGCGGCACGTCGGCCTCGGTCAGCCCGGCGGCGGTCAGCAGCCGCTGCCCTTCGGCGTCGTCCGTGGTGTACCAGCGGTACGAGACCATGTTGCGGGCCAGGAAGTCGCGGACCTTGAACGACGGCGCCGACCACCGGTGCCCGACGATCTTCACGTCGGCGACCGGGCGGTCGGGTGCGGCCTTCCACGCCTCCAGCATGGCGTCCATCACCGGATACAGCTTCTCCTCCGGCGGGTGCCACGGCTTGAGCAGGTAGTGGTCGAGGTCGACGACGTTGATCGCCTGGATCGCGGCGTCGGTGTCGGCGTAGGCGGTCAGCAGCACCCGGCGGGCCCGGGGGAACAGGTCCATCGCCTCCTCGAGGAACTGCAGCCCCGTCATGTTGGGCATGCGGTAGTCCGCGAGCAGCACCGCGACCTGCTCGCCGCGCAGCTTCAGCTCCTTGAGTGCGTCCAGGGCCTCCTGGCCCGAGTCGGCGCGGATGATGCGGTAGTCCTGGGCATATTGCTTGCGGAGGTCACGGGCGACCGCCCGGGACACCGCGGGATCGTCGTCCACGGTCAAGATCGCTGGCTTGGCCATGGTCCCAATCCAACCACGCGTTCCGGCGTTCCACGAATACCGCCCGCGGTCTCGCTCTCCGTGCGGATCGGGACCGGATACGGTGTGCTCCGTGAGCAAACCGTGTGAGCACCTCGACACCATCAACGACGTCCAGCCCAGCGCGGAGGGTTGCGAGGACTGCCTCGCCGCCGGCGGTCGCTGGGTGCATCTGCGGGTCTGCCTGAGCTGCGGGCACGTCGGCTGCTGCGACTCCTCGCCGGCCAAGCACGCCACCGCGCACTACAACAGCGTCGGTCACCCCCTGGTCCAGTCGTTCGAGCCGGGCGAGGAGTGGGTCTGGTGCTACGCCGACGACGCCCTGCTCAAGGTCGAAGGCCTGCCCGAGCGCTCCCACCCGTAGCGCTACCGGCATAGACGATCGGCTACTTTCGGGCAGTTATCCGGGGTTATTTCGGGGCCTAAAGTAAGCCGTATGAGGGTGACGTTCGAGGGGAGCGGCGCCGGCAGCGGCCCGCTGTCGTGGGGACAGCTGGACATCTGGCTCAAAATGACCGCGGTCGGGCACGCCATGGCGATGGGCGGGGTCCGCCCGTTGCCTCCCGGGACCACCCTCGATGACGTTGCCGGCGAGCTGCGGTTCCTGATGAGCCGCTACGAGTGCCTGCGCACGCGGCTGGTCCCGGACGGCGACGGGCCGCCGCGCCAGGTCGTGCACGGATCCGGTTCGATCGAGCTGGAGGTCCTCGACCACGTGGACGCGGGCACGGTCGAGGCCCGGTTCCGCGACGCCCCCTTCGACTACGCCCACGAGTGGCCGGTCAGGATGGCCGTCGTCCGCGACGGCGGGGTGTGCAGCCACGTCGTCCTGGTCATGTCCCACATCGTCATGGACGGCGCCGGCGCGGTGCTCATGATGACCGAGACCGACGCCCGCACCACCGTTCCCGTCGGGGGGCACTCCGCCCTCGAACAGGCCCGCCGGCAGGCCCTCCCGGCGGGCGTGCGGCAGAACGCCGCCGCGCTGCGGCACTGGGACACCCACCTGCGCGCCCTCCCCGTCCCGCGGCTCGCCCCGTCCACCGACGTGCACACCCCACGGCACTGGATCGGCGTGTTCCGCTCCACGGTGCTGCCGCAGGCGCTGCGCGAGGCGGCGCTGCGGGAGGGCGTCGAGCCGGCGCCGGCCCTGCCGGCCGCGTTCGCGATCGCGTTCGCGCAGCTCACCGGGGTCACCGTGCTACCGCTGCGGCTGGTGTCGAGCAACCGCTTCCGGGCCGGGCTGGGCGGTGTCGTCGCCCCCGTGTCACAGCCGGGCCTGTGCGTGATCCACGCCGCCGGCGACTTCCCCGCAGTGCTGCACCGCACGCGCGGTGCCGCGATCGCCGCGTACAAGTACGCGTACTACAACCGCCTCGACCTGAACGCGGTGATAGCGGCCGTGATCGCCGACCGCGGCCCGCAGGTCGCCCTCGACGTCAGCCTCAACGACCGGCGCCTCGGCGGCGCCCTGCAGGACGTGCCGCGGCCCGAACGCAGCGAGTTCGCCTGGATCGGCCGTCAGGACGAGCCATCGAACGCGCTGTTCCTCAACGTCGACGGCTCCGACGAGGCGGTGGAGATCACGCTGTACGTCGACACCCACCTCCTCGCGCCGGCGGACGCCGAGGCCCTCCTGTGGGCGATGGAGCGCGTCGCGGTCGGCGCCGCGCGTGTCGAGGAACGGATCGTGGCTCCGACCGTCTCGTGACAGCATCACCGCTGCGTCACGAGATGGGGAACCATGCGCTTCGAGGACCACTGTTCGTGGATCGTCGCCCAGACCGAACTGCTCGTCAGCGACCTGCCGCACGCCCCGCTGGGGCGGCCGGTGCCGTCCTGTCCGGACTGGACGCTCGGGGCCCTGCTGCGGCACATCGGCGGCGGGCACCGCTGGGCCGCCGGGATCGTCCGGACCAGGGCCACGGGCTTCCTGCCCGACGGCATCGTCCGGGACGTCGCGGGCGACGACACCGGCGAGGTTCCGGCCGGCTGGCTCCTCGACGGCGCGCACGAGCTGGCCACCGCGCTGCTCGACGCCGGCCCCGACGAGCCCGTGTGGACCCCGGTCGACGCCGGCGGCATGCCGTTCTGGGCGCGCCGCTTCGCGCACGAGACGCTCGTGCACCGCGCCGACGCGACCCTGGCCGCAGGGACGCCGTTCGAGGTCGCCACTGACGTGGCCGTCGACGCCCTGGACGAGTGGATGGAGCTGGACACGCACCCGATCCACTTCGAGCTCGACCCGGCGAAGAAGGAGATCCTCGGCCCCGGCCGGACCGTCGCGCTGCTCGCCGACGACCTGCCTGACGGCGGGTCCGTCGACGTGCCCGCCGGTTGGTTCGTCGACCTGACCGGTGAGGTCAACACCTGGCGGCGCGGGGTGGGACCGGCCGCCGTGACGGTCCGGGCGCCGCTGCGGCAGCTGCTGCTCATGGTGTATCGCCGCCGCACGCCCGACGGTCTGCTGGTGACCGGCGACGAGGCGCTGCTGCGGCACTGGCTGGGCCACGTCGCCTTCGGCTGACCCGGGGTCAGGGGGTCGGCGGCTCCTCGACCTCGAGGCTGCCGTTGACCTGCAGCTTGCGGCGGGCCCGCTCGTAGAAGGTGGTGTAGCCGAGGCGCACCACCTTCGCCGCGGACGGCGCCGCCGACACGGTCAGCAGGTCGCCGGGCTTCAGCTCGGCGCTGAGGACCCCGTCGACCTCCATCACGAGGCGACCGCTGGACGGCAGCAGCTCCAGGTCGAGATCCTCGTCGGGGGACAGCACCATCGCCCGGTTGAACGCCGAGTGTGCCGCCGCCGGCACGACCAGGATGCCCTCGACGTTCGGCGAGACGATCGGGCCGCCGGCGGAGAAGCTGTACGCGGTCGACCCCGTCGGCGTCGCCACGATCAGTGCGTCCGCGGAGTATCGCACGAACGGGTAGCCCTGCATCGAGATGCCGATCGCGGCGAGCCCCTGCCCGGGCACCCGCACCAGCGCGATGTCGTTGAACGCGGTCACGTCGGTGCCGTCGGGCAACCGGGTGCGGATCGCCATCCGCGGCTCCACCGTGTAGCGGTGCGCGTCGATCGAGCTGAGCGCCGCCGGCAGGTCGTCCACCGCGACCTCGGCGAGGAACCCGAGCCGGCCGAGGTTGACCCCGAGCACCGGCGTCGGCTTGCCCGACAGCAGCCGCATGCTGCGCAGCATCGTGCCGTCGCCGCCGAGGCTCACGACCAGGGACGCCCGGCTCACCAGCTCGTCGGCGTTGACCGCGACGGCGGTGCAGTCGATGCGGTCGACCTCGTCGGGCAGCCCGAGCACCGTCACGTCGCGGGTCCTCGCCCAGTCGATGATGGCGTCGATCGCCGGCTTCGAGTCGCGCCGGGGATGCAGGACCAGCCCGACCGTGTGCACCATGCCCATGGCGCAACTGTACGACCGATCACCGCTGGGCCGGCCACAGCCGGCTGGTTACGGCCGGGCTGGTTACGGCCGGGCTGGTTACGGCCGGGCTGGTTACGGCCGGACTGGTTACGGCCGGACTGGTTCGTGGTGCAGGTCCGGTTCGTGGTGCCGGGCCGGTTCGCGGTGCCGGGCCTGGGGAGCGGCCACGGCGGGCGGGCGCAGCGATCCCACCACGAGGGCGATGGCGACGAGCAGGACGGCGGGTAGCGGACCGGCCCACGGCACCCGCTCCAGCAGCAGTCCCGCGCCCACGGCGCCGACCGGGATGCACGCCAGCGGCAGCAGCGCCGGGCCCTTCACGACCGGCGGCGCCGCGGCCGCGTCGATCGGGTCGCGGGCGGCGGCGTGCTGCAGCCCCGTCGCGATGGCGGCGAGGGCGAGCAACGGCAGCTGGGTGAGGCCGCGCGGGTCGTGGTGCGCCACCATCCACCCGCCGCACAGGGTGCACAGCGCGAGCAGGGCCCCGACCAGGCAGCGGCTCGGCGCGACCCGCCGGGCGAGCAGCGCGGTCCCGCCGTACACGGCGACGGACACCGCGGCACGCAGTGCCGTTTCCGGCAGTCGCTGCACTGCGGATACGCCCAGGACGACCAGGTTGCCGACCACGACGCTGCCGAAGACGCCACCGAGGAACAGCAGGCAAATCCCGTCGACGTACCCGGCCGCGAGGGCCAGCAACCACTGTGTTCGTCGCATCCGTGACCCGTGCCCAGATCCGCGCGACCCACCCTCACCCGCACCGGATGAGCATGTTTGTCGTGTGACAAACATGAAACAGGTGGTGCTGCGGGTACGGTCGCTTCTGAAGGCGACAAGGCTTCTGAAGTCGGGACGGCTTCTGAAGACGACCAGGGAGAGGGGGCGACGGCACGGTGTCGATCGCGCTGCGGCTCGCACTCCATCTCCCGCGGGACGCCGCGACGGTGCCGATGGCCCGTCGCCTCCTGGACCAGGCCCTGCGGACCCTCGGCGTGGAGCCCGGCTGCCGCGACGACATCGGCCTGATCCTCACCGAGGCCTGCGCCAACGTCATCGAGCACGCCCGTGACATCGACGATTATGAGATCACCATCGACGTCAGCGACCTGCGGTGCGTGATCCATGTGGTCAACGACGGCTCGGTGATCGACCCCGGCCGCCTGGTCCTCGCGACCGAGATGTCCGATCGCGAGCTCGCCGCGCTGGACTTCGCGGTCCTCGACGAACACGGTCGTGGCCTGCACATCATCCGCGCGCTCGCCGACGAGCTGTACCTCACCGCCGGCCAGACCGGCGGCCTCGTCCTGCAGGCCGTCACCACCCTGCGCTGGACGAGCGACGCCGAGATCTGGCAACGCCGCTGACCCTCGCGCTTCGCGCGGCCCACGGTGCCGGCAACGCCGCTGACCCGGTCGGCAGCGGCGAGGGCGCCCCACCGCCGCCGACGGTGCCGTCAGGCGGTGGGCAGCGGGGCGGCGGCGGCCACGGTGACCGCGCGGCGGCTCAGCAAGGTGATCACCGCCGCGACGGCCGCGCCGCCGAGGGCGACCGCGACCGCGGCCCGGGCCGACGCCCCGTCGACGGCCGCGCCGGCGAGGGCGCTGCCGAGCGCGGTGCCCGCCGCCGTCGCCGTGCCCGTCCACATGCGGGCCTCGGTGCCCGTCCCGGCGGGCGCGGCCCGGTCGGTGAGCTCGTAGGCGATCGCGTTCAACGGCGCGAGCGGCGTCCCGGCCAGCACGAACAGCGCCGCCAGCCACCACAGCCCGACGGGCAGCAGCAGCGGGGCGAGGGCCGCGCACATCGCCGCCGACAGCAGGCCGAACGACGAGGGTGACAGGTGCGGGGTGAGGCTGCCCAGGAGGCTGCCGGCCGCGAACCCGCCGAGCAGCACCCCGGCGAACCCGGGCCGGCCGCCGGCGGTTGCGTAGGCGGCGGCCGCGACCTGCAGTGCCCCGATCGCGACGCCGAGCGCCGTGCGCGACCCGACCAGCGACAGGATCGCCGGGGCGCGCAGCGGCCCGAGCACGCCGCGGGACGCGCGGGCCGGTGGCCGCCACGCGCGGGCCGGCGGCAGCAGCGCGAACGCGGTGGTCGCCAGCGCGGCGAGCCCGGCCGTGAGGATCAGCCCGAGGGCGGGCCGCCCGACCGCGACCACGGCGCCGGCGACCACCGGACCGGCCACGAAACCGATTTCGAGCAGGGCGCTCTCGAGGCGGTACGACGCCCGCAGCTGCGGTCCCTCGCCCAGCATCGCGATCCAGATGCCGCGCATGCAGGCGGCGACCGGCGGCCTGGCCGCGCCGGCGACCGCGGCGAGCGCGACGAGGACCCCGAGCGGCGCCGACGGGCGCAGCGCCAGCCCGAGCAGCGCCGCGCCGTGCACGGCCGCCGTGGCGAGCAGCACCGGGGTCTGGCCCGCCCGGTCGACGAGGCGGCCGATGAAGGGCGCGCCGGCGCTCGTGCCGACGGCGAAAACGCCGGCCACGATCCCGGCCGCGCCGAACGACCCCCGTTCGTGCTCCACCAGCAGGACCAGCGCCAGGGTGACCGCGCCGGCCGACAGCCGGGTCAGCAGGTTCGTGACGGCGAGGGCCTTCGCAAACGGCCGCCCCAGCACCGCGGCCCAGAGTGTCAACACCCCGGCAGTTGTACGTGAAGCCGCCCACTGTCCGCACCGCATTTCCGCCCGGGGCGATCCCTCAGCCCGGCCCGAGCGGAAATGCGGTGCGGGCGGTCACCGCGAGGTTCCACGGCACCACCCGTCCGTCGCCCGGCGGCGGTTGCCACGGCCGCATGTCGGTGTCCACCTCGACGACGTCCTCCAGCCGCAGCGAGGGCTGGACCAGGAATGCGCGGAGGAACGTGGCGAGCGTCAGGCTCCGCGACCCGACCCGGCTGCGCACCGGGAACCGGCCGGTGGGGTCGACGGCGTGGCGCTCGTCGCCGTATCCGGCGGCGAGGCGCAGCTCGTGCCGCTCGACCTCGTCCTGCCGGTCCAGGAACGGACCGACGTAGGCGGGGTGCAGCCCGAGGTAGACGAGCCGCCCGCCGGGGCGCAGGACCCGGGCCGCCGCGGCGATGACGCGGGCGAAGTCCTCGACGTCGGTGTGGATGTACGTCATGACCACGGCCGGCACCGAGGCGGCGGCGAACGGCAGCCGCCCGGCGTCGGCGCGGACGAGCCGCGGGTTGCGGGCCGCGGCGACGCGCAGCTGGTCCGCGGACAGGTCCACGCCGATGACGGTGTGCCCGCCGGCCGCGACCGCGGCGAAGTGCAGGCCGGTGCCGCAGCCGATGTCGAGGCAGACCGGATCGGCCGGGTCGGCCGGGCCGAGCAGCCGGGCGAGCAGGTCCGCGGACGCGTCGCCGTAGCGGCGGAACGTCGTGTCGTACCAGTCCGCGTGCCCGTCATAGCGGGCGGCCGGGATCAGCCCTGCTCCTGGATGCGGATCAGGTTCCCGGCGGGGTCCCGCACGGCGCCGTCGCGGACGCCGTAGGGCTGTTCGGCGGGCTCCTCGACGATCTCGGCGTCGTTGGCCCGCAGCCGGTCGAACAGGGCGTCCAGGTCTGGGGTGGACAGGTTGATGCCGGCGTAGGTGCCCTTGGCCATCATCGCCTCGATGGTGCGGCGCTCGTCGTCGGTCCGGCCGCTGCCGGGCGGTGCGATGGGCTCCAGGACGATGGACACGGCGGGCTGGCCGGCGGGGCCGACGGTGATCCACCGCAGCCCTTCGTAGCCGACGTCGTTGCGGACCTCGAAGCCGAGGGCGTCGCGGTAGAAGGCGAGGGACTCGTCCGGATCGGTGTGCGGCAGGAACGCCGAGTGGATGGAGATGTCCATGCCGTTCACGCTAGGCGGGGGCGCGCGACGGGAGCATCTCGATTCCTGACCGGTCTGGTCACCCGTTTGGCGAGGCACGGCGGCATCCCGGCGGTGGCGCCCGCCGCGCGGGTCCGGTAGGTGCTGGGCGGCATGCCGACGAGCTCGGTGAAGCGGGTGCTGAAGGTGCCCAGCGACGAGCAGCCGACGGCGAAGCACACCTCGGTGACGCTGAGGTCGCCGCGCCGCAGCAGGGCCATCGCCCGTTCGATCCGGCGGGTCATCAGGTACGAGTACGGCGACTCTCCGTAGGCGACCCGGAACTCGCGGCTGAGGTGCCCGGCCGACATGTGCACGCCGCGGGCGAGCTCCTCGACGTCGAGCGGCAGCGCGTAGTCCCGGTCGATGCGGTCCCGGACCCGGCGCAGCCGAGCCAGGTCCCGCAGATGCTGCGTGGGCCGGCTGGTCATGCCCTCGATCGTGCCACATCCCGGGGGCTGCGGGCGTGGGGTGTGGCGGCGCAAACGGGTCGCCCGCATGCACCGGGACGGATACGGTGGCGGCGTGCCAGATGCGATCTTCGCCGATTCCCGGCTCGCCGTCATATACGACGTGTTCGACGGTGACCGCGGCGACCTCGACCTCTACCTCGGCGTGGCGGACGAGTTCCAGGCGCGGGCCGTGCTCGACGTCGGCTGCGGGACGGGCTGCCTGGCGGTCCTCCTGGCGGCCGCCGGCCGGCAGGTCACCGGGGTGGACCCGGCCGGCGCGTCGCTGGCCGTGGCCCGGTCGAAGCCGGGCGCGGAAGCGGTCACCTGGATCCACGGCGACGCCACGACCGTCGGTGCGGTGGCGGCGGATCTCGCGACGATGACCGGCAACGTCGCCCAGGTGTTCCTCGACGACGAGGCCTGGGCTGCCACCCTGCGGGGCATCCATGACGCGCTGCGCGACGGCGGCGTCTTCGTGTTCGAGACCCGCCGCCCCGAGCGCCGCGCCTGGGAGGGCTGGGCCGCCGACCCGGGCCCGGTCGTGCGGGACGTGCCCGGCATCGGCCCGGTCGAGCAGCGCCGCGAGGTGACCGAGGTGGCGCCGCCGTTCGTGTCGTTCCGGCACACGTACACCTTCCCCGGCGGCGATCGCGTGCACTCGGACTCGACGCTGCGGTTCCGGGACCGGGCCGAGGTCGAACGGTCGCTGGTCGATGCCGGGTTCACCGTCCTCGACGTCCGGGACGCGCCCGACCGGCCGGGCCTGGAATTCGTGTTCGTCGCCCGGAAGGCCTAGGAAAGCCGCACCGTGACGGTCTTCGGGCGCTGATACTCCGCCAGGGCCAGGACGCTGAGGTCGGTGCCGTGGCCGGAGCCGCGGCGGCCGCCGTGCGGCAGCTCCGCGGTCTGCTCCAGGTGGCAGTTGACCCAGACCTCGCCGCAGTCCAGCTGCCCGGCGAGATGCAGGGACGGCCCGACCGCGGTGCCCCACACGCTGGCGGCCAGCGCCTGCGGCACCGAGTTCGCCAGGGCGATGACGCCGTCGAGGTCGTCGGCGGCCTGGACGGTGAGCGCCGGGCCGAACATCTCCCGGGTCACGGCCGGGTCGTCCGGTGCCAGGTCCGCCAGGATCAGCCCGGCCCGCCAGAACCCGCCGGCCTCGCCGTCGCCGACCGCCACCTCGCCGCTGCGGCGGACACCGGCGCCGGATTCGGCGACGATCGCGTCGAAGCGGGCGACCTGCGCGGGGTTGTTCAGCGGGCCGAAGTCCGGTCCGGCGCGGCGGGCCCCCATCGCCTCGGCGAGCCGCTCGACGGTCTCCTCCAGGTGGGAGCGCAGCGTGATGACCCGGGCCGGGGCGGCGCAGCTCTGCCCGGCGTTGTACGTGCAGGCCCCGACCAGCGCGTCGTAGGCATAGGCGGGCGCGTCGGGCAGGACGACCGCGGCGCAGTTGCCGCCGAGCTCCAGGCTGACCCGGCGCAGCCCGGCACGGGCGACGACGTCCAGGCCGCCGGCCTGGCTGCCGGTGAACGCGACCGCGTCGACGTCGGCGCCGACGAGCAGCCGGCCGGTGTCGCGGTCGCCGGGCAGCGCCACCAGGACACCGGGGCCGAGCGTCTCCGCGGCGTGCTCGGCGAGCAGCACGGCGGTGTCCGGGGTCGTCTCGGCCGGTTTGAGCACGACGGTGTTGCCGGCGGCGAGCGCGGGACCGAGCCGCCACGCCGCCATCAGCAGCGGGTAGTTCCACGGCACGATCGCGGCGACGACCCCGATCGGCTCCCACCGCACCCAGCTCTCCCGGCCCGGCAGGCGGTGCCCGGCCGCCGGGGTCAGGTCGGCGCGGACCGCCCCGGCGTAGAAGCGCAGCACGTCCGCGGACTGCAGCACCTCCGCCCGGGCATCCACATCGGACTTTCCGGTGCCGGCGACCTCGCGCTGGACGTACACCTCCAACTGCCGCTCGATGAGCGCGACGAGCGACAGCAGGCGGTGGGAACGTTCCTTGGCGGTCAGGCCGGCCCAGCCGCGCAACGCCGAGCGGGCCGCGGTCACCGCCGCCGTCACCTCGGCCGGGCCGCCGGGCTGCAGCTGGGTGCGGACCCGCCCGGTGCGCGGGTCGGTCAGATCATGTGTGCTCACACCACATCGTAGGCACGCAGCCACAGCTCGAGGGTCAGCACCAGCCACACCTTGCCGCCCTGCCGGGGCAGCAGCGCGCCCTCGCCGCGCAGCCACGCCCGGATCGTCACCGGGTCGAACAGGCCGCTGGTGCGGCTGCCGAGCAGCACGTCGTCGGCGAGCTCCCGCAGCGGGCCGCTCAGCCACTGCTGCACCGGCACCCGCATGCCGCTCTTGGGACGGTCCACAATGGTCGCCGGCAGCAGATCCCGCACGGCCTCCTTGAGGATCCATTTCTCCTCGGTGCCGGCGAGCTTCAGCCGCGGCGGCACGGTGAACGCGTGGTCGATGACCTGCCGGTCGAACAGCGGCGACCGGCCCTGCAGCCCGCGGGCCGCGGTGAGCCGCTCGACCTTCGTCAGGATGTGGTGGGCGCCCTTGGTGCGCAGGTTGCAGTGCAGCAGCCGGTTGAGGTGCGCGCGCATCGTGCCCGGCGACAGGTACGGCGCGACGAACCGCTCCGGCCCGGGCTCGCTCTCCAGCGCCCGCAGCGTGTCGGCGGTCAGCAGCGTGGGCAGGTCGCCGTAACACTTGCGGTAGGACCGCAGGTAGGCCAGGGACCGCGCGTCCGGTGCAGGGTTGTCGCGGTGCAGCTCGAACAGCAGCATCGGCAGGTTCTTCGGCCCGCCGAACACCGGGTCGCCGCCCTCGCCGTTGAGCACCACCCGCATCCCGTCGCCGGCGACGGCCTCGGCGAGCATGAGGTTCGGCACCGTCAGCGGGTCGCCGACGGGGCTGTCCAGCAGCGCCACTGTCTCCGCGAGCCGGGCGGCGACCTGCTCACCGGAGACGCTGAGGATCTGGTGCCGGGTGTTGCAGTGGGCGGCGACCAGCCCCGAGTACGCCAGCTCGTTCGGCAGCTCATGGCCGAAGCTGATGGAGTACGTGCGGACCTCCTGGTCGTGCAGCTTCGCCGCGAGCGCGGTGACCAGGCTGCTGTCGACACCGCCGGACAGCAGGACCGCGGCCGGTTCCGCGGCCGGCAGCCGCAGGCTCGTCGCCCGCTCCAGCAGCGCACGCAGGGTCGCGGCGTGCCCTGCGGTCGTGGTGTCCTCGTCGACGGCCTCGGTCGCGTCCCAGTACGGCTCCTCGCGGACGGTCCCGTCGGCGCGCAGCCGCACGATCCTGCCCGGCAGCACCTCGTGCACGCCGCGCAGCAGCGTCTCGTCGCCGGGCAGGTAGGCGAACGTGAGGAACGAGCGGACCGCGGCGAGGTTCAGCCCGGTGTCCAGGGACGGCCATCGGCGCAGCGCCCGCAAGGAGGTCGACACCGCCCAGCGGCCCGCGGCGCGGGCGTGGAAGGCGGTGCGGGTGCCCACGTGGTCGCGCACCACGACGAGGTCCGTGCCGTCGGCGATGACCAGGACGAACATGCCGTCAGCAGCGCGGATGCCCGTGCCGCCGAGCGTGCTGTACACCCGCAGCAGCAGCTCGCCGTCGGGCGTCTCCGGTGGCGCGGGGGCGCCGGCCGTGGCGAGGGCGGCGAACAGCTCGGTCCGGTTGTGCAGCACGACCTCCCCGAGGGCGTGCAGGCCACCGGCGGTGAACGGGCCCTCGGCGAAGCCGGGCTCGGCGTCGACGAAGCCGAGCGCGACGGCGCCCGCGTCGACGACCGCCCGGGCGCCCAGGTCGCTCAGCGCCGGACGGCCGCCCGACATCGCGGCGATGCGTGGCACGTGGAAACCTCCAGGATCCGGTCGGGCTCAGCCGAAGTCGTCGTCGGAGCCGCCGCTGTCGTCGGTGTCGTTCCAGCTGCTGCTGCTGTCACCGCCGTCACCGCCGTCGCCACCGTCGCCGGACGACTGCTGTTGCTGCTGGGCCTGCCGGCGCAGCTCGTCCTCCTCGAACTCCGACATCAGCAGCGGCGGCGCGACGATCGCGCCGAGCAGCGCGCCAGCGCCGACCGCGGCGAGGATCGCGCCGGTGCGGCCGCCGAACGACGTGCGGTTGACCGTCATGGTCCCGTCGCCCCACGCGGTGCGGCCGTAGCCCTGGTCGCGGCCGTAGACGACCTGACCGGTGGTGTAGCGGCGCTTGATGATGCGGTCGCCGAGGACCTCGTCGATGCCGCTGCGCCCCGCGTTGTCCTGCCACTGGACGTAGTGGTCACCGGCGCGGCGGCGCCACTCCTCGCGGCCGTCGGCGAAGCGGCGGTGGACGCTGCGGTCGCTGAGCAACTCGTCCGTGTAGTGGATTTCCCGGTACTGGCTCACAGCACTCCCGTCATGATGCCGGCCAAGTCATGAAACCCGCGGCCTGGAGCTGGCGGAGGCGGGCGGATCTGCGGCGGGTCCGGCTCTGGCCCCGGACCAGGCGGTGCACGGTGCGCAGCAGCCGGGCCGGGTTGACCGCGGCCACCTCGACCGTCCGGCCGGCCCGCAACCGGCGCAGTTCCCACGCCTCCAGCCCGGGCTGGTGGTCAACCGCGGCTTCCTGTCCGGCCGGACCGGTGGTGGCTTTCGGTCCGGCCGGACCGGTGGTCAGGTGCAGCGCGGCGGCGTGCACCGGGCGCAGCCCGAGGGGGTTGACCCGCAGGTCGCCGGCCCACTGCCGGACCTCGTCCACGGCCGCGTAGCCTTCGGCGCTCGCGTCGTGCAGCACGTGGACGACGGCGTCGCCGGTGCGCTGCAGCGCCGCGGTCAGGCGCGGGTCGAGCGGCAGGTCGGGCAGCGCGAACACCGGGCACGCCGACTCCATGTGCAGCTCGTTGGCCAGCAGCATCGCCGCGATCGCGGGGTCCTGACAGACCAGCAGCCGGGGGAGCCCGTAGTCGTAGAGGTCCGGCACGTCGTCGTTCGGGTCTGCGTGTTCCGCTTTCGTGGGTTCCGGCTTCTTGAGCTCAGGCAGCAGGCCCGGCACCGGGCCGTGGCGCTCCAGGGCGGCGAGGAACCGGTCGTACCCGATCGGCGCGGGCAGCGTGAACCCGACCCGCCGCGGCAGGCGGTGCAGCGGCAGCAGGCCCCGGCACACCTCGTAGTACAGCTGCCGGTGGGTGAACCGGATCCGTCCCGGCAGCCCGGCCCGGACGGCGGCGGCGCTGAGGGCCCGGTCGATGATGCTCATGCCGTCGGCCAGGTCATGAACCCGATCGCGGCGGCGGCCTTCTGCGCCGGGTCGTCCTTCCCGCTGAGGTGACCGGCGACCTTCTCGACCCGGGCCAGCAGCTGCGCCGGGCGCAGCGCGGCGACCGGCGAGGACCAGCCGTCGCCGAGCCATTCCAGCTCCTTGGGCGTCAGGTCCGTGTTGGCCTTCAGCCAGGCGATCCGCTCCGGCTGCCGGTCCTTCGTCCGCAGCTTGAACGGGTCCTTCGCGGCGAGGACGGTGCGGGGGCGCAGCCCGAGGTCGATGACCCGCCGGCCCTGCAGCTCGTGCTTGGCCGACGCCAGGAAGATCTCGCCGTCGAGGCTGGCGTCGTGGATGACCGCGACCGGCGTCGACGGTGGCAGCTCGGCGACCTTCGCGGCGAGCGCGGCGTTGAACCGGCGCCCGACGTCGTTGACCTGGAGGCAGGCCAGCACGGACGGGTCCGGGCTGAGGATCGCGAACGCCGGCTGCTGCGGCTGCCGGCCGGGTTTCACGTGCGGCTCGTCGACGATCCCGCCGGGCGGCTTGCCGTACACCCGGCTCCAGCCGCCGATGATCTCCTGGCGGAACTGCTGCAACGACATCTTCATCACGACCGCGCGCTTGATGACGCCGGTCACCCGCAGCCAGATGATGACGGCGCTGAACACCAGCAGCGCCGCGCCGATGACGGCAAGCACCGGGGGATTGCCGCCGAAGGTCCCCAGCACCACCAGGACCAGGCCGGCGATGATCGGCACCACGATCGCGCACCCGGTGGGGCCGCTCGCGGCGACCTTGTTGGTCTTGCGGGCGGACGCGTAGTACAGCTGGGTCGTGGTGTACCAGAGCCCGCCCTCGGACAGCTTCTCGGTGAGCCGGCGCACCTTGACGTCGTGCAGGGCGAGCGGGTTCTCCTTCGGCTCGAACACGAACGGCTTCTTGCAGGAGCCGCAGCGTTTGCCGGGACGGCTCTTGCGGGTCAGGTTGGCGGTGCAGTGCGGGCAGATCATGCCGATCCCTCCAAGCGCACGGCGAGACGGCGGGCGGCCTGCGCCGCCCGCTCCCGCCAGCTCATCACACCCGGTGACGGCGCGGAGCCGACGGCGCGCAACGCCTTCGCCAGCGCCGGATAGTCCAGTGCCGCGCCGCCGCCGGACGGCTCGGCCGTCGCTCGGCGCTCCGCCTCCTCGGCGGTGATCGCGTAGTCCTCGTGGTCGATGCCGAACCCGGTGTTCGCGGCCAGGATCAGCAACCGACCGGCGCCCCGGTTGACGAACGAGTGCGGCAGCAGCGCCGGGATGCGGATCATGACGCCGGGGGTGAGCCGGACCGTCACCGCCTCCTGCCGCTCGTCGTCGTAGAGCCCGCACGCCGCGTAGCCGAGGCTCAGCACGAAATGCTCCCCGCCGTGCGCGTGCGGGGTGAAGGCGCTGTGCCCCCGCATCAGGCCGAGCTTGTACGTGGCGTTGCTGGGCCGCTCCGGCGAGGTCAGCGCGTCACCGATCAGATACCGGGCGTGCTGCCCGCGGTCGATGAACGGCAGCAACGCGCCGGCGTCGAGCAGGTCGCCACGGCCGGTCCGGGACGTCAGCAGCGCCGTGCCGTCGGCCGTCAGCGAGTACAGCTCGACGCCGGCCGGCAGCGCCTCGGTTCCTTTCACACTGCGCACTGTACGAAACCCGGGCACCCCCGCATACCTGGACATCCGCGCAGTTGCCGCTGCCTGAACGGCGAGTTCCCGATTGGCGAAGACTCCTGGCTTGCCGGCTGCCTACCAATGGTTCCAGTGCAGCACCTCGTCGCGTGCGATGCGTCGGGCGGGTCGGAATTCTGTGCCCAGGGTGTATGCGAGGGGAATGAAGGCGGCGAGCATGACGTCCTGGTAGGGGACGTTGAGGATGGTGGCGAGTTCCCGTTCCAGGGGCGCCTGGGCGGTGGTCCAGACGGTGCCGAGCCCGCGAGCCCGGGCGGCGAGCATGAAACTCCACACTGCGGGCAGGATGGAGCCCCAGGTCATGGCCTGGTCCAGGACCGAGGCGCGATCGGTGCGGCCTTCCACGGCTGGGATGACGAAGGCGGGCACGCGGTGGATGTTGTCGTAGAGGTGCTGGAAGCCGTCGGTGATGCGGCGCATCGAATCCGGGTGGGCGTACATCCGGCGTAGATCGCGATCGTTGACGGGCTTGCCTCCGCCGATCGCGACAGCGGCGCGGAAGAGGTCGGCGACGGCGCTGCGCTGCGCGGCGTCGGTGACGACGATGAAGTGCCAGCGCTGGCGGTTGCGCCCGGTCGGGGCCTGGGTGGCCAGGTCGATGCATTCCTCGATCAGGTGCCGGGGCACGGGACGGTCGAGGTCGAGGCGTTTGCGTACCGCACGGGTGGTGGACAACACGTCGTCGGCGGTCAGGTTCAGATGCATGACAGTGCTCCACAAAGGATTCGGTACGGGTCAGGCTCAATCTTGCCGCAGATGATCTGTCTACCAATGATTGGTGAGCATACGATTGTGCTTGATCTGTCGTCAAATCATCTGCCGGCAGATGATTGAGGTAGGATGGCGGTCGCAGTGAAGGGGGACAGGATGCCAACGGCGGCCACCAGTGCACCGAGCAGCTACTTTGCGCAACTTGCGGCTGAACGCCCGGACATCGCCTTGTGCCGAGCCTCGACGTTGGTTGCGCGCGCCGCTGAGGAGCACGCCGTCGAGCAGCGCCTTGGTGTCGGGCAACAGCTGGTGCTCAAGATGCTCGCCGCAGTCGGCCCCTGCTCCCAGCAGACGCTCAGCGAAGAGCTGCGCATTGACCGGAGCGTCATGGTCAACGTCGCGGACGAACTGGAGCGTTCCGGCCTCGTACGACGCGAACGTAACCCCAACGACCGGCGTGCCTACGCCGTCACCATCACTGAGGCCGGCCGCACGCGACTCGCTGCAGCCGAGACGGCAATGCCCGAGTTCCTCGACCGCACCTTCGCCAACCTCACCGCGGCAGAGCGCAGGCAGCTCACCGCAATACTCGGCAAGCTCCTAGAAATCCGCTGACCCGGCTCAGCCGGAGGGCTGCCGCGAATTCCGACGGGTGCGGCAGGTACCGACGTGTCGGGGTCACTCGCAGGTGAGGTCGTGCTCGGCGGCCAGGCGCTCGCGTCGTTGGGTGCCCCATGCGCCCAGCGGGCGGAGGGCCTCGTTGAGTGAGATGCCATGTTCGGTGAGGGAATACTCCACTCTGGGCGGGACTTCGCGATAGACCTCGCGATGGATGAGCCCGTCCTCCTCCATCTCCCGCAGGTGCTGGATGAGCATCTTCTCGCTGACGCCGGCGAGGCCGCGTCTGAGTTCGCCGAAGCGGCGGGTGCCGTAGTTGTTCAGCTCCCACAGGATCAGCGACTTCCACTTCCCCGACACCACGTCCATCGCGGCGTCGATGCCGCAGATGTAGGGGCCGCGCCTGGCGTTCGAACTCATCGCGTTCTCCCTGGCCTGGATACTTACCAAAGAGTAAGTATTGAACAAAATAGTGGGTACTAGCTATCACGAAGGTACCTGCGGACGATGGTGATCGGCGCGCCCGTCATGTCACCGAGCAGAACGAAGGAACATCTGATGACCACCAGCACCACGGTCCTGGGATTGGGGGCGATGGGCAGTGCCCTCGCCGGAGCGGCCCTCGACGCCGGCCGACCCACGGTCGTGTGGAACCGCAACCCACGTCGGGCGCAGGTCCTCGGCGGGCGCGACGCCGTCGTTGCCGGCAGCGTGGAGGAGGCAGTGGCGGGCGACGGAGTGATTGTCGTCTGCCTGTTCGACCACCGGTCCGTGCACAGCGTGCTCGATCCGGTCGCCGCCGGCCTGTCCGGGCGTACGGTGATCAATCTGACGACCACGACGCCGAACGAGTCGCGCGAGCTGGCTGCATGGGCCGCCGAGCGCGGCATCGTCTACCTCGATGGTGCGATCATGGCGGTCCCGCAGATGATCGGCGGTCCGGGTTCCGCGATCCTGTACAGCGGCTCGCTCACCGCCTTCGAACAGCACCGGCCGCTGATGGACCTGTGGGGTGCCAGCAGCTTCTTCGGGCCGGACGCAGGTATGGCCTCGCTCTACGACATGGCGATGTTGACCGGCATGTACACGATGTTTGCCGGCTTTCTGCACGGTGCGGCGATGGTCGGCGCCGCGGGCGTGTCGGCGACCGGGTTCGCCGAGCTGCAGGTGCCATTCCTTGCCGCCATGACCGGCCAGCTGGCTGGCTTCGCCGCGACGGTCGACGCCAAGGACTACACCGGAGAGGGTCAGCAGAGCCTGCAGTTCACCGAAACGGCGCTGGCCGCGCTACTGCGGGCCACCGCCGAACAAGGCGTCGCCGTCGAGGTGCTTCAGCCGGTGCACGACATCGTGCGGCGTCAGATCACCGCCGGATTTGCCGACCACGGCACCGCCCGCATCTTCGAGGAACTGAGAGGCGCGCGATGAGCCGCACCGGCACGCCGGCCCCGGTCACTGTGATCGGCCTCGGCCCGATGGGCCGGGCGATGGGCACTACCCTGATGCAGGCCGGGCATCCGGTCACCGTGTGGAACCGTACGCCCAGCCGTGCCGACGACCTTGTCTCCGCCGGGGCCACGCTGGCACCCACACCCGCCGCCGCCATCGCCGCCAGCGGCCTGACCATCATCAGCCTCACCGACTATCAGGCGATGTACGACATCCTCGCCCCGGTGATCGATGACGAACGGCGGCCTGCCGCACTGGGAGGCAAGGTTCTGGTCAACCTCAGCTCCGACACGCCGGAGGCGTCGCGGCGGGCTGCGGCATGGGCGACAGAACACGGTGCGAGTTTCATCACCGGCGGAGTCATGGTGCCTGCTCCCGCAATTGGTAACCGCGGCGCGTACGTGTTCTACAGCGGGCCAAAGGACGCCTTCGACACGCATGAACCATTACTGAGGGTGATCGGCGAGCCTCAGTACCTCGGCGGCGATCCCGGCCTGGCTCAGCTGTTCTACCAGGCCCACCTCGACGTGTTCCTAACCGCCCTGTCGAGCCTCCTGCACGCCACGGCCCTTGTCACCGCCGCGGGAGTCCCGGCGGCGGACTTCCTGCCTGGCGTGCTGACCACCCTCACGGGCATTCCGGCGATGATCGGCGATGGCGCGCAGCTGGCTCAACAACTGGAGGCCGGCGAGCACCCCGGCGACCTCAGCACAGCTCTGATGATGGGTGCAACAGCCGACCACATCGTGCGGACCAGCGAGACCTTCGGCGTCGACGTTGCCTTGCCGAAGGCGGTCAGGTCGCACTACGACCGGGCGATCGCCGCCGGCCACTCAACCAAGAACTGGACGGCGCTCTACGAGGTGATCAAAGCCGAGAGCTGACGGATACACTGGGCCGGCGCGAACCGCACGCACGTGCCACGGCGCAACGGGCGGGTGAACTGGCCGCAGTCGGACCACTGGTGGTCGACGATCGCGTTCTGATATCCCCGCAGCGTCGGCTTCGTGCGCCCGTCCCGAAGATGTCCGGCACTCCATGCGTCGAAGTCCAGCGGCGTCTGCAGCGCCCGCTGGGCGCGCTTCGCCGTGCCGTCAACACCGAAGGGCCGTGTCCCGTGCGGCGCACCGTTGTCGCATCGGATGCAACATCGCGCACTTTCAGCATCCGCCGTTGCCGAAGTCGAGCACGATCCGGGCCGTGGCGCCGCCCGAGGTGACGTCGACAGGCAGGCAGACCGCCTCCCGCACGACGAACCCACCGGCGAACTCGCCCGCCGTCGCACCACAGGCGGCGAAGGCAACGGTGTGGTCGAGGCCGTTGAGGTACGTGAGCGCCGCCACGGCCCGCTGCGGCTCGGGAATGCTGACGGTGGCCGGGGTGCCACCGCGCAGCCGCATCGCCACCTTGAACCACCGCCACCCCTGCCCGTCGGGCGCCCGCTCCGCGAAGCCGGCCCGGTCACCCCACCGATAGTCCAGCGCGCCGAACACCGCCGGCCCAGCCGCCGGCGCCGTGCGCCACGCGTCATCCCCGAGCCCCACGCTGACGAGGCTGGAACAGCCGCGTTGCGGGCCTGTCGAGGCAGGTACCGGCGCGACGGCGGCGGACGGCGGCGGTGGGACGGAGGCGGACGGCGGCGGGGCGGGTGCGGGTGCTGCGGTGCAGGCGGCCAGCAGCAGCACGGCGGCCGGGCCCGGCACTCGGGACAGCCTGTTCATCGGCACCTCCTCACCGTGGAGAATCGCACCAGAGCCGGTGGGTTCCCGCCGGCGGGACGGAAGGCGGCGGCATGTTCGACCTCACCGGGCGCTACGCGCTCGTCACCGGCGCCGGGCACGGCATCGGCGCGGCGATCGCTCTGGCCCTCGCCGAGCACGGCGCCGACGTCGTGGTGCACCACGGGCACTCGGCGGAGCGGGCCGCCGGCGTGGTCGCCCGCATCGCCGGTCTGGGGCAAAGGGCGACGGCCGTCCAAGCGGACGTGACCGACACGGCCCAGGTGGACCGGCTCGTCGCCGCTGCCACCGAGCACCTCGGCGGCCTGGACATCCTGGTCTGCAACGCCGGGCACCTGGTCGGCCGGGTCCCGATCGGCGAGATGAGCGACGAGCACTTCGCGCAGGTGACCGACGTGAACCTCACCGCGACGTTCCGCACCATCCGCGCCGCGCTGCCCGCGCTGCGCACCTCCGGGTCCGGCCGCATCATCACGATGGCGTCCCTGGCCGCGCACAACGGCGGTGGTCCGGGCGCGGTCGCGTACGCCGCCGCCAAGGCCGGCATCATCGGCCTCACGAAAGGCCTGGCAAAGGAACTGGCGCCCGACGGCATCACCGTCAACGCACTGGCGCCCGGCTTCATCGACGGCACCGACTTCCACGCCACGTTCAGCACCGCCGCCCGCCGGGAGGCGACCGCAGCGGCACTGCCCGTGGGCCGCGGCGGGACGCCCGCCGAGGTAGCCGCCGCCGCGGTCTACCTGGCCTCGACAGAGGCCGCGTTCGTCACAGGCACCACCCTGGACATCGACGGCGGCGCCGCCCCCCGCTGACCAACCGGCACCCAGCCGCCCCACTCCATCCAGGTAGAGACGGTGACCGCGACGGCCTATGGAAGCGCAGCGCCCGATTTATTCACTCGGGCTAGTTAAGAGAGTGCGGCCGCGGAGCGGTCGCATGGGGGCTGCGGGTGGGAACCCCCGCAGCATTACAGCGCGGCAGCATTACAGCAGCACTTCAGTGCGCCATCGCCTTCGGGGCGTCCGGGTCGACGTCGAGTGGGCCGGTGCGGAACAGGATGGCGGACACGGTGGCGCACAGCAGGAAGAAGCCGGCCGACCACCAGAAGACCGTGTGGTAGCTCTCGATGGCGGCTTGCGCGGCCAGTTGTGCCGTCGAGGTGCGGCCGGCCAGGAAGCCGGTCGCCGAGCTGGCGGCGAACGAGCTGAGCAGCGCGGTGCCGATCGAGCCGCCGATCTGCTGCGTCGTGTTGATCATTGCGGAGGCGACGCCGGCGTCGGTGTGGGCGACGCCGGAGGCGGCGGCGTTCTGGGTCGGGGCGAAGATCAGGCCCATGCCGAGGCCGATGACGAGCAGGCCGGGCAGGACGCCGGTGGCGTACGTGGAGTCCAGGTCGAGCCGGGTCATGAGCACCATGCCGCCGGCGGCGATGAGGGCGCCGAGCGGGACGAGCGGGCGGGGGCCGACACGGGGTGTCAGCACGGAGCCGGCGGTCGTCGCGGACAGCATGATGGCGGCGAGCATCGGCGGGAACGCGCAGCCGGTCTGGATCGGGGTGAAGCCCAGGACGCCGGTCATGTAGTACGTGAGGAACAGGAAGATGCCGAACATGCCGGCGCCGGCGATGCCGACCGCGGCGTAGGAGCCGCCCCGGTTGCGGTCCAGCACGACCCGCATCGGCAGCAGGGGGTGGGCCACGCGGCGCTCGATGGCCACGAACGCGAGCAGCACCAGCACGCCGACCGCGATCGGGGCGAGCGTCATCGGGTCGCTCCAGCCGTCGGACTCGGCGTTGCCCAGGCCGTACACCAGCGCAACGAGACCCACGACGGCGGTGACGGCGCCGGGCACGTCGATGCGGCCCCCGGGCCGGGCGGGCTCGTCGCGCAGCTTGAGCAGGCCACCGACCACCGCGACGGCGGCGATGACGAGGTTGACGTAGAGGCACCAGCGCCAGGAGGCGTACTCGGTGAGCACCCCGCCGAGCAGCAGGCCCACCGCGCCGCCGGCGCCGGAGATCGCGCCGTAGATGCCGAAGGCCTTGCCGCGCTCCTTCGGGTCCGGGAACGTGATCGACAGCAGCGACAGCGCGGCCGGGGCGAGCGCGGCGCCGAAGGCACCCTGCAGGGCGCGGGCCACGATGAGCATCGTCAGACCCTGCGCGGCGCCGCCGAGCGCCGAGGCGAGGGCGAACCCGGCCAGGCCGACGAGGAACATCCGTTTGCGGCCGAACAGGTCCGACAGCCGCCCGCCGAGCAGCAGCAGGCTGCCGAACGCCAGGGCGTAGCCGGTGACGACCCACTGCCGGCCGCCGTCGGAGAACCCGAGGTCCCGCTGCGCGGTAGGCAGGGCGATGTTCACGATCGTCGCGTCCAGGACCACCATGAGCTGCGCCATCGCGAGGACGACCAGGGCCCACCAGCGACCGGGCCGCGCGTCCTGCACTGGCGTCGGTGGCGGCAGCGGCGCCGGCGCAGGACCGGCCCGCCGGGCGGCTGGGACGGGACGGGCGGTGGTCGTGCTCATGGGTGGTCCCCCGGGGGTCGGCAGGCAGGTGTGCCCACCGCATCGGGACCGCGCCGCCGGAGTTGAGCGCCCGTTGCTGTGCTGTTCCCCAGATCACACCCGCCGTCGACGTCTTCCGCCGGTGTACGGCGGGAAGGGTCAGGCGGCGGCGGCGCGACCGGCGCGGTAGCCGAAGATGACCGCCGGGGCGATGGTCGAGCCCGGGCCGGGATACGTGCGGCCCATGACGGATGCTGTGGTGTTGCCGGCGGCGTACAGGCCCGGGATGGGCGCGCCGTCGACGTTGAGCACGCGGGCGTCGGCGTCGGTGAGCAGGCCGCCCTTCGTGCCGAGGTCGCCGGGCACCAGCTGGACCGCGGTGAACGGGCCCTTCTCGATCGGGCCGAGGTTCGGGTTCGGTTTCACGCCCGGGTCGCCGTAGTAGTTGTCATACGCGGTGCGGCCCCGGCCGAAGTCCGCGTCGACGCCGGCGCGGGCGAAGCCGTTGAACCGTTCGACCGTGGCGCGCAGCCGGGCGGGCTGCATGCCGAGCCCGGCGGCGAGCTCCTCGATCGTGGCGGCGGAGCGCACGACGCCCTTGGCCCGCAGCTGCTTGGTGCCCTGCAGGAACGCGTTGAACAGGTAGCGGCGGCGGTGCCGCACATCCAGGATGAGCCAGCTCGGGATCGCCGGCACGGTCCGGTCCCGTTCCAGCATGGCGTGCCCGAAGTCGATGTAGCTGGCCGACTCGTTGGTGTACCGGTCACCGGCGGAGTCGACCACGATGCTGAACGGCATCGACCGCTCCGACAGCACGAACTGGCTGTGTCCGTCGGGCAGCGGCACCGACGCGCCCCACCAGGCGTCGTCCATCAGGGCCAGCTGCGCCCCGGCGGCCTCGGCGATGGCGATGGGCCCGCCGAGGTCGCCGTCGGCGGCGGAGCTGTAGCCGGGGATGCCGTGGTACTTCTGGCGCCACTCGGCGTTCTGGGCGAACCCGCCCGCGCCGAGCACGACCCCGCCGAGCGCGCGGATCCGTTGCGGCGCGCCGTCGGCGCCGGTGACGGTGGCACCGAGGACCGCGCCCGCGTCGTCCAGGATCAGGTCGGTGAGCGGGGTGTCGAGCAGCACCTCGACGCCCTGCCGGAGCAGGATGCTCATCAGGCTCGCGGTGAGCCCGCCGCCGATGCCGAAGAGGCGCTTGCCAAGTGCCAGGCCGCCGATGGTACGGAATACGAACCGGGCGCCGCGCGCGAAGCCGGACGGGGTCGACCAGGCGCGGGACAGCAGCCACACGTCGTCGGTCTTCAGCGGCGCGGGGATGCTGTCGCGTCCGCGGAACGTCGCGAACCAGGGGCCGAGCTTGCGGGTGTTGAAGGGTTCGGCCTCGATGCTGCGGCCGGTCATGCCGCCGGGCCGGTCCGGGTAGTAGTCCGGGTACTCCTTCGCCGCGGTCCACCGTACGCCGAGGCGCTGCAGGAACGTGAACACCTCGGGGACGCTCTCCACGAAGGCGCGGCGCCGCTCGGGGGAGCTGGCCGGGCCGGCGTCGCCGATCGCCGCCGCCATGTAGGTGAGGGCCTTGTCGACGGAGTCCACCTGACCGAAGCCGGCCATCAGCGGGTTGGTCGGCATCCACAGCCCGCCGCCGCTCAGCGCCGTGGTGCCGCCCCACTTGCCGGTGCTCTCCACGACCAGGACCCGCCGGCCCGCGTCGGCGGCGGCGATCGCCGCGGTCATGCCGGCCGCCCCGGTGCCGACCACCAGCACGTCAACCTCACGGTCCCACTGCACGGCCATGCCGCCTCCAATCAACCGGACGACCCAGTCCGGTTGGTAAGCTACACCCGTGATGCGGACACGTCGAGAGAACCGGGGGCGCAACGCCGCCGCCGCCAACCGGGTCGCGCTGATCGGCGCCGCGCGCGAGCAGTTCGCCAGCGAGGGCTTCGACGCGTCCCTCAGCGCGATCGCCCGGCAGGCCGGCGTCGGTCAGGGCAGCCTGTACCGCCACTTCCCGGACCGGGTGAGCCTGGCCCTGGCGGTCTTCGACGACAACGTCGGCGCCCTCGAGGCGCTCGCCGCCGCTCCGGCCAGCACGCTCGACGACCTGCTCGCCCTGATCACGGAGCAGACCGTTGCGTCGGTCGCGTTCATCGACATGCTGCACGCCTCCGACGAGGACCCCCGGCTCCGCGACGTGGTCGACCGGGTCCGGGACCTCCTCGAGGGCAAGCTGCGGGCCGCGCAGCAGGACGGCCGGATCCGCGCCGCGGTCACCGCCGACGACCTGCTGCTGGCCGTCCGCATGATCGCCGGGCTGCTCGCCAAGTCGACGCCGGCGGAGCGCGGCGAGCTCGCCGACCGCGCCTGGGCCATGCTCCGGCCGGCGATCACCGGATAGCGGACCGGGCCGCCGCGGCGGGCGAATGAGCTGTACGGACCCTTACCGTCGCGGTGCGGACAGGGCAGACTGCAGCAGTCCGGGCCCGGCTCGGGCGACGTCGAGCCGCCATCAGGTGGGTTGGGATGGAAACCGCATGAGGCGCACCGCATCGCAGGTCGGCCTGCGCGAGGATCAGTGGACCACCGCGAAGCACGAGGTCCGGGACGCGATCGTCGGCGCCGCGCACGACCGGCGCCTGACCTCCTACGGTGAGGTCGCCGCCCAGGTCAGGGTGATCCAGGTCGACCCGGCCTCGCCGCTGATGCAGGAACTGCTCGGCGGCGTGTTCGAGGACGAGTACGACGCTGGCGGTCCCGCGCTGACCGCGATCGTGACCTACCAGTACAGCGACCAGGAGCCCGCGCAGAGCTTCTACAGCGAGGCCCGCACGCTCGGCTACCGCTTCTCCGAGCCGCACGCGTTCTGGACCGAGCAGGTCCAGCGGGTGTTCAGCGAGCACGGTCGGCACGACCGGCGGCGCTGAGGTGCCCCGTACACCGGGACCGGCCGTGAACGGCAGGCGGTCCCGGTGCGACGGTCAGGCATGATCGTTCTCATCGGCGGGACCACAACTGGACGGCGGTGCCGTCGCAGTCGGCGATCCGCAGGATCGTGCCCGGGGTGGTGCCGCCGTAGGTCGACTTGAGGCAGCGGCCGGAGGCCGCCCCGACGAGCGAGCCGTTGGCGCGCAGCGTCCACCGCTGGTTGGACTGCCCGGTGCAGGTCCAGATGATGACGTCGGACCCGTGGGCGGTGGCGGCGCCGACGACGTCCAGGCACATGGTGCCGAACACCCGCAGCTCACCGACCGCGCCGGTGACCCAGCGCTGGCTCGGGCCGCCGTCACAGGTGGCGATGACGGCGTGGGCGCCGGCGGTGGCGGTCCGCCCGGCGACGTCCAGGCACAGGCCGGAGGCGCGGTGCTCCAGGCCGGTGCCCGGGCCGATGGACGTGGGCACCGTCCGCAGTGCCGCGTACCAGGTGGCGCCCATCTTCGCGTAGCCGGCGGCGGTGGGGTGCACGCCGTCGGCGGTGAGGTCGGCGGTGGTGAGCGCGGCGTGCATGTCCACGAAGTGCACGTGCTTGCCGGCCGCGGCCCGCTGCTGCACGAGTCCGGGGATGGCGGCGTTGTAGGTCTGTGTCTTCGCCTCGCGATCGGCGAAGGCCACCGGGGCGACGCCGGCCACGAAGATCTCCGCCGCCGGCGCCAGCTGGATGATCGTGTCGACGAGGTTGCCGAGGCGGGCCGGAGCGTTGGGAAGGTCCCAGTTCTGCCCGATGTCGTTGGTGCCGAGGTGCAGCAGCACCGTCTGCGGGTTGGTGGCCTGCACCCAGCCGACGATGCCGGCCTGGATCTGGTCGATGCGGTAGCCGGGGTGCCCCTCGTGGTCGTGGTCGCCCAGCTCGGCCGGACCGTTGGCCTTGGAGCCGACGAAGTCGACGGTGTAGCCGCCGGCCGTCAGCCGGCGCCACAGCTCGATGCGGTAGGCGCCGGGGTTCGCGGTGCCGCCGTCGGTGATCGAGTCGCCCAGGGGCAGCACCCGGATCCCGCCGTTGCTCTCCGCCGCCGCCGGCGTGCCGACGCCGCCGACGCCGCCGACGGCGAGCCCGAGCGCCAAGGCGATGATCAATCTCCCAGTTCTCGACATAGTTGCTCCCTTCGATGCACAGAGGATTGCATATTCTGCATCGAGATTGCAGTATCGAGTGTCGGAAGGTTAGGAATGGGAACTCTCGGTGCGACGGGCGGCGGCCAGCACGATGCCGCCGTAGCCGTGGGCCGCTTCCTGCGGCACCCGCCTGACCTCGATCGACGGCGGCCCGAAGCCCGGCCGCAGCACCGCACGCAGGTCGTGCTCGTCGACGTCGGCGCTCGGGAACGACCGGCCCGCCACCGTATAGCCGCGGCACCGGCGCAGCGCTGAGGTCACGAACAGCCCACCCGGCTCGACCAGCCCGGTGATGTGCCGCATGAACAGCGCCCACGTCGCCCGGTCCGCGGTCGCCGAGTCGGCGCAGTAGGCGCTGACCACGGTCGGGTAGCACCGGTCCACCGGGCGCGGGTGCCGGGCGTCGACCTCGACCAGGTCGGTGACCTTCTTGCGGGTGAGGTCCTCCCGGGCGGTCACCTCGTCGTCGGTCGGCTCGGCGTTGCCCTCGCACCGCAGCGTGTGCCGCACGAACGGGCGCCAGTCGTGGGCGGCGGGGTCGCGGTCCAGCCACCGCCGGATCTCCGCCAGGTTCGCCGGCAGGTAGTCGCCGAGGTGGATCTCGGAGGCGACCTCGGCGGCCGCGAACACGTGATGCAGCGTCGGCCCGACCCCGAAGAACAGCACCGGCCGGTCCCGCTCGGCGCCGCGCAACGCGTCGACGAAGAACGCGATGGTGGCGACCTCGTCCGGCTCGACCGTGCGGTAGTAGCCGTCCAGGTACGCGGCCGGCTCCCAGTCGGTGTCGAACGAGGCGTACCGGCGCCGCCGCAGGAACGCCGTGGTGAGACGAGCGAGGCCGTACTCGTAGCCGGCCGCGCCGAGGTTCGCCCCGGCCAGGAACACCAGGGCACCGGTCGCGGTCACCGAGTCGGTGAGCACCGCCGCGCCGAACGCGCCCGCGTAGTACGGCACCTCCTTGGCGACCTCGGTCACCGTGTATCCGGCCGCCGCCGCCAGCTGCGCCGCGCGGGGGCTCGCGGTGTGCCGCCGGGTCAGGTCGTGCGCCGCCTTCGACAGCACGTTGGTGCTGGTGCCGGTCGCGGTGAGCAGGGACTGGTTGGCCCGCAGGTTGGCCCGCAGCCCCCACGCCCACACCGCGTAGCTGGCCACCAGCAGCGCCAGCGCCCACCGGTGGTTCCCGTCGCCGCCGAGCAGGCCGGAGGCGACGAGTGCCACCCCGGCCGCCGTCGCGGTCGCGTCGAGGGCGTAGGCGGACACCGCCGTCGCGGCGACGCTGACCGCCCACGCCCGCAGGCCGCCGGTCATTGCCCGGCGAGCATTCGGCGAAGCACCTTGCCGGTCGGGGACCGGGGGATGCTCGTGGCGAACGTGACCGCCGCGAGCCGCTTGAACGGCGCGACCCGCTCGGCCACGTACTCCAGCAGCTCCTCGGCACTCGCCGGCGCCCGCAGCACCACGTGCGCCACCGGGACCTCGCCGGCGTCCGGGTCCGGCCGGGGCACCACGGCCGCGTCGGCGACCGCCGGGTGCAGGCACAGCAGCGCCTCGAGTTCGGCCGGCGGGACCTGGTGTCCACGGAACTTGATGAGTTCCTTGAGCCGGTCGACGACGTACAGGTGACCGTCCTCGTCGAAATGGCACAGGTCGCCGGTGTGCAGCCACCCGTCGGCGTCGACCGTCGCGGCGGTCTCCTCGGGGCGCCCGCGGTAGCCGCGCATCAGCTGCGGGCCGCGCACCCACAGCTCGCCGGTGCGCCCGGCGCCCAGATCCGCGCCGCTGCCCGGGTCGACGATGCGGGCCTCGGTGTTGGGCAGCAACCGCCCGACCGACCCGCGGCGCGACGTGTGCGGGTCACCGACGGCGATCAGCGCCCCGGTCTCCGTCATGCCCAGCCCCTGACTGACGGCGCAGCCGAGCCGCTCGGCGCAGCGCTGCTCGGTCGCCGCGTCCAGGGGCGCCGCGCCCACGCCGAGCGCGCGCAGCGACGACAGGTCGAACCGGTCGACGAGCGGGTGCGCGGCCAGGGCCCGGACCACCGGCGGCACCACGACGGTCAGCGTCACCCGGTGGTCCTGGATCGTGCGCAGGAACGCCTCGAGGTCGAAGCGGGGCAGCGTCACGACGGTCGCCCCGGCGGCGAGACCCCCCGCCAGCAGCAGGTTGAGCCCGATGACGTGGCAGAACGGCGCGACCGCCAGGATGACGTCGTCCTCGGCGAAGCCGAGCACCGCGAGCGCCTGCCGCACATTGGTGACCAGCGCGGCGTGGGTGAGCTCCACCCCCTTCGGCAGGCCGGTGGTGCCGCTGGAGAACGGCAGCGCGGCGACGTCCCGGTCCGGGTCGACGACGGCCGCCCCCGCCGGAAGGTCGTGCCCCACCAGCGCGTCGAACGACCCGCCGAAGACCAGGACCTCCGCCACTCCGGCCCGCCGCGCCGCCTCGGTGGCCACCTCCAGCAACGGCGGCGCGGTGACCAGCAGCCGCGCCCCGGCCTCGGCGAGCTGACCGGCCAGCTCCCCGGCGGTCAGCGACGGGTCGGCCCCGGTGACGGTGCCGCCGGCGGCCATCGCCCCGTACACCGCCAGGGCGTAGTCGGGCAGGTTCGGGCTGTGCACGGCCAGGACGTCACCGGCCGTGAAACCGCGGGCGGCCAGGCCGGCGGCGACCCGCTCGATCCCGCGCGCGAGCTCCCGGTAGGTGACCGTGCGCCCGGTGGTGGCGTCGAGCAGCGCCGCCTTGTCGCCGAGGCGCGCCGCGTGTTGCAGCACGAG
Organism: Dactylosporangium cerinum; assembly: GCF_042653625.1. Taxonomy (NCBI): domain Bacteria; kingdom Bacillati; phylum Actinomycetota; class Actinomycetes; order Micromonosporales; family Micromonosporaceae; genus Dactylosporangium; species Dactylosporangium cerinum. Next base: position 468,423 of record NZ_JBHSIU010000054.1, on the reverse strand, counting down.
GTGGTGTACGGCCAAGCCCCCGACCTCCACGTCGGGAAGCGCTGCATATACGGGGTGGACGGCGGTCATGACGGCTCCTTCGCGTCGGGTTCTGGGTGACGAGAAGGTAGGCCGGGCAGCGTGTGTGAACCGTTTCCCGATCGTGTGCGTGGCCGATAGTGTGCTCGTGACGACGGTGGTGGCGATGACGGATCAGCGGCTCACGGTCCATGTGCTCGGCCGCGCAGACCTCGCGCTCGGCGGGCGGCCGCTGGTGGACCTTGCCTCGGCCAAGGCAGCGGCGCTGCTGATCTACCTGGCGGTGACCGGCACCGGGCACAGCCGTTCGGCGCTGGCCGGGCTGCTCTGGAGCGACCTGCCCGAGGCGGCGGCCCGGGCCAACCTGCGGCTCGTGCTGACGAAGCTGCGCCGGGTGGTGCCGGCGCACCTCGACGTGACCCGGCGGGTGGTCGCACTCACCGCGGGCGCGCCGGTCTGGGTCGACGCCGTCGAGGTCGCCGCGGCCGCGTCCGCTTCCGCTACGTCCGCTTCGCCCGGGGCCGCTTCCCCTGGGTCTGCTTCGCCCGGGTTTGCTTCCTACGGGTCCGCGTCGCCTGGGTCGGCCTCCGCCGGGTCCGCCGCCGTGGTGGACCCGGCCGCGGTCGAGTTGTGCCGGGGCGAGTTCCTGCACGGCTTCGACGTGCCCGGGGCCGCCGTGTTCGACGACTGGGTGGCCACCCGCCGGGCCGCGGCCCGGGCCGACATGCTGGCGCTGCTGGAACGCGCCGTGGGGCAGGCCCGCGACCGGCGCGACCCGGCGGCCGGCGTCGACGCCGCGCGGCGCATGCTCGAAGTCGAGGGCCTGCATGAGGAGGCGCACCGGGCCCTGATGTGGTTCCTCGCCGCCGGGGGACAGCGCAGCGCCGCGCTCGCCCAGTACGAGACCTGCCGTTACCTGCTCGACCAGGAGCTCGGGCTGGCGCCGTCGGCGGCGACGACCGCCCTGCGCGACGAGATCGCCGGTGCGCCGATGTTTTCCGGCCCGCCGCCCGTGCCGGTGCCCGGGCCGCCCCCGCCGGTGCCCGGGCCGCCCCGGCCGCTCACCGCCCTGGTCGGCCGGGCGGCCGAACTGGCCCGGCTGCACGATCTCCTGGACGACCCCGCGTGCCGGCTGGTGACCCTCGTCGGTCCCGGCGGCATCGGCAAGACCCGCCTCGCCGTCGAGGTCGCCGGGGCGCGCCGGGCGGTGTTCGTGTCGTTCGCCGGCACCGGCGCCGGCCGCCGCGACGCCGTGGCCGACACCGCCGCCGCGGCGGGTGACACCGCCGACCTGGTTGTCGCCGACCTCGCCCGGGCGTTCGGGGTGGCGCTCACCGTGCCCCGCGACCCGCTGGAACTGCTCGTCGAGCACCTCAGCGGCCGCGAGCTGCTGCTCGTGCTGGACAACCTGGAGCACCTGCCCGGCGCGGCCGGCCCGCTCGCCGAGCTGCTGCGCCGGGCCCCCGGCGTCCAGCTGCTGGTGACCTCCCGGCGCCCGCTCGGCCTCGGCGTGGAGTGGCTCGTCGAGGTGCCCGGCCTGCCGTTCCCGCCGGCCGGCACCGGCGCCGCCGAGGCCGCCGGTTCCGCGGCGGTGCAACTCTTCCAGGAACGGGCCAGGCTGCTGCGCCCCGGTGTCGAGACCGACGTCGAGGGTGCCGCCCGGATCTGCCGGCTGGTCGGGGGCCTGCCCCTCGCGATCGAGCTGGCCGCCCGCTGGGTGCGCTCCGCCGCGCCGGCCGCCATCGCCGACCGGCTCGCCCGCGGCCTCGAACTGCTCGAGACGACCGCGCCCGACGTGGAGCCCCGGCACCGCAGCATCCGCTCCGTGCTGGACGCCTCGGTGCGGCTGCTCACCGGCGAGGAGCGCCGCGCCCTGCGCCGGCTGTCGGTGCACCACGGGTTCGACCTGGCCGCCGCCGAGGCCGTGGCCGGCGCGGGCCTGCCGCTGCTCGCCGGCCTCGTCGACCAGTCACTGGTGACCGCCGGCCCGGACGGTCGCTACGCCATGCACGAGCTGCTGCGCCAGTACGCCGCCCAACGGCTCGCCGAGAACCCCGCGGAGGAGGCCGAGACCCGGCGCCGTCACGCCGCCCACTACGACGCGCTGCTCACCGCCGACCCGACGCTTCAGGACGCCGGTCAGGACACGTTTCAGGACACGTTTCAGGACGCCGCCAACCTGCGTGCCGCCACCGAGTGGTTCATCGCCGCCGCCGACTCCGACGTGCTCGACGGCCACCTGCAGCGGATCTGGACGCTGTACCGGCGCAACGGCTGGTTCCGCGAAGCCCAGGCCGTCCTCGGCGCGGCGCTGCGCCGGTCCGGGGTGCCGGGCCTGCACCGCGGCCGCTGGCACCGGCTGCTCGGCGAGGCGCACCAGCAGCTCGGCGCGGCCGCCGCCGCCCGCGACCAGCTGGAACTTGCCCTGGCCGCGCTCGGCGGTCCCGTGCCCACGGCCGGCCGACCCGGGATGCTCGCCGGCCAGCTCGCCCGCCGGGCCCTGCGCCGGCTGCGGCCCGGCACCCCGGTCGCCCGCTGCCGGCAGCACCGCGACCTGCACCAGGAACGCGCCGCCACCTACTTCTCGATCAACGAGGTGTACTGGGTGCTCGACGAGCACCGGCTGATGCTGCCGGTGGCGCTGCACGCCCTCAACGACGTCGAACGCGCCGGCGACCCGGACCTGATCGCCCGGGCCCGGGCCGGCCTCGGCATGATCACCGGCAGCCTCGGCCTGCACCGCCTCGCCCGCCGGCACCTCGCCGTGGCCGTCGCCACCGCCGAACGCACGGACGACCCGCTCACCGCCTGCTGGGTCGCAATCGTCGGCGGGCTGCACTGGATCGGGGTCGCCGACTGGGCCGCGGCCGACGCCGCCGCCGCGAGGGTCGGGCCGCGGCACCGGGCCACCCCGCAGCGGCCGGTCGCGCCGCAGCACCGGTGGGAGGACGAGGCGCGGCTGATCGCCGGCGTCGCCCAGCACCTCACCGGCCGGCACGACGAAGCGGTCGCGTCGGCGGCCCGGTGCCTGCTGTCCGGCCGGGACCGCCGCGACCCGGTCGTGCACCTGTGGAGCCTGCTGGTGCTCATCGAGACGACCCTGCCCGCCGGCCCCGGCGCCCCGTCCCTCGAGGCACGGGAGCAGCTCGACGCATGGATCCAGGAGGCGGCGCCGCTGCTGCCGGACGCGTCGAGGATCGACGCCGCCCGCTTCCACGTCGCCGCCGCGCGGCTGCACCTCGCCGCCGGCCGCCGGACCGAGGCGTGGCGGGCGGCCCGGACCGCCGACCGGCTCATCGGCGCGCGGCCCGCCCTTGCCCAGTACGGCCTCGAGGCGCACGCCGGCGTCGCCGAGATCTGCCAGGCCCTGCTCGACCCGGCCGCCGGAGCCGGGCATCCCCCCGAGGCGGACGAGGTGCGTGCCGACGAGGTGCGTGCGGTCGAGGTGCGTGCGGCGGAGGTGCGTGCGGTCGAGGCCGCGGCCGTGCGCCGGTTGCGCCGCTACGCACGGACGTATCCGATGGCCCGGCCCCGCGCGCGGATTGTGCTCGGCCGGCATCTCGCGCTGCGCGGCCGGGTGCGCGCCGCCCAGCGGGTCTGGGCCGGCGCCGCCCGGGACGCCGAACGGCTCCGGATGCCGCCCGAGGCCGCCCGCGCCGCCCGGCTGCGCGTGTGACGCCGCCCGAGGCCGCCCGGCTGCGCGTGTGACGGCCGCCCGCGCCGCCCGGCTGCGCGTGTGACGCCGCCCGAGGCCGCCCGGCTGCGCGTGTGACGCCGCCCGAGGCCGTCCGCGCGGCCCGGCTGTGCTCGTGACGCCGCCTATGGTGGACGGATGCCGGACATCGTGCAGACCCCGGAAGTGCTGCGACTGCTGGACGAGCTGACGAGGATGCCGGGGCGGGCCGACCCGTACCCCCGCTATGCCCGCCTCCGGGAGATCTCCCCGATCGTGCGCGCCGAGGACGGCGCCCTGGTCGTGACCGGCTACGGCGACTGCGCGACCGTCGTGCGTGACCCGCGCCTGCAGCACCCGCCGGCGGACGTGCTGGCCTTCGTCGGCTTCCCCGACTGGCGCGACCATCCGGCGCTGCACCAGCTCTTCACCAGCATGCTCACCCTCAACCCGCCGGACCACACCCGGCTGCGGCGGCTGGTGAGCTCCGCGTTCACGCCCCGGCGGGTGGAGGCGCTGCGGCCCGCGATCGAACGGATGGTGCAGGACCTCCTGGACGGCCTGGACGGCGACGTGGACTTCGTCGCCGCGTTCGCGTTCCCGTTGCCGGTCAACGTCATCGGCGAGCTGCTCGGGGTGCCGGCGGAGCAGCGCGGCGGCTTCCAGTCCCTGGTGCGCGACTGGACCCAGGTCCTCGAGGTGATCACCCCGGACGTGCTGGCCAGGGCGGACCCGGCCGCCACCGCGATCCGCGAGCACCTCGCCGGGCTCGTCGAGGAGCGCCGCCGCCACCCGGGCGACGACCTGCTCAGCGCGCTGGTCCAGGCGCAGGCGGCGGACGACCGGCTCACCGACGAGGAGATCCTCAGCAACGCCGCGCTGCTGTTCGCCGCCGGCTTCGAGACGACCACCAACCTGCTCGCCAACGGCGTCGTCGCGCTGCTCGGCGACCCGTCGCAGTACGCGCTGCTCGGCCGCCGGCCGGAGCTGGCCCAGTCGGCGGTCGAGGAGTTGCTGCGCTTCGACAGCCCGGTGCAGCTCAGCAGCCGGGTGGTGACGGCGCCGATCGAGCTCGGCGGGGTCGGGGTCGCCGAGGGTGAGCGGGTCGTGGCGTACCTCGGCGCGGGCAACCACGACCCGGCGCGCTTCGCCGATCCGTCCCGGCTGCGGCTCGACCGCTCCGACAACGCGCCGCTGTCCTTCGGCGGTGGCATCCACTACTGCCTGGGCGCGCCCCTCGCGCGGCTGGAGGCACAGATCGCGCTGCCCGCCCTCGCCCGCCGCTTCCCGTCCCTCACGCTCGCGGGGGAGGGGCAGCGGCGGGACAGCCTGAGTCTGAAGGGGTTCACGAGCCTGCCGGTGCACACCGGCTGACGGGCTCAGAGGCCGTCGACGGCCGTGGTGAGCGCCGCGGCGTCGAAGGCGCCCATCGGCAGGGCCGTGGCGAGCCGGTAGCGGACCTTGCCCGCGGCGTCGACGAGCAGCGTGCCGCTGTGCTGCAGCAGCATGGTCCTGGTCAGGCCGACCGCGTGGTGCGCCTCGGCGCCGGTGGACGACACCACCCGCACGTCGCCGGCGGCGCGGCGGACCCGGGCCACCTCGGCGGCACCACCCGGCACGACGACGACCGGGGCGACGTCGCGGTCGGTGAGCCGCAGCGCGGCCAGGGCGCGCGCGTGCCGCACGCAGATCGCGCAGTTCGCTGCCCGCATGAAGAACAGCGCGACGCCCCGCGCCCCGCCGCGCAGGTCGTCCATCGTCACCACGGCGCCGGTGGCGTCCGCGAACACGATCCGTTCGGTCTCGACTGGCATGGCTCCCCCTCTGGGTAACTGAGTTACCAAAATTAGATACGTATCCGAGTTACCGAGTCAAGTCCGGTACGGTTTTCGGCATGAGTCAGGTCGACCGCGCCGAGCATGATCTGGGCATGCTGCTGGCCGCCTGCTGCGAGCGCATCGTGCGCAACCTGCTCGGCGAACTCGCCTCCGCCGGCTATGGGCACCTCACCCCGTCGCAGTCGCTCACCGTGCTGTTCATCGCCGACGGCTTCGACACCGTCACCCAGCTCGCCGAGCGGCTCGGCATGACCACCCAGGCGATCAGCAAGATCTGCGCGACCCTGCACACCGAGGGCCTGCTCGGCCGCCAGGCCAGCGCCGGTGACGCACGGGTCCGCCATCTCGAGCTCACCGCCGAGGGCCGCCGCGCCGTCGAGGCGATGCGCGCCGCCGGCGTCGCCGCCGAGCGGGCCTGGATCGACCTCGTCGGCGAGGACACCGTCGACGTGGTGCGCGGCGCCCTGGCCGCGTTCGCGTTCGCCCCCCAGACCGCCCCGGTGAGCCCGGTCCACATCCGGTTCGCCTGAGTTCCGCGCAGGCTGCCTGGGTTCCGCGCAGGCTCCGCCTGCTCCCCAGTGGGGGAGCTTCGCTCCACCCACACCCCCTCAACATCTTTCGCGGGGTCCTCGGGTTGCCGAAGGTCCGTGCCGCCACCTACCGCCCGGACGGGTGTTGAGCGCCGGGATCCATCGGGTTGTGGGGAAACCCGGTTCGGCCGGGGCCGAACAGTGCGCGGCTTAGCCTCGGCGCATGACTGACGACAGCCCCGCCACCGACGGCCGTGACCCCGCCCTCGTCATCGAGAGCGCCGTCGCCCACGCCCTTCGGCTGGCGCGGACCTGGCCGGCGTGGGACGGCCGGCCGATTCCCGCCGGGGACCGGGTGTACACCCCGCACAAGGCGATCCGCCGCCTCGGTGACCACCTCGTGGACCATCTCGCCGAGTTGGAGGCGCGCGTCGCCGGACAGGCCCCGCCACCCGACCACTGGCACGCCTCCGCCGTCACCACCCCCGCCGACCTCGCCGCGTTCACCGCCGCCGATCTCGACGAGGCGGTCAGCCGGCTGACCCGGCTGGCCCGGATCTGGTCGCTGCGCCTGCACTCCCTGGACGCCGAACGGCTCGACCGGGCCGAGGGCGACGCGTGGACGCTGCGGCAGGTGGCGTTCCACCTCGGCAGCACCTACTACGCCGACGCCGTCGGTGACCTCACGCCGCAGCACCAACCCAGGGTGTAGGCGGCCTCCGCCGGCGGGATGACCTGGACCCCGCCGCCGGGCGATAGCCTCACGCCATGGACGACGGCGCCGAGCGGATCGGGTGGGGCCGGAAGGTCCGGCTGCCGGCCGCGTTCACCGCCGCGCAGCTCGCCGCGTGGCCGCTCGGCCCGCTCGCGTTCGGCGCGCCGGTCGACCCCGTCCCGGCCGGGCAGCTCACCGCGATCACCCTCGTGGTCGGCGTGGCGCTGAGCGTGCGCGCGGCGGCGCCGGTCGCGGTGTGGGCGGTGATCCTGGCCGCGGTGAGCTGCACCGAGCCGTTCGGGTTGCAGGATCAGGCGCTGGTGGTGCCGTTCGCCGACCTCATCGCGCTGTACACCGTGGCCGCCCGCCGCACGCTCCGGGTGAGCGTGCTGTGCGCGGCCGCGGCCACGCTCGTGTCGACACTGGTCGCCGACGTCCTCACCGAAGCCGACCCGGTCGCCGGGTCGTTCGCGCTGACCGCCGGTGCTGACGCCGCGCTGTCCGCCGTCGTGTACGCCGCCGTGGTCGTCTTCGGCCGCTCCCTCCGCCGCCGGACCGCTCGGCAGGAGGCGGTCCGCGTCCACGTGGCCCGCGCCGCCGACCATGAACGCGCCGCGGCGGCCCACGAACGCGAACGGCTCAGCCAGGAGCTGCACGACGTGTCCGCGCACCACCTGACCGCGGTCGTCGTCCAGCTCGCCGCCGCCCAGCGCCTCCGCGACCCGGCGATGACCGCGCAGGCCCTCGACGTGGCGCGGACGTCGGGCCGGTCGGCGGCCAGCTCCCTGCACCGGCTCGCCGCGCTCGCCGGCCGCGCCGAGCCCCCGTCCCCGGCCGGCATCCCCGACGTGGTCGCCGGCTTCACCCGCCTCGGCCTGCGCATCAACCTGCACGAGCATCAGCCGGCCGAGCGCCGGCCCACCGACCTGAGCGCCGGGCGCAGGCCCGCCGAGGTGGGCGCCGAGCTCCCGTGTGACGACCGGCCCGACGGTGGGCCCGAGGGCCGGCGCGACGGCGATGCCGTGAGCGGGTGGCTGCATCCCGAGGTGGCCGAGGTCGTCCACCTGATCGTGCAGGAGGCGCTGACGAACGTCCTGCGGTACGCCCCCGGCGCCACCGTCACGGTCACCCTCACCCGGGCCGGCGACACGGTGACCGTCACCGTCGAGGACACCGGCGGCGGGGCGGCCGGCTTCGACCTCGGGTCCGGTGCGGGGATTCCCGGCCTGCGGGCCCGCGCCGCCCGCCTCCGCGGCGCGCTCACCGCCGGACCCCGCCCCGGCGGCGGCTGGGCCGTGCGCGTCGTCCTGCCAACGGCACCCGGCCCGGCCCCGGTCACCCTGGTCGCAAGGGAAGCCCTGGTCGCAAGGGAAGCCCTGGTCGCAAGGGAAGCCCCGGCCGCGAGGGACACAGCCGCCACCACGGCGAAGGGCGGGCGGGTCCTCGACGGGCTGCTGATCGTGCTTGTCGCCGGGCTGCCACTGTTCCTCGGGGCCGCCGGTCGCGCCGAAGAGGGCCACGGACCGCTCTTCGCCGGTGCCGCCGACGCGGTCATGACGGCGCTGTTCCTCGTTGTCTACTGTGGACCGTTGTGGTGGCGGCGCCGGGCGCCGGCGGCGGTGCTCGGGGCGATGCTGGCCGTCGGGGTGGCCGCGGCGGTGCTGGGCCGGGTCGAGGCGGGCGCGACGGGGTTCGGGATCGTCGCGCCGGTCGCGCTCGCCGGGGTCGTGGTGCCCGTGTACGCGGCCGGCCGGTACGACCCGCGCCACCCCGGGCTCACCTGGCTGACCGCGATCGGGGCGGGCGCCGGCACCGCCGCGGCGCTCATCATCCGGTTCCTGCCCCCGGGCGACCTGGCCGGCGCCGGCAACCCGGTGCAGCTGGTGCCGGCCGGGGTGGCGGTCATCGCCGCCGGGTCCGCCGCGGGGCTCGGGCTGCTGGCGCTGCCGTGGTGGCTGGCCGGTCTCCTCGTCGCGCGGCAGCACGCCCGGGCCGACCGGCGGGACCGGGTCGCCCTGCGCGAAGTCGCCGACCGGGCCGTCCGTGCCGCTCGCGAGGAGCGGGCCCGGATCGCCGAGGGCCTTCGCGGGCAGGTGCTCTCGCACACGTCGGAGTTGCTCGTGGCGGTCGCTGCTGGGCGTACACCTGGCGAAAACGACATCACAGCGGCGCTCGGACATGCCAGGGCGGCCCTGGCTGCCATGCGGGAACTGCTCACCGTGCTCCGGGTCAGCCCGCCGGCACCCCGCGCCCCCCAGCCGACCCTGGCGGGCCTGGCCGACCTGTGCGACGCGGGCGTGGCCCTGGAGGTGCACGGCGCGGGGCCGGTGCCACTGGAGGTCGAGTTGTGCGCGTTCCGGGTCGTGGCGGCCGTCCTGCCGATCGGTGCGGCCGGGGTACGGATCGAGCACGGCCCCGACGCCCTCCGGCTCAGTGTGCAGCGGCTCGCCGCGCCGGTCCCGCGGCCGGTCCTGGCCGCCCTGCGCGAACGCGTCGACGCGGTGGGAGGATCGCTCACGACGACGCGGCCCGGCGGCGGTGGCTGGCAGCTGGACGCGTCCCTGCCGATGGCGGAGGCCGTGCCGACGTGATCACCGTGATGGTCGTCGACGACCAGCCGATGGTGCGCGCCGGCATCGCCGCCGTGGTGGACGCCGAGCCGGACCTGTCCGTGGTCGCGGTCGCCGCCGACGGCGCCGAGGCGGTCACGGCCGCGCGGCGGCTGCGCCCCGACGTGGTGCTCATGGACATCCGCATGCCCGGCATGGACGGGCTCACCGCCACCGAGCGGCTGACCAGCGGCCCCGATCCGTTGCGGGTGCTGGTGCTGACCACGTTCGGCCTCGACGAGGACGTGTACGCGGCGCTGCGGGCCGGCGCGTCCGGGTTTCTGCTCAAGGACGCGGACCCGCAGCGGGTCGTCGACGCGGTGCGGGTCGTCGCGGCCGGCGACTCGCTCATCGACCCGTCGCTGACCCGGCAGCTCATCGACGCGTACGTCGGTGCGCCGGCCCTCGATCCCGCGGTCGCGGCCGGCGTCGCCAGGCTGACCGCCCGCGAGGTCGAGATCCTGCGGCGGGTCGCCCGGGGGCTGACCAACGCGGAGATCGGCGCCGAGCTCGGCGTCCGGCCGGCGACGGTCAAGGCCCACATGAACGCGATCCTCGCCAAGCTGGACCTGCGCGACCGGGTCCAGGCGACGATCTTTGCCTACGACGCCGGTCTGGCCCGCCCCGGCCTACAACCTGGGGTGGGGCCCGGAATCCGCCCGCGGCCCGACGAACCCGGCCTCGGCCGGCCATAGCTTCGGGGGTATGCGAACGACATGGCAGCGCCTCCGCTCCATCGCCGCGCCGGCGGCCCTGATCGGTGCCGCGACGGCGGTGACCCTGCTGGTGCTGGGGGCACTGCTGTGGTGGCAGCACGAGGACCGGCCGTGGCCGGTGCTGGCGTGGGCGGCCGTGAAGGGTGTCCTGTGGAGCAAGACCGTCTTCAAGGTCGCCCTCGCCGCCGGGCTCGGGGTCGTCATCGGGGTGCGGGCGCTGGCCCGCCGCGTCTCACCCGGCCAGGTCGACGGCGGCCGGGGTCCGGTTCCGGCGGCGCTCGCCGAGGCGGTGCCCCAGCGCCACGAGGCCCAGCCCGGCACCGTAGATGACCAGGTTGACGATGGCGTACGGCCAGTCGACCGCGGTGGGGTCCTTCGTGAACCCTGACGTGTCACCGCCGACCCAGGCCTTCAGCAGGGTTGTGGTCTGGAAGGTGAAGACGAACGAGTGCAGGCCGACGTAGGCCAGGTAGGCGACGACCCGTTGCCGGACGAAGAAGCCGAGGGGGAACGGTGCCAGCACCATCACGATGAGTTCCATGCCATGCATCGTGGGCCGCGGCCGCGGCGCGCACATCCGGGCGGGCCGCTGCGTGCTGGCACTGATGTGGCGGCGCGGCGGGTCCGTCAAGATGGTGCGCGTGAGGGCACTGCGATCCGCTGCCTGGCTGCCCGTCGCCGTGTTCGCCGTCGCCGCCGCGGTGCAGGTGGCGGTCGTGGCGGCCGGCGACTCGCCGGAGCCTGCGGCGACGCTGCTGCTGACCGTGCTGCTCCCCGCGGTGCCGGTGGCGATCGGGCTGCTGGTGAGCCTGCGGGCGGCCGCGGTGCCGGTCGGCCCGGCGGTGACGTGGGTGGGCGCCGCGCCGGCGGTCGTGTTCACGCTGGAGCGGTGGGCCGACACCGCGCAGCGGCACCCGTGGCCGGCCGCGCCCGCCGTCGCACTGGTCGAGCTCGGCGCCTGGGTGTGGCTGGTCGTCGGCTTCGCCGCGCTGTGTCTGGTCTTCCCGGACGGGCTGCTGCCGGGCCGGCGGTGGCGGGTCATCGCGTGGTGCGTCGGCCTCAGCGCCGCCGGCATGCATGTCCTGGCCGGCTTCGGCCGGCACGGTGACCTGAGCACGCTGCCCGGCTGGCAACAGACGGTGCTGGAGATCGCCGGGTTCGGCACGTTCCTCGCTGCGTTGCTGGCCACCGTCGCGTCGCTGGTGGTGCGCTGGCGCCGCGGCGACGAGCGGGTCCGCCGGCAGTTGCACTGGTTGGTGCTCGGCGCCGGGTCGGTGCCGGTGCTGCTCGCCGCGGGCTGGGTGGCGGAGGCCGCCGGGGCGAGCGTCGCGGTGGCGTATACCGCCTTCATCGTCGTGATGCTGGTCGCGGTGCCGGCCTCGGTCGCCGTCGCGGTGCTGCGCCACGAGCTGTTCGACGTCGACCGGCTGCTGGGCGCGTCGTTGGCCTGGCTGCTGACGTCGGCGATCTCGGCGGTGGTGTTCGCGGCGGTGACGACGTCCGCCGGGACCGTCCTCGGCCGTGGCAGCCGGGTGGGTGTGGCGGGCGCGGCGCTGATCACGGCGTTGCTGCTGTTGCCGTTGCAGCGGCGGCTCAACGTGGTGGTCGGGCGGGTCGTGGATCGGGAGCGGCACGTGTTGACCGCGCGGTTGCTGCGGTTCGTCCGCGAGGTCCGCGACGGGGATGCGGAGCCTGAGGAGACTGAGGCGGTGCTGCGGGACGCGCTCGGGGACCCGGGGCTGCGGCTGCTGCTGCACCTGCCCGGGGCCGATGGGCTCGTCGATCTCGCCGGTGCGCCGGTGTCGGTCGACGTTGCCGGCGCGGTGGGCGTTGGTGGTGCGGTGGGGGTGTCGGTGGCGGGTGGTGCGGGCGGTGCGGTGGCGGGCGTTGGCGGCGCGGTGGGCGTTGGTGGTGCGGTCGGCGCGCCGGCGGCCGGTGGTGCGGTGGCGGGCGTTGGTGGTGCGGTGGGCGTGCCGGCGGGGGTGTCGGTGGCGGGTGGCGCGGGCGGTGCGGTGGCGGGCGTTGGTGGTGCGGTGGGCGTGCCGGCGGCGGGTGGCGCGGGCGATTCGGTGGCGGTGCCGGTGGTCGGCGGCGGCGGTTCGGCGGTGGCAGGGCGGGCGGTGATCGCGTTGACGGCGGGTGGTGCCGACGCCGGTCTGATCGTGCTCGGGGCCGCGTCGCCCCGCCGGCTGCGGCTGGCCCGGGAGGCGGCCCGACACGTCCGGCTCCCGATCGAGGTCAGCCGCCTGCGGCTGGAGCTGCGCACCGCACTGCGCGACGTTCGCGACAGCCGCGCCCGCCTGGTCGAGGCCACCGCCGGCGAGCGGCGGCGGCTCGAGCGCGACCTGCACGACGGCGCCCAGCAGCAACTCGTCGCCGTCGGCATGCGGCTGCGCTCGCTGCAGCGGCGGCTGCCGCCGCACACCCCGGAGCAGGACGACCTCGACCTGGCCGTGGCGGCCCTCGAGGCGACCGTCGCGGAGCTGCGCCGGCTGGCCAACGGCGTGCGTCCCGGCCGGCTCGACGACGGCGTCTCCGCGGCGCTGCACGCCCTCGTCGCCGGCGCCCCGATACCGGTGCGGCTGTCGGTGCAGGACGCCGAGCTGCCGGAGGTGGTGGCGACGACGGTGTACTTCGTGGTTGCCGAGGCATATGCCAACGCCCTCAAACACGCCCGTGCCGGCACGGTCTGCGTCGAGGTCGGGCCCGACGGGGCCGGCGCGGTGCGCGTGCTGGTCGTGGACGACGGGGTGGGCGGCGCCGCCCCGGACGGCCCGGCCTCGGTCCGGGACCGGGTGGTGGCGGTCGGCGGGACGGTGGTCGTGCACAGCCCACCCGGTGGCGGGACCCGGCTGGAGGTGACGGTGCCGTGCGGATCGTCGTAGCCGACGACTCGGTGCTGTTCCGGGAGGGCCTGGTCCGGTTCCTCGGCGAGGACGGGCACGAGGTGGTGGCCGCGGTCGGTGACGTGGCGGGCCTGGAGGAGGCCGTCGCCGTTCATGCGCCCGACCTGGCCGTCATCGACGTGCGCATGCCGCCGGGGATGCGCGACGACGGCGCCCAGGCCGCCCGGCGGCTGCGCGAGACCCGGCCGGAGCTGCCGGTGCTGCTGCTGTCGCAGCACATCGAGATCCGCCACGCGGTGCGGCTCGTGTCGGCGGGCGGGTTCGGGTACCTGCTGAAGGACCGGGTCCTGCGGGTCGACGACTTCCTCGACGCGGTCCGCCGGGTCGCCGCCGGCGGCTCGGCGCTGGACCCGGAGGTCGTCGCCGCCCTGCTGCGGCCGGAGGCGCACGCCGGCGCCCTCGGCCTGCTCACCGACCGCGAGCGGGAGGTCCTCGCACTGGTCGCGGAGGGCCGCTCGAACGCGGCGGTCGCGGCCCGGCTCCGGCTCGCCGAGCGGACCGTCGAGACGCACATGCGCAGCATCTTCCAGCGGCTGCGGATCGCGGACGGCGGAGACGACCACCGGCGGGTCCTCGCGGTGCTGGCGTACCTGGCCTCCTAAGGGCTGGGCAGGGTCAGGCAGACGGTGGTGCCCTCGCCGGGTGCGCTGGTGACGGTGATGTCGCCGTGGTGCGCGTCGATGATGGCCTTGACGATGGTGAGGCCGAGGCCGGCGCCCTGTGCGGCGAGGTGGTCGGCGGTGCTGCTGCGGTGGAACCGGTCGAAGACGTGCGGGAGGTCCTCGGCCGGGACGCCGACGCCGGTGTCGACGATCGACAGTGACGGGCGCGGCGTCGCGGTCGTGGTGACGGTGACGTGCCCGCCCGCCGGGGTGAACTTGATCGCGTTGAACAGCAGATGGGTTGAGCGCCTGGGCGAGGCGTTCGGGGTCACCGGTGGTGGGCACCGGGCCGTCGGTGTGGGTGGTGAGGGTGAGCCGCTTGTGCTCGGCGATCGGGCGGGACGTCAGCGTCGCCTGGAACGCGAGCTCGGTGAGGTCGACCTCGACGACGTCGAGCCGCAGGCCGGTCTCGTGCAGGCGGGCGACGAGGAGCAGGTCGTCGATGAGGCGCAGGAGCCGGTCGGCGTTGCGTTGCATGACGGCCAGGAAGCGGCGGACCGTCTCCGGGTCGTTGGCGGCGTCGTCCTCGTCCAGCAGCACCTCGATGTAGCCGCGCACCGACGACAGCGGCGTGCACAGTTCGTGGCTGACGCTGGCCAGGAACGAATCCTTGAGCCGGTCGAGCTCGCGCAACCGGTCGGCGGTGTGCCCGACGGTGCGGGCGTAGCGGCGCAGTTCGAGGTGGGCGGCCGCGTGCCGGGCCAGTGACCGCAGCGCCCGGCGCTGCTGCAGGGTCAGGTGCCGCGGCTTGCGGTCCATGACGCACACGGTGCCGGCCGCGTGCCCGTCCTGCAGCAGCATCGGTGCGCCGGCGTAGAACCGGACGCCGTGCTCGGCGATCGCCGGGTTGGTGGCGAAGCGCGGGTCGGCGACGGTGTCGTCGATCTCGAGCAGCTGCCGGTCCCGCACCACGTGGGTGCAGAACGAGTCGTCGCGGGCGCTCTGCTCGGGGTCCCAGCCGACGCGGGCCTTGAACCACTGCCGGTGCGCGTCGACCATCGACACCATCGCGATCGGCGCGTCGCAGATGTCCGCGGCGAGCGCGGCGATGTCGTCGAAGTCGGTCTCCGCCCGGGTGTCGAGGATCCCGGTCTCCCGCAGGGCGGCGAGGCGTTGCGGCTCGTCATCCACGGTCAGCGGATGCATCACGGCTCCTCGCGGTCGACCTCATGTGGATCATCGCATCCGCAGCGGCCCTGGGCTGCCGAATCGCGCTGGACTAGTTTCCTAGGACGGTGTACGCGATGTGAACAGCGCCGCACCGGTGCGGCCGAGCCAGGCTTCGAGGTCCATCAGGCCCGGATGCAGCTTCCGCAGTGCCGGGATGTCGGCCTGCCAGCCGCCGAACGAGCCGCCGCGGCGCACGTTGTCGAGGTTGATGCCCTGCGCGGCGAGGATCTCCGGCGCGACCGGCGCGGTGCTGAGGTCCAGCCCCGTGGCGCGGCTGATCGCGGCGACGAGTTCCTCGCGGGTCACCTCGTCGCCGGCGAGCTCCAGGGCTAGGCCGAGGTAGGTGTCCGGGTCGGCGAACGCGAGCGCGGCGAAGGCCCCGATGTCGTCGACCGCGATCAGCTGGACCCGGGCGCCGGGCCCGATCATCCGCAGGAGGGCGGTCGGGCTGGTCACGCCGTACTTCTCCGAGGCGTGGTTCTCCATGAACATGACCGGTCGCAGGAAGGTGGCCGGCAGGCCGAGGGCCCGGATGTGCTGCTCGATCTCCCATTTGGTGTTCCAGTGGCTGATGCCGCTGCCGCGCTCGACGCCGCCGACCGAGGTGTAGACGAGGTGCCGGACGCCGGCGGCGTGCGCGGCGTCGGCGACGTTCACGCCGTAGCGGACCTCGTCGGTGTCGAAGTGCGGCGCGTCGTACGCCGGTTGCACGCTGAACACGCCGTACGCGCCGGCGAAGGCGGCGTCGAGGGAGGCGCGGTCGCCCATGTCGCCGGTGACGAGTTCGGCGCCGGCCTCCTGGACTGCGGAGGCCTTTGCGGGATCGCGGACGAGGGCGCGCACGTGCCAGCGTCCGTCGGCCAGGAGGTGCCGGAGCGTGGCGCCGCCCTGCAGTCCGGTGGCGCCGGTGACGACGATGATGCGGTCGGGCATGGTCTTCTCCCTTGTATGCTGACTTCCGGAGCGCTGCTCCGAAAATACGGAGCGGTGCTCCGTATTGTCAACCGAAGGAGGGCGCATGACCGTTCGGGTCGACGCGCGCCGCAACCGTGACCTGCTGCTCGCGGCCGCCCGGGAGGCGTTCGTCACGCATGGCACCGATGCCTCGCTGCGGGACATCGCGCGGCAGGCGGGCGTCGGGATCGGCACGCTGTACCGGCACTTCCCGACCCGGGAGGCGCTGCTGGAGGCGTTGCTGGCGAGCCGGTTCGACGCGCTGCGGGACCGGGCGGAGGAGCTGTCCGCGACCGCGGCACCGGGGGAGGCGTTGCTGGAGTGGCTCGGGGAGCTGGCCGCCGGGTCGGTGACGGTGCGCGGGCTGCCGGAGTCGGTGATGGCGGCGCTGCGGGACGAGGAGTCCGAGCTGCACGCGTCGTGTGCGGGCATGCGGGCCGCGGGTGGGCAGCTGCTGCAGCGGGCGCAGGAGGCGGGGGAGGTGCGGGGCGATGTCACCGCGGCGCAGTTGCTCGCCCTCGCCGCCGGGCTCGCCTGGGCGGGGGAGCAGTCGGCGGATCCGGTGGGGACGGTGCGGCAGCTGCTGGTGATTGCGGGGCGGGGGCTGGTCAGTTGACCTTGGAGACTTTGTCCGCCCCAGACCGGACAAAGTCTCCAAGGTCAGGAACGGGTTAGCTGTACGCCTCGAACTCGTAGATACGGGCGGCGGTGTTGGTGTTCTGGGTCGGGGTGATGATGTTCATCCGGATGTAGCGGGCGTTGACGTTGGTCGCCGTGGTGGTGACGTTGGCGGTGTTGGCGCGGACCTGAGCGGCGGTCGTCCAGGTGCTGCCGTCGGTGGAGGTCTGCAGGTCGTAGTCGCGGGTGTTCCAGGCCGCGTCCTCGCCGCCGGCGCCGGCATGCCGGACCACCAGCGATCCGATGTGGACGGTGCTGCCGAGGTCGACCTGCAGGAACTTGTTCGTGCCGAGCGAGCACCACTTGTCGGCGTTGCCGCCGGAGACGCTGCCGTTGACCGCCTTGTCGGGGCCTTCGGTCGTGGCGCAGGACGAGTCGGCGGTCGCCGGGCGGCCGAGGGCGAGGTTGCCGCTCGGGGTGCCGCCGCCGTACACCTCGAATTCGTAGATGCGGGCGGCCGCGTTGCCGTCGTTGGCGGGGGTACCGATGTCGACCTTCACGTAGCGTGCCGTGCGCGCCGTGATCTGGTGCAGGGTGCGGCTGGAACGGTTGCCGGTCACCGAGACCACCTGGGTCCAGGTGGTGCCGTCGGTGGAGGTGGAGATGGTGAACGCGCCGGTGTTCCAGCCGGTCGACTCGCCGCCGAGGCCCGCGTGCTTGAGCACGAACGAGCTGACGGTCTGGTTGGAGCCGAGGTCGACCTGCAGGAAGCGCGGAGCGGTGCTGGAGCAGAACTTGCTGTTGTTGGCGAGGCTGCCGTCGACGGCCTTCGCGGCGGTCTCGGTGGTGCCGCAGGCGGCGGAGCCGGTCGCGGTCTTGTTCAGGGCCAGGTTGGTGCCGAGGTTGGCCGGGGTCGGCGGCTGGGTGGCGCCGTCGGTGAAGGACGGCGGGACGTTGCCGGCGCCCGTGCCCCAGCTCGATTCGGCGCCGCCCATCGTGTACTGCAGGGTGCCGCCGGCGGCGAGGTCGGGGTAGCGCAGGTAGTTGTTCGACACGGCTGAGCCGTTGAGGGTGAGGCTCTGGACGTAGGCGTTGGCGGAGCTGCCGCCGTTGATCTGGATGTTGCCGGCGGAGCGCTGGATGAGCACCGACGGGAACGTGGGGCCGTGGATGGCGAGGGTGTCCGCGCCGGGGGTGACCGGGTACATGCCCATCGCGGACCACACGTACCAGGCGGAGGTGGCGCCGAGGTCGTCGTTGCCGGGCAGGCCGCCGGCGCCGGTGGTGAACGACTCGGTCATGACGCGGCGGACGGCACTGGCGGTCTTGGCCGGGCGCTGCGCGAAGTTGTACGCCCACGGCACGTTGTGCTCGGGTTCGTTGCCGATGTAGAAGTACGGCCGGGACAGGCCGCCGTTGAGCTCGGTGAAGTGGTGGTCGAGGCGCTGCACCGCGGTGGTGGGGCCGCCCATGAGGTTGATGAGCCCGCCCAGGTTGTAGGGGACCATCCAGGTGTACTGCGAGGCGTTGCCCTCGGTGAAGGGGCTCTCCTGCGCGGGGTTGAGCGGCCACGGCCACGAGCCGTCGCTGTTGCGCGGGTGGATGTAGCCGGACTCGGTGTTGAAGGTGTTGCGCCAGTACTGGGCGCGGGTCATCGCCGAGTTGTAGGTGGCGGTGTCACCGAGGGACTGGGCGAACTTGGCGACGGCGAAGTCCGAGGCCGAGTACTCCATCGAGTCCGAGGGCGCGCCGGGGATGTACGTCTTGGACGCGTACTCCGACTGGCGGCCGCGGATCGGCGAGCCCTGCGTGGTGCCGCCGGCGATGGCGTTCTTCATGAGCTGCAGCGCGGCGGCGGTGTCGAAGGCGCGGGCGCCGAACGCGTAGGCGCTGGACACGATGATCGGGCCGGGGTCGCCGGTCATGACGAAGTCCTCGTTGATCTGCTGGGACCACTTGGGCAGCAGGCCGCCCTGCTGGCCGTCCAGGACCATGGACTTCATGATGTCGCTGGCGACGTCGGGGGCGATGAACGCGATGAGCGCGGCCCACGAGCGGTAGATGTCCCAGCCGGAGTAGTTCTGGTAGACGGGATGCGTGGCGGAGTGCACGGCGTTGTCGAAGCCGCGGTACTGGCCGTTGACGTCGCTGGCGACGTTGGGGTTCTGCATCACATGGTAGAGCGCGGTGTAGAACTTCTGCTGCTCCGTGGCGCTGCCGCCGGTGGCCTGGACCCGGTTGAGGGCGGTGTTCCAGGCGGCGTCGGCGTTGCTGCGGATCGTGTCGAAGGCGCCGGTCTCGGCGTTGAGGTTCGCGGTGGCGTTGGCGACGCTCACGAACGACAGGGCGACGGTGGCGTTGACGGTGCGGTTGCTGCTCGTGTCCCAGGTGATCACGGCACCGGTGTTGACGCCGCTGGTGCTGGTCGAGCCGTTGCTGATCGTGCCGCCGTTCCAGGTGCCGACCGATGACGGGGCCCGGTCGAAGCGGATCGAGTAGTAGATCTGGTACGTCTTGGACGAGCCGCAGAACCCGCCGGCGGTGACGCTGCCGGTGACGTTGCTGCCGGAGATGCTGACCGAGCCGCTGCGGTTGCCGGTGGCGGACCGGCTGGTGTTGATGAGCAGCCGGGCGGTCGTGGTGTTGGGGTAGGTGAGCCGCAGCGCGCCGGTGCGCGTGGTGGCGGACAGTTCCGCGTCGACGCCGTACTTGTCGAGCCGGTTCTTGTAGTAGCCGGCGGACGCGGCCTCGTTGGTCTTCGTGTACGCCGATGCGTAGCTGGTCCAGGCGGTGCCCGGGGACGAGCCGAGGGCGCCGGTGATCGGCAGCAGGCCGAGGTCTTCGTTGTTGGAGCAGCCGGCCCCGTTGAAGTGGGTGAGGCTGAACTCTTCGATGGTGCGGTCCCGGTCGCGGTAGCCGGACGGCGACGCGGTCGGGGTGTCGGGGCTGAACTGGGTCATGCCGAAGGGCACGGTGGCGCCGGGGAACGTGCTGCCACCGGCGCCGCCGCCGACAGGGTTGGGGGAGTTGCTGTCGTCGGTGCCGATCAGCGGGTTGACGTATTGGGTCAGGTTGAGGTCGGCGGCCTGTGCTGGTGGTGCCTGCGCGAGCGCGACGAAGGCGCTGCCCAGCAGGGCTGCACCGGCGCCGGCGAGCAGTCGGACCGTGCGTGATCGGGACATGGGTGGTCTCCCGTTCGTGGCGGTGAGGACGGGAGAGCGCTCTCGATGCATTCATAGTCGCTGATCAACGTTCCGTCAAGATTTGGCAGAACTGCGCAGGTCGTTGAGTTGCTGTCGATCGTGGTCAGAAATGTGCGGTCCGGACCGGCGCGCCGCGGCTCGGCGCGGTGATCCGGCCGGGCTCAGCCGCCATGCCCGGGCATCCGACGAGATCCGTCAGATCAACTTGACGTCAGGTTGACCTGACGGAAGACTGGACGCGTGGCCACACCGGACGAGGCGGAGCGGCGGTTCACGTTGCTGACTGCGGCGGCGCGGTTCGACGAGCTGCGCCGCCGGGACGCGCTGGCGCCGCCCGGCTCGGAGGACCCGGACCCGCAGGCGGTGCCGTTGACCCGGGACGAGGCGCTGGAGCTGCTCGCGCTGGCTGAGGTGCTGATCCGCAAGGCCGGCTATGGGCGGCAGCTCACGGTGCGCACGGCCCGCGCCACCGGTGCCTCGTGGTCGCAGATCGGCGCCGCGATGGGCACCAGCAAGCAGTCCGCGTGGGAGAGCCACCTCCGGTGGCTGGAAGAGCAGGAGGACCCCGATGAGTGACGACACGGCCCTGCGTCCATTCCGGCTGGAGGTGCCGGAGGCGGATCTGGCGGATCTGCGGGACCGGCTGGCGCGGACCCGCTGGGCGCAGCAACTGCCCGGCACCGGCTGGAGCCGCGGCGTGCCGGTGGAATACCTGAAGGAGTTGGTCGACTACTGGCGCACCGGGTACGACTGGCGGGCGCACGAGGCCCGGCTCAACCAGATCCCGCAGTACACCACCGCTGTCGACGCAGTCGACGTGCACCTTCTGCACGCACGTTCGCCCGAACCGGACGCGTTGCCGCTGATCATCACCCACGGGTGGCCGGGCTCGGTGGTGGAGTTCCTCGACCTCATCGGCCCACTCACCGATCCTCGCCGGCACGGCGGTGACCCGGCCGACGCCTTCCACGTCGTCGCGCCGTCCATCCCCGGCTTCGGGCTGTCCGGACCCGTCCGCGAGCCAGGGTGGGACGTGCCGCGGATCGCCCGTGCCTGGGCCGAACTGATGCGGCGGCTGGGCTATCACCGGTACGGCGGGCAGGGCGGCGACTGGGGACACGCCATCACCCGGGAGCTGGGGATCATCGACAGCGACCGGGTCGTCGGGGTGCACCTCAACACCGTGCTGACCCTGCCCTCGGGTGATCCCGGCGAGGCAGCGACGCTGGGCGATGAGGACCGGGTCCGGCTGGAGCAGTTCTCCCGGGTGGAGCCGGAGCTGTCCGGCTACGCGAAGATCCAGGGCACCCGGCCGCAGACCCTGGCATACGGGCTGACCGACTCCCCGGTCGGCCAGCTCGCCTGGATCGTCGAGAAGTTCCAGGAGTGGACCGACTCGAAGCGGTTACCCGGCGACGCCGTCGATCGCGACCAGCTGCTGACCAACGTGATGCTGTACTGGCTCACCGGCACCGCCGGTTCCTCGGCCAACCTGTACTACGAGACCTACCACCCCGCCACACCCTCGACCAGCCGCCGGTCAGGCACGCCGACCGGGGTCGCTGTCTTCCCCTACGACGCTGTGCTTCCCGTGCGGCGGCTGGCCGAACGGGACAACCACATCGTCCACTGGCGCGAGTTCGACCGCGGCGGCCATTTCGCTGCCATGGAACAGCCCGCCCTGCTCGTCGACGACATTCGCGCCTTCTTCCGCCCGCTCCGCTGAGGATCACAGCGGCCGACCTGGGTCGCGGCCGTCAGGGGGTCGGCCTCAGGCCGGGGACGACACGTGCTCAGGCGACGTCCATGACTTTGGTCGCGGCGCTGGCGAGGCCTTCGGGGTTGAGGACCTCGACCCGGTCGGCGAGGAACACCTCGACCCGTCCGGACCTGTCGCGGACCTCGACCAGTGGCACGCCCCGGTCGATGCCCATGGCGAAGCGTTCCGTGGTGGTGGGCATGCGGCAGGTGAGCTTGCTGCCGCGGCCCATCACCACCGTGGAGCGGGTGGGGCGTTCCCGCACCGTCGAGGGCGCGCCGCGGCGGGACGTGATGAGGCCCTCCTCGCGCAGGATCGCCACGGCGCGGCGGATGGTGGTGAGGCTGACCGTGTACCGCTCGCGGAGCTCGCGTTCGCTCGGCAAAGGCTCGCCGGCCGGGTAGACGCCGCGGATGACCTCCTCGCGCAGGAGGTCCGCGATCTGGTGGTAGACGGCCGGCACGTGTCGCTGCACATTCACGGCCCCCACTCTACAACTTTGTGGCCATACGGCAACACCATGTAAAGGCCGGCGGTGGCGCACTAGACTCCGGCGCCGTGACCGCCTCCGCTGCCCCGATCGACATCGCCGTCTCCCTCATGCGTGAGGGCAGGTTCGGCGACGCCGAAGCCGTCATGCAGCGCGAGGTGCGCGCCGCCACCGTCCGGCACGGCCACGGCAGCGCCGCCTGGGCGTCGGCGCAGTGCGACCTCGGCAACATCCTGCTCAACTGCGACCAGCTCGACCGGGCGATCGAGTGTTACCGCCAGGCGACGTCGGTGCCCGCGCACGACCGCAAGGAGCACCTGACCTACCGGCTCAATCTGGGTCTGGCGTTGCGGATGGCCGGCCGGCTGGAGGAGGCCGAGGCGGAGCTGCGGCGCGGCGCCGAGGAGCGCCGGGGGTTCTACGGCCGGGAGCACGCCGGATACGCGTTCGGCCTGGAGCCGCTCGCCGACGTGCTGCTGCAGCGCGGCAACGTGAGCGAGGCGCGGGCGGTGATCGAGGAGGCGGTGCGCAACCTCTGGCAGAACGGGCACGACCACGTCGCGGCGGCGCTGGCGGTGCGGGCCGAGGTCGTGCACGCCGCGGGCGCCGGCGAGCCGCTGTTCCACGGCGTGGAGCAGCTGCCGGCCGACGCCGTGGCCCGGCTGGCGGACGCGGTCCTGCTCCGGCAGGACCTGGCCGACCCGGCCGCGCACCGGGCCGTCGTCGCCACGCTCGCCGCCGTCCTGCAGACCCGGCTCGGCCCCGACCACCCCGCCACCCTCAACGTGCTCGCCACCCTGGCCAACACCGGCCGTGACCTCGGCGACCAGTCCGGCCGCATCGACGCGATCCGGCAGGTGCTGGCCTCCCACGACCGGCAGGGGCGGGCCGAGGACGCGCTGAGCGCCGAACTCGGGCTGGCGCTGGCGCTCAGCGACACCGGCGAGGAGAAGGCGGCGCTGCGCACCTACGAGACGGCGTACGGCCGGGCGCAGCGCATCGGCCGTCCCGAGCTGATCAGCCTGGTGCTGCGCAACTGGGGCCTGGCGCTGAGCGAGGCGGGGCAGCCGGCCGCGGCCGAGCGGTGCCTCACCGACGCGGTGACGCAGGCGCAGCGCGGCGCCGACTTCGAGATCCTCGGCCGGGCCGGCGTCGCCCTCGGCATCTTCCTGCAGCACCAGTCGCGGCTGCCGGAGGCGCGCAAGGCGCTGGAGGACGCGCTGGCGGCGCTGGCGCCGGTGCACCCGGACGCGATCGCCGGTCGCGGCCACCTCGGCGCGGTGCAGGAGGGCCGCACCTGCGGCTGCGGGGACACCCCGCGGGTGGTCGCGGAGGCGTTCCGCGAGTTCGTCGTGCGCCGGCTGCCGCAGGACCTGCTGGAGCGCTTCGACGTGACGATCGCCGACGACGACTTCAAGATCGACGTACACCTGCGCCGGGAACCGACCCAGGACGAGCTCGAACGGCTCCACGGGGTGGTCCAGTCCGCGCTCGCGGAGTTCCGGCACCGGCTCAAAGGTCAGTGAAGTCGTTGAATGACAGCTCGGTCGGGTGCATGGTCGCGCCGGCGTGGTGGGACAGGGTCTGCAGGATGTCCTGCCGGCTGTGCGGGAAGTGCCGGATGTCGGCGACCCGGAAACCGTTCAGTGCCAGGGAGAACGGCATTTCCTGCGGTTTGGCCGACTCCGGGTAGTCGCGTTTGAAGGCGATCGCGAGGATGTTGCCGGCGACGAAGACCCGGTCCAGGTCGTGCCAGCGGATGAACCGGTCGTGGGCGGGCCGGCGGATGGCCATGCCGTCCCGGCTGAACTTCAGCGTCAGCGGGCGTCTCAGGGCGGCGTAGGTCCGGAAGCAGTCGGCGACCCGCACGCCCAGCAGGCGACCGAAGACCCAGAACGTGAGGCCGGCCAGGGCGAGGGTCGCGAACCCGAGGTACCCGATGCCGCCGGCGATGAGCCCGATCGCGACCCCGGCCGAGGTCGGCGACCGCCAGCTGCCGGGTGCGTCGGCGGCCGGCGCGGCCCGGCGCGCCCGCAGGTCGCCCAGTGCCGAGTTCCCCGCGAGGACGGCGACGGCTCCCGCGAGCGGCAGCGCCGCGACGATCCAGGTGGAGATCCCGGTCCCGGTCAGTTGAACAGCTGGGTGACGTTGTTGCGGACCGCGGGCAGGTCCTGCAACGGGAACGGCGGCTCCTGGGTGTGGTTGGTGGTGCCGATGAGGATCGCCACCGACCGGGCCGGGTCCGCACGCGTCACGAGCTCCCCCCGATCCAGTGAAGGCTCTCTATTGTGCAGGCTGCCGTGCAACCGAACGGGTCGCCGGTGCGCACCTAGTGGCGAGGAGGTGCGATGCCAAGCGGAGAGACCGAAGAGCAGCGCCAGTTCCGCGAGTACTTCACGGCACGCCGGGACGCGGTGCGCCGGACCGCGTACCTGTTGTGCGGCGACTGGCACTGGGCCGACGACCTGGCCCAGACGGCGTTCATGCGCCTCGCGGTGAGCTGGCGGAAGGTCCGGGACCGGGAGGCCCTGGACGGGTACGTGCGGACCTGCCTGGTGCGGGCGTACCTCGCCGACGTGCGCCGGGTGTGGCGGCGGCGGGAACGCAGCGTCGCGGAGCCACCGGACGTGTTCGGGCACGCGGGCGCGTCCGAGGCGGCGCCGCGGCGCATGGCGTTCGCGGCCGCGTTGCGCCGGCTGCCGCCCCGGCAGCGCGCGGCGCTGGTGTGCCGGTACTACCAGGACCTGGACGTCGCGGCGACCGCGGCGGCGCTGGGGTGTTCGCAGGGGACGGTGAAGAGCCAGACCGCGCGTGGGCTGGCCCGGCTGCGGGAGCTGCTCGAGGCCGACGGGGAGCTGACGATGATGGAGGGGCTGCGATGAGTCAGATGCGGGAACGGTTCGACGAAGTCGCCGCCGCCGCCGCGCCACCCAGCCGGCTGTCCGCCGACGCGGTCTACGCCGCGGCGTTCCAGCGGCGGCGCCGCAAGGCGCTGGCGTGGACGGTGTGCGGGATCGTGGCCGGTGCGCTCGTCGTCGCCCTCGGCGCCGGTGTGCTGCGTCCGCCGTCGGCGACCCCGGCGCCGGCCCAGACGCCCGAGCCCGGGCCGCCGCGGACCCGGGACGGCCAGATCGTCACGGTCGCGGCGGCGGACGCCGAGCACCAGTACGCCGGGGTCTACAGCTGCCCCGGCAGCGACGGTAACGGGTGCACGCGCAACCTGGTCGGCTCCGACGACGGGGGGCGGACCTGGACGGTGCGGCTGCGGGATCTCAGCGGCGACCTGTACGCGCCCGCCCCGGGGTCGTTGCTGCGGGTGCTGGAGAAGGACAACGACGACCCGTCGGGCAACCCGAAACTGCTGCACGTGCCGTGGGTCAGCCGGGACGGCGGGCGCACCTGGGCCGAGGTCCGCGCCGAGAAGGGCACGGTGCCGGAGGTCCCTGCGGGTGGCTGGCTGCAGTGCGCGGACCCGTGGCGCCTCGACGACCCCTGCGTCCTGATCGGGGTCGACCCGGTCAACGCCCGTTCGGCGCCGCTGGCCACCCAGCCCGACTTCTTCGTCAACGGGCCCGTCGACGTGCCCACGACGGGCGGGTTCTGGGTCACCGGCCGGGAGCGTGACGGCGAGCACCGGCCGGCCATCGCCGTCAGCCGCGACGGCGGCCGCACCTGGGCGACGCACGTGTTCACCCGCGCCGAGACGGGCGAGGCACCCTCGAGCATGTTCACGTTCGTGCGGCCGGCCAGCGTCGACGGCGTCACCGGATACGCGATCATGCCCGTCGAGGACCCTTCCGACACCACCGGGACGGGTCCGACGAGCGCGGCGACGGCCGGGATGCAGACGCTCGTCTTCCGCACGGTCGACGCCGGCAAGACCTGGCAACGCGTGCACCCCCGCCAGACGCTGCCCCGCCGGTACTACCAGGACGGCGACTCCTACGTCGCCGCCGACGGCAGCCACGTCGTGCTGGCCAGCAACGATCCGCCGTTTCGTTGGTACGCCAGCGACGACGGGGGCAACAGCTACCGACCGGTCAGCCAGCCCGGCCTGGGCACCAGCCTGCTGCACAAGAACGGCGCGCGGGTCATCGTCGCCGGACCGGGCGCGTACCTGGCCTTCGACGACGGCGCGTTGTACCAGTCGGCGGACGGGCTGCGCTGGACCCGCACCGTGATCCGGCCGAGCTGAGCCACCGCGGCACGGGCCACCGGCGGGTGTCGGGGCCCGTGCCGCATCATGGTGCCCATGCCAGTCGAGGACGTCACCCCGCAGACGCCGCGGCCGGTGCGCCGGTCCGTGCTCGTGCAACGCTGGCACGACCTGGCGTTCCTGCACTGGGCGGTGCCGCCGCGGACCGTCGCGCCGTTCCTGCCGGCCGGGACCGTCCCCGACACCCTCGACGGGGTCACCTACGTGGGCCTGATCGGGTTCCGGATGGTGCGCCTCGGCCTGTTCAACGGCCCGGGCCTGCCGTACCTCGGCACGTTCTGCGAGACCAACGTGCGGCTGTACAGCGTCGACCCCGCCGGCCGCCGCGCCGTGGTGTTCCTGTCGCTGGAGGCCGAACGGCTGGTGCCGGTGCTCACCGCGCACGCATCGCTGCGGCTGCCGTACAAGTGGGCGCGGATGCGGCTGGAGAAGGACGGCGACGTGGTGCGGTACACCAGCCGCCGCCGCTGGCCCGGTCCCCGCCCCGCGGTGAACGCCATGGCCGTGCGGGTCGGCCCGCCGATCGCCGCGCCGACGCCGCTCGAGCACTTCGTCACCGCCCGCTGGGGGCTGCACACCCGCGCGTGGGGCCGCACCCTGCACCTGCCGAACGAGCACCCGCGGTGGCCGCTGCACCGCGCCGACCTGCTCGACCTCGACGACACCCTGATCACCGCGGCGGGTCTGCCGGCCCCGGCCGGCCCGCCGGCCAGTGTGCTGTTCTCACCCGGCGTCCCGGTCCGCTTCGGCCCCCCGTCCACGCTGCGCTGAGTGCCGTCCTACAGGGTGACGATGACGCCGATGCTCTGCTGTGGGCGGCGCAGCAGCCGGTTGATCAGGTAGCCGATGCGGGCCGACACGTATCGCCGGGCGATCGCCGCGCGGATCCGGGCGATGCCCTCGGGGTCCTCGACGAGGCGGGCGGTCCCCTCGAACGTCGGCGCCCCGGCCGGGACCCGCCCGCGGATGTCGCTCGGGGCGAGCTGGACCCGGCCGCTGTTGCGCAGGCGCTTCACCTTCCCGGAGCCGGGTTCGGTGACGATCACGACCTGCCCGTCGTCGATCGCGTGCCACACGGGGGTCGCGACGGGCCGGCCGTCCTTGCGGAACGTGGTGAGGCTGACCTGCTTGCGCCGGCCGAGGATGTCGAGGCTGCTGTCGCTCATCGCTCCACGGTAGGCCGCAGCCACGGCTCCAGCCGCAGCAGGTCCAGTCCGACGGCGCGGAGCTTCTCGTGCAGCGCGGGGGTGAGCATCACGAACTCGACGGTGAACAGGTCGTCGCCGCCCATGGCGTAGATGCCGTAGGAGGGGTCCTTCATCAGCGGGGTGATGCCGGCGCTCACCTGGTCGCGCAGCTGCTGCTGGCGGGCGATGCTGGGCTTGCCGGGCGCGGCGACCACGCACAGGTTGCCGTCGAACAGCGTGCGCAGCTGCCGCTCCTCCGCGGCGGCGTCGCCGGAGACCACCTCGACCACGATGACCTGCGGCGGCTGCGGTCCGTCGGTGGCGCCGGTGGGGAAGCCCTCGGGCCAGCCGACCCGCATCGGCCGGAACCGGTCCGGGTGCTGGTCGTAGATGTAGCCGTGCATGGTGTTGCGGTCGGGGTCACCGCCGTCGCGTTTCCAGCCGCCTTTTGGTGTCGGGCACGGCACCCCGTCGTCCGCCAGCATCGGCTGGGCCTGGTTGGCCGGGGCGCCCTGCGCGGTGACCCGCAGCGTGCCGGCGTTCCACACGCCGGTGAGCTTCGCCCGTCCGACGGTGACGCCGTTGACGACGCCCGCCTCGGTCAGCTTTGCCGGGTCGACGCCGGTGACGTCCACGCCGATCGAGCAGGTCGGCTTCTCGCCGGGCGCGCGGCCGATCGCCGGGACCGGGGCCGGCGCGCAGAACCGGGCCGGTTTGCCGGGGGTGACGATGACCTGACCGCTTGCCTCGACCGTGTCGCCGTCGTCGACGACCAGCGCCGCCTGGTCCGCCTGACCGGTCGCGACCGGTGGTGGCGCCTCCTCGGGGGTGTCCGCCGGGCGGTTCACCACCAGCACCACCGCCACCAACGCCACCAACGTGCCGATCCCCGCCGCGGCCACCACCGGCCAACGCCTGCGTCCATCGTCCGTCATGATTGGTCAGACGCCGGCGGTGGCGGGCCGGTTCCCGGTGTGTCGCAGCAATTCGGTGGTGAACGTGTCCCACAGCTGCGGCGGCAGGTCGTGCCCGGCGCCGGGCAGCACCACCAACCGGGCCCCGGGGATCGCGTCGCAGACCGCCTGCCCGTGCGGCAGTGGCAGGAGCGGATCCAGACCCCCGTGCACGACCAGCGCCGGCACCTTCAGGTCCTCGAAGCCGCCGTTCACCGGCGGGTCGAACCGCATCGCGTAGTGGTTCGCGGCGGTGGTGATGTCCCGGGCCCGCTCCGCGTCGCGCCGCGCGAGGTCGCGGGTGGCGGCCTCGTCGAAGTACGGGGAACCGCCGGCGTAGGCGCGCACCGCCGCGACGGTGTCGGCGACCGCGTCACCGGTCGGCTCCAGATGCTCCACTGTGGACGGCGGCAGCCCGCCGGCGCCGGTCGAGGTGCTCACGAACGTGAGTGTCGCCACCCGCGCCGGGTGATCGACGCCGAGGATGAGGCCGAGCCCGCCGGACATCGACCGGCACACGACGTGGGCCCACTGGACGTCGAGTGCGTCGAGGATGCCGACCGCGTCGCGGGCCAGGTCGGTGTTGGAGTAGCCGGGTCTGCCGGGCGGGTAGGCGGTGGAGCGGCCGGTGTCGCGCTGGTCGTAGCGGATCACGAACCGGCCGCCGGCCGCGATCAGGCGGCAGAGGCCGGCGTCCCACCAGAGCATCGACGCGGCGGCGCCGTCGATGAGCAGGACCGCCGGGTCGGCCGGGTCACCGAACGTCTCGACGCACAGCTCGACCCCGTTGACGTGCAGCATCGTCTCAGTCATGTGATCAAACCTAGGCCGTGCGGCGCCGGTGCGCTGCCCGGCGGGGCCGTCGGCTGCCGTCGTTCGCCGTCGGCCGCCTCAGTCGCTGATGGTGAACCAGGCCACGGCGAGGTCCGGGTCGACGTACAGGTCGACGTTGTGCTTCTGGACGCGTTGCGGGAACTGCCCGTCGTGCCGCCATCGCACGCCGGCCGGGACGAACGCCTGCAGCGCGTCCCGGACGGGTGGCAGGCCGGGCGGGGCGGCCGGCCAGGCGGCGAAGGCGGAGGTGTCGGTGTCCCGCAGCCGCAGGACGCCCTCGTACACCCAGTCGGTCGGGCCGGGCGCCCGCGAGCACGGGTTGCCGAGCGCCTCGGCCTGCCAGTGGATGTCGACGTAGTCCCCGACGCCGGGGATGTGCTCGGAGGTCCAGTCGCGGCCGGTGCGGACCGCTGCCTCGTCCAGCTGCAACTGCGACAGGCAGTCCTGCTCGTCGCCGTCGAGGGAGGCCGTCACCCGGTTCACGACGATGAGCACGCCGGCCACGCAGACCGCGGCGATCGTCAATGCAATGCCCCACTTCCGCACGGGCGTCATCGTAGCGGCGTGGCGACGGTCCGTGGTGCCGACGCGCGTCAAATTTCATGGGAGTCGATCTCGCCGCGCGGGGAGGGCCGGGGGCGGGGTGCGGTGGCGCGTGCGCCGGCCACTGCGGGCCGTCGCGGACCGGACCGCAACGGCCGCGTCGCGGCACCGGGGTCCGGCACCGCGACGTCGTCCTCACCCGGCCAGATCGGCTGTCAGCCGGCCAGGTCGGCCGTCACCCGGGTGGGTGGCGGTGCGGCCGGCTGAAGGATCGGGCGGCCCGGCCACCACAGCCGCGGGCCGACGTCGATCGCTAGGGCCGGCACCAGCAGCGTGCGCACGACGAACGTGTCCAGCAGCACCCCGACCGCGACGATCACGCCCATCTGGATCGCCGCGACGAACGGCAGCACCACCAGCACGCCGAACGTCCCCGCCAGGACCAGCCCCGCGCTGGTGATCACGCCGCCGGTGGTGGTGAGCGCGGTGAGCATCCCGTCGCGGTTGCCGCGGGTCGCCACCTCCTCCCGTGCCCGGGTCATCAGGAAGATCGTGTAGTCGACGCCGAGGGTGACCAGGAACAGCCAGGCGTACAGCGGCATCCCCTGCACGATGTGCGGATGCCCGATCGCGGTGAAGATCAGGCCGGACAGGCCCATCGCCGCGACGTAGGAGACCGCCACGCTCGCCGCCAGCAGCAGCGGCGCCACCAGGGCCCGCAGCAGCAGGACCAGCACGACGAACACCACGAGCAGGATGAGCGGCATGACGACCAGGTTGTCGCGCTCCGAGGCCCGGCCGACGTCGACGAGCGTCGCGGTCTGCCCGCCCACGAGTGCGTCCGCGCCGGGCACCGCGTGCACCGCCGCCCGCAGCCGGTCGATCGTCGCCTCCGCCGCGTCGGAGTCCGGCGCGTCGGTCAGCGTCGCGGCGATGCGCACCCAGCGGCCGTCCGCGGAGCGGCCCGTGGCGCTCGCGTCCGCCACCCCGTCGACGTCCTTCGCCGCCGCCACCACGTCGTCCACGCCGGCCGCCGCCGCGACGATGACCGCCGGGGACGAGGCGCCGCCGGAGTAGTGCCGCTCGATGAGCTGCTGGCCGACGACCGAGCCGACCTCACCGGTGTACATCTGTGCCGTGTTCTGCCCCAGCCGCAGCCCGGACACGCCCAGCCCGAGCAGGACGAGCCCGACCGCGGTGGCCGTCCACAGCAGCCGCGGCCGGCGGCCGACGAGGTCCGCGACCCGGTGCCAGCCTGAGGTCCTGACCCGCACCGCGTCGCCGAAGCGGGGCACGAACGGCCAGAAGACCCACCGGCCCAGCAGCACCAGCAGCGCCGGCAGCAGCGTCGTCATCACCGCGAGGGACACGATGATGCCGCTCGCGGCGATCGGGCCGAAGCCGCGCATGTCATTCATCTGCGCGGCCAGCAGGCACAGCACCCCGATCGTCACCGTCGCCGCCGAGGCGAGGATCGCCGGGAACGACCTGCGCACCGCGACCGCCATCGCCGCCGTGCGGTCCTCGTGGCGGTGCAGCTCCTCCCGGTAACGGGCGATGAGCAGCAACGCGTAGTCGGTGCCGGCGCCGAAGACCAGCACCGTCATCATCGTCGTGATGTCCGGGGTCACCGTCACGTCCAGGTGCCGGCCCATGAGGTACACGATCGCGGAGGTGAACTGGCTGGCCGCGACCGCCGACAGCAGCGGGATGATCCACAGCACCGGGCTGCGGTACGTCAGCAGCAACAGCACCGCCACGATCCCGGCGGCCGCGAGGAACAGTGTGGTGTCGACCCCCTCGCCGATCTCGTCCATGTCGGCGAGCGCTCCGGCCTCGCCGGTGACCGCGGTGCGCAGCCCGGCAGGTGAGTCCGCGAGCACGGCCTTGACCTGCTGCACGGCCTCCTTGCCGGGGACCGGGAACGACAGCAGCAGCGCCTGCCCGTCCCGGCTCGCCGTCACCGGCCCGACCACGTGACCGGCCGCCTCGAACGCGGCCCGGTCAACCTCCACGGCGGCCCGGTCGGCGTCGGTGATCCCGCCGTCGCGGACGTAGACGACCACCGCCTCCGGCTCGTCCGCACCAGGGAACGCCTCCCGCTCCCGCAGCAGTTCGCGGGTCACCTCGGCGCTCTTGGGCAGCACCAGCGCCGGGTCGGTCGAGCTGACGTCGTTGAGCTTCCCGGCCAGCGGCAGGAGGAAGAACCCCGCCACGAGCCACAGAGCAAGGACCGCGACCGCCCGTCTCATTCGACGGTCCGCAGGATCGTCTCGATCGACGCGGTGCGGGTGCGCAGGTCCGCCACGTCGGTGGCGATGCGCTGCTGGGCGTCCATCGAGCTCTCCGCGAGCTTCTCGTAGCGGCTGACCAGCTGGCGCAGGTCCTCCTGCTGGATGCCGGTGACCTTGAGTTTGCGGTACTCCAGCCAGCTGGCGATGCTGAACCCGAACAGGAACAGCACGGCCAGCAGCAGCCCGAGGAAGGCCACGCTCTCCGGCCAGGTGATCACGTCTTCCGCGCTCAGATACATCAGGACCGCTCCTTGCGGGTGGGACCCTTGTCGGGGTTCGTGAGGGATTCGGCTGCCGCGGCGAGGGTCGCGGCGGTGAGGTGCAGGTCGAAGTCCGCGACCTCGTAGTACTTCATCGCCTTGCCGTCCTCCGAGAGCTCCAGGCTGCCGACGATCAGGCCGGCGGCCTCGAGCCGCTGGAGGTGCATGTGCAGCAGGGGTCGGCTGACGCCGATC
Source organism: Dactylosporangium cerinum (assembly GCF_042653625.1). Taxonomy (NCBI): domain Bacteria; kingdom Bacillati; phylum Actinomycetota; class Actinomycetes; order Micromonosporales; family Micromonosporaceae; genus Dactylosporangium; species Dactylosporangium cerinum. Next base: position 436,080 of record NZ_JBHSIU010000054.1, on the reverse strand, counting down.
TCCCGGGCGAGTCGGCTCACGTAGTCACGGCCGCCGGCAAGCTTCGCGACGATGCGCAGTCGCAGCGGGTTGGAGAGGGCCGCCAGCATCTCGACCAGGTCGTCGCCGGTGGGCGGACTCGCTGTCATGATGCTCCTTCACATGTAAGAATTTTCTTACACGTGAAACGTTAGCACCCGGGGTGCCTGGCGAGGAGTCAGGGCTTTCCCTGATTTCGCCTCAGGGCGCACGGCGATTCCGCCCGCGCGCTCATGGCGGGGCGGTGCTGGACGCCGCCGTTCGGCGGCGCGTTTGTCAGACCTTGACGGTCTGCTCGGTCAGGACGAGGGCCATGGCGCTCTCCGCGGCGCCGATCGCCGGGCCGGACGAGCCGAGCGCGGCGGGCAGCACCGGCGGCAGGTCGTCGCGGCGCCACGCCATCGCCCCGCGGCGGACCCCGGCGTGCAGGGCCGGGCCGGCCACGGACAACAGCTCGGCGCCCAGGCCGCCGAGGGTGACCACGGCCGGGTCGACGGCGTTGAGCAGGGCCCCGACCCCGCGCCCGAGGGCCGTCGCGGTGGCCTGGCAGGCCGCGGCCGCGTCCGGGTCCCCGGACCGGGCGGCGGCGATGGTCCGCTCCGCATATGCCCTGGGATCCGCCGGGGCGCGCCGACCCGCGTGCCGGGCCATCGCCCGGCCGTCGACCTCCAGGTCCCAGCAGCCCCACGCACCGCACGGGCAGTGCCGGGCAGGATCGCCGAACGGCAGGTGGCCGAACTCGCCACCGGCGCCGGCCGCGCCGAGGACCGGCCGCCCGTCGACGATGAGCACCCCGCCGACGCCGACCTCGACCGTCAGGTGCAGCGCCACGCTCGCGTCGCGGGCCGCGCCGCGCCGCGCCTCGGCGACCCCGGCCAGGGACGCGTCGTTGCCGACGGCGAGCGGCAGGTCGGTCAGGGTGCGCAGGTCCACCCCGCGCCAGCGCAGGTTCGTCGCCTCGACCAGGGTGTGCCCGTGCACGGTGCCGGGAATCGCCACGGCAACCGCGCGGAGGCGGGGGCCGTGCAGGGCGGCGAGCGCGTCTCGTATCGACGGAAGCACCGTCTCGGCGGGCAACCCCAGGTGCCGGTGGGCGGCCGCGGGGGCGAGCGTGCCACCGATCGCCGCGGTCGTCACCGTCCAGGTCGCGTGGCTGATGTCGACCACGGCGACGAGCGGACCCTCGGGGTGGGGGACGAGCGCCGTCGTCGGCCGGCCGCGGCCACCGGTCTGCGGGGCCGGTGCCTCCGCGAGCAGTCGCGCCTGCCGCAGCCGGCTCATGATGTCGGCCGCCGAGCCGCTGCTGAGCCCCAGCCGCGCCGCCGCCTCGGCCCGGGTGATCCCCGGGAACCGGTGCGCGCACCGCAACATCGCGAGCGTCCCCTGCACCCGCAGCGTCTCCGCGCGATGGTCCATGTGCGTATAATATCCTCGCGGAACGAGTTTAAAAGGAGGCGGCCATGTCGGTGTTGGGCGTGCTGGCCGGAATCCTGACGACGGGGTGCTGGCTGCCCCAACTCGTCCGGTCGTGGCGGACCAGGTCCGTCGGCGACATCTCGTGGGTGTACCTGCTGGCGCTGGCTGCCGGTGTCGTTCTCTGGGTGGTGTATGGCGCCGCCCAGGGCGACCTGCCGATCGTGCTCACCAACGCGGCGACCGGCGCGGCCCTGATCACCCTCACGGTCATGAAGGCCCGCTACCGGCGTCTGGAGGAGAACCCGGCATGATTCCTGTGAAGGCCGTGCTGCTCGACATGGACGGCACCCTCGTCGACTCCGATGCCGCCGTCGAGCGCGCCTGGCACCGCTGGGCCACCGAGCACGACGTCCCGGTTTCCGTCCTGGCCCCGATCCTGCACGGCAACCCGGCCGCCACGACGATCCGCGTGGTCCGCCCCGACCTGCCCGACGCCGCCGTTGCCGTCGCCGCGCAGCGCAACCTGGAGTTGCAGTACGACGACCTGTCCGACGTGGTGGCCACGCCCGGCGCGGCGCGGCTGCTGCGGACGCTGGACGAGCTGGGGCTGCCGTGGGCGGTGGTGACCAGCGCCGACCGCCGCCTCGCCACGGTCCGCCTCGCCGCCGCCGGACTGCCCGCCCGCCACCTCGTCACGGTCGAGGACACCCCGCGGGGCAAGCCCGACCCGGCGCCGTACCTGGCGGGGGCGGCGCTGCTCGGCGTCGACCCGAAGGACTGCCTCGTGGTGGAGGACGCCCAGCCCGGCATCGACGCCGGCCATGCCGCGGGGATGCGGGTCGCGGCACTGCGGGGCCTGTCCGGTGACGTGCCGATCCGCGACCTGAACGACCTCGCCGACCAACTCATCCCGTAACGAGCCGAAGGCTCCCCGGCGCGTCGGCAGCGTGGAGTGCCAGCGTCGAAACAGCGATCTCCCGCCCGACCGTTGGTTGCGGTCCAGCTGCGCCCCGGCCAGTGGGTGCGGCCTCAGCCGTCCTTCCGGCCCGTTGGTTGCGCGGCCTAGTCGTCCTCCCGGCATGAGGTCGCGCCGCCCCCGGCGTCAGCCCGGCTCGCGGACCGGGCCGGAGCGCAGCAACCGCATCGTCGGCACGGCGCTTGCCACGACCGCGAGCAGCAGGCACAGCGCCACCGCCCCGCTCACGACGTCCCACGGCACGATCAGGTCGACCGGCGCGCCGACCTGCTCGCTGAGCCCCGCCCGGATGCTCAGCAGCGCCCCGAGGGCGACGCCGCCGCCGAGCACCGCTCCGATCAGCACGACCAGCGCCGACTCCGCGGTCACGAGCCGCAGCACCTGCCTGCGGGTCGCCCCGGCCAGCCGCACCGCTCGCAGGTCCACGGCCCGGCCCACGGCAGCCATGAGCAGCGTGTTGGCGACCGCGATCGCCCCGTACCCGGCGGACACCGCGATCAGCAGCACCGTGAACAGCCACACCAGCCGGTCCTCCGCCGCGTCCTGCTCCGCCGCCCACGTGCCGACGTCGACGACCCGCGCGCCTGATCCGGCCGGCGCCTCGACGCGGTCGCGGACGAACACCGCCGACGTCAGCGCCGACGGGTCATGGGCACGGACGGCGGCACGCGGCAGGATCATGTCCCCGGGCACCGACCCGTCGGCGATCACGGCGACGACCCGCAGCGGCACCGCCGTCCCGTCGGCGAACGTCACCGTGTACACCGCGGGATACCCCGCCGGACCCCCGCCGGGCCCTTCCGCCGCAGCTGCCCCCTCGGACGCAGTTGCGGACGCCGCAGGTGCCCCCTCGGGCGCTGTCGTGGACGCCGCAGGTGCCCCCTCGGGCGCTGTCGTGGACGCCGCAGGTGCCCCCTCGGGCGCTGTCGTGGACGCCACCGCAGCCCTGGCCTCGGAGCGGGTCAGCACGACGGTGTCCTCGCCGCGCAGGTCGGTGACCGCGCCGCTCAGCACCTCCAGGCGCCGGTTCACCGCGACGAACACCGCCGGCTCCACGCCGATCGCGACCCGCGCCCGCGGCTTGCCCCCGGACGCCGCGGGCGTGAACACCGTCGTCGGCAGGATCGCCGCACCCGGCACCGCCGCGGCCGCCGCGTCGGACAGGCCGGGCGCCCGATCCGGGGCGACGACCCAGCCGGCGTCGACCCGCGCGGACCGGCCTGCCGCGTAGGCGCCGGTCGACGTGCGGACCATGCCCGACACCAGCGCCGCGAACGCGACCGTCAACAACACCGGCGCGGCCGTCGACGCGGTGCGCCGCGCGGCGGTCATAGCGCTGCCCCGCACCAGCATGCCGATCGCGCCGCCCTGCGACGGCAACGGCGAGCGCAGCAGCAGGGCCAGCGGGCGGACGACCGCGGGTGCGAGGACCGTGACACCGGTGACGAGGGCCATGGCGCTGTACAGCGCGAACGTCGCGGAATCCTGCGCGCTGCCCGACGTCGCCGTCCCCACGGCGAGCGCGACGCCGGCCGTGACCAGCAGCAGCCCGGCGATCAAGCGGGCCCGCCCCATCGGCCGCTGCTCGACCGCCGCCTCCCGCAACGCCTCGACGGGACGCACCCGGGCCGCGCGGCGGGCCGCCGACCACGCCCCGAGCAGCGCGACGAGCGGACCGGCGGTGAGCGCCACGACGAACGGCCACAGCACGAACCGCACCGTGAACGTCGCCGGCTCGAACCCGGCGTCGACGAGCGCCCAGCCCAGCGGCGTTGCGCAGGCCGCACCCACCAGCGATCCGACGACCGCGCCGGCGGCACCGACCGCGAGGGCCTCGCCCTGCACCATGCGCCGGATCTGGCGCGGGGTGGCGCCGACGGCGCGCAGCAGCCCGAACTCCCGCCGCCGCTGCGCGACCGCGAAAGCGAACGTCGACGCGACCACGAACACGGTGACGAACCCGGCGAGGGCCGCGACGGCGGTCAGCACCTGCATGCCGATCCAGCGGGTGCGGGCGTCATCGCGCGGCTCCAGTGCCGCCCGGTCGGCGCCGGTCAGCACCCGGCCGGTGGTGCCGGTGACCGCACGGGCCCCGGCGGCGACGGCGGCCCGGTCCGCGCCCGGGTGCAGCACCAGGCCGATCGTCTCGACACCCGGGGCGAGGGACGCGGCGACCTGGTCCGAGACATGGAAGCCGGGCGCGTCGACGGTCCCGCTCACCGTGTACGGCGCGGGCCCCGCAGCGGTCAGCAACGTGACCGGGTCGCCGGGCGACAGGCCGAGCCCCCGGTCGACGACAACCTCACCGGCGCGGACCGGTGCGGCGCCCGCGGTCAGGCGCAGCCCGCCGAGCCGGGCGCTGGACCAGCCGTGCCCTTCGCGGGCGTCCTGCCGGTCGCCGTCGGCGGAATACGGACGGCCGCCGACGATCGCCTGCGCGTAGAACGTGCGGTCCGGCACCGCGGCCGCGACCCCGGGCAGCGCGGAGAGCCGCCCGGCGAGGGCCGTCGCCGCGTCCGACGACCACGGCACCGGCGCCGTGAACGGATCGGCCGGCGATGTCGCCTCGGGGCTGCGGACGATGACGGCCGCGTCCGCCAGCCGATCCGGCCCGAGCGGCCGTCCCGACGCGAACAGTAACGTGGCGGCGGTGACCAGCGCGATCCCGACCGCGACCGCGACGAACGCACCCGTGAACCGCCGCACCGTCCGCACGAGCGAACCGCCGGCGCCGGCACGGCCCGGACCGCGGCGCCGGGCGCTCAGCACGCCGGCCCCGCAACGCCGGCCTCGACCGCGGCGGTCCGGGCGGCGACAGTCTCGGCGGTGATCACGCCGTCGAGCTCGTCGACGATGCGGCCGTCGGCGAGGATCACCACCCGGTCCGCCCAGGCCGCGGCGACCGGGTCGTGCGTCACCATCACCACCGTCTGTGCATGCTCGTCCACGAGGGCTCGCAGCAGCCCCAGCACCTGCCGGGACGTGGCGCTGTCCAGGGCGCCGGTCGGCTCGTCGGCGAACACGACGGCCGGCCGGCTGATCAGCGCCCGGGCGAGCGCGACCCGCTGCTGCTCGCCCCCGGACAGCTCGCTCGGCCGGTGGTCGGCCCGGTCGCCGAGCCCGACCGCGGTGAGCGCCGCCGCCACGTCGTCGTCGGCCGGTCGCCGCCCCGCCAGGCGCTGCGGCAGTGCCACGTTCTGCGCGGCGGTGAGTGTCGAGACCAGGTTGAACGCCTGGAACACGAAGCCGATCCGGTCGCGTCGCAGCCGGGTCAGCGCATCCTCGTCCAGGTCGTCGAGCCGGGTGCCGTCGACCGTCACCGTGCCCGCGGCGGGCCGGTCCAGACCCGCCGCGCAGTGCAGCAGTGTCGACTTGCCGGACCCGGACGGCCCCATCACCGCCGTGAACGTCGCCCGGTCGAACCCGACCGTCACCCCCGCCAGGGCTGTCACTTGCCGGGTGCCGGCGCCGTACACGGCCCGGACGTCGTCGAGAAGCACCGTCGGTGTCGTCATGACCCCAGACACTGCTCCTGGTCGCAGGCCGGGCGCGTCAGACCCAGGTCGCTCGCTTGGGTCCTCCTTGAGGTGTACGTCCAGCGCCCCGAACCCGATTCGTCGTTCTCAAGGATGACCCGGCGGGGCCGACCTAAGTAGGACGCGGTGCCATCGGACCTGCGACTAGCGTCGACCGCGTGACCGAACTGCTGCTGACCCGACGACTCCGACCGGTGGACCTCTACGCGGTCGACGCCGTCCTCGCCCTCGTGGCCGGGGCGGCGCTGTGCGCCTACGCGGCGCTGGAGTCACCGCTGGACGGCAGCGTCGTCGAACCGGTGTGGGTGTCGGTGCTGACCGGCGCGGTCATCGGGCTGCCGGTCGCGGTGCGGCGCCGCTTCCCCGTCGGGGTCGCGGTCACGGTCAGCCTCGCCACCACGGTCGCGCTGGCCACCGCCGTGATCCCCAACTATGCGGCCGCCGGGCCGTCGGTGTCGCTCGCTCTCGCCTTCTACACCCTGGCGGTCGCGACCCCGCTGCGATGGTCGCTGCCCACCGCGGCCGCCTGCCTGGCCGCGGTCGTGTCCGCCCTCGCCGTGACCGGCGGGGATCTGTGGACCGCGACCGGCGCCGTGGCGTATGGGATGCTCATGACCGGGCCCGGCTGGCTGATCGGCTGGACGGTCCGTGAGCGGCGGGCCCTGGCCGCGCGGCAGAGCGAGCAGTCGACCCGGCAGGCGGTCGCCGAGGAGCGGTTACGGATCGCCCGGGAGCTGCACGACATCGTCGCCCACACGATGAGCCTCATCGTGGTGAAGGCCGCCGTCGGCAACCACGTCGCCGAGGCGAGCCCGCAGGAGGCCCGCGACGCGCTGCGGGTGATCGAGGCGACCGGACGCGGCGCGCTGCTGGAGATGCGGCGGGCGCTGGGCATGCTGCGCGACGACACGCCCTACGCACCGGCGCCGGGTCTCGCCGACCTGGAAGCCCTCGCCGGTCAGTCGTCCTATGGGGAGGTGGACGTGCACCTGGAGGTCGGCGGGCCGGTGCCGCGGGAGGCGGTGCCGGAGTCGGTGGGCCTGGCGGTGTACCGCATCGTCCAGGAAGCGCTGACCAACGTGGTGAAGCACGCCGCGCCGGCAACCTGCCGCGTGACGGTCACGATCGGGCCCGCCGACGTGCGGGTCGACGTCACCGACGACGGCCGCCGGTCCGCCCGCGCGCCGGGCACCGGCCACGGGCTGATCGGGATGCGGGAGCGGGTCGCGTCGCACGGCGGCGACTTCACGGCCGGGCCCCGCGACGGCGGTGGGTTCGCCGTGTCGGCCCGCCTGCCGTGCGCGCCGATCGAGGTCACCGCATGACCGGCCTCCAGACCGGCACCGTTGCGGGCGACGGCGGGCGTGGCTGGGTGGTCGCGTGATCCGGGTGCTGATCGCCGACGACCAGGCGTTGCTGCGGGGCAGCTTCCGGGTGCTGGTCGACCTGAGCGAGGACTGCACGACCGTTGCCGAGGCGGGCAACGGCGTCGAGGCGGTTGCGCTTGCCGGCGTGCATCGGCCCGATGTCGTGTTGATGGACGTCCGCATGCCGCTGATGGACGGGATCGAGGCCACCCGTCGCATCTGCGCGGACCCGGCGACGGCGGCCACGCGGGTGTTGATCCTGACCACGTTCGACCTCGATGAGTACGTCTACGGGGCGTTGCGCGCCGGGGCGAGCGGGTTCCTGCTCAAGGACACCCCGCCGGCGGAGCTGCTCACCGCCGTCCGGGTCGTCGCCGCAGGGGACGGGCTGCTCGCCCCGTCGGTGACGCGGCGGCTGATCGGCGAGTTCGCGCGGCGGCCCGCGGCGGCGGCGCCGCTGCATCGGCGGCTCGACGGGATCACCGGACGGGAGCGGGAGGTCCTGACGCTGATCGCGCGGGGGTCGTCCAATGTGGAGATCGCCGGGCAGCTGAATTTGAGCCTTGCCACCGTCAAGACGCACGTCAGCCGGCTGCTGGCGAAGCTGGAGGTGAGGGACCGCGCGCAGCTGGTCATCGTCGCGTACGAGACGGGCCTCGTGACCGTCGCTTAGCCGGACGAACGGGCCTCGTGAAGGTCGCCCGGCAGACGGCGGCCGTGCGTTGCCGGCCTCGAACGTGCCCTTCCACAGGCCGGCACGGGCGTACGGGCACGGCGTTGTCCGGGACGGAGGTAAGGGCGTGCCGGCACGGAGGTACGGGCACGGCGCGGTGCGGCACGGACGTGAGGGGCGTGCCGGCACGGGCGTACGAGCACGGCCCTGTCCGGGACGGAGGTAGGGCGTGCTGGCACGGAGGTACGGGCGCGGCGCGGTGCGGCACGGACGTGAGGGGCAGGCCGGCACGGGCGTAAGGGCCGGGTGGACTACGGCACTGCGGTGAAGAACTCGTAGGCGATGCCGTCCGGGTCGAGGATGTAGACGCCGCGGCCGCCGCCGAGGTGGTTGATCTGGTGGTCGACCAGGCGCGGCGCCGAGCCCCACTGCAGGCCGGACTGTGCGGCGAACGCGAGCGCGGCGTCGAAGACACCGTCGTCGACGAGGAACGCGTAGTGGCCCGGTCGCGCGCCGGAGCGGTCGTCGAAGTCGAGGGTGAGGTCGGCGTTGACCTGTACCGGCGTGAAGGGACCGGCCGGAGCGCCCACTTCGAGGCCGAGCAGCCCGGCGAGCAGCCGCGCACCACGGTGGCGGTCGCCGACCGGGACGATGGTGTGGTTGAGGACGATCACGGTGAGGTCCCTTCGGAGGCGGCGAGTCGCACGAGATAGGCGGCGAAGCGGCGGGCGTCGCGGGCCGGCCAGTCCGCGACCATGCGCGCGAACGTCTGCTCCTGCCACGCCCGCGCGGCGGCGAGCAGATCTGAGCCGGCCGGGGTAAGGTCCAGGTCGGTGCGCCGCGCATCCTGCGCCGACACCGTCTTCGTGACGAGGCCCGCGGCGACCGAGGCGGCGAGCATCCGGCTGGCGTTGGACCGGTCCAGCCCGAGCTCCACCGCGACCGCGCCGATCTGTGCGGGCCGGCCGGAGGCGTCGATCGCCTCCAGGACCTGGATGTGCGCGACCTCTCCGCCTTCGTCCTGGGTGATCCCCGCCGCCCATCGTCGCGACCAGAACCGCACCAGCCGGAACAGCGCCGGCCCGCCACCCAACTCCGTGTGCATCGCACAGATATTACGTGCGAATCGCACGCATCAGCAACCCGCGAGGACCGCGGAGGCAACCGCGAGGACCGCAGAGGCAACCGCGAGGACCGCAGACGCAACCCTGAGAGGACTGCAGCGCATGAGACCCACGTGGAAGGACCTGCCCGCCGAGGTCCGCCGTGCCGTCGAGGAGCTCATCGGCGGACCCGTCGTCCATGCGGAGAACTGCCCCGGCGGCTTCTCGCCCGGCTTCGCCTCGCGGCTCACCCGCGCCGACGGCGAGCGCCGCTTCGTGAAGGCGATCGACGCCGGCACGTGGCCGCACGAGGTCGACGCCTACCGGACCGAGGCGAACGTCGGCGCCGCGCTGCCGGAGAGCGTGCCGGCGCCGCGTTGGCTGGGTGGGCACGACGACGGCCGCTGGTGCGTGCTCGCCTTCGAGGACGTCGATGGTGCCGCCCCGGGCCCGACGCCCGCCGACATCCGGCGGGTCGTGGAGGCCGCCGCGAACCTGGCGATCCCGTCGCCCATCAGACTGCCGGCCGAGCATCCCCGCCTCGGCGGCTGGGCCGACCTCGCCGCGGACCCGGCCCGCGTGGCCGGGCTGCGGCGGCACGCGCCGTGGGCGGCCGAGGACCTGCCGCGCCTCGTCGAGCTGGAGCGCGACGGCATCGAAGCCGCCCGCGGGAACTCACTGGTGCACGGCGACCTGTACCCCCACAACATCCTGCTGACCGCGCAACGGGTGGTGTTCGTCGACTGGCCGCACGCCCGCCTCGGCGCACCGGTCATCGACCTGGTCACGTTCCTGTCCAGCGTCGCCGCCGCCGGAGTCGACCCCGAGCCGTACGTGCCCACCGACGGCGCCGTCACCGAGGTCCTGGCCGCCCACGCGGGTTTCCTGCTCGCCGGTGGGCTGGCGGCCGGCGCAACGCCGATCATCGAAGCCAAGCTCCACCTCGGCCGCGGCGCCCTCGCCTGGCTCGAGACCCGGTTGTAAGTTTCACCCGGTGCCACCAGGTCGCAACGCTGCGCGATGCCCGGACGCGCCGCGTCGGAGTCGCGTCACTCTACGCTGCCGTGCATGTTCACACGGGTACTGGTGATGCTGGCGCTCGTGCCGGCGGCGGTGGTCATGGCCGAGCCGGCGCAGGCGCACACCCGGCCGACCAACGGGTTCTCGCGGCAGGGCCCCTGGAACACCAAGCTGCCACGGCACGTGCCCCTCGCGGCCAACTCCGCCGCCGTCGTGGAGAACATCCGCCTCGACAAGGTGAACAACTACGGCTCGTGGGCGGTGAACACCGACGAGTACTCCACCCCCATCTTCACCGTCGGCCGGAACACCCCGACGCAGCGGTGGACGTTCTCGGACTGTCTCAACCTGCCGGAGCTGGCGCCCGTGATCGCGGACAGCCTCGCCGCCGTGCCGACCCCGGCGGACCTGATCGTGTCGAAGGGCACCGACGCCCAGATCACCATCTACCAGCCGGCGACCGACACGTACTGGGACTTCTGGCGCGCCGAGAAGGACGCCGCCGGGCACTGGTCGGCGTGCTGGGGCGGGAAGATCGAGCACTACTCCCGCAACCCCGGCATCTTCACCAACCCGCTCGGCGCGACCGCGACCGGCCTGCCGATGGGCGCGTTCACCATCCGCATCGACGAACTGCGCCGGGGCCGGATCGACCACGCGGTCAACATCGCCACCGTCCGCACCCGCAAGGACTGCAACTCGTGGCCGGCGACCCGCAACGACGGCAACACCGAGGGCGCCGACATCGCCTGCGAGGGCCAGCGCTTCCGGCTCGACCCGGCGTTCGACGTCAGCGTGCTGCGCAGCCCGGCCGCCCGCACGATCGCCCGGGCCATGCAGGAGTACGGCCTGATCATGACCGACAAGGCCGGCGCGCTCGTCACCTACGCCGAGGACCCGCGCCCGTACATGGCGGCGAACGGCGGCGTCGACCCGTACTTCGCGCTCATGGACCCCGACGACATCGTGCCCGACGGCGTCGAGAAGTACCTCATCCTCGGCGAGATCCCGGTCGAGCGGCTGCAGGCCCTCCCGTACGACTACGCCCGCCCCTGCTGAAACCTCAGTTCAGGAACGCCCGCCCCGCCTGCCGCTCGCGTTCGGCGGTCAGGAACGTCGCGAACTCGGCCCGCTGCTCGTCGGTCATCGCGTCCTTCGGGATCGTGAACGACTGCGCCCGGCCGGCCATCAGGTACCAGGCCTCCGGGGTCTCGACGATGTTGTCGATGCCGGCCCACCGGAACCGGGACTCGGCGAGGGGGTAGACGACGGTCAGCCACTCCTCGGTGATCGTCATCTGGAAGCCGTCCTTGATGACCCGCGACTGCATGCTCACCGCGCGGGCGGCCGTGAACGGCCCGAGGGCGGTCATGAACAGCACGCCGAGGACGGTGAACAGGGCGCCGAACAGCACCGAGTCACTGAACGCGAGCAGGAACAGGCCCAACGCGACGATGACCCCGCCCAGGACGCGCACAATCCGGATCTGCGGCCGCATCACGAGCGTGATCGTGCGGCGCAGCCGGGCCTCGTCGTACGGCACCCACATGCTGATCTGCATCGGCGCATGCTACGGGGTACCCGGCGAACAGCGGTAGCTGGACCTCCAGCGCGGTTGAGGTCATACGATCACCAGCATGGCCGTCATCAAGGGGGATCGCAGGACCTTCCACCAGCTGCTGATCAACACGCTGCTGGTGTCGGTCGTCAACTACACGGTCTGGTTCGCGATCACGTTCTACGTGTACCTGGAGACCCGCTCCGTGTTCGCGACCGGCGTCGTGTCGGGCATCTTCCTGGTGATGACGGCCGTGACCGGGATCTGGTTCGGCAGCCTCGTCGACCACCACTCGAAGACCACGATGATGCAGGTGTCCGCGATCGCGTCGTTCCTGCTGTACGCGGCCGCGTTCGGCGTCTACCAGATCACGCCGCGGGAGGAGTTCACGGATCCGGCGAGCGTGCCGCTGTGGGCGCTGATCGTGCTGCTCATGTTCGGCGTCATCGTCGGCAACATCCGCACCATCGCGCTGCCGACCCTGGTCACCGTCCTCATCGAGGAGGAGACCAGGGACAAGGCCAACGGCCTGGTCGGCACGACCTCGGGGGTGTCGTTCCTGGTCACGTCGGTGATCAGCGGCTTCCTCGTGGCCATCGGCGGCATGTTCTGGGTCCTGGTCATGGCCCTCGCCGTGCTGGCGGCCGCCGTGGTGCACCTGTCGTTCGTCCGCGTGGTCCCCGCCGCCGTCCAGGCCGCGGCGTCGTCCGGGGACGAACCCCCGAAGCGCAACGTCGATCTTCGAGGCACGATCGGTGTGGTACGGGAGGTGCCGGGCCTGACGGCACTCATCCTGTTCTCCACGTTCAACAACTTCCTCGGCGGCGTGTACATGGCGCTCATGGACGCCTACGGGTTGTCCCTGGTCAGCGTGCAGACGTGGGGTCTGCTGTGGGGCGCGCTCAGCGCCGGCCTCATCGTCGGTGGCCTGTGCGTCGCCCGCACCGGCCTGAGCAGCAACCCCGTCCGGCTGCTCCTCCTCGTCAACGTCGTGCTGTGGACCGTCACCGTGCTGTTCCCGCTGCGCTCCTCGATCGTCCTGCTCGGCGCCGGCATGCTCATCTACATGGTGCTGGTGCCCTACGCCGAGGCCGCCGAGCAGACCATTCTGCAGAAGGTCGTGCCGTACGAGCGGCAGGGCCGCGTGTTCGGTTTCGCGCAGAGCGTCGAGCAGGCCGCGTCGCCGCTGACCGCGTTCCTGATCGCGCCGATCGCCCAGTTCGTCTTCATCCCGTTCATGACCGACGGCGCGGGCGCCCGCGCGATCGGCGGCTGGTTCGGCACCGGCGCCGACCGCGGCCTGGCACTCGTCTTCGTGCTCACCGGCGTCATCGGCCTGGTCGCCAGCGTGCTCGCGCTGCGCAGCGGCCCGTACCGCCGCCTCAGCCACCATTTCAGGACCGCCGCGGCCCCGAAAGCCGCCGCTGAAACCGCCGACGAAGACGCCGACGTGGCCGGGCCGCGGTAGGGCGGTGCGGGTAAATCCGTTGCCTGGCAACGACTCCGGTGCTGCACTGGGGGCCGGAGGTGGACGGTGCATCGTCGTCAGCGGCCGGCGGGCGCCGGTCATGTCGGGGACCGCGTGAAGCTGCACCGCAGGGCGGTGTGGTGTGACGGGCGCGAGTTCACCGTCATCACGCTGCGGCCGGACACCGACTGCCGGTTCAGCACCAACTTCTACCACGACACGTGGCACATCCTCAGCGACTGGCGCGGGGCGCGGTTGCTGGGCAGGCTGCTGTGGGGACTGGCGTACCAGCGCCGCCCCGGCACCCTGGTCCTCATCGACCGGCCGCACCTCGGCCCGAACCCGTTCGACGGCCGGCCGGGCGACCCGATCGTGCTCGTGCCGTCGGACCTCACCGCGCTGAGCGTGCGGGCGGCGCAGGCGCTGCGGCGCCGGCTGCCGCTGCGGGGCGCGCCGGACGGCACCGTCCGGTGGCAGACCCATGGGCTCGATCCCGTTGTGGCGCAACGGGTTCCGTGGGACGAGCGGCCGCCCGGCGTCCAGCGCGCGCCGATCGTGCCGGTGCGGGGGCCGCAGCCGAAGATCGACCGGGTGGGCGGGCTGCTGATGTTCGCCGCGTCGGCGCACGATCTGCGCAGCTACGCGCCGGATGTCCACGAGCTGGGCCGGTATGCGTTCCGCGGCATGGACTACACCGAGGTCGAGTCCCCGGACGGTGAGGTGCAGGTCTTCAACGACTTCCGGCACCGGGTGTCCGCCGCCACCGCCGCTCGGCGGGAGCTGCGGGCCGAGGGCGTCACCGGGGCCGGGCCGGGCTTCGACGAACTGGTCTGGGACCGGGGGACCGACGTCCGCCGCCGGGCGCTGCGCCCGATCGCGGCCGGGACCGGCTGAGACCGGGGGCTTGACGGCCGGTACCAGACTCGGACCATGCCCGATGAGGAGGCGCCCGACAAGGAGGCGCCCGACGAGACGCCCGAGGACAAGGCGCCCGAGGACAAGGCGCCCGATGCGCCGCGGAAGCGCTGGTGGCGGCGCAAGCTCGTGCGCCGCCTCGCGATCCTCGCCGTGGCTGGCGTGCTCGGCGTGGTCCTGCTGGTCGCCGGCAGCGTGATCTGGGTGCGCTCGGGCGCCGACGGTCACCTCTACACCGAGCAGGCGGTGCCCGCGGCGCCGGTCGCGCTCGTCCTCGGCGCGCAGGTGTACGAGGGAGGCACGCCGTCGCCGTTCCTGGAGGCCCGCCTGGACCTGGCCCGCCGGCTCCTGGAAACCGGCAAGGTGAAGGTGCTGCTGGTCTCCGGCGACAACATGCACCACGACTACGACGAGCCGACCGCGATGCGCGCCTGGCTGATGGACCACGGCGTGCCCGACCGCAGGATCGTGCGGGACTACGCCGGCTTCGACACGTACGACTCGTGCGCGCGCGCCAAGCGCATCTTCGGGGTCAGCAAGGTGATCGTGGTGACGCAGTCGTACCACATCGCCCGCGCCGTCATGCTCTGCCGCCGGATCGGCCTGGACGCGACCGGGGTCGGCGACGACAGCGTCAGCCGGTTCAAGGGCCCGTGGCGCAGCAACGCCCGGCGCGAGTACCCCGCCTGCGTCAAGGTCGTCTACGACGTCGTGTCCGGCCGGGACCCGGTCTACCTCGGCAAGCACGAGACCGGCGTCGAGGACGCCCTGCGCGACGGCTGAACTTCGCACTCAACCTGTGCCGGCCCCGCCCCCGTCGGATGGGTGGAAGGCGACAGGGAGGAGCCCGGATGCGCAGCGACAGCGAAGCCGACTACACGACGTACGTGTCGGCGCGGCTGACAGCGCTCCATCGCGCCGCATACCTGCTGTGCGGCGGTGACCAGGACCGAGCCGACGACGTCGTGCAGGTCACCATCACGAAGTTGTACCGGAGCTGGGGCAGGGCCAGCCGGGCCGACAACGTCGACGCGTACGTGCACCGGATGCTCGTGCGCACGTTCATCGACGAGAAGCGGCGGTTCTGGTCGCGGGTGCTGCTGCTGCCCCGCGGCGAGGACGGACCGGCGGGGGTCGAGGAGCCGTACACGGCGGTCGACGACCGGGGTCTCGTGGTCGCGGCGCTGCGGCAACTGCCACCGCGGCAGCGGGCGGTGCTGGTGCTGCGGTTCCTGCTCGACCGGCCGGTCGAGGAGGTCGCCGAGGCGCTCGGCTGCTCCGTGGGCACCGTCAAGAGCCAGTCCTCCAGGGGCCTCGCCGTGCTGCGGACCGAGCTCCTTCAGCACGTCGATTACCCCAAGACGATTGGAATGCGTTGACATGAACGAGGACGAGCACCTCCGTGACCTGATGCTGGCCGTCGACGTGCCACCGACGACCGCGGACATCGGGCTGGCCATCGCGACCGGGCGCCGGCAGGCCCGGCGCGGCACCGCCCTCGCCGGCGCGGCGACCGTCCTGGTCGTCGCCGGCGGCACCGCGGTCGTGTCCGGCGTCGCGTCACCCGGCGGCGACCGCGGGGTGCAGGCCGAGCGGCCGCCGCGGGTGCCGTACGCCGCCTGTACCGTCGAGACCATCCAGGCAATGGGTCCGGCCGGGATGATCGCCGTGGACCCCGCCGGGCGGACCGTCGTCGGCACGGTCGGCGGCACCGCAGTCCGCTTCGAGGGCGGCCGTGCCGTGCCCTATGCCGGCGCGACCGGGCAGGTCATCGCCGTCAACGACGCCGGGCTCATCATCGGGTACGACGACGTCGACCAGGCGAGCCACCAGCTGGCGTGGCAGTACCGGGACGGCACGAAGACGACGCTGGCGAAGCTCGCCGGGTACCCGTACACGTTCCCGACGGCGGTGAACGCCCGGGGTGACGTGGTCGGCGCCGCGATGGGCGACGCCGGCGACGACACCGTGCCGGTCCTGTGGCCGGCGGACCGGCCCGGCACCGTGCAGGCCCTGTCCATGCCGGCCGGGTTCGGTGAGGTCGGCACCGGCGGCTCGCAGGCGGTCGGGGTGGCCGACGACGGCACCGTGGTCGGCGTCGTCCGCGGCGCGGCCACCCGCTGGTCCCCGGGCGGGGCGGCAAGCCTGCTGGCACCGCCGCCGGGGCACGAGCGCGGCGCCGCGACGGCGCTGCGGGGCTTCCACGCGTACGGCTACGCCTACGTCACCGGCCAGAACCGCAACGTGGCGGTGCGCTGGGACGTGCGGACCGGCGCGGTGACGATCCTCGCCGGCGCGCCGGACGACCCCACCGACGGCACCGTCGACGGCGCGGCGATCACCACCGGCGGCGACTACAACCAGCCGACAAGGATCACCGCGGACGGCGCCGTGGAGCTGCTCCCGCTGCCCCCGGGCCTGCTGCTGCCGCCCGACGGCCCGGGCGCCTCGGCCACGTCGATCAGCGATGACGGCCGGATCATCACTGGTGCGACGGGGTCCACTGACCGGCGGCTGCTGATCTGGCACTGCTGAGCCCGGCGCCGGTCAGGGGGTCGTACCGGTGCTCCACGGTCGCGCCGCCGCTCTCGATGCGCAGGATGCCGTCGCGGACGAGGTCGTCGGTGGTGATGATGCGCCAGCTCGCGCCGCCCCGCAGGACCTCGACCGGGCCGGTGTAGTCGCCGGTCGCCGAGATGATGCTGTACGCCGGGCCGTACGGCGGGATCACGTCGAGCCCGCCGTCGGCCCGGATGACCGTGGTCAGGACGAGGGTGCCGGCGCCGTCGCGGATCGGCGCCGGTTGACCCGCGGAGAACCTGGACCGGCCCTGCCCGGTGACGTCCTGGCCGTTGTAGAACGTGCGGCCCCGCTCGTCGACCCAGAAGTGCGGCACCGTCGCCGGGGTGGCCCGGGTCGTCGGGCCGGGGTAGTACGACAGGTGCCAGTGCGGCGGGTTGTCCTGGTGCAGCATGTTGTTCGTCTCGAAGCCCTCCAGGGCGAAGAAGTGCCCGCGCCGGCGCGCCTCGGCGGCGGCCCCCGAGTCGCGCAGGATGGCGTCGCAGGCCGCCAGGTAGGACACCACGGCGTGCACCTCGCCGGCCGGCCAGGCCCGGGTCGCCCAGTAACCGGCCGCGCGGTCCGGGTGGTTGTGGGCGGCGAGCCAGAGGATCCCGCTGCCGGCGTCGGACAGCCGGCTCCACACCTGGATCGTCGGGGACTCCGCGTCCGGCGAGGCACCCGTGACCGGCAGGTCGACCGCGACCGTGCCCGCGGCGCCGTCCGGATCGGTCAGCGGCAGCCGGCGGTCACCGGCGATCACGGCCCGGACCGCCTGCCCGGGCCAGCGCACGAGCACCGGGACGGCGGCGCTCACCGGCCCCTGCACGAACGCGGTGAACTCGGCGCGGCTGGCCACCTCGTACCGCGGCCCGGGCAGCAGCGAGTAGCCGGCCGGCACGGTGATCTCGGGCCGCTCCGGCGTCCCGGCCGCGGCCCGGACGATCCGGATCGCCGCGTACGCCGGCCCGGTCGCGTCCGTGGCGTCCGCTGCGTGGGCCTTCGCCACCGGCCGGCCGCCCGCGAGCGTCAGAGCGCCGGCGGCGAGGCCGAGCAGGACGGTTCGACGGGTGCGCATCAGGCGTCCTCACTCGGTCCCGACCCGATGATCATCGGCCTGGTGAGCGTATCCCGGTGGCGGGCCCGACGGCGGCGGATCCGCTCACCCGAGGGTGGTGCCGCCCTCGCGGTCCTGTGCCGAGAGCACGGCGTGCGGACCCAGCCCGAGCAGCGCGGCGGTCGTGGGGCAGGAGGTGGAGGCGCACTCGCGCGGGTGCGCCAGGTAGGTCGCGTAGTCGATCGGCACGACGGTGACGGCGAGCGGCCGCAGCGGGCTACGGGCCCAGTACCGCTCGGTGCCGGCGACCCGTTTCAGGGCCCGCTCGAGGCTGGGCGTGAACTGGGTGAGGTCGTGGCACACCAGCACCGGCCCGTAGCCGGGCCAGTCGAGGCGCACCGCGAAGCCGTCCCCGCGGGCAGGGCGCCGCAGCAGCGCGCGGACGATGTCGGTGAGGCGTTCGAGTGGCATCGGCACCAACCTTCCCAAGCACCAGCGACCTACACCCGCGTAGGTTGTTCGAACATATGTTCGAACAACCTACCATGTCGTCGTTCAGCGGTCAGTGATGAGGACTCATGCATCGGGGATGATGCGGCGCCCCGCCGGGGCGGCCGACGATCGACAGGTGCCGACCCGCCAGCCGCCGGACGTTGCGCGGGCGATGATCCTGCCCCTCGCCCTGGCCCAGTTCATCTGCAGCTATGCCGGCACGGCGATGAACGTCGCCATCGCGCCCATGGCCCACGACCTGGGCACCACGGTCTTCGGCGTACAGACGGCCATCACGCTGTTCACGCTGACCATGGCGGCCCTGATGATCCCGGGCAGCAAGCTCACCGACGTGTGGGGGCGCAAGCGGTGCCTGGTGGCCGGGCTGGTGCTGTACGGCGCCGGCGCGCTGCTCGCCGCGGTCGCACCCGGCCTCGGCGTCATGATTCTCGGCAACGCGCTGCTGGAGGGCGTCGGCTCGGCGCTCATGATCCCGCCGATCTACATCCTCGTCACGGTGATGTCCCCGGACCTGGCCACCCGCGCGAAATACTTCGGCATCGTCAGCGGTGCCGGCGCGCTCGGCGCCGCCACCGGCCCGCTCATCGGCGGGGTGATCACCAGTCTGCTCAGTTGGCGGGCGTCGTTCCTGCTGCAGGTGCTCGTCATCGCGTGGATCGTCGTGCTGGTCCGCCGCCTGCCCGACCCCGCCCGCACCGGCCCGTCCCCGCGCTTCGACGTGATCGGCGCCCTGCTGTCCGCCGCCGGTCTGCTGCTCGTCGTGCTCGGCGTGCTGCAGTCCACCACCTACGGCTGGGGCGCCGCCCGGACCGACTTCGCCGTCGCCGGGCACGTCGTCATCGAACAGGGCGGCATCTCCCCGGTCTGGCTCTCGCTCGCCCTGGGCGCGCTGATGCTGGCCGCCTTCGCACTGCACCTGCGCCGCACCGAACGCCGCGGCCGCGAGCCGCTGCTGCACCTGCGCCTGTTCGGCAACCGGGCGGCGAACCTGGGCCTCGGCACGCAGGCGGTCCAGTGGCTGGTCATGCAGGGCACGTTCTTCGTCACCGCCGTCTACCTGCAGGACGCCCGCGGCTACGACGCCGTCATGACCGGGATCGTGCTCACCCCCGCCACCGCCGGCATCCTCGCCTCCTCGGCCGCCGCGGAACGCTTCGCCCGCCGCCGCAGCCAGCGCACCCTGATCGTCGCCGGCTTCGTCATGACCGTCACCGGCATGGCCCTGCTGCTCGCCCTGGTGCAGGGTGGACCCGGCGTCGCGCGCACCGTGCCGGGCCTGCTGCTCGCCGGCCTGGGCCTCGGCACCATGCTGACCGCCTCGGTGAACCTGGTGCAGTCCGCATTCCCCGACCGCGACCAGAGCGACATCTCCGGCCTGTCCCGCGCCGTGTCCAACCTCGGCTCGTCCCTCGGCACCGCCCTGGCCGGCTCGGTGATCGTGTCCGCCACCCATCCGGGTGGCCGCCCGTACGCCGCGTCATTGGTGGTCCTGGTCACCGTGGCGGTGATCGGCCTGATCCTGGCCGTCCTCCTGCCCCGCACCCCGCTCCCGCAGCCGCGCAGCGCGGCCGCCGCGGCAACAGGTTCACGGGAGGAATGATTCGCCCGGGTGAAGTATCTGAGCAGCTATCGTGACTGCGTGATCCGGATCGCGCACCGTGCGGGCAATACGCTGGCGGACCTGAGGGACGCGCTTGACGCCGGCGTCGACCTGGTCGAGGCCGATGTCAGGCTGTACCGGGGCGCGCTGGAGATGCGACATGCGAAGGCGCTCGGGCGGCGGCTGCTGTGGGAGCCGTGGCGCGACGTCACCCGGCGGCGGGACGTGCCGGTGCCGCTGCTGGCGGAGATCCTCACCACGGCGGCCGGGGACTCGCGGCTGATGCTCGACCTCAAGGGGCCGTGGCGGGCCGTCGCGCCGCGGACGGCGGAGGTGCTGCGGGAGGCGGCGCCGGGCGTGCCGGTGACCGTGTGCACGCGCGACTGGGGGATGCTCGACGCGTTCGAGGACCAGCCGCACATCCGGAGGGTCTACTCGGCGGGCAGCCGGCGGCAGCTCGAGCAGGTGCGGCAGCTGGTCAAGCGCCGGCGGGTCGACGGGCTGTCCATCCGGCTGAGCCTGCTCACCGCGGCCGTCGTCGCCGAGCTGCACCGGCACACGGACCTCATCATGGCGTGGTCGGTGGACACCGACGCCGAGCTGGCGCAGGCCCGCGCGGTGGGGGTGTCCGGCATCATCAGCAAGAGCCTGCCGCTGCTGCGGAGCCTCACGCCCGCGTGACGAAGGCGCGGTCCAGGACCACCGGCCAGGGAGTCCCGCCGCTGCGGAGCCTCACGCCCGCGTGACAAGGCCGGGCCTTCAGGACCACCGGCCAGGGAGTCCCGCTGCTGCGGAACCTCACGCCCGCGTGACGAAGGCCCGGGCCTCCAGGATCAGCGGCAGGCAGTCCTGCGCCGGGACCCGGACCCACTCGCGCATCGGCCGGCCGGGCCGCGGGGAGCACGGCAGGCCCGCCCCGGAGGCGATCAGCTCGGCCACCCGCGCCGCCGGAAGCTTCACGATCACGTCGTCGCCCGAGGTGAAGGCGTAGAACCGGCCGCCCGTCCGCAGGCCCGGGGAGTGCAGCATCCGGCCCTCCTCGTCGTCCGGGAACAGGTCCAGCAGGGGCGCGAAGTCGAACATGTCAGACCAGCTCCCTCAGCTCGGCGAGGCGTCGCGCGCGGTGGCGGCGCTCCGGGTCGGTGGCCGGGCCGTCGAGCGACGCGGTGAGCGCCGCGACGGCGTCGGCGTAGCGGCCGGCGCGGGCGAGCAGGTCGCCCCGGACCGCGTGCCAGCGTGGCGACGGCGGCAGGTCGGCGAGCAGCGCGAGACCGGCGTCGGTGCCGTCTGCCTCCGCCACCGCGACGGCACGGGCCAGGCCGACCGCCGGGCTCGGGGCGACGGACACGAGCAGGTCATACAGCCGGACGATCTCCGGCCAGTCGGTGCCGTCGTAGGAGGCGGCACGGGCGTGCTCCGCGGCGATGGCGGCCTGCAGCTGATACGCGTCCGCGCGCCGGGACGAGGCGTGCAGGGAGGCGTTGAGCAGCGCGATCCCACGGGCGATCGTCGCGCCGGACCAGCGGCTGCGGTCCTGGCGGTCGAGGGTGACCACGTCGCCGGAGGCCGACAGACGGGCCGGGCGGCGGGCCTCGGTGAGCAGCAGCAGCGCCAGGACGCCGGCCGGGGTCGGCTGGTCCGGGAGCAGGGTGTGCAGGAGCTCGGCGAGCCGGACCGCTTCGGCGCACGCGTCGACGTCGACGGCCGAGCCGCCGTCGACCGGGGCGTGGCCGGCGGTGTAGAGGCTGTGGATGACGGCGCAGACGGCCGGCAGCCGGTCGGGGAACTCGTCCGGCGGCGGCACCCGGTACGGGATGCGCGCCGCCGCGATCTTCTGCCTGGCCCTGGTGAGGCGCTTCTCGGTGGCGGCCTCCGTGGTGAGCAGGACGCCGGCGATCTGCGCGGGGGACAGGCCGCACAGGGTGCGCAGCGCGAGGGCGACCTGGGTCGGCGGGGACAGGGTCGGGTGGCAGCAGGTGAAGATGAGGCGCAGCAGATCGTCGTGCACGACGGCGTCGGACGGCAGGTCCGACCGGGCCAGGTCGATCATCCGGCCGCCCTCCTCTTCCTTGCCGCGGCGGGCCTGCTCGCGGCGCAGGATGTCGATGGCCTTGCGCCGGGCGGTGACGGTGAGCCAGGCGCGCGGTTGCGGCGGCACACCGGACACCGGCCAGGCGGCGAGCGCCGCGACGACCGCTTCCTGGACGGCGTCCTCCGCGATCTGCACGTCGCCGACGGTCCGGATCAGGGTCGCGAGGATCCGCGCCCCCTCGACCCGGACCGTCTCGGCGACCGCCTCAACCGTCACTTGGCCACGATGACCGGGCGGACCTCGACGGCCCCGCCCCACGCCGCCGGGATCTCGGCGGCGACCGCGACCGCCTCGTCCAGGTCGGCGGCCTCGATCAGGTAGTAACCGGTCAGGGCCTCCTTGGTCTCGGCGTAGGGGCCGTCGGTCGTGACGACGCGGCCGCCGCGGGCGCCCTCGACCCGGACCACCGTGGCGGTGGCGGTGGGGTGCAGCACGGCGCTGGCGCGGAGGCTGCCGGCGTGGTCGACCGCGAACCGGCGATACTCGGCGAGCTCGGCGGCCTGCTCGGGCGCCCACCAGTCGACATCGGCGGTGTACGTCAGGGCGAGATACTGCGGCATCGGACCGCTCCTTCCGCGGGGCCGGGGTGGCCCCTCAACCATGGAACGAACAGGAGGTATGGGAAAAGGACATGCCAGGAAGGACAGGTCAGCGCGGGCGGGTCAGACCGAGGTCGTAGGCGAAGATGACGGCCTGGATCCGGTCGCGGGCGCCGACCTTCGCCAGGACCCGCCCGACGTGCGTCTTGACCGTCGACTCGGACAGCACGAGCCGCTCCGCGATCTCCCCGTTGGTCCAGCCGTGCCCGATGGCGACGAGGATCTCCCGCTCGCGCTCGGTGAGTGCCGCCAGGCGCGGATCGGGCCCGGCCGGGGAGCCGCCGAGGTGGGGCGCGAACGCGTCGAGGAGCCGGCGGGTGAGCGCGGGCGCGATGACCGCGTCACCCGCGGCGACCGCGCGGATGCCGGCCAGGAGCTCCTCCGGGTGGGCATCCTTGAGCAGGAAGCCGCTGGCGCCGGCCCGCAGCGCCGCGTGCGCGTATTCGTCGAGGTCGAACGTGGTGAGCATGAGGATGCGGGAGCGCCCGCCGGCCTCCACGATCCGCCGGGTCGCCTCGATGCCGTCCATGCCGGGCATTCGCACGTCCATCAGCACCACGTCGGGACGCAGGTCGGTGGTGCGGCGCACCGCCTCGGCGCCGTTGCCGGCCTCGCCGACGACGTCGGTGTCCGGGTTGCTCTCCAGCAGCATGCGGAAGCCCAGCCGCTGCAGTGGCTGGTCGTCCACGATGAGCACGGTGATCATGGGTCGTCGCTCTCCACGGCTGGGCGCAGGTCCAGGTCGGCCTCGACGCTCCATCCTCCCCCCGGAGAGGGCCCGGCGGTCACGGTCCCGCCATACATCGCGGCGCGCTCCCGCATCCCGATCAGGCCGTGGCCGGGCTCGTGGTCCGTCTGGAGCGTGCCGTTGTCGCGGACGGTGATCCGCAGCCGGTCGCCGTCGACCCGCAGGTCCAGGCGCACCGAGGTGTCCGTCCCGGCGTGCTTGAGCGTGTTGGTGAGCGCCTCCTGCACGATCCGGTAGGCGGCCAGCTGGACGCCGGTGTCGAGCGCGTCGAGGTTTCCGCTGCTGCGGTATTCGACCCGGGGCCCGGCGGCCCGGACCTGCTGGCACAGCGGATCGAGGTCGGCCAGGCCGGGCTGCGGGCTCAGGTCGGGCTCGTCGGCCTGCTCCCGCAGCACGCCGAGCATGCGGCGCAGCTCGGCGAGGGACCGGCGGCCGGTGTCGCCGATCAGCTGCAGCGCCTCCTTGCTGCGTGCGGGCGCGGTGTCGGCGGCATACGCACCGCCGTCGGCGAGCGTGACGATGACCGACAGGCTGTGCCCGACGATGTCGTGCATCTCGCGCGCGACGCGGGTGCGCTCGGTGGCCGCGGCGAGCCGGCTGCGCTGATCGCGCTCGATCTCCAGCTGCACGGCCCGCTCCCGCAGCGTGGCCAGCTGCGCGCGGCGCAGCCGGATCGCGAGACCCAGGGCGACGGCGGCGGTGCCGAAGACGGCGAGGCCGAACATGGCGTCCCAGGTCCCGATCGCGTCCGCCAGCCGGACCACGACCAGCACGTAGGCCACGAGCAGGATCGGCGCGGCCCACGGCAGGCGGCGCAGCGAGCCGTGCAGCACGAGGTTGTACAACGCGACCAGCACCGCGACGTCGGCCCGGAACATGATCCCCGCGGCCCACTGGACGATGAAGACCGCCAGCACGGCATGGAACGCGAGGACCGGGGACCGGCGCCGCCAGTACAGCGGCAGCAGCAGCGCGGCCTGCAGCAGCAGCATCTGCGGCGCGGGGAGATCGGTCCACGAGATCGGAGGGCCGTCGCCGTCCTGGCGGTCGCCGATGTCGGGGGCGCCGAACGCCAGGAAGAGCAGCAGCACGCCGCCGGCGTCCAGCACCCAGCGGTGCCGCGCGTCCCACTGCCGCACGCGGTGGGTGAGGCGCAGCACCGTGGTCGCCCACGGGTGCCCGACGTCCTGGATGCTCACGGGTCCATTCTCCCGATACCCACTGACAAAAACGCCCCGGTTGATCAGGCGTCGGCGCGCTTGAGGCGGTACGCCGCACCGCCGAGCGCGAGCGCCGTCCAGCCGAGCAGGACCAGCAGCCCGGCGCCCGCCGACAGCGTGCCCGCCGGGTGGTGCAGCGCGAAGATCGACTCGCCGGCATTGCCCGGCAGGTACGGCGTGACCTCGGTCCGCCACGCCCTCGGCAGCAGCGACATCAGGCCCGGCACCAGCAGGAACGCGCCGACCAGCGCGGAGATCCCGCCGGCGGAGGAGCGCAGCAGCGCGCCGAGCGCGACCCCGATGACCCCGACCAGGCCCAGGTACAGCCCGACGCCGAACAGGCTCGCCACGACGCCGTCGTCGGAGAAGCTCATCCCGGCGTCGGTGCCGGACAGGATGCCGCTGCTGATCGCGAAGGTGATGAACACGCCGGTGACGCCGACGGCGAAGGCGACCGCGCCGTACACGGCGGCCTTGGCCCACAGCACCGGCAGCCGGCGCGGGACGGCCGCGAGCGTGGAGCGGATCATGCCGGTGGTGTACTCGCCGGAGGTCGTCAGGACGCCGAGGACGCCGAGCGCGATCAGCGCGAACGGCACCCCGAAGATGGCGAGGCTGTGCGCGGTCGCGCCGGCCAGGTCGTCGTCGAGCGGCTTGCCGGAGGCGGTGCTGGACTTGAACTGCAGCGTGGCGATCGTGCCGATCGCGAGCAGGAGCAGCAGCGCGATCCCGAGGGTGATCCAGGTCGAGCGCAGCGACCACAGCTTCGCCCACTCGGCGCGGGCGACCCGCCGGCCGGTGACCTTGAGCCCGGCCGGGACGGTCCTCGGCTGCGCAGGCCGGGTTTCGGTGATGGTCATGCTGCCCTCACAGAGGTGTGGTACTCGACGGCGTCCTTGGTCAGTTCCATGAAGGCCTCCTCGAGGGAGACCGCCTTGCCGGTGAGCTCGTAGAGGGCGATGCCGTGCGCGGCGGCCCTGATCCCGATCTCGCGGGCCGGCAGCCCGGTCACCTGCAACTGCTCCGACCCGGGCCGGCCGGTGATGCCGACGCCGGGCCCGGCCAGGACCTGGCGCAGGCGCCCCGGGTCGGCGCTGGCGACGACGACGGTGTCGCCGCCGGCGTCGCGGACGAGGTCCTGCACGGTGGTGTCGGCGAGGACCCGGCCGCGGCCGACGATGATGAGGTGGTCCGCGACGAGGGCCATCTCGCTCATCAGGTGCGAGGAGAGGAAGACGGTGCGTCCCTCGGCGGCCAGCCCGGTCAGCAGCTGCCGGATCCACAGGACACCCTCGGGGTCCAGGCCGTTCACGGGCTCGTCGAGCATGATCGTCTGCGGGTCGCCGAGCAGTGCCGCCGCGATGCCGAGCCGCTGGCCCATGCCGAGGGAGAACGCGCCGGCCCGCTTGCGGGCCACCGGCTGCAGGCCGGTCAGCTCGATCACCTCCGACACCCGGGCGCGGGAGATGCCGTGCGTGTGGGCGAGGACCATCAGGTGGTCGAACGCGGACCGGCCCGGGTGGATCGAGCGGGCCTCCAGCAGCGCGCCGACTTCGCGCAGGGGCGCGGTGTGCTGGGCGTACCGGCGGCCGTTGACCGTCACCGAACCGGACGTCGGTGCGTCCAGGCCGACGATCATCCGCATCGTGGTGGACTTGCCGGCGCCGTTCGGCCCCAGGAACCCCGTCACCGCGCCGGGCCGGACCGTGAAGTCCACGCCGGCCACGGCCGTCTTGTCGCCGTACCGTTTCGTCAACCGCCGCGCTTCGATCATCAACGCCCCCAAGTGCTTGAAGAACCGTGTGCCTTGAACGCTAGGCACGCGACCGGGGTATTCCGTGGTACCTCGGTCCGATCTCCGGCCAGGGGAGTGGTACCGCGGTACCAGACCGCTTTTGGCAGAAAGTTCGAAGGTGATTCCCAGAAATCGCGGTTACGTTGAGGTCATGCGCCCGATCGGGAGGCCCCCGGAGGCACCACGCGACCTGCAGGTCGAGTTCGAACCCCAAGGCGACGTGCTGGCTCACGGCGACGGCCAGACCCGGCCGCCGCGTCAATGGCCCAAGCTGCCGCAGTGGCCGGCGCCCCGGCGCGGCGTGCTGCTCGGCATCGCGGTGGTCCTCGCCCTGGTGCTGACCGCGTTCATCGCCTTCCAGGCCGGCTCCAGCGGCTCCGATCCCGCCGCCGCGCGGCCGTCGGCATCGCCGTCGCCGTCCGCGTCGGGACCGCCGACAATCGCGCAGATCTACGCGTCGGTGGCGCCGTCGGTCGTCACGATCCAGGCCCTCGACGGCGACAAGGTCGCCGCGACCGGCACCGGCGTGGTCGCCAGCGCCGAAGGGATCATCCTGACCGCCAACCACGTGATCGCGGGCGCCGGCGGCATCCGGGTCGTGTTCGCCGACGGCACCCAGGCCACGGCGAAGGTCGCCCAGGCCGACCCGGCGATGGACATCGCCGCGCTGGCCCCCGAGTCCCTGCCCGACGTGCTCGTGCCCGCCGTCTTGGGCAACTCCGGCCGGCTCGCCGTCGGCAACACCGTGGTCGCCGTCGGCAACCAGCTCGGCCTGACCAGCAGCGCGACCGCCGGCGTCATCTCCGGCCTGGACCGCACCGCGACGAACCCCGACGGCACCAAGCTCACCGGCCTCATCCAGTTCGACGCAGCGGTGAACCCCGGCAGCTCCGGCGGGCCGCTCGTCAACGCCAAGGGCGAGACGATCGCGATCGTCGTGGCCCTGGCCAACCCGACGTCCGCCGGCACGTTCGTCGGGGTGGGCTTCGCCGTCCCGATCGGTGCCGCCCTCGGCGCGGGCGGCGGAGACCAGGCACCACAGCAGTGAACACCCGCTCGCAGACGTAAGGACGATACGTGGACACACCATCCGAAAATGGCATCACGGGCGCCGTCGAACAGGTCCTGTACGAGGTCAAGAAGACCATCGTCGGCCAGGACGCGCTGCTGGAACGGCTCATGGTCGCGCTGCTGTCCCGCGGGCACATCCTCGTCGAGGGCGTCCCGGGCCTGGCGAAGACCCTGGCCGTGAAGGCCCTCGCCGCGGCCATCGGCGGGCAGTTCCACCGCGTCCAGTTCACGCCCGACCTGGTGCCGGCCGACATCGTCGGCACCCGCGTCTACCACCAGCTCAGCGGCGAGTTCCAGGTGTCGCTCGGGCCGGTCTTCACCAACCTGCTGCTGGCCGATGAGATCAACCGGGCCCCGGCGAAGGTGCAGAGCGCGCTGCTGGAGGTCATGCAGGAGCAGCAGGTGACCATCGGCCGGGAGACGCACCACATCCCGCGGCCGTTCCTGGTGATGGCCACCCAGAACCCGATCGAGTCCGAGGGCACGTATCCGCTGCCCGAGGCGCAGGTCGACCGGTTCATGATGAAGGTCGTCGTCGGTTACCCCAGCCCGACGGAGGAGTTCGTCATCGTCGAGCGGGCCATCTCCCCGCTGCCGCTGCTGCAGGCGATCGTCGACCCGGCCCGGCTGATCGAGATGCAGGGCCAGGTCGAGCAGGTCTACGTCGATCCGTCGCTGATCGAGTACTCCGTCCGCCTCGCCAACGCGACCCGCCGGCCGGAGGAGGTCGGGCAGGGCGACCTCGCCCGCTACATCAGCTTCGGCGCCAGCCCCCGCGCCTCGATCAACCTGGTCCTCGCCGCGCGGGCCCTCGCGTTCATCCGCGGCCGCGACTACGTCATCCCGCGCGACCTCACCGAGCTGGCCCTCGACGTGTTCCGGCACCGGCTCGTGCTGTCCTACGAGGCGCTGTCCGACGACGTCACCGCCGACACGATCCTCACCCGGGTCCTGACGGCGCTGCCGGTGCCGGTCCCGGTCAGCAGCGGAAGCCGCTGACAATGGCGAGCGCACCCGACCGCCTGCTGCGGCGCCTGGAGTGGCAGGTGATCCGCCGGCTCGACGGGCAGCTGCAGGGCGCCTACCGCACCGTGTTCCGCGGCAGCGGCATCGACTTCGCCGACCTGCGGGAGTACACGCACGAGGACGATGTCCGGCACATCGACTGGAACGTGACGGCGCGGCTGGACGAGCCGTACGTGCGGCAGTACACCGAGGACCGCGAGCTCACCGCCTGGCTGGTGCTGGACCTGTCGGCGTCGATGCGGTTCGGCGGCGCGGTGCGTGGCAAGGACTCGGTGCTCGCCGAGCTGGCGGTCTGCCTGGCCCGGCTCTTCACCCAGGGCGGCAACCGGATCGGCGCGGTCCTCTACGACAACGACCTGCAGCGGGTCGTCCCGCCGCGCACCGGGCGCACCCACGTGCTGCGGCTCGCCCACGAAATCACCAAGGCGACCGCCGAGTCCCGGAAAACCACGAGCGCCACCGACGTCGACGGCATGCTGCGGCTGGCCGCCGCCCAGGCCCGCCGGCGCAGCCTGGTCTTCGTCATCTCGGACTTCCTGAGTGGTGACGAGGTGAACTGGGAGGACTCACTGCTGCGGCTCACCCACCGGCACGAGGTGGTCGCGATCCGGGTCGTCGACCCGATGGAGCTGGACCTGCCCGACCTGGGCCTGGTCCTGGTGGAGGACGCCGAGACCGGCGAGCAGGTCCTCGTCGACACCAGCGACCCGATGTTCCAGCAGCGGCTGCGCGAGGAGGTCGACGGCCGCGAGGGTGTGCTGGCCGCCGCGATGCGCCGGGCCAGGGTGACGCCGCACCTGGTCTCCACCGACCAGGACCCGCTGCTCGCCCTCGTCGAGATGGTGCGCTGGTCGAAGCGGCGGCGGGCATGAGCTTTCAGCATCCGGCGCTGCTGGTCGTTGGCATCCTCGTGGCGGTCGCCCTGGCGGTGGGGTATTGGTGGCTGCAGCGGCAACGCGCGCAAGCGTTACAAACTGCCGGGCTCGCGACGAACCGGGACGGGTTCCGGCGGCACCTGCCGCCGGTGCTGTTCCTGGCCGCGCTGACCCTGCTGCTGCTGTCCACCGCCCGGCCCCAGGCCGATCTCCCGGTCGCCAGAGCCGCCGGCACCGTCATCCTCGCCTTCGACGTGTCCAACAGCATGGCCGCCGAGGACGTCGCGCCGTCCAGGCTCGCCGCGGCCCAGCAGGCCGCGATCGAGTTCGCCGAGGCGCAACCGGACAGCGTCAGCATCGGCGTGGTCGCGTTCGACCAGGGCGCGCTCACCACCCAGCAGCCGTCGGAGGACCACGCCGCGACGGTCGCCGCGATCAAACGGCTCCAGATCAACGGCGGCACGTCCCTCGGCCAGGCGATCCTCGCCTCGCTGACCGTCATCGCCGGCAAACCGGCGCAACTGCCGGAAGAGGGGCAGCCGGCCGCGGACCTCGGGTACTGGGGCAACGCCACGATCGTGCTCCTGTCCGACGGCGAGGACACCGGCGGGCCCGACGCCGTGGCCGCCGCCCAACTCGCCGCCAAGGCCGGCGTGCACATCGAGACCGTCGGCGTCGGCACCGTCGACGGCGCCACTGTCGAGGTCGACGGCTTCCAGGTCGCGACGTCGCTGGACGAGGAACTGCTGACCGAGGTCGCGCAGACCACGACCGGCTCGTATCACCGGGCCGAGAACGCCAAGGCGCTCCACGACGTCTACGAGCAGCTGGACCTGCGGCTCACCACCCAGGTGAAGCCGGTCGAGCTGACCGGTGCCGCCGCCGTGATCGCCGTGCTGCTGCTGACCATCGGAGGCATACTGATGACCACCTGGTTCGGACGGATCGTCTGATGTCACTGCACTGGCCGTGGGCCCTCGTCGCGCTGCTGGCGTTTCCGTTGCTGCTCGCCGTGCGCTGGTGGACGCGCCGCCGCAAGCGCCGCGCCGCGGTCCGGCTGCCGAGCGTCGCGCTGATCCGGGCGGCCCTGCCGGGTCGCACCTCGTGGAAGCGCCGCATCCCGCTGTGGTTGTTCGCCGCCGGGCTGCTCGTGACCGGCACCGCCGCGGCCCGCCCGGAGGCGTCGGTGGTCGTGCCCGACAGCGCCGCGACGATCATCCTGGCGATGGACGTGTCCGGCTCGATGTGCTCCACCGACGTGTCGCCGAACCGGCTGACCGCCGCGCAGAAGGCGGCCCGCGAGTTCATCAAGGACCACGACGGCAACCAGAAGATCGGTCTGGTCGCGTTCTCCGGCATCGCGGGCCTGGTCGTACCCCCGACAACCGACACAAAACAGCTCCTGGACGCGATCGACGCCCTGCGGACGTCCCGTGGCACCGCGATCGGCCTGGCCATCCTCGCCTCCATCGACGCGATCGCCGAGATCAACCCCGACGTCCCACCGACCGGCGTCGAGGTGCCCGACGACGGCACCGCCACCGGCGACTACGAGCCCGACACGATCGTCGTGCTCACCGACGGCCGCAACACCGACGGCGTCGACCCGATGACGGCCGCGGCCGCCGCCGAGGCCCGCCGCCTGCGGGTCTACACGATCGGCTTCGGCACCGCGAACCCGTCCCCGATGGTCTGCTCCAGCGACCAGATCAGCGGCGGCACCCAGTTCCGCGGCGGCCCCGGCGGCCAGTTCGGCGGCCGTGGCCGGTTCCAGGACATGGACGAGGGCACGCTGACCAAGGTCGCCGAGACCACCGGCGGCAAGTACTTCAAGGCCGAGGACGCCGAGTCGCTCGGCGACGTGCTGCGCGACCTGCCCAGCCAGGTCACCCTGCAGCGCAAGAAGACCGAACTGACCTCGTGGTTCGCCTTGGCAGGAGCGGCGTTGGTACTGCTGGCCGTCGGTCTCGCCCAGTGGTGGAACCGGACCCGGCTCCCCGCCCGCCCTCGCTCTTCCCCGCAATAGGAGTACGCTCCGCGACCGTGCCCCGTCGTCACCTCAGGCCCCGCCGCTGGGCGCCGCCGCGCGCGGTTCCGGATCCCGGCCCGACCGCCCCGCTGGTGGTCGCCCGGCTGCTGCACACCGGCGGGCACGGCCCCGAGGACGTCATGTTCGATCCGTACGGGTACGTGGTCACCGGGACCGGCGACGGGCGGATCCTCCGCCTCGGCCCCGGCGGCAGCCAGACGGTCGCCGGCGACACCGGCGGGCGCCCCCTGGGCGTGCAGCCGTGCGCCGACGGCAGCGTCCTGGTCTGCGACCACGACCGCGGCCTGCTGCGGGTGGCGCCCGACGGCACCGTCGAGGTGCTCGTCGACGAGGTCGACGGGTCGCCGCTCACCTTCGCCAGCAACGTGGTCGAGGCACCCGACGGGACCATCTGGTTCACCACGTCGACGACCCGGTGGAGCGTCGAACACCACCTGGGCGACATGTTCGAGCACACCTGCACCGGCCGCCTGATCCGCCGCGACCCCGACGGCACCGTCACCACCGTGCTGGGCGACCTGAAGTTCGCCAACGGCCTGGTCCTCGCCCCCGACGGCACGCACCTGCTGTTCGCCGAGACCTCCGGGTACCGGATCTCGCGCTACTGGCCGGACGGACGCGTCGAGCCGTTCGCGGAGAACCTGCCGGGCTTCCCGGACAACATGAGCCTCGGCAGCGACGGCCTGCTGTGGGTCGCCATCGCCGCCCCGCGCAACGCGCTGCTGGACCGGCTCCTGCCGCTGCCCGGCTTCCTGCGGCTCCTGGTCTGGAACCTGCCCGCCGCGCTGCGCCCCAGGGCGACCCCGATCGCCTGGGTCATGGCGTTCGACCTCGACGGCCGCCTGGTCCACGACCTGCGCACCAGCGACGGCTCCTACGGTTTCGTCACCTCGGTCGCCGAACACAACGGCACCGTGGTCGTCGGCAGCCTCACCCGCGACGACGTCGCCGTCCTGGAGCCCCCGGCCCGCAGATGATCGACCGGCCAGAAGTGGCGGGCGGCCTCAGCGCAGGATGAGCCGGATGCCGGCGTCGAAGGCGTGCCGGGCGGTGAGGCCCTGTTCGTTGAACTCGGTGAGGGCCCGGGCGATGGTCGGGAAACGGGCGGCGAAGGCCGCGGCGGTGGCCGGGTCCATCCGGCTCGCGCCGGTGGACTCCTGCTCCTCGATGACCCGGCCGTAGGTGAAGTGCAGCGCGGTGAACACCCGGCCGGCGGCGTCGGTCAGGGCCAGTCCCGACGCGACGGCCCCCGCCAGCGCCGTCTCGGCGAGGCGCCCGAGGGTCTGGGTGTGCTGGGGGCGGGCGCCGGTGACCACGCGTGCGCCGTCGGGGTAGGCGAGCATCGCGTCGCGCAGCCGGTGCAGCAGGTCGGCGAACCACTCCGGCCACGGCCGGGCGCCGTCGTACGGCGGGAGTTCGGCGAACTGCTCGGTGAGGATCGCCTCGGCCACCGCCTCGAGCAGTTCCTGCTTGCCGGCGAAGCGCCAGTAGATGGCCGGTGCCTTGACGTTCAACCGGGCCGTCAGCTTGCGGAAGGTGACGCCATCGAGTCCCTCCTCGCGCAGCAGCTGCACGGCGGCCTGCGTGATCGTCGCGGTGTCCAATGCCATAGCCGTTGACTCTATAACGCCGTTACAGCTAACCTGGCACAGGTTCCTATAACGCCGTTACAGACCGGAGGACGTCATGTACCAACCCCTCGTCGACGCCATGCAGACCTATCTGGAGGCCGGTGCCGCGATGGACCTCGACCGGCTGGGCGCCTGCTACGACACCGACTTCCAGAACCTGCGCATCGACCTGGCGGGGCAGGTCGTGCCCATCACGAAGGACCAGTTCATGCGGCGCTTCAGCGACATGAAGGCGCGCGGCCTGGCGCTGGAGCCGGCCGACGACGCCACCTTCCCGGCCACCACGACCTTCGGCGATTTCGGCACGATCGTCATGCGGCGCGTCAAGGAGGACCGGCCCGTGCTCTACGCCTTCGTCTGGCGCATGGTCGACGGCCGGCCCACCACCATCCTGCGTGAGTTCACGTTCGAACACGACCTCACATACCTGCTCCAGCTGATGCAGGGTGCACCGCGATGAGCGGGCGTCAGCCGTGCTGGACCCGCTGGACGTCGCCGGCCCACCAGTCGCCGGAGATCCCGGAGGCGAGCGCGACGTCGCGGGCCGTGGTGTAGGCGGCGAGCGCACCGTCGCGATCGCCGAGTGCCTCCCGAGCCCGGCCGACCGAACCGAACAGCGCGTTGGCGCGGAAGAACCGCTCCCGGTCTTTGCCGTCCTCCGCCGTGGTGGGGGTGGTGTCCGCGGCGTCCGGCCCGGCCACCCGCACCGCCTCGTCGCACAGTTCCTGCGCCCGGGTCCGCAGCGCCGAAGTGTCGCCGGGCGTGAAGGCCCGCCGTTTCAGCAGCCGCTCGATCCCTTTGCGGGCGGTGTCGTGGCCGTACCGGCGAACCTGCTCGACGAGCCACAGATCCTCACCGGCGGCTCGCAGCGCCGTGGCCTCCGCGGCCCGGGCAAGGCCCGCCGCACGCCTGGCGTCGAGGCTGCCCGCGAACCGGACATCGTGCCAGTACGGCCCGCCGGCGAACGCCTCGGCACGGTTCCGCTTCGCGTCCGGCGCGTGGATGGTCCGCTCGACCAGGGCCCAGTCATCGTCGGCGGCGGGGTCGCCTACCGCCAGCCGGCACTCGTGCCGGGCCGCGGCCAGCTCGGCCACCCGCACCTCGCCGTCGATGCAGGCGGTCAGCCACGGGATCGCCTCGGCGTACGCCCGCTGCCGCACCAACGCCATCGCCATGTCCTCGGCCCCGCCGAGCGCCACCATGCCGGCAACGTCCTGGTCGGTCGTCAGCGCCAGCAGGAACCGTAGCGCGTCGTCGTGCTTGAGTCCTTCCGACCACATCCACTCGTTGATCGTGTGCGCGCTGAGATGGGCCAGGGCCAGCCGGTCGACCGGCTCGCTCACCCCGGCGCCGGCCTGCAACGCCTTCACCGTGCTGGTGGCGTTCCAGGACTTCCGGCCGGCGATGCGCGCCACGACCGGGCTGCGGTGCTGGACCAGCGCCAGCAACGACACCGGGACCTCGTGGTAGCCGGTGTAGTCCTCCGCGCTCGTCCACGGCGGGACACCCCAGTCGCCGTCCGTGCCCGCCAGGAGCCGGTGGATCAGCGCCGCCTCGGCCGGCTCGCCCGCCTCCTCCAGGCAGGCCGCTACGACCCGCAGGGGCGCCGCGGCGTGCTCGTCGTCGAACCGGAGCCAGTCCTGGCCCTCGTTGCCCTCACGGATGAGCGACGGGATGACGACCGGCGGCGGCAGCACCGCGGCCCAGAACCGGTGGGCCAGCACCGCGTAGGCCGACGGCCGCCCCACCACCCGCCGCTCGACCCCGCCGACCTCGACCGTGAGCTCCAGGTCCGGGCCGTCGACCTCGGCCCGGAACGCGGGCACCGGGTGCGACACCCCGAGCCAGAACTCGGCGTACCCGGCGAAGACCGCCGACAGACTCCCCACCAGTTCGGACATGCGCCGCACCATACCCAGTGCGCGCGACCTTGCAGTGATGACCGCGCGGATCGCCTGACGCGTTGCGCCGTTTCCGGAGATGTGGAAACTTCCTCCGGCAGGCCGATGAACCGGTCATCGAGATCGCCTGACCAGAGAGTCCGCCGGGCGGGCCGGGAATACACCTCGCGGGGGATCGCATACTGGACGCATGGATGCAGTGGTAGTCCGGCGCGCCGTGATTGCGGACGCCCGGCCGGTCGCCGACGTGCTCATCCGCTCCCGTCGCGCCGCCGGCGACGCCATCCCTGCCGCGGTCCACCCGGACGCCGAGATACGGGAGTGGGTCCGCACCGTCGTCATTCCCGGACGAGAGGTGTGGCTGGCGGAGGACGCCGACGGCCGGGCGCTGGGGGTGCTGGTCCTGGACGGGGACTGGGTGGACCAGCTCTACGTCGAGGCGGACGTCACCGGCATGGGGTTGGGGTCCCGCCTCATCCAGCTCGCGAAGTCGCGCAGGCCGGCGGGGCTCCAGCTGTGGACGTTCGCGACCAACACCGCCGCGCAGCGGTTCTACCTTCGCCACGGCTTCACCGTCGTGGAAACGACCGACGGGTCCGGCAACGAGGAGAAGGCCCCCGACATCCGGTTCGCCTGGACCGGCGCGTAGCGGTTACGGCGCCGGCGAGGGATCGTCCGGGCGGCTGCTGGTGTTGTACGCGTGCTTGGCGGCGACCACGGCCGCCTGGAGGTGTTCCGGGTCGACGCCGTGCACGTTGAGCGGCGGGTGCAGGCGCTGGACGAGCACGGCCTCGATGGTTGCCGGCTCCGGGTCCTCCGCCCAGGTCAGGCGCAGGTGCGCGTGCATCCACGCGGTCAGCCGCGTCTCGTCCTCAGGAACCAGGACGACGCGATCGGTCCAGATCGTCCGGTATCCCTCGGCCACGAGCAGCCCGGCCAACGTACGGCGCAGCGTCGAGCTGCCCGACCGCCGCAGATGGTTGCGCAGGATCCGGCCCCGCAGGCTGGTCGCCCGGCCCAGATACAGCATCCGCACCGACGGGTCGCTGCCGTTCGGCGGCCCGGCGAGGTCGGGAAACGTCGAAGGAGCGGCCCACCAGGCGTAGACACCACCGCCACGGCTGAGTCGCTTGCCGGCGGCACCGAGCTCCTGCGGCACGCCGGAGAGCAGCCGCAGGGCCTCCTCGACCCGTGCTCCGTTGGTGGGGACGTCGTCGGGTCGCGTTCCGGGAATGGTCATCGAGACCATCGTAGGCGTCCGGGCCGAGCGTGGCCGGGCCGCAAGGACACCGAAGGCGCGTCAGCCGGTCGGGCGGGCGTAGACCTCGCGGGGGATGGTGTAGGCGAGGTCGACGGCGGTCTCCACGGCCTCGTCGAGGTCCAGCAGGCCACCGGCGACGAGACCGGCCAGGTGGCCGGCGTCGATGCGGCGGGCGAGGTCGTGCCGGGCCGGGATGGAGGCGAACGCCCTGGTGTCGTCGACAAAGCCGGCGGTGTTGTAGAAGCCCGCCGTCTCGGTCACCGCGGCGCGGAACCGGCGCAGCCCGTCCGGGCTGTCCAGGAACCACCACGGCGCGCCGAGGCGCACGGCGGGGTAGACGCCGGCGAGGGGGGCCAGCTCGCGGGTGTGGACGGTCTCGTCGACGGTGAACAGGATCAGCCGCAGCGCGGGGTGGCGGCCGAAGGACTGCAGCAGCGGGCGCAGCGAGCGGGTGAACTCGATGGCGACGGGGATGTCGAAGCCGCGGTCCGGGCCGTAGAGCCGGTGCGCCTCGTCGCTGTGGTCGCGCAGGACGCCGGGGTGCAGCTGCATGACGAGCCCGTCCTCGCAGGACATGGCGGCCATCTGAAACAGCATGTGCCCGGCGAACGCGGCCGCCTCCGCCGGGGTGACCCGCCCGGCGAGGGCGGCGGCGTAGATGCGGTGGGCGTCGGCGTCGCTGAGCGGGGTGGTGTCCGCGGACTCGTGGCCGTGGTCGGTGGCGAGCGCGCCCGCGGCGATGAACGCCTGCCGGCGGGCCCGCAGCGCCGCCAGGTAGCCGTCGTAGTCGTCGGTGGCGACGTCGGCGCGCTTGGCGAGAGCCGCCACGTCGGCGATCCACGACGGCCGGGCGAGGTGGACGAGGGCGTCGGGGCGGAACGTGGGGATGACCCGTGACCCCCAGCCGTCGGCGGCCAGCCGGGCATGGGCGTCGAGGTCGTCGAGCGGCGAGTCGGTGGTGGCCAGGACCTCGATGCCGAAGCGCTCGAACAGCGCGCGGGGGCGGAACGCCGGCTCGGCGAGGCGCGCGGCGAGCTCGTCGTAGAGCTGGTCGGCGGTGGCCGCGGACGGCGCGGTGTCCACGCCGAACACCTCGACCAGCTCGTGGGTCAGCCAGTAGCGCGACGGGGTGCCGCGGAAGAGCCGCCAGTTGGCGCAGAACGTCCGCCAGACCGACCGGGAGTCCGCCGCGTCCGCGCCGACGCCCAGCGCCTCCAGCGGAACACCGGCCGCGTGGATCAGCCGGGTGACGTAGTGGTCCGGGGTGATCAGCATGCCGGCGGGGTCGCCGAACGGGGTGTCGTCGGCGAGCAGGGCCGCGTCGACGTGGCCGTGCATGCAGACCAGCGGCAGCGCTCTGGTCTGCGCGTAGACGGTGCGGGCGAGCTCCCGGGTCGCAGGGTCCGGCGGCAGGGCCCGGTCGGGGTCGAGGTGGAGCTGCGGCACCGTGATGACTCCCTTGCGTCGATCCCACAAACGTTCTCATCACTGTGTGCCGACATCAGCAAGGCGTCAAGAGCGAGATCGAGGAATCTCTTGACATCGACCTACAAACGATTTCATGCTTGCCGGCACCACCCCACAACAGGGAGCGTGCCCGATGCCGGTGACGATCAAGGACGTGGCCCGTGTGGCCGGCGTGTCGCCGTCGACGGTCAGCCGCGCCCTCACCACCCCCGCACTCGTCCAGGCCGAGACCAGGGCCAGGGTCGAGCGGGCCGCCGCCGAGCTGGGCTACCAGCCCAACCGGGCGGCCCGCGGCCTGATCACGGGCCGCACCGGCAACATCGGGCTGATCGTGCCCGACCTCACCAACCCGTTCTTCCCGGGAGTCGTCAAGGGCGTGCAGAGCCGCGCCCGCGAATCGGACTTCTCGGTCTTCCTCGCCGACACCGACGAGGACCCGAGCGCCGAGGCCGGCCTGGTCCGGGCACTGAGCAAGCAGGTCGACGGCATCGTGCTCTGCTCACC
Organism: Dactylosporangium cerinum; assembly: GCF_042653625.1. Lineage (NCBI taxonomy): Bacteria > Bacillati > Actinomycetota > Actinomycetes > Micromonosporales > Micromonosporaceae > Dactylosporangium > Dactylosporangium cerinum. The sequence goes on along the minus strand of NZ_JBHSIU010000054.1, from coordinate 398,061 downwards.
CCGTATGACGGAGGAGGACCTGCGCTCGGTCATCGGCGAGACGCCGGTCGTCATGCTCAACCGCCGGGTCGGCCAGATCCCGGCCATCACCATCGACAACATCGACGGCATCCGGCAGGCGGTCGCGCACCTCGCGGCGCTCGGCCACCGGCGCATCGGCTACGTCGCCGGACCGCGGCTGTCGTGGTCCAACCGGGAACGGGCGCGGGCGCTGCGCACCACCACCAACGCCGCCGGCATCGACCTGGTCGAGATCGGCAACTTCGCACCGCAGTTCGCCGGCGGTGTCGCGGCCGCGGACCTGGTGCTCGCCGCCGGGGTCACCGCCGTCATCGCATACAACGACCTCGTCGCGCTCGGCCTGCTCAACTGGTTCGCCACCCGGGGCGTCAAGGTGCCCGAGGCGATCAGCGTGATGGGCTTCGACGACATCGTGCTCTCCCAGATGGTCAGCCCCTCGCTGACCACCGTCGCCCAACCGCAGGAGCAGATCGGTCGCGCCGGCGTCGACATGCTGTTGCAGCTGCTGGAGGACCCGGACCGCGCGGCCGCCGCGCGGCGCGAGCTCCCCTCGCAGCTCATGGTGCGCCACTCCACCGGACGCGCGCCGTCCAACTGAGATCTGAGCGTAGAAGGGAATCCGCCATGTCCCTCACCCGAAGGCACTTCACCGCGACCGCGTCCTTGCTAGCCCTCTGTCTGGTCGCCGGCTGCGGCGCCCCGACGAAGTCGACCCCGGCCCCGGCCAGCAGTGGCGACCTGCCGCTGAAGCCGGCCTCGGCGGTGACGCTGAACATCCTCGACGTCGCCGGCAACCTGCAGCTCACCCAGGGCATGATCGACGACTTCGTGGCCGCGCACGCCGACACGATCAGCAAGGTCACCTACTCCAAGGCGACCGCGCCGGAGCTCGCGCCGAAGGTCAAGGCGCAGCAGAACGCCGGCCGGGTCGACATCGACCTCGTGCTCACCGGCGTGGACGGCCTGGCCGCCGGCGTCGACCAGGGACTCTGGCAGCCGTTGCTCCCGGCGTACGCCTCGCGCCTGCCCGGTATGAAGGACTACCTGCCCGGCGCCGCCGCGATGCAGAAACTGGCCGGCGACTTCGGGGTCACCGTCACCTACTACCCGTCCGGGCCGCTGATCGAATACCTGCCCGGCAAGGTCGCGAACCCGCCGAAGAGCGCGCAGGAGCTGCTGGACTTCGCGAAGGCCAACCCGAACACCGTGCAGTACGCGCGGCCCGCGAACTCGGGGCCGGGTCGCACGTTCCTGATGGGTCTGCCCTATCTGCTGGGTGACAAGGACCCGAAGGACCCGATCAACGGGTGGGAGAAGACCTGGGCGTATCTCACGGAGCTGAACAAGTACGTCGAGTTCTACCCGTCCTCGACCAGCGAGACGATGAAGTCCCTCGCCAACGGCTCGGCGAAGATCATCGCGACGACGACGGGCTGGGACATCAACCCGCGGGTCCTCGGCCAGGTGCCGAAGGAGGCGAAGATCGGCTCGCTCAACGGCTTCCACTGGGTCACCGACGCCCACTACGCCGTCGTGCCCAAGGGCGTCTCGGCCGACAAGCAGTCCGCGATCCTGCTGCTCCTGCAGGAGATGCTGACCCCGAAACAGCAGGCGAAGGCCTACGACAAGGGCTACTTCTACCCGGGCCCGGCGGTCAAGGACGTGCCGCTGTCGATGGCGCCCGCCGACAGCCAGAAGGCGATCACCGACTTCGGCCGCACCGAGTACGACGCGCTCATCTCCGGTAACCCGCTCGAGGTCCCGCTCGACGCCAAGGCTCTCGTGGCCGCGTTCGACAAGTGGGACCGCGAGGTGGGCGGCGCGAAGGTGAAGAAGTGACCAAGTTCCAGCAGTTGCGTCTCGAGGGTGTCACCCGCCGGTTCGGCGGTCAGGACGCCCTCGTGGACCTCGACCTGACGATCGAGCGGGGCGAGTTCATCGCCCTGCTCGGCCCGTCCGGCTGCGGCAAGTCGACCGCGTTGAACTGCCTCGCCGGGCTGCTGCCGCTCACCGCGGGCCGCATCTGGCAGGACGACACCCGCCTCGACACGCTCCTGCCGGAGAAGCGCGGCTTCGGCATGGTGTTCCAGAACTACGCGCTGTTCCCGCACCTGACGGTGTGGAAGAACATCGCGTTCGGGCTGCAGATGCGCCGGCTGCCCGGGGCGGAGATCCGCCGCCGCACCGACGAGGCGATCGCCCTGGTGCACCTGGAGGAGCAGGCCCGCAAGCTGCCGGGCCAGCTGTCCGGCGGGCAGCAGCAGCGGGTCGCGATCGCCCGCGCGGTCGTGCTCGAGCCGTCGCTGGTCCTCATGGACGAGCCACTGTCCAATCTGGACGCGAAGCTGCGGCTGGAGATGCGCACCGAGATCCGGCGGCTGCACCAGGCGCTCGGCCTCACCACCGTCTACGTGACGCACGACCAGGAGGAGGCGCTGTCGATGGCCGACCGCCTGGTCGTGCTGCGCGGCGGGCGGGTCCAGCAGGTCGGCACCCCCGAGCAGTTGCACACCCAGCCGGCGAACCGGCACGTCGCGGACTTCATGGGCTTCCGCAACCTGCTGCCCATGAAGGTGGTCACCGTCGGTGTGTCCACAGTGGTCGAGGGCGGCGGGCTGACGCTGCAGGGCTCCCCGGTCGGCGACGTGCACCCAGGCGACGAAGTCGTCGCCGGGGTGCGGCCGGAGTCGCTGCGGATCGCCGAGGACGGCTTCCCCGCCACCGTCGAGGTCGTGGAGTATCAGGGGCGTGAGGTCGCCGTCGAGGTGGTCACCGACGCGGGCCGGCGGCTGCACGTGCGGACCGCGGACCGCCCGGCACCCGGCGACAAGGTCCGGCTCGCCGTCGACCCCGCGGCGCTGCTGATCTTCCCGGCCGGGGGAGCGGACTGATGGCGGCCGTGACCGAGACCCGGGCGGCGTGGACGCACCGGCTCGCCGAACGCGGCATCGACCGGCAGCTGCTGCTGCTCGGGCCGGCGCTGCTGTTCGTGGTGACGCTGTTCATCTACCCGTTCTTCTACGGCATCGGGCTGTCGTTCCAACCCGAACAGGGCGGGCCGTTCGAGGCGTACCGGTCGTTCTTCGCCGACGCCTACGAGCGCGGCACGCTCACCACCACGCTCTGGCTGTCGCTGCCGGTGGCGCTGCTCAACGTGGGCGCGTCCGTGCCGATCGCGTACCGGATGCGCGGGAGGTTCCGGGGCAAGCGGCTGCTCACCACGGTGCTGGTCGTGCCGATCACCCTCGGTACGGTCCTCACGGCGCAGGGGTTGCTGAACTTCCTCGGCCCGACCGGCTGGTTCAACCGCACCCTGATGGCGCTGCACGTGATCGACGAGCCGGTCCGGCTCACCCACAACTACTGGGGCGTGTTCTTCTCCCTGGTCATCACCGGGTTCCCGTTCGCGTTCCTGCTGGTGCTGTCCTACCTGTCGGGGATCGACCCGACCCTGGAGAAGGCCGCGGCCACCCTCGGCGCCGGCTGGGCGCAGCGGTTCCGGCGGATCACCCTGCCGCTGCTCGCGCCCGGCCTCGCGACCACCTTCTGCCTGACGTTCGTGCTCGCGTTCAGCGTGTTCCCGTCCGCCGTCCTCGTCGGCGACCCGGCGGGGGAGACCAGGGTCATCTCGATCGCGGCCTGGCACGCCGGCTACGAGCAGTACGACTACCCGAAGGCGTCCGCGATCGCGGTCGTCATGGGCCTGGTCGAGCTGGTCGTCATCGCCGCCGTCCTGGGCTGGCGGTCGCTGCTGTACACCGGATCCACGGGAGGCAAAGGATGAAGCGACCAGGCGCTTTGGTGGTGTGGGGCGTCGTTGCGTTCTTCTTCATCAACCTCGCCGGGCTGGTGCTGTCCGTCGTCGTGAGCTCGTTCGGCACGCAGTGGTTCGACACCTGGCTGCCGTCCGGGTTCACCGGCCAGTGGTACGGCGAGGCGTGGCGCGACTTCGGCCTGCTGCCCGTGCTCATCACGACCCTGGAGGTGTCCGCGCTCGTCGTCGGGATCTCCGTCCTCGTGGGGGTGCCCGCCTCCTACGTGCTGGCACGGCGCTCGTTCCCCGGCCGGCGGGTGCTGTACCTGCTGTTCCTCCTGCCGATCCTGATGCCGCCGATCACCTACGGCATCCCCCTGGCGACCGTGCTCTACAAGTACGGGTTCGCCGGGCACCTGACCGGCGTGGTCCTGGCCAACCTGGTGCCGTCGGTGCCGTTCGTCATCCTCACCATGACCCCGTTCATCGAGCAGATCGACCCGGCGATCGAACGGGCCGCCCGCATGTGCGGCGCCGGCACCCGCCAGGTGTTCGTGCGGATCCTCGCCCCGCTGCTCGTCCCCGGCATGCTCGCCGCGTCGATCCTCGTGCTGGTGCGCACCGTCGGCATGTTCGAGCTGACGTTCCTCACCGCCGGACCCGACTCCACGACGCTCGTCGTCGCGCTCTACAACTCCATGTCGGCCGCCGGGATCCGCGCGCAGCAGGCCGTCGACGCCATGGCCGTCATCTACACCGGCACGATGCTCGTGCTGCTCGTCCTGGCACTGCGCCTGGTGAACCCGACCCAGCTCGTCGCCAGGGTCAAGGAAGAGGACCCCGCATGAGGATCACTGAGGCCCGGGTGATCGTCACCTGCCCGGACCGCAACTTCGTCACCCTGAAGATCATCACCGACGATGGCGTGACCGGGGTCGGCGACGCCACCCTCAACGGCCGCGAGCTCGCCGTCGCCAGCTACCTCACCGACCACGTGGTGCCGCAGCTCATCGGCCGGGACCCGACCCGCATCGAGGACACCTGGCAGTACCTGTACAAGGGCGCGTACTGGCGGCGCGGCCCGGTCACGATGTCCGCGATCGCCGCCGTGGACACCGCCCTGTGGGACATCCTCGGCAAGCTCGCCGGGCTGCCCGTCTACAAGCTCATCGGCGGCCGCTCCCGCGAGGGCGTCACCGTCTACGGCCACGCCAACGGTGACACCGTCGAGGACGCGCTCGTCGAGGTCGCCCGGTACGTCGACCTGGGCTACCGCGCGATCCGGGTGCAGACCGGTATCCCCGGCATGGCCAGCACCTACGGGGTGAGCAAGGACAAGCTCTTCTATGAGCCCGCCGACGCCGCGATCCCCACGGAGAACGTCTGGTCCACGTCGCGCTACCTCAACCACGTGCCGACGGTGTTCAACCGGGTCCGCGACGAGTTCGGGCCGGACGTGAAGCTGCTGCACGACGTACACCACCGGCTCACCCCGATCGAGGCGGCCCGGCTCGGCAAGTCGCTCGAACCCTTTTCGTTGACGTGGATCGAGGACCCCGTCCCGGCCGAACTGCAGGAGGGGTTCCGGCTCATCCGCCAGCACACCACCACCCCCGTCGCCGTCGGCGAGGTGTTCAACACGGTCTGGGACTGCGAGCAGCTCATCCGCGAGCAGCTCATCGACTACATCCGGGCCACCGTCGTGCACGCCGGCGGCATCACCCACCTGCGGCGCATCTTCGACCTGGCGGCGCTGCACCACGTGCGGTCCGGCTCGCACGGCGCCACCGACCTGTCCCCGGTCTGCATGGCGGCCGCGCTGCACGTCGACGTCGCCATCCCCAACTTCGGACTGCAGGAGTACATGCGGCACACCTCGGCCACCGACGAGGTCTTCCCGCACGGGTACCACTTCGAGGGCGGCTACCTGCACCCGTCCGAGGAGCCGGGCCTGGGCGTCGACATCGACGAGGAACTCGCCGCGCAGTACCCCTACAAGCCGGCGTCACTGCCGGTGAACCGCCTCGAAGACGGGACGATGCACAGTTGGTGACCCGGCTCTCCCGCCACGACCTGTCGTTGCCGGCCGGCGTCCGCGCGCCGTCCTACGACCTCCGCGACGTCACCGTCGGCATCGTGCACCTCGGCGTCGGCGCGTTCCACCGGGCGCACCAGGCCGTCTACACCGACGCCGTGCTCGCCGCCGACCCGACCTGGGGCATCAGCGGCTACACCCAACGCTCCGCGACGGTCCGGGACCAGCTCGCGCCGCAGGACGGGCTCTACACCGTCCTGGAGCGCGGCGCCGGTGCCGCGCCGCCGCGGGTGATCGGCGCGCTGCGCGAGATCCGCACCCAGGACGAGGACGGCGGGCCCGCCGCCCGGATCGCCGACCCGCGCGTCCGCCTGGTCACGCTCACCGTCACGGAGAAGGGATACCGGCCCGACAGCCCGGCGGTCGGGCGGCTCGTCGCCGGCCTGGAGCTGCGCCGCCGCGCGGACGCCGGGCCGATCAGCGTCCTGTCGTGCGACAACCTGACCGCCAACGGCGCGACCCTGCGCGGCCGCGTGGCCGAGCACTGCGCGGGACTGCCCGACGGTGACCGCCTGCTCGACTGGATCGGCACGTCGGTGGCGTTCCCGTCCTGCGTGGTGGACCGGATCGTGCCCGCGACCACCGCCGCGGACAGGGCGGTCGTCACGGCCGCGCTCGGGGTGTGCGACGAGGGCGCGGTCGTCGCCGAACCTTTCAGCCAATGGGTCATCGAGGACACCTTCGCCGCCGGCCGGCCGGCCTGGGACGCCACGTACACCACCGACGTCGCGCCCTACGAGGCGGCGAAGCTGCGGCTGCTCAACGCGACCCACTCGCTGCTCGCCTACACCGGCGCCCTCGCCGGCCACGACACGATCGCCGACACGATGACCGACCCGGTCCTCGCCGACGCCGCACACCGGCTCATGACCGAGGACGCCGCGCCGACCCTGACCCTGCCCGACGGCTTCGACCTGCCCGGCTACCAGGACTCGATCCTGCGCCGGTTCGCCGACCCCGCGCTGGGCCACCGCACCACCCAGGTCGCGGCCGACGGCTCGCTGAAACTGCCGATCCGCCTGCTCGGCACCGCCCGCGACCGGCTCGTCGCCGGAGCGACTCCACAATGGACAGCGCTCGCCGTCGCCGCGTGGATGGTGTACGTCGCGACCCACCAACCCGTCGACGACCCGCTTGCCGAGACCCTCGCCGCCGCGACCGCCGGACGGTCCAAGCCGGCCGACCTGGTCGACTCGCTCCTGCCCGTCTTCCCCGAGGACCTCGGCCCGTCGTGGCGCGGGCTGCTCATCGAACACACCGCACGCCTGCTGCACAACTGAACCCGGCACCTCACCGCTGTCCCGCCCCGGGGCGGCGCGTACCGCCATACGTCCCGTTCGGGAGTGAACAATGCGCAGGATCCTCACGTGGCTCGCCGCGGCCGTCATGGTCGTGGCGGCCAACGTGGTCGCGGCGCCCAGCGCGTCCGCGGCCACGTACACCCCGCCCGCGCTGCGGCAGCGGGTCGACCTCAACAGCGGCTGGCGCTTCAACAAGGGTGACGTCGCCGGCGCCGAAGCCACCACCTTCAACGACAGCGCGTGGCAGCAACTCTCCGTCCCGCACACCTGGAACGCTCTTGACGGGGCGGACGGCGGGAACAACTACTACCGCGGCGTCGGCTGGTACCGCCGGCACTACACCGTCCCGGCCGCGTTCGCCGGCAAGATGCTGTTCCTGCAGTTCGCCGGCGCCAACCAGGTCGCCGACGTGTGGGTCAACGGCACCTACCTCGGCAAGCACTCCGGCGGTTACTCCCGCTTCCGCTTCGGCGCCACGTCGGCGCTCAAGGTCGGGCAGGACAACGTCATCGCGGTCAAGGTGAACAACGCGAACAACGCCGACATCGCCCCGCTGTCCGCCGACTACAGCTTCGACGGCGGCATCTACCGCAACGTCAGCCTCCAGGTCGTCGACCCCCTGGCGGTGCGGATGCTGGACTCCGCCGGTCCCGGCGTCTACCTGCGGCAGCGGTCGGTCACCGCCGCGTCCGCGACCGTCGACGTGACGACGAAACTGTTCAACAACAACGCGTCCAGCCGCTCGGTGGTGGTCCGGACCGTCATCACCGACGCCACGGGCACCGTCGTCGCGGACCAGTCGCTGCCGGCCCGCACCGTGGCCGCCAACGCCGGGGTCGACGTCGTTTCCTCGGTGACGATCGCCAACCCGCACCGGTGGGACGGGCTCGCCGATCCCTACCTGTACAACGCGAACGTCGAGATCCGGTCCTCGGGCGTGGTCACCGACGTGGTCACCGAGCCGCTCGGCCTGCGCACCTTCAGCGTGGACCCGAACACCGGTTTCAGCCTCAACGGCCACCCGTATGACCTGCACGGCGTCAACCTGCACCAGGACCGCGCCGGCGTCGGCTGGGCCGTCAACGACGCGCAGCACACTGCTGACTTCGACCTCATCCAGGAGATCGGCGCCACCACCATCCGCATGGCGCACTACCAGCACGACCAGAAGGACTACAACCTCGCCGACGAACGCGGCCTGGTCGTGTGGGCGGAGATCCCGCTGGTCAACGACACCACCAATTCCGCCGCCTTCACCGCCAACGCCCGCCAGCAGCTGATCGAGCTCATCCGGCAGAACTACAACCACCCGTCCATCGTGTTCTGGGGCATCGGCAACGAACAGCGCGTCGACAACACCGCCACGAACACGCTGCTGGACAGCCTCGCCGGACTGGTGGACACCGAGGACCCGGACCGCGTCTCGGTCTACGCCAGCTGCTGCGTCAGCGACACCGGCGCCGTCAACAACCACGCCGAGGCCAGCGGCTACAACAAGTACTTCGGCTGGTACAACGGCTCGTACAACGACCTCGGCGGCAATCTCGACAGCCTGCACGCGGCGAACCCGTCGCGGCGCATAGCCCTGTCCGAGTACGGCGCCGGCGCCAGCACCGTCCAGCACGCCCTCAACCCGTCGCCGCCGAGCCCCGGCGGTCAGAACCACCCGGAGGAGTACCAGGCGCTGCTGCACGAGGCGTCGTGGAAGCAGCTCGACGCGCGCCAGTACATCTGGGGCACCTACGTGTGGAACATGTTCGACTTCGCCTCCGACGGCCGCAACGAGGGTGGCCAGCCGGGCATCAACGACAAGGGGCTCGTCACCCGGGACCGGGTCACCCGCAAGGACGCCTTCTACTTCTACAAGGCCAACTGGGCCGCGACCCCGACCCTGTACATCACCAGCCGGCGCTGGGCTTCTCGCACGACGGCGGCGACGGAGCTGAAGGTGTACTCCAACGCGGGCACCGTCACCGCCACCCTGAACGGTGTCTCGCTCGGCTCCAGGACCAGCACCGACCACATCTTCAAGTGGACCGGCGTGACCCTGCGAGCGGGCGCCAACACGGTCCAGGTGACCGCGACCGTCAACGGCACCCCGGTCACCGACACGGTGACCTGGACGTTGAGCTGAAATTCGACGCCGCGGCAACCTTCCGGGGTCGCCGCGGCGTCGTTCCGCTCGGACCGCGTCCCGCTACGGATTGGATTGCGTACATGCAGATGATCGAACGACCATGGGGTGTCACCGCATACGGCACGGCGAGCGTGAAGGCGCTGCCCGACCTGGTTCGCGTCCGGTTCAAGATCGTCAACCGGGAGCAGACGCCCTCGGCCGCGTTCGACGTCGCGAGCGCCGCGGTCAGCGCCGTGCGGACCGCGCTGCGCAGCCAGGGCGTCGCCGACTCGGCGGTCAAGGCCTCCCGGCTGAACCTCGCGACGAGCACCGAGTACATCGACGGCGCCCACCGGTTCGCCGGTTACCGCTGCGTGGCCGCGTTCTCCGTCGAGTCGACCGACCTCGACGGCGTCCAGCAGCTGCTGGTCGATCTCGTCGCCGCCGGCGCCAACGAGATCGAAGGCGTCGACTTCGACGTCACCACCAAGCGGGAACTGCGCGCCGAAGCCCGGCGCAAGGCCGTCGCGGCCGCCCGTGCCAAGGCGGAACTGTACGCCGACGCCGCCGGCGTCCGCCTCGGCGCGGTGCTGCACATCGAGGACGTCGACGTCGACGGGCATGGCCAGGAGCGGTACAAGAGCGGCCACTCCTACGCCTCCGACGCTGCGGCCGATCAGGACCTCGCCCCCGGCCACGTCATCGTCAACGCAGCCGTGACGCTGGGCTTCGCCATCAGCCACGAGTGACCCACCGCCTTCCGTGATCCGGAAGACCTTGTGTACCCAGGGGTGCACGAGGTCTTCCGGATCACGGCCGTGCGCCGCCGGCCAGCAGTGCGGCGGTCGGCAGGGCCAGCACGCCGTCGGCGGTGACGTACGCCGCGGCTTGGCGCTCGTATTCGCGCCGGGCGGCCGCGACGGTCGCCGGGTCCTGGCCGGCGAGGGCCTCGCCGAGTGCGCCCATGCCGTTGCTCGGCCCGACCCACCAGGACTCGACGTCCGTCTGGTGCGTCCAGGCGATCGTGCGGCACTCGACGTCCCGGACGCCGGCACCGGCGAGCAGGCCGGTGACACCGTCGGTGGTGCGGGCGAAGTTCAGCTCCGGCGGGATGCTCGACGGCGCCGGGGTGAGCCCGACCGCCGCCATGACGTCCGCCCACAGCTGTTGCAGCGGCGGCGCCGGGTGCGGCCAGACGGTGACCGCGACCCGCCCGCCCGGCGCGGTCAGCCGCAGCAGTTCGGCGACGGTGCGGGCCGGATCGATGACGTGGTTGACGACGAAGTTCGCGACCACCGCGTCGAACGCACCGTCGGGGAACGGCAGGTCCGGCAGCTGGCCCTCGACGACCTCGGCGCCGGGCACGTTGCCGCGGGCCAGGTCGACCATGCCCGGCTCCGCGTCCACCGCGGTGACCCGGCCGCCGCCCGCCACGGCGAGCGCCGCGACGGTGCCCGTGCCGGTGCCGACGTCGAGCAGCCGGACCCCGGGCGCCATCCCGGCCGCGGCCAGGAGCGCGGGCGCGGTGTGCGTGCACAGGTGGGCATAACTGTCGGCGTAGGCCGCCGCGCGACCGGTCCATTTCCCCATGCCGGCCATCTTTCCTGACGGCCGGTCAGTCAGGGGTGTCGGACAGCAGGGTCTCGATGCGCTCCAGCAGGATGCTCGGTTCGAACGGTTTGACCAGGTAGTCGTCGGCGCCGGCGTCGAAGCCGGTGCTGACGTCCAGCCACTGGCCGTGCGAGGTGAGGATCAGCACCGGCATCAGCTCGGTGTCGGCGGTCTCGCGCAGGGCGCGGCAGACCTCGATGCCGTTGATGCCGGGCATGCTGACGTCCAGGATCGCCAGGTCCGGGTGCTCGCGGCGGGCGGTGTCCAGGGCGGTGCCGCCGTCGGCGCAGGCGATCACCTGATGGCCGGACGTGTCGAGCAGAAACGTGAGCAGTTCGCGGATCGCGAGGTCGTCCTCGGCCACCAGCACCGTCGACATGCCTATCAACTCCCTGGAAGCTCTCGATCTGAGTATACGAACAAAACGGCTCAACTATGGTGGTTCCGGACGTTCCCCGCCGTCTGGAGGCCGCCGCGATGACCGCACACCGCTGGTATGGATCGATGGCGCTCGCCGCGGCCGTGCTCATCCTCGGGGTCTTCGCGACGCTCGGCGTCACGGTCGTCATCACCGGCAAGGAGCGGCGCTCGGCGCAGCAGGTGATCCAGCGCCAGTCGGACCTCGCCGCCGCCACGGTCGCCGCGGAGGTCCGCCGGTATCTCGACACCATCGACAACGTCGCCGCCGCCCTCGGTTCGCACGACGTGCTGAGCCCCGACGAGTTCGACCGGGCCACCTCGCGGGTGCCAGGGGAGGCCCTCGCGGGCGCCACCGCGCTCGTGTTCGTCGTTCCCGCCGGCCCGGCCGAGTGGCGGGCGGCCGGCGCCGGTGACCTCACGCTGCGGCCCATCCCCGGTGCCGGGGAGCACTACTTCGGCGTGTACGCGCGGCAGCTCGACGGCCTGGCCCGGCTCGAGGGCGGCACCGACCTCGGTGCCAACCTCGACCTCGCCGACGTCATGCGGGAGGCGCGGCGCGTCGGCGGGTCCGCGGTGTCCAACGCGGCACTGCTGGCCCGCGACGCCGCACGCCCCGCGGACGAGCAGCGCCGCACGCTCAGCCTCGCCACGCCGGTCCTCGGGCCGGGCGGCGTGCTGCGTGGCTGGGTGGTGCTCGGGCTGCGCGGTGAGGGGTTCTTCGGCGGAGCCCTGGGCGAGGTGCTGCACCGGCGGGTCACCGCGACCCTGTCGGCGACGCAGACCGGCGGGGGACTGCTGACGATCGCGACCGTGCACCGGCTCGCCACACCCGGCGACGCCCTGCACCGCCACCAGGACCTCGACATCGCGCAGCGGCGCTGGCACCTGGAGGTCAGCGCCGACCCGCGTGAGCTGCCCGGGGCCTACACCGACCGGCCCCTCGTCACCGCCGTCGCCGGCGCGCTGCTGACCGTGTTGCTGACGCTGCTGGTGTACCTGCTGTCGACCCGCCGCGCGAAGGCGATGATCCTGGTCCACGAGGCGACCCGGGAGCTGCGCGCCGCCGAACGTGAGGCGCGCGAGCAGGCCGCGCTGCAGCAGGCGATCCTGACCAGCCTCGGCGAGGGGGTCACGGTCGTCGGCGCCGACGGGCGGGTCCTGCTGCACAACCCCGCCGCCCGGCAGCTGCTCGGCACCGCCGACGACGCCGACGACCTGCAGGACTGGCCGGCGCACTACGGCGCGTACCTGCCGGACCGGGTGACCCCGTTCCCGGCCGTCGAACTGCCGATGGTGAAGGCGTTGCGGGGTGTCTCCGTCGACCGGGTCGAGATGGTCATCCGAAACCCGGCCCACCCCGACGGCATCCTGGTCAGCGTCAGCGCCCGCCCGCTGGACCGCTCCGCCGGCGCACCCCGCGGCGCGGTCGCGGTGCTGCACGACATCACGGCGCTGCGCCGCTACGAGACCGAGCTCGCCCAGTTCGCCGCCGTCGTCGCGCACGACCTGAAGAGCCCGTTGACCGCGGTGCACGGGTTCGCCGCGGTCGCCGCCGACGCCGTGTCCGCCCTGCCGGCCGGTGATCCGGTGCGGCCGGGCGGGATGACCCGGGCCGACACCGCACGGGCGGCGGTCGAACGGGTCCGGCTGGGCGCGATCCGCATGCGGTCGATCATCGACGACCTGCTGGCGTACACCACCGCCCGGGATGCTCCGCTCAACCTCACCGATGTCGACTTGCGCGCGATCGTCGAGTCGGTCGTCGCCGAGCGCACCGCACCGGCCCCGCCCGTGCACCTGAGCATGGCGTCGTCGGCCGGCCGCCCACCCACGCCGACGGTCCACATCGGCGACCTGCCGCAGATCAGGGCGGATCCGGGGCTGCTGCGCCTGGTCGTGGACAACCTGGTCGGCAACGCCATCAAGTACACCCCGGCGGGCCGCACGCCACACGTCGAGGTCACCGCGCACGCCGACGCCGACGGGGTGCACCTCGTCGTCGCCGACCGTCGCATCGGCATCCCCGACAGCGAGAAGGGCCGCGTGTTCGAGTCGTTCTACCGGGCCCGTCCGGTCGACTACGGCGGCACCGGGCTCGGCCTGGCGATCTGCCGGCGGATCGTGGAGCGGCACGGCGGGTCGATCGCGGTCGAGGACAACCCCGGTGGCGGCACCAGGTTCCGGGTGACGCTGCCGACGGCGGGCGCCGCGCTCGAGCCCGACCCGATCGCGGCGCTGCGCACCCACGGCAACTCCGCCGACGTGGGCTGGGAGCGCCTCATGCGCCCCAGCGACACCGTCACCCTTGCGCAGGCGCCAGGGCGGTGAAGTAGTCGCGCATCGACGGATAGTAGTCGTTGAAGTCGGGCATCGGGGTGCCGTCGCGGGAGGCGACGAGCGCGTCGAGGTAGAACTCCCAGCCGGGGCCGAAGTCGCCGATGCCGTCGGGGCCGGGCATGTGGTGGACCAGTTCCAGCTGGGTGCCGGCGTCGACGGTGGACAGCCGCAGCTCCAGGTATGCCATCGGGTTGGTCAGCGCCAGGCGCCGGGGCGGCTCGCACGCCTCGATGACGGCCTCGGACCAGGGGGCGCCTTCCTCCTGCACCATCTGATACTGGATCGTGCCGCCCGGGCGGCCGTCGCCCTTCCACGGGCCGAACCAGCGGGCGGTGCGGTCGGACTCGGTGACGCTGGCCCACACGTCCTCGATCGGAGCGCGGAAGGTGCGGGACACGATCAGTTCGCCGCCGGTGGGGGTGGGTGTCCAGCGGCCGGTCGGGGTCGGGCTCATGCCGTCACCTCCGCTGCGCTCCGGCGCCGGCCTGAGCTAAACCTGCGCCCCTGATTCGCGGTTCCTCCGCTGCGCTCCGGACCTCTCATGCCGTCACCTCCGCTGCGCTCCGGCGCCGGCCTGAGCTAAACCTGCGCCCCTGATTCGCGGTTCCTCCGCTGCGCTCCGGACCTCTCATGCTGTGCGTTCCTCCTGATCGAGCTGCGATGGTTGCGGTGCGAGGCGGTGCTCGCGGCGGGTGCGGTGCACCTCGGTCTCCAGGGCGTCCATGCGCTGCTGCCAGATCGACGGCGCCGCGAACTGCGCCAGCCAGGCGGTCAGCTCGCCGAGCCGGGAGGCGTCCAGCGCATACAGCCGGCGGCGACCCACGAGGGTGTCGCGGACCAGCCCGCACTCGCGCAGCACGCGCAGGTGCCGGCTCACGGCCGGCCGGCTGATCTCGAACCGGGCGCCGATGGCCGAAGCCACCTGGCCCGCCGGCACGGGACCGCCGGTGTGCAGCAGCGTCAGGATCGCCCGGCGCACCGGATCCGCGATCGCCTCGGCCACGTCGTCCACGCCGAAAGTGTAACCCATGGGTTACACGATGGGCCGCCTAAGCGAGTCTGAAGTCTGGCTTAGGTGGCTTGACATCGAAGGATTCGAATCGCAATATCTGTCAGGTAACTTACCTATCTAATCGCCCCCTGGAGGCGCCCCGTGAAGATTCCCGGCAGGCTGGTCGGCATCGGTGCCGCAGCCGTGCTCGTCGGTGGGGTGACGGTCGCCGTCACGACCTACGGCGCCGAGGCGGCCGCGGAGACCCTGCTCTCGCAGGGGAAACCGGCCACGTCGTCGTCCAACGAGCTGTCCTCGCTCGGCCCCGGTAACGCCGTGGACGGCAACACCGGCACCCGCTGGGCCAGCGCGGAGGGCGTCGACCCGCAGTGGATCCGGGTCGACCTCGGCGCCCCGAAGACGATCACGCACGTCAACCTCAACTGGGAGGCGGCGTACGGCAAGTCGTACCAGATCCAGACCTCGCCCGACGGCAGCACCTGGACGAACATCTACAGCACCACGACCGGCAACGGGGCCACCGACGACCTCACCGGCCTCAACGGCACCGGACGCTACGTCCGGGTCCTCGGCACCGCCCGCGGCACGACCTATGGCTATTCGCTGTGGGAGTTCAAGGTGTACGGCAGCGACGGCACGACGCCGTCCCCCAGCGCTTCGGCGTCGCCGTCAAAGAGCCCGAGCGCTTCACCCACGAAGAGCAGCAGCCCGAGCTCCAGCCCCAGCGCGGGCAAGGACCTCACCGACCCGCGCAAGAAGGACATCGCCATGCAGCTGGTGTCCAGCGCGGAGAACTCGTCGCTGGACTGGAAGGCGCAGTACAAGTACATCGAGGACATCGGCGACGGCCGCGGCTACACCGCCGGGATCATCGGCTTCTGCTCCGGCACCGGCGACATGCTCGAGCTCGTCGAGCTGTACACCCAGCGGGTCCCGGGCAACGTCCTGGCCAAGTACCTGCCCGCCCTGCGCAACGTCGACGGCAGCGACTCCCACGCCGGGCTCGACCCGAACTTCACCAGGGACTGGAAGACCGCGGCCGCCGACCCGGCGTTCCAGACCGCGCAGAACGACGAACGCGACCGGGTCTACTTCAACCCGTCCGTGAACCAGGCGAAGGCCGACGGGCTGCGGGCCCTGGGCCAGTTCGCCTACTACGACGCGATCGTCATGCACGGCCCCGGCGACAGCGCGGTCAGCTTCGGCGGCATCCGCCGGGCCGCGATGGCGAAGGCCCGCACCCCCGCACAGGGCGGCGACGAGTTCACCTACCTCAACGCCTTCCTCGACGCCCGGGTCGCGGCGATGAAGACCGAGGAGGCGCACAGCGACACCAGCCGGGTCGACACGGCCCAGCGGGTCTTCCTCAACAACCGCAACTTCGACCTCAACCCGCCGCTGAGCTGGAAAGTCTACGGCGACCCGTTCAACATTCCCGCCTAATCGGGACGGGCGTCGCCGAGGATCGTTGAGATCGCCTCGGCGGCGCCCGGTTTCGCGAACAGGTAGCCCTGCCCGAACTCGCAGCCGAGGCCCTGCAGCGTCGACCACTGCTCCTGGGTCTCGATGCCCTCGGCGACGGTCTGCAGCTGCAGGGCCCGCCCCAGCTGCACGACCGCCTCGGCCAGGGTCGCGTCGCCGTGCTCGGTGTCGATGCCGTCCACGAACGACCGGTCGATCTTCAGGATGTCGACCGGGAACCGCTTGAGGTACGACAGCGACGAGTAGCCCGTCCCGAAGTCGTCGATGGCGAGGCGGACACCCAGCCGCTTGAGCCGCCCGAGGGTCTCGATGGTCGAGTCGGTGTCGTGCATCAGCAGCGACTCGGTGATCTCCAGGACCACCTGGTGCGGGTTGATGCCGGTCTCCGCGATGATCTGCCCGACCTCCTCGACCAGGCCCTCGTGCTGGAACTGCCGCGCCGACAGGTTCACGTTCATGCGGATCCGCTCCGCGTTGGGGAACTCGGCGCACCACTGCGCCAGCTGCTCGCAGGCCTGCCGCAGCACCCACCGGCCCAGCGGCACGATGAGCCCGGTCGACTCGGCGAGGGGGATGAACGCGTTGGGCCCGACGAGCCCGCGCACCGGGTGCTCCCAGCGGACGAGGGCCTCGACGCCGATCAGCCGGCTGGTCGGCAGGTCCACGATCGGCTGGTAGTGCACGGCGAACTCGTCGTTGGCCAGGGCCTGCTCCAGCTCGGCGCGGTCGTCGGCCTCCCGCAGGATGTCGGCGTACATGCCCGGGTCGAACAGCGCGTAGCGGTCCCGGCCGGCCGCCTTCGCCGCGTACATCGCCAGGTCCGCGTTGCGCAGCAGCTCACCCGGGTCCGGACCGTCCTCGCCGTCGCCGGCCTTCGCGGTCGCCACGCCGATGCTCGCCGAGCAGACCACCTCACGGTTGCCGAGCCGCAGCGGCCGGCGGATCGCGGCCAGGAGCCGGTCGCCGAGGTCCATCGCCTCGATCTCGCTCACGTCCTCGACGAGGATCGCGAACTCGTCGCCGCCGAGGCGGGCCAGGGTGTCCGCGGCCCGCAGCTGCTGGTGCAGCCGCAGCGCCGTCGTGGCGATGAGCTGGTCACCGGCGTTGTGCCCGAGGCTGTCGTTGACGAGTTTGAAGTCGTCGAGGTCCACCAGCAGCAGCGTGATCCGCCCGCCGCCGCGGCGGTTACGGGCGATCGCGTGCTCCAGCCGATCCCGGAACAGCGCCCGGTTCGGCATGCCCGTCAGCGAGTCCGCGAACGCCTGCCGGGTCAGCTCCTCCTCCAGCTCCTTGCGTTCGGTGATGTCCCTGATGCTGATGACCGCCGCCTCCAGCGACGGGTCGTCGAGCCGGTTGGTGCCGATCACGTCGGCGTAGATCCAGGCACCGTCGGCGCGGCGGACCCGGGACTCGACCCGGGCGGAGGAGCCGGGAGCGCCGTTGGCGACGCTCAACCACCACTCCATCACCGTCGGCAGGAAGTCCGGGTGGGTGATGTCCATCAGCAGGTCGCTGGTGACGAACGCCTGCTCGTAGCCGAGCACCGAGCGCACCGACGGGCTCACGTAGGTGACGCCGCCGCCGGGCAGCACCGCGATGACCGCGTCGGAGGAGTTCTCCAGCAACGCCTCGATCCGCCGTTCGGCGCTGAGCCGGGCCGTGTCCAGCCGCCGGCGGTTGCTGGCGGTCCGCGCGCAGAACCACATGACCCCGGCCATCAGTGCCAGGGTCAGCGCGGCGAGGGTACCGGTGACCGGCCGGTCGCGGGTGAGCACCAGCGACATGTACCCGGCGAGGGAGACCGCACCGATGCCGATGACGGCCCGTTCGGAGGCGAGCGCCGACGTGGAGGCCAGGATCAGGGTCACCCCGGCCGGGTAGATGGCGAGCGCGGCGACGTCGTAGGCGGTGAACCCCAGCAGCACCGCCAGGTTCGCCAGCCACCACGCGACGAGCGCCCGCGGCAGCCACGGCTTGAACACCAGCCGGGGCCACGGCAGCAGCGCCAGCACGCCCTGCACCACGGCGGCGCACCCGATCAGCGCGACCAGCAGCGGCCCGCCCTGCCAGTCCAGCTGGACCCGGACCGCGCCGATGAGGATCACCCCGACGGCGATCCACGTGCCCAGCCTGATCTGGCGGGCACGGTACTCGCCCTCGTGCTGTTCCAGCGCGTTCACCGACATGGTCCGTTGATCGGTGCCGCCCGGACCTTCCTGAGCCGATCCGCCCGGGCCCCGGGTGCGGAACGGGAGCAGTGCGGGAGAACCGCGGTCTGACATTTGTCATCCACCGGGCGTGAACCGCGCACCCGAACCGGTGCGCCGTGACACTACGGGTGCCGTCCGGGAGCCCGAAGACTGTCCATATGAGACGCAGACTCGTGCTGCTGGCGGCCGCGTCGGCCGCCGTCGCCACCGTCCCCGCCCCGGCCTTCGCCGCCGACGTCCGCGGCCCGCGCCTGTCCGCGGGACGCGGACCGCGCCTTCCCGCGGGACGCGGCACGGCGGTCAGGCGGCTGGTGCTGCCGGACCCGACCGGCCCGCACCGCATCGGCACCGTTTCCCTGCACCTCGTCGACCGGTCCCGGCCCGACCCGTGGGTCCCCGCGGAAACCGTCCGGGAGCTGATGGTGCAGGTGTGGTACCCGGCCCGCGACGCGCGCCGGCTGCCGTGGGCGCCGTGGGTGTCGCCGGCGTTCGGCGCGCTGATCAACCCGCCCGGCTCCGGCTACGAACTGCCCCTGACGCACGCCCGGACCGGCGCGCCCGCCCTGCCCGGGCACCGGCCGGTCGTGCTGTACTCGCCCGGCTTCGGCGTCGAACGCACCGCGGGCACCGCCGTCGTGGAGGAACTCGCCAGCCACGGGTACATCGTCGTCACCATCGACCACACGCACGACTCGCCCCTGGTGGAGTTCCCCGACGGCCGGGTCGCGACGAGCGCGGTGCCACCGCCGACCGGGGAACCGGGGGAGGAGGAGCGGCTCATCGCCAAGGCCCTCGCCGCCCGGGTCGCCGACACCCGGTTCGTCCTGAACTGGCTGGGCCGCCCGCAACGGGCCCTGCCGGGCGGTTTGTGGCACGCGATGGACCTGCGCCGGATCGGCATGATCGGGCACTCCCTCGGCGGCGCCACCGCGGCGCAGACCATGCTCGAGGACCGGCGGGTCACGGCGGGCGCGAACCTCGACGGCGCCATGTCCGGCAGCGTGCTCACCGCCGGGCTCGACCGGCCGTTCCTGCTCGTCGGCTCCGAGGGGCACGACCGCGCCGGCGACGACACGTGGGCCGCGATCTGGTCCGTGCTGCGCGGGCCGCGCCTCGAACTGCAGTTGCGCCGCTCCGGGCACATGTCGTTCACCGACTACCAGGTGCTGCTGCCGCAGGCCGGTATCCCGCCGGAGGACCTCACCGACGCCTTCGGCACGATCGACGGCCCCCGGTCGGTCCAGGTGCAGCGCGCCTACCTGCTCGCGTTCGCCGACCGGTTCGTGAGCGGCCGCCGCGGTGCGCTGCTCGACGGTCCCTCGCCGGTCTTCCCCGAGATGCGGTTCCTCCCGTGACGGCCGCGATCCAGGTGCACGGACTGCGCCGCCGCTACGGCACGTTCGAGGCGGTCCGCGGCGTCTCGTTCGACGTCGAGCGCGGTGAGCTGTTCGCGCTGCTCGGCACGAACGGCGCCGGGAAGACCTCGACCCTCGAACTGGTCGAAGGGCTGGACCGGCCGACCGCCGGCACCGTCCGGGTCCTCGGCCGGGACCCGGTCCGCGACCGGGCACACGTGCGTCCCCGCACCGGCGTCATGCTCCAGGAGGGCGGCTTCCCACCGGACCTGACCCCGGCCGAGGCGCTGCGGATGTGGGCCGGCCCGCTGCCCGCCGCCCGCCCGGTCGCCGAGGCCCTCGACCTGGTCGACCTGACCCACCGGGCCGGCGTGCGGATCCGGCAGCTGTCCGGCGGCGAACGGCGCCGCCTCGACCTCGCCGCCGCCGCCATCGGCCGGCCCGAGCTGCTCATCCTCGACGAGCCGACCACCGGCCTGGACCCGCAGAGCCGGCACGACACCTGGCGGTTGCTGCGCGCGCTGCTCGGCGACGGCGTCACCATCCTGCTCAGCACCCACTACCTGCAGGAGGCGCAGGAGCTCGCGGACCGCGTCGCGATCCTGCACGAGGGTGCGGTCGTCGCGGCCGGTTCCGTCGCCGAGGTCGTCGCCGGGTTCCCGGCCAGGATCGCCTTCGACCTGCCGCCCGGCCTGACCCTGGACGGGCTGCCGGACGTCGTCGGCGCGTACAGCGAGGCCGGCGGGCGGGTCACCCTGCACACCACGGCCCTGCAGGCGGCGCTCACCACCCTGCTCGGCTGGGCCGCCGCGCACGACGTCGCCCTCGACGGCCTGGACGCCAGGTCCGCGACCCTCGACGAGGCGTTCCTGTCGATCGCGGGCGGTGCCGCATGAGGCACCTCGCGGCCGCCGAGCTGCTCCTCCTGGTGCGCAACCGGATGGCGATGTTCAACGCGTTCCTGCTGCCCCTGCTGGTCATCGGGCTCCTCGCCGGCGGCGGCGACACCGGCGACCCGGACGCCACCGCCCGGCTGGTCACCGGCCTGCTCGGGTTCGTGCTGCTCGGCGTCCTCTACTACACGCTCGTCAGCACCTACGTCGCCCGCCGCGAGGACCTGGTCCTCAAGCGGCTGCGCGTCGGTGTCCTCACCGACCCCGAGATCCTCATCGGCACCGCCGGCCCCGCCACCGCCGTCGCCCTCGGGCAGATGACGCTGTTCGTCGCCGCCGGCGCCACGTTCGCCGGCTTGCCGGTGCCCGCGAACGCCGCCGTCCTGCTCGTCGGCGTCCTCGGCGGCGCGGCCGTGTTCGTGCTGCTCGCCGCGGCCAGTGCGGCCTTCACCCGCACGGTGGAACTGGCCCAGATCACCACGCTGCCCGTCCTGCTCGTCAGCTTCGCCGGCGCCGACTTCGCGCTGCCGGCGGACGCCCTGCCGCCCGCGGTCGCGCAGACGCTACGGTTGCTGCCGCTGGGACCGACCCTCGAACTGGTGCGGCTCGGCTGGCTCGGCAGCCCCGGCCAGGACGCGCTCGGCGTCCTCGGCGAGGCGGCCGCGCCGGCGGGGCTGCTCGTGGCGTGGACGGTCCTCGGCTGGCTCGCCGTGCGACGCTGGTTCCGCTGGGAGCCACGCCGGTGAGGCGGGCACCGGTGTCTGGAGGATGTGCGCGGTGATGGGCTGGTGGCGGCGGCGCGGGCAGGCGACGCGGTTCGAGTGGTACGTCCGTGGCTCGTTCTACAGCCAGATCGCGCTGTCGCCACTGCTCGTCGGGTTCCTCGTCCAGCTGGAGGTGACCCGCCTCGCGCTCACCGCCGTGGTGGCCGGGTTCGTCGCGCTCACCGCCGTGTGCCTGCTGCTGGTCCGGGCGGGCATCGACGCCTACCTGGGGCTGCGACCACGCCCGACGGCCCTGATCCTCACCGGCGGCGGGCTGACCGCCGCCGGTGCCGCCGCCGCGGTCGCGGCCTACCCGCACCCCACCCCCGGGCAGCCCGACGGGCCGGCCGCCGCCATCCTCATCATGCTCGCCCTCACGTACGTGTCCGCGCTGTGCGCCGCGGTCCGGCCCAGGATCAGCCTCGCCGCCGTGCTCGCCTGCGGCACCGGCATCGGCCTCATCTCCAACGGCCCGGCCGCGCTCGCGCTCGTGTTCCTGCTCGGCTCCGTCGTCGGCGCGTACCGGGTGCTGCTGTGGATGCTCGGGGTGGTCCGCGAGCTGGAGCGGGCGCGGCACGTCCAGGCAGGTCTCGCCGTCGCCGAGGAACGCCTGCGCTTCGCCCGGGACCTGCACGACGTCGTGGGCCGCACGCTGTCCGTCGTCGCGTTGAAGGCCGAGCTCGCCGCGCAGCTGGCCCGCCGCGGCCGGGAGGAGGCGGTCGCCGAGATGCTCGAGGTGCGCCGCATCGCCCAGGACTCCCTGACCGAGCTGCGCGCCGTCGTCGGCGGGTACCGCGCCGCCGACCTCGACGTCGAGCTCGCCGGCGCCCGGGCGCTGCTCGCCTCGGCCGGTATCGAGTGCCGGGTCATCGGCGACGGTGGTGACCTTCCCGCCGCGCTGCAGAACACGCTCGGCTGGGCCGTCCGTGAAGGCATCACCAACCTGCTGCGCCACAGCGAGGCCCGCTCCTGCGTCGTCACCCTCCGGTCGTCGCCGTCGACGGTGACGCTCACCATGACCAACAACGGCGTTGCCGTCTTCGACAAGGTGGTGTTCGGCGGCGGCCTCATCGGGCTGACCGAACGCATCACCGCCCTCGGTGGTGCCGTCAGCGCCGCCCGGCGCCCACCCGACGGCTTCGAACTGTGCGTCGAGCTGCCACTGCCGGTCGGGGCGGTCGCCGCGTGATCCGCATCCTGCTGGCGGACGACGAGCACCTGATCCGGGGTGCCATCGCCGCGCTGCTCGGGCTCGAGGACGACATGCAGGTCGTCGGCCAGGCCGCGACCGGCGCCGAGGCCCTCCGCCTCGCCCGCGCCCTGCGCCCCGACGTCGCCGTCCTCGACCTGCAACTGCCCGACCTCGACGGCGTCGCCGTCGCCACCACCCTGCACGCCGAACTGCCGACCTGCCGCACGATGATCGTCACCAGCCACGGCCTGCCCGGCCACCTGAAACGCGCCCTCACCGGCGGCGTCCGCGGCTTCCTCGCCAAGACCGTCTCCGCCGAGGTCCTCGCCACCGTCGTGCGCACCGTCCACGCCGGCGGCCGCTACGTGGACCCGCAACTCGCCGCCGAGGCCATCAGCGCCGGCGACAGCCCCCTCACCGCCCGCGAGGCCGACGTGCTCACCCTCGCCGCCGAGGGCGCCCCCGTCGACGAGATCGCCCGCCGGGCCGCCCTGTCACCGGGCACCGTGCGCAACTACCTCTCCTCGGCCGTCGGCAAGACCGGCGCCGCCAACCGCCACGAGGCCGCCCGCATCGCCCGCACCAGAGGCTGGATCTAACCGGCGCCGACGGTCATTCCGTTGCGCTGTCCGCGTCTACCATCGCCTGATGAGCAACCGGAGCCTGACGCAGGTCGAAGCCGAGGAGCGGGCCGCGCTGCTGGCCGTCGAGCGCTACGACGTCGAGATCGACTTCACCGACCTGCCGACCGGGCCGCTGGTGCGGTGCGTGTCGACGGTGCGGTTCACCTGCCGCGAGGTCGGTGCGGACAGCTTCGTCGACTGCGCTGCCGAGGTCGTCAGCGCCGTGCTCAACGGTGCCGACCTGCCGCCCGCGCGGGACGGCCGGATCCCGTTGCCAGGCCTGCGGGCCGTCAACGAGCTGCGGGTGGTGAGCGTGCAGGCGGAGACCCGCGAGGGTCAGGGTGTGCACAAGGCCGTCGACGCCGGCGACGGCGAGGTGTACGTGTGGACGTCGTTCGAGCCCGACGAGGCGCACCACGTGTGGGCGTGCTTCGACCAGCCGGACCTGAAGGCCCCGCACGCGTTCACGGTGCTCGCTCCCGCGCACTGGACGGTGGTGAGCAACAGCGGGGGCGTGGTCGTCGACGTGGTCGGCGACGCCCGGCGGTGGACGTTCCCCGCGACGCCGCCGCTGTCGGTCTACAACACGGTCGTCAACGCCGGGCCGTTCCACCAGATCCGCCGCGAGGCCGACGGCTACGACCTGGGGCTGCTGGCCCGCCGGTCCCTCGCGCAGGTGCTGGAGCGCGACGCCGACGAGCTGTTCACCCTGACCCGGCAGGGGCTGGCGTTCTTCGCCGAGGTGTTCCGGATGCCGTTCCCGCAGCGGCGGTACGACCAGGCCTTCGTCCCCGAATACGGCGGCGCGATGGAGAACTACGGCTGTGTCACCTGGGACGACGCCATCCTGTTCCGGTCCGCACCGACCGAGGCGGAGCGGGGCTACCGCGCGAAGATCCTGCTGCACGAGCTGGCGCACATGTGGTTCGGCAACATCGTCACGATGCGCTGGTGGGACGACCTGTGGCTGAACGAGGCCTTCGCCGAGTTCGCGGCCAACTGGGCCGCGGGGCGGGTCACGGAGTTCACCGACGCGTGGGCGGCGCACCTCGCCGACGGCAAGCTCGCCGCGTACCTCGCCGACCAGGGCCCGGCCACGCATCCGATCCGCCAGCCGATCCGCGACGTCGCCCAGGCCATGTCGATCTTCGACGCGATCACGTATCCCAAGGGCGCGTCGGTGCTGCACCAGCTGATGCACTACGTCGGCGAGCCGGCCTTCGCCGCCGGCATGGCCGCCTACTTCGAGCGGTTCGCGTGGGGCAGCACGACGCTGCAGGACCTGATCGACGTGCTCGCCGAGAGCAGCGGCCGGGACCTCGACGGGTGGCGGACCGGGTGGCTGGAGACCGCCGGCACCGACCGGCTCACGCTGCGCCGGGCCGGGCACGGCCTGGTCCTGGACGCGCGGGGACCGCAGGGCCCGCCGCGCCCGCAGGTCCTCTCCGTCGGCGCGTACGCCCGCGACGGCGACCTGCTGCGCCGGGTCGACCTGGCCCGGGTCGAGGTGAGCGGGCCGACGACCCCGGTGGACCTGCCGGACGCCGACCTGTACCTGGTCAACGACGAGGATCTCACGTTCGCCACGACCCGCCCTGAGGACCGCGACACGCTGTTCGCGACGGCGGGGGCGTTGCCGACCCCGATCGCCCGGGGCGTCGCCGTGGCGACCGCCTGGGACATGCTGCTCACCGGTGAGGCGACCGCGGCGGAGGCGGTGCGGTGCCTGACCGGCGTCCTCGGGGTGGAGACGTCGGGGTCCGTGATCGAGCCGTACCTCACCCTCGCCGCCGACGCCGCGGAGCTGTGGTCGCCGGACGCGGACCGCCCGGCGCTGATCGCCGCGGTCGCCGCGACCGCCCGTGAGCTGGCGTCGGACCCGGGGCGCCGGCAGGCGGCGCTGCGCACGCTCGCCCGCACCGCCGTCGACCTGGATGAGGTCGGGTGGCTGCAGGCGCAGGCCGGCGACGACCTCGACCTGCGGTGGCGGGCGCTGGCACGCAAGTCGGAGCTCGGCGGTGCCGTCGACGCCGAGATCGACGCGCTGCTGGACCGCGACCCGGACCCGGAGGCGTGGGTCCGGGCCACCACGGTGCGGGCCGCGGCCCCCGACCCGGCGGCGAAGGAGGCGGCGTGGCACACCGTGGTGGTGGATCGTTCGGTGCCGATCGGTGACGTGAAGCGGGTGACGGCGACGTTCTGGCGGCCCGGGCAGGATGCGTTGCTCGCCCCGTTCGCGGAGCGCTACCTGGACCTCGCCCCGCAGCTGCACCGCGGCGGGATGACCCCGGCGATGGTGTTCGCCAACCGGCTGTTCCCCATCTACGCCGTCGACGAGACCTACCTTGGGCGCGCCGAGATGGTGGCCGTGGACGCGGCGCCCGTCGTCGGCAAGTACATGACCGAGCGCATCGACGTGGTCCGCCGGATGCTGCGCGCCAGGACGTCCTAGGGGCTGTATCCAGGTGTGACCGGCGTGGTTCCAGGCGGTGTCTGAGTCCGCCGCAGCCCGGCCATCCACTTCGATACAGCCCCTAGGGCTGTTTCGTGAGGGGGTCGGTGTGCGGCGTCGCCTGGACCCGCCGCAGCCCGGCCATCCCTTGTGAAACAGGCCCAGCCCGTCAGTCCTTGTGTTTGCGGGACTTGCGGCGCACGGTGACGCCGCCCCAGAACGCGAAGCCGGTGACGACGATGCGGGGCGCGCCGTGCCGGCCCGGGGCGGTGGCGCCATGGTCGAATCCGCCCATCAGCCCGATGCCGGTGACGTCGACCTCGGCGTCGTCGGGGACGATCACCTCGACGCCGCCCATCACCGCAACCGCCCGGATCTTCAGGTCGCCGTAGAGGAACCGGGCGTCGCGCAGGTCGATCGTGCCGCCGCCCCAGAACGCCAGGCAGGAGAGCAGCCGCGGCGGGATCCAGGCGCCCCGGCGGTGGAAGCCGCTCATGACCGCGACCGCGCGCTGCCGCTCGGCGACCTCACCGGGCCGCGGCGGCACGCCGTCGAGGCCGACCGGTGCGGTCGACGGCTTCGGCAGGTCCACCAGGATCGGCTCCAGCTCCGCATAGGTGCGGGCGGCGTAGACGGCGCGCAGGCGCTCGTCGAGTTCGTCGAGGTCGAGCCGCCCCTCCGCGGCGCTGGTGCGCAGCACCTCCGCGACCCGCTCGCGGTCGGCGTCGGAGGCGCGCAGGTGCCGGGGGTCCACCCGCTCCGGAAGGTCTGCCATCGGCACAGACTAATCGAGTTGCCGCCGCCGGTACCGTCGACATTGGACGCCGAACCGGAGGACTGTCATGGTGCACGCTGACCTGCTCGAACGCGGGCATCCGTTCCGCCAGTGGAAATCGTGGGCGATTCCCGGCACCGGGGTCACGATGAGCGGCTACTCGCGGTCCAACGACAAGACCTTCTTCCACCTGCCCGAGCTGCGCGCCGGTATCGACTGCGGGCTCGTGGAGGGCTGGCAGCCCGACACGGTGTTCCTGACCCACACGCACATGGACCACAGCAAGGACCTCGACTACGTCGCGGTCAAGGAGTCCGGCGTCGACATCTACCTGCCGGCGGCCGCGGTGCCGTTCGCGGAAGGGTACATCCAGGCAACGAGCTCCCTGAACCACAACGCGCCCTACGACGCCTCGCTGGCGCCGGCGGCCCGGTTGCACGGGGTCCGTGGCGGCGACGAGTTCGCCGTCGGCAAGCGCGGCGCGCACCGGGTCCGGGTCGTCGACTGCGAGCACAAGGTCCCGTGCGTCGGCTTCGCGTTCTCCTCGGTGAAGCGCGCGATCAAACCCGAGTTCGAGGCGTTGAAGGCCGACGGCCGGCTCCTGGCCGCGAAGCGCCGCGAGGGGGTCGAGATCGACCACGAGGTGGTCACGCCGCTGTTCGCGTTCCTGGGCGACACCCGCCCCGACGTCTTCGCCCGCTCGCCGTGGCTGCTGGACTATCCCGTCGTCGTCACGGAATGCACGTTCCTCGACGACGACCAGCTGGACCGGGCCCGCCGCATCGGGCACACCGTGTGGAGCGAGCTGCGCCCGATCGTCGAGGCCAACCCGGCGACGACGTTCGTGCTGACCCACTTCAGCCTGCGCCACTCCGACCCGGAGATCGTCGCGTTCTTCGACAAGCAGGGCCTGTCCAACGTGGTCGCGTGGGCCCACCCTTGCAGTCGCTTGCCGGAGTCATACCAGTAGTCATTGATCCAGGGGTTGCACGACCTGGTTGCGGGCGTGCTGGTAGATGATCGAGCTGCGGAACCCGACGATCTCCCGGCGTTTCGTGAACTTGTCCATCAGCAGCGCGTGCAGGGCGTCGACGCTGGGCACCGCCACGTGCACGAGGAAGTCGTCGCCGCCGGCGACCACGAACACCGACAGCACCTCGGGCAGCGTGGTCACGTAGGCCTTGAAGCCCTCGATGACCTGCCGGCTCAGCGGCCGGATCTGCACGTGGAGGAACGCCTGCACGTGCCGGTTGAGCGCCGGCAGGCTCACCTCCGCGTGAAATCCGGTGATGACGCCGCGCTCCCGCAGCGCCCGCACCCGCTCAAGGCACGTCGACGGCGCGATCCCGACCGCCGCCGCGAGGTCCCGGTTGGTCTGCCGCGCATCGTGCTGCAACAACGCCACAATCGCCGAATCAAGTTCGTCCACGGTCGCCATTCTGCCGCAGCGTTCGAACTTCGTTCGGCTCGACGGTTTCTCCATCGTCAGGTGTACTACCGTCCGCCACCATGTTCGAACATGAGCAGGTTGTCATCCGCACGGGTGCCCGCAGCGGGCGGCCCGTCATCATCGCGCTGCACTCCACCGCCCTCGGCCCGGCGCTCGGCGGGTGCCGGCTCGCCGTCTATCCACACTGGACGGACGGGCTGACCGACGCGTTGCGACTGTCCGCCGCCATGACCGGCAAGTGCGCCGTGGCCGGCCTGCCCAATGGCGGCGGCAAGACCGTCGTGCCGCTGCCCGCCGGGCCGTTCGACCGGCGGGCCGTGCTGCTCGACGTCGGCGACGCCATCGAGGACCTCGGCGGCCGCTACGGCACCGGCCCTGACGTCGGCACCGGCACCGACGACATGCTGGTCATCGGCGAGCGCACCCGCCACGTCGCCTGCCGCCCCACCTCGGCCGGCGGCAGCGGCGACTCCTCCACCCAGACCGCCGCCGGTGTGGTCGCCGCGCTGCACGCCCTGTGCGCGGCGGTGTTCGGCTCGCCCGATCTCGCCGGTCGCCGGTTCGCGGTGGTCGGTCTCGGCCGGGTCGGCGCCGACGTCGCCCGTCGCCTGGCCGCGGCCGGCGCCACGCTCGTCCTCAGCGACGTCGACCCCGCCCGCCGTCACGTCGCGGACGCGCTCGGCGCGGCGCTGGTGGCACCCGGGGACGCGCTCGCCGCCGACGTCGACGTGCTGGTCCCCGCCGCGCTCGGCGGCGTGCTCACCCCCGGCTCGGTGCCGCTGCTGCGCTGCCGGGCGATCGCCGGCCCCGCCAACAACCAGCTCGACGCCGACGCCACCGCCGACCTGTTGCACGCCCGCGGCATCGTCTGGGTCCCGGACCACGTGGTCAGCGCCGGCGGCGTCGCCTACGCCGCCGCCGTCGAACTGCACGGCGAGACCCCGGCCCAGGCCACCGCCCGGGTCGAGGGGATCGGCGGGACCGTGCGTAGCCTCCTGGACGCGTCGGCGCGGGCGGGCGTCACGCCGCTCGCCGCCGCCCACGACCTCGCCGCCCAGCGCCTCCGATCCGCCCGCGCCGCCTGAGCGCGTCGCGCCGCCTGAGCGTGCCGCGTCGCCTGAACCGCCGTGATCGAAGTCGTGTGCCGTCCGTCCGCGCAGCCGGCACGCGACTTCGATCACGGGCGGTGGCGGCACCGGCGCTGGAGCAGGCCGCACGTGCCCGTCCGGCGAGAGGGGTATCTTCACAGTACGCACGTACTGTTTGGATGGTGAGGTCTGGCATGAATGATCCTCGGGCCCATGCGCGGAGCCTGGCGGCGGCATCCGTGGCGGCAGGGCAGCCGACTGCGTGGTTCGAGCAGCTCTACGCGGGTGCGGCCCGCGGCGAGGCGACCGTCCCGTGGGCCGACCTGGCGCCCAACCCGCAGCTGGTCGCCTGGGCCGAGGGCAACGACCTCGCCGGACCCGGGCGGGCGGCGGTGATCGGGTGCGGCTACGGCGACGACGCCGAGTTCCTGGCGGCCCGCGGGTTCACGGTCACCGCGTTCGACGTCGCGCCCACCGCCGTGGCCGCCGCGACCGAGCGGTTCCCGGCGTCTCCGGTCGGGTACGTGACCGCCGACCTGCTGCGCCCGCCGCCCGCGTGGACCGCGGCGTTCGACCTGGTCGTCGAGATCTACACGGTCCAGGTGCTGCGGGACGCCGCGCGGCGCACGGCCGTCGAGCAGTGCGCCGCCCTGGTGGCACCCGGTGGGACGCTGGTGGTGATCGCCCGGGCCCGCGACGAGGCCGACGACCCCGGCAGCATGCCGTGGCCGCTGACCCGTGCGGAAATGGCTGCGTTCGCCGCGCACGGGGTGCAGGAGGTCGACGTCGCCGAGATCCTCGATCAGGAGGTGCCGCCCGTGCGCCGCTGGGTCGGCGAGTTCCGGCGCACCGCGCGGGCCGGCTGAACGACGGGGCGGCGGGGCGGCGGGACACGGCCGGCCGGGGTGCCTACAGTGCTGGACGTGCGCTCGGCCGGTTACCAGCTCGGGATCGACTTCGGCACGTCCAACACCGTGGCGATGCTGGCCGGGCCGGACGGGCGGGTCCGGCCACTGCTGTTCGGGGTGTCACCGCTGCTCAGCTCCGGGGTGTTCGCCGCGGCCGACGGCGGCCTGCTGACCGGCGTCGACGGCGAGCACGCGGCGGTGTCGGCGCCCGCCGGGTGGGAGCCGAACCCGAAGCAGTGCGTCGACCACGGCACGGTGTGGCTGGCGGAGCGCTCGGTGCCCGTCGCCGACCTGATCGCCGCGGTGCTGCGGACCGTCGCGGACGAGGCGGCCCGGGTCGCCGGCGGGCCGCCGGGTGCGGTGGTGCTGACGCACCCGAGCGCTTGGGGCAACGTGCGCTGCGGCATCCTGGTCGACGCCGCCGAGCGGGCCGGGCTCGCCGGGGTGCGGCTGGTCGCCGAGCCGGTCGCCGCGGCGGCGTACTTCGTCACCGTCCTGGGTGAGCGGCTTCCCGACGGGCACTGCCTCGTCGTGTACGACCTGGGCGCCGGCACCTTCGACGCCAGTGTGGTCCGCCGCACCGGCGACGGGTTCACCGTCCTTGCCGGTGACGGCCTGCTCGACGCCGGCGGCCTGTACCTCGACGCGGCCGTGATCGCGCACGCCCGGGCCGCGAGCGGCGGCGGCACGAACGGCGGCACGGCGTGGGCGCGGCTCGACAACCCGGTGACGCCGGCCGACCGGCGGGCCCGGCACCAGCTGTTCCAGGGCGCCAGAGGAGTCAAGGAGCAGCTGTCCCGCCGGCCGGCCGCCGACCTGCACGTGCCACTGGTCGACGGTGAGGTGCGGCTGGGGCGGGAGGAGTTCGAGCGGCTGGCCCGACCGATGCTGGAGCGCGCCACGGACCTCACGGTGGCCATGCTGCGCAGCACCGGCGTGCCCGCCGACGAGGTCGCCGGGGTGTTCCTCGTCGGCGGTGCTTCGCGGGTACCCCTGGCGGCGACGCTGCTGCACCGGGCGCTGCGGGTGGCCCCGTTCACGCTCGACCACCCGGAGCTCGTGGTCGCCGAGGGGGCGCTGCACATCGCGACCACGGCCCCGCCCCCGACCGCCTTCGCCCCGCCCGCGCACCCCGCCCCGCGCTCGCCCCGGCCCGCCGGACCGCCCGATTCCGCCGGACCGCCCGATTCCGCCGGACCGCCCGAGCCCGCCGGACCTCCCGAGCCGGCGGCGCCGACCGAGCCCGAGCCCGTCGAACCGGTTGGGGTCGCCGCCTGGATGTTCGACTCCAGTGGCACCGTCATCGGGGTCGACTTCGGCACCAGCAACTGCAGCGTCGCCGTCGTCGACGGGCAGGGCGACGTGGTGCTCGTGCCGAACTCCGAGGGTGCGCTGCTCACACCGAGCGTCGTGGCCATCACCGCCGACGGTGCGACCCTGGTAGGTGCGGCAGCGCAACGGCAGGCGGCCGTGAACCCCCGGTACACCGTCCAACAGCTGCACCGCAGGCTCGGCGAAGACTGGGCGGTCACCCGTGCAGGGGTGCGCCGCACGGCCGAGGACCTCACCGCGCTGCTGCTGGCTCGCCTGCACGCCGACGCCGAGGCTCACCTGGGCGGCCACGTCAAGGCGGCGGTGTTCACCGTGCCGGCGAGCTTCGACCGGGCCCAGCGCGCGGCCCTCGCGGCGGCCGCCCAGCGCGCCGGGCTGCCCGTGCTCCGCGTGATCAGCGGACCTACCGCGGCGTCCTGCACACATGCGCGCGGCCGGCAGGACGACTCGCTCGCGCTGCTGTTCGACCTCGGCGGCGGCTCCGTCGACGTGACCCTGGTCGAGGTCATGGACGGCGCCGTCGTCGAGGTCAAGGCCACCGCCGGCGACCTGCACCTCGGCGGCGACGACTGGGACGCGATCCTGGCCGACGACCTGCGACGGCGGTTGCTGCACCGGTACGGCGTCGACGTCGGCTTCGATCCCGCGGCGCTGCAGCGGCTGACCGCTGCGGCCGAGGCCGCCAAGGTGCAGCTGTCGTCGGCGACGAGCGCGGAGGTATGGCTGCCGTACCTCGCCACCACCACCGACGGGCCGGTGCACCTGCAGGAGACCGTGACCCGGGCCGAGTTCGAGTCGATGACCCGCGGACTGCTGGAGCGCTGCCGCGGGCCGATCGCCCGGGTCCTGGCCGACGCGGCCGTCGACGCCGGCGCCCTCGACCAGGTCCTCCTCGTGGGCGGCGGCACCCGCATGCCGGCCGTCGAACGGCTGCTGCGCGAGGCGACCGGTGCGACCGTCCCGTGCCGCCGGCTCGACCCGTCCAGCGCCGTGGCCGGTGCGGCCGTGCACGCCGGCGTGCTCACCGGTAAGGTCCGGGACCTGCTGCTGCTCGATGTGGCGCCGATGTCCCTGGGCGTCGAGATCGCCGGCGGCGGCACGCACCTCCTCATCGAGCGCAACACCACCATCCCGACCCTGCAACGGCACCGGTTCACCACCGGCGTGGCCGACCAGCCGGCGGTCCGGGTCCGGGTCCTGGAGGGCGAGCACGCCGCCGCGGCGGACAACCGGCGGCTGCTCACCGTCGACCTCACCGGCATCCCGCCGGCCCCGGCCGGGGTGCCCCGCCTCGAGGTCCTCTTCGACATCGATGCCAACGGCATCCTCGGCGTGTCGGTCACCGACCTCGGCACCGGCCGGTCCCGGACCGCGACCGTCGACCTGGCGTCGATCCAGGCCGCCGCGGTCGACCCGCCCGGCGCCGGGGATGCCGGCCTCCCGGTGGCCGTGCCCGAGCCGCCGGCCGCCACGTAAGGACCGCGGCGCGCTCAGTCCACGGGCGCCGGCTCGGCGGGCCGGGGCGTGAAGAAGCGGACGATGTCCTGCGCCGCGGTCGGGGACAGCATCATCGCCTGGACCCGGGCGCACATCTCGGCGATCGGGTGGATCCTGGTGAACATCGCCTCCTCGTACGCCCGGATCGCCTGGTCGGGGTCGGTGGGGTCGGCCGCGAATGCGGCGGCGAGCTCGGCGGCGTCCAGCATGGCCTGGTTGGCGCCCTCGCCGACCGGCGGCATGAGGTGCGCGGCGTCGCCGATGAGGGTGATGCCCGGCCGGTGGTCCCAGCGGGTGCCGGTGGGCATCACCTCGATCAGGCGTGGGATCGGTGGGCCATCGCCGGCTTCGATGAGCGCGGTGAGGGCGGGGTCCCAGCCGTCCAACCCGTCCAGCAGCGCGCGTTTGCTGCGGTAGCTGTCCCAGCGGTCGTCCGCGGGGAGGGAGATCCCGACCCGGATGCCGCCGTCGCTGAGGCGTTGCGCGGACAGGATCCGGCGCACGCCGATGCACCAGAGGTTGCCGGGGCCGACCAGCTCGGCGAGGTCCGGGTGGCGGCGTTCGGCGTCGCTGATGCTCAGCTCGACCGCGGTGGCCACGGGGGACAGCGGCGCGTCGGTCAGCAGTGACCGGGCGACCGAGCGGGCGCCGTCCGCGCCGATGAGGACGTCGCAGTCGGCGCTGTGGCCGCCGTCGAACGTCAGCCCGAAGCCTCCGCCGGGTCGTGGCGTCGCCGCGACCAGCCGGCGCTGCCAGGCCACCGCGTCGCGGGGGAGCGAGTCGAGCAGCAGGTCACGCAGTGCGCCGCGGTCGATCTCGGGGCGCCCGGAGAACGAGCCCGGTTGCGGCCGGTGGTGCACGAGGACGCGTCCGGCGGGGTCGAGGATGCGATGTTCCTCGCCCTCCGGCCGGGCCTCGGACCGGAACCGGGCGGTGAGGCCCGCGTCGGCCAGCGCCTGCTGCCCGGACTCCGGGTGCAGGTCGAGCATCCCGCCCTGGGCCCGGGCGGATCGGTCTGCCTCGCGTTCGTACACCACCGTGTCGATGCCGTGCCGGTGCAGGATCCGGGCCAGCGTCAGGCCGCCGAGGCCACCTCCGGCGATCGCGATTCGCATCATCATCCCCCGTTACCGTACGATGTACCTTATGGATACACCGTACGGTAGCGTGCCGATGCCGGTTTGGGAACGGCCCGAGCCCCAGCCGCGGGCGGCGCCGGTGCCGCTGAGCCGTGCGAAGATCGCCGCCACGGCGATCCGGGTCGCCGACGAACACGGCCTCGACGGGCTGTCGGTGCGAAAGATCGCCAAGGAGCTCGGCGTCGGTCCGATGCGGCTCTACGACTACGTGCTCAACCGGTCCGAACTGCTCGATCTGATGGTCGACACCGTCTATGCCCGGATCGCCGAGGCCGGTCAGCGCTCCGAGTGGCGTGCCACGGTGCTGGCCGTCGCCCGCGCGACCCGCGCCGCAGCCCTCGAGCACGAGTGGTTTGCCGACCTGCACGGCGGCCGGCCGCACCTGGGACCGCACGCGCTCGCCGTGGGCGAGGCGACCGCGGCGGCGCTGAGCCAGGCCCCCGGCGTGCACGGCATCGACGAGCTCCAGCGCGCGTTGGGCGCCCTCAACGCCTTCATCGTCGGGGCGGTCCGCCGGGAGGTCACCGAGCGGCGCACCGCGCGCTCCACCGGCACCGACGAGGCCGCCTTCCAGGCCGGCCTCGGCCCCTACCTCACCCGC
The DNA here is from genome assembly GCF_042653625.1 of Dactylosporangium cerinum. NCBI lineage: Bacteria > Bacillati > Actinomycetota > Actinomycetes > Micromonosporales > Micromonosporaceae > Dactylosporangium > Dactylosporangium cerinum. The sequence goes on along the minus strand of NZ_JBHSIU010000054.1, from coordinate 363,633 downwards.
ATGTTGAACACCGGCAGGTATCCCACCGTCGCCCGGCTCGTCATCGAGGGTGCCCACCTCGACGCCGAGGAGACCTTCGAGCGCAACCTGACCACCGTCCTGGACGGCATCGCCGGCACACCCCGCACGTGACGGCGGCGCCTCACACCTGCACCTTGCGCTCGTCGGCGTCCTGCCGGGTCACGGCCGCGGACAGCAGGGCCACCGCCGGCACCGCCAGCAGCGCGCACGTCAGCAGGGCGCGGGCGACGGAGAACCGCTGCCCGATCCAGCCGACCGGCGGGCCGCCCGCGATCTCGCCGAGCGCGCCGACCGTCCCGACCGCCGAGAGCACCGTGGCGCGGCTGGCCGGCGACGTCTGCTTGATCAGCCACGTCGTCCACAGTGGATCGGCGGCGGACCTGAGCACCCCGACGAGCAGGAACGCGGCCGCCGCCGTGGCGAACTGGCCGGTGAGCGCGAAGCCGGCCGTCGCCGCCACCTGCACCGCCTGCAGCCAGACCAGCAGCCGGCCGAGCCTCGGCAGCGGCTGCCCGGCCGTGCGCCGGCGCAGGACCTCGGTCAGCGGGATCGCGGCCAGGGTGCCGGCGACGGCGAGCGCGCCCAGCCACACCACCGCGGACCCGGCCGGGGGAGCGGCGTCCAGCAGGTGGTTCTGGCTGAGCCGGTCGTACCCTTCCCGGCCCAACGCGACGAACAGGGTCGCCCCGGCCAGGGCGAGCAGCACGGGGCTACGCCGCGCCGTGCGCAGGCCGGTGAGGTCGCCCTGCTCCGGCGGCGTGGGCCGGAAGTGCAGCTCCCGCATCGCCAGGGACAGGAACACCGCGAGGGCCAGCCACGCGGCGCCGCCCACGACGACCGGCAGCCACAACGCCTGCGTCGCCAGCCCGATGCCGGCGAGCATGCCGAGCACCGTGCTGGCCTGACCGGTCTGCGCGCCGCGGGTCAGCACCGCGCCGACGCGGTCCTCGCCGAACTCGTCGGCGGCCCACGCCTCGAACGCGCCGTCGAAGCAGGCCGCGCCGACGCCCCACAGGGCGGTCCCGGCGAGGATCGCGGCAAACGTGGGCGCCACGCCCTGCAGCACGGTGCCGGCGCCGGTCAGCCACACGCCGAGCAGCACCGCCGGCCGCCGCCCCCGCAGGTCCGCGAGGCGTCCGGACGGCAGCTGCGCCAGCAGGTACACGGCCTCCAGGACCGTGCCGACGAGGACCAGCTGCAGCGGCCCGAGCCCGGCGGTGCGGATCTGGTACACGAGGTTCAGGGTGTACGCGCACGCGGTGCCGAACGCGGTCACTGCACTGATGGCGAGGAAGACCGCGTACGGGCGCACGCGGCGACTCTAGCGGTCCTGCGTGGCCGCGGCCTTGAAGAAGTCACCGCCCTTGCGCTGCACGTCGTCGGTGCCCCAGGCGCGTTCCTCGGCGGTGACCTTCCGCAGTCGCGGGATGTGTTTGGCGCAATGGATGTACGCCTCCTCGACGGTCCCGAACCGTTGCTGCAACAGATGCTCACCCGCGGTTCCGGGCATGCTGATGCCGCTCTTCGTGTCCACCGCTGCCTCCAACGCCGGCACTTCGAACGCGCAGTGTCACGTGCCGGCCGGTGGTGCCGTCGCACCCGGTGTGCGACGTCAGCCCTTCACGGTGAGCAGCGGGCGCAGCTCGGCGACCGGCATCGCCACCCCGGCGCTCCCGAGGCTGTCCACGACCGCCCCGACCTCCTTGTACGCCCACGGCGCCTCCTGCTTGAGGTCACGCCGCCACGCCTCGATGATGTCGCGCCGGCCCGCCACGGCGGGGTCGCGGTGGTTGAGCGGGGTGACGACCCGGAACTCCGCCAGGAACGCGTCGAGTTCGGCGTCGCTGCCGCGTGCCGCCGAACCCCGCGGGATGCTGCGGCCGGCGCCGTGGCAGGCGCTGGTGAGCGCGCGGGTGTTGCCGAGGCCGCGCAGGAGGTGGCTCGGCGCGCCCATCGAACCGGGCACGATGACCGGCTCGCCCCAGGGCTGTGCCTCGCTGGTGGCGCCGCCCGCCGGGGTGGCGCCCTTGCGGTGCACGACGGTGCCGTCGGCGGCCGGCCACAGCAGGTTGTGCGGCGCGTCGTACACCAGTCTGGCCCCGACGTCACCGGCGACGGCGGCGAGACCCGCCCGCATCATCAGCGCCAGGAAGAACCGGTTGCCGATGGCGAAGTTCGCCGCGTTGGCGAACGCGGTCAGGTACCGCTCGCGGCGGGCCGCGCCGGCCTCGTCGAGCAGCATCGGCAGGATCCGGTTGCGGGGCGCCGGCACGCCCTTCGGCCACAGCGCCCGCGCCTGGTCCTGGCCGGTGGCGTTGGCCTGGTGCCCCAGTGACAGCGACCCGCTGTGCACCATGAGCACCACCCGCCCGGGCGCGAGGCCCCAGGCGTAGGCGGCCGCGCCGTCGTGCACCTGCGACACGTACTGCAGCTCGGCGAAATGGTTACCGCCGCCGACGCTGCCGATGATGCTGTCGAAGCTGGTGCCGCCACCGCTGGTGATCCAGTCCCGGAATCCCTCCGCCGAAGCGACCGGGTACGCGGCGGTGTGCAGAAGGCCGTCGAGATCCTCTTCGCGGACCTGCGGGTGGAGGCGGTGCCCAGGCCCGCCGGCGGAGAACAGACCGGGCAGGCCGTCGCGGAGCAGGCCCTCGCGGTGCGCCGGGGTGAGGCCGATCTGCCGGCCGCCCTCGAAGAACAGGTGCCGCAGGTGCCGTTCGAGGGCGTCGAGGTGCGGCCGGACCCGGTCCACGGTCAGCGACGTCGCCTCGACCCGCATGCCGCAGTTGATGTCGTTGCCGACCGCCTGCGGGATCAGCGCGCCGCTGGTGCGGATGACGGTGCCGATCGGGATGCCGGCGCCCTTGTGGAAGTCGGGCGTGCACACGACCCGGTCGATGCGGGGCGCTTCGGTGAGGCCCGGCGTGGCGGCCGCGAGGGTGCGCAGCGTCGCCTCGGTCTCCAGCACGGTGAGCAGCTCGTCGACGGCCGCGGACTCGATCGGCACGTCCGGCCCGGCGCAGATCTCGACCGGCACGCCGTGCGGGTTGGGCAGGGTGAGCCAGGAGTCGTCGGTGCGGATCAGGCGCGGGTCGGGCCGTTTGGTCGTCGACATGATCAGATCAGGGTAGGGACGGCCGCTGCCCGCCGTCGACCGAATTGCCGGCGGGCAGCGGGTCCTGTCAGCCGTCGAAGTTGGCCTGCTTCACCGCGAACACGTTGCGATGGCCGACCTGCTCCTGCAGCGACCACAGCAGGTCCGCCTCGGCCGCGTCCTCCCAGTAGCTGATGCTCTCGCCGCCGCTGACCCACGCGTATGTGTGCGACCCCGCCGACGGCGTCCAGTAGTAGAGCTGTTTGGACCCGGACGAGTTGAACCACCAGCGGTTGTTGTGGGACGCGACGCCGTTGAGCTTGTACCACGGCAGTTGCAGCGCCTGCGTCGCCGTGGTGCTCGCGGCGAACGTGGCCGCACCGGCGGCGAACGGGAACCGGACCGCCCGTGGCGCCCGGTTGGGGTAGTCCGTGCAGCCGGACGAGCAGGTGTACTCGGTCATCACGATCGACCGGCTGACCCGGTCCAGCGAGATCGACGACCAGGCCAGGTTCGTGCCCGACGTGGTCGCCGCGGTGACCGTGCCGATCTGCGGCAGCACGTAGGCGTAGTTGTGCGCGTAGTACGTGGTCGCGTTCTGCCGGCCGATCTGGTCCGCGGTCCCGCCGGTGTTCGTCTTCAGGATCTTGCGCATGTCGAACACCCGCATGCCGCGCCCGGTGTCGGCGACGTACAGGTAGTCACCGAACCAGGAGACGCCGCCGGCGTGCACCTTGATGTCCTTGAAGTTCGGCGCCGCCGCCGTGCCGGTCGGCTCGACCAGCAGGACCTTGCGGTACTTGTTCGGGTAGGTGGCGTCCCAGTCCACCAGCGTGATCCGGCTGCGCGACGAGGCGCCGTCGCAGCCGTCCTTGGTGTACCAGCTGACCAGGACCAGCTGGTGGCCGTCGTAGTTGCCGCTGTTGGCGGTGCCGACCGCGTCCCGGCTGGTGGTGATGCCCTGCGGGAAGTTGGTGCAGTCGCCGTCGTCACCGGAGTCGAACTGGAAGCCCGTCTCGTAGGTGATCCCGAGCGAGTCGGTGATCCCGCTCCGGTCATGGTTGGCGTTGTCCATGACGGTGTGCACGGCTGCGGTGCCCAGCGTGGACACCAGGGCCGTGTTCACGGTGTCGAACTGGTGGTAGTTCGACGACAGCGTGAACTGTCCGGCCGGCAGGGTGGTCGGCGCCGCGGCGGCGGACGCGCTGGTGGCGGTGAGCAATGTCGCGGCGACAGTGACCCCGGCCGCGACGGCAGCGATGGCTCGCATGGAGAACCCCCGATACGGATAGACCGCCAACAATATCCGCAACCGGTCGGGAATGATGGTCGGGTGGACAAGATCGCGAGAAGTTACGACGCGGTCGCCGGGCGGTACGCCGCCCAGATCGGCGACGAGCTGGACGGCAAGCCGCTGGACCGGGCGCTGCTCGGCGCGCTGGTGGCGATGGCCGGGGACGGGCCGGTCGCCGACCTCGGCTGCGGTCCCGGGCACGTCACCGCGCACCTGGCCGGGCTCGGCGCCCGCGTCGTCGGGGTGGACCTCTCGGCGGGGATGGTGGCCGTCGCGCGGGCCCGCCGGCCCGACCTCGCCTTCGCCGCCGGCGATCTGTGCCGGTTGCCGTTCGGCGACGCGGTGTTCGGCGGCGCGCTGGTGGCGTACGCCATCATCCACCTCGAACCGGGGGCGCGCGGCCGGGCGTTCGCGGAGCTGCACCGGGTCGTGCGCCCGGGCGGCCCGGTCATGGTGTCGTTCCACACCGGACACCTGGAGCACCCCGGCCCGGTCATGCATCTGAGCGAGTGGTGGGGCCACGAGGTCGACCTGGACTTCCGGTTCCTCGACCCGGCGGAGATCTCCGCCGAGCTAGCGGCGGCCGGGTGGGCGCCGCACGCCAGGGTCGACCGGTCCCCGCTGCCCGGGCTGGAGGCGCCGACGAACCGGTGCACGCTCATCGCCCTCAGGTCGTGAACGCGTTTCGATCTCCCTGCGGACGGGCATCACTGCATCAGACGTCAACGTCTCGATGGAGGAGGAGCAATGACCGTCACTGGGATCATCACCGCGCTGATCGTCGGTCTGATCGTGGGCGCGCTCGGGCGGCTCGTGGTCCCGGGCCGGCAGGGCATCCCGATCTGGCTGACCATGGTCATCGGTGTCGTCGCGGCGCTGCTGGGCACCGTCCTGGCCAACGCGATCGGCATCGCGACCGACACGCCGGGCGTCGACTGGGGCGAGCTGCTCGTCCAGGTCCTGCTCGCCGCCGTGGGTGTGGCCCTCGTGGTCGGCGTCTCCGGGCGCGGCCGCCGGGCTCTGTAACCCCGACAAGCCCCGACGAACTACGAAAAGGCGCCCAGCCGGGCGCCTTTTCCGTGTCCGGGGCAGTAACGTCCGCGACGTGACGAATCTGCGCATCGAGACACCGTCGGACGAGGCCCTTCTGGAGGACTGGCGGCACGTGCACAACACGGTCGTGCCGGACGCTGCGATGTCCCTCGACGAGGCGCGCGAGCGGGTCGGCAGGTACCTCCTCGAGATCGCCTACGACGGCGACGACCTGGTCGGCTGCACCACGGTCCGCCCACCCGGGGAGGACGGCGCGGCGGCCACGGTGATCGTCCGGGTGCTGCCGGGTCACCGCGGCCGGGGGATCGGCACCGCGCTGTACGAGCGGGCCATGCGGCAGGCCGCGCAGCACGCCGCACCCGCCGTCGAGACGGTGGTCTGGGCGGCGAACGCCGGCGGTGTCCGGTTCGCCGAGGCGCGCGGCTTCGTCGAGGTGGACCGCTACGAGCCGGAGCCGGGCGCGGTCCCCTACCTCACGCTGCGGCTGGCCCGGTGAGCCCCAGCTGCACCGCCCGGGCCGCCGCGAGGGCGTGGGTGTCCTCGATGACCTCGTCGTAGACCATCCGGCCCCAACGCAGCCGCACCCACTGCATCGCCTGGTTCTCGTAGGTGCTGCCGTCGGCCAGGCGGGCGGTGAGGCGCAGTTTGACCACCGCCGTCGTGCGCCACGGCCAGCCGGTGACGACCACGTCCGTCAGCGTGATCCGCAGGCCGGGGAACAGCTCGAACACGCCGCGGAACCAGTCCGCGAACGCGTCCCGCCCGCGCAGGTGCACCCCGATCGGGGGTGGCCCGGCGAAGTGGAACTCCAGGTCCGGCGCGGCGGTCGCGACCGCCACCTGATACTCGCCCGTGCCGATCCGCCGCCACAGTGCCCGGACCCTGGCCCGGGTGATCGCGTGGTACATGCCGCACAGCCTAGTCGCTTGCAACTTGCAATGCACTAGGCTCGGGGGTGTGGACCGGGACCGTTTCGCCGCGATGCACTGCTCGATCGCCCGCACCGGCGGCATCGTCGGCGACCCGTGGACGCTGCTCGTCCTGCGGGACCTGTTCCTGGGCATCAACCGCTACGAGGAGCTGCGCCGCGACCTGGGCATCGCCACCAACATGCTGGCCGACCGACTGGAACGCCTGGTCACCGACGGTCTGGTCGTTCGCCGCCGGTACGAGCAGCGCCCGCCACGCGACGAGTTCCTGCTCACGCCGCGGGGGCGGGACCTGTTCACGGTCGCGCTGACCGTCATGGCCTGGGGCGACCGGCACGAGGCACCCGAGGGGCCGCCGATGCGCCTGCGGCACGAGGAGTGCGGCCAGCCGGCGAACCCGCGCGTCACCTGCGACCAGTGCGGCGGTGAGCTGCACCTGGACAACGTCACGGTCCTGCCCGGCCCCGGCGGCCGGGACGCGCCCGGGACCACGGTCGTCGCGGAGCGCCTGCTGCGGCGGCGCACCGGCTGACCACACGACGAAGGTGGGGCCCGTGAACCTCACGGACCCCACCGGTGTCACTGCCACCACGTCGGAGCGGCGGCTACGTCCTACTGGATCACGAACGTCGTGTAGTAGACGTCCATGATCTCCTTCTCCTTCTCGACGGTGTAGGCCACGATGACCTTCTCCTTGAGCTGCGTCTTGTACTTCTCGCGGCCCTCGTTGGTCAGCAGCTCCTTGGAGTCCATGTTGCTGAACAGGGAGATCGCGGCGTCGAGCGCCTTGCTGCCGTCCGGGGCCTCGGCCGCCTTGTCGGTCGCCTGCAGCGTCATCTTCAGCTTCAGGTAGTGCCCGTCGGCCAGGTTGATCGTGACCGCGTCCAGCGGCACGACGATGCCCGCGACGAGCTTCTCCTCCGCCGCGGCCGGCTTCGGCGCGAACATGAGGTAGCCGCCGTAGCCACCGCCGGCGAGCGCGACCAGGACGATCGCGAGGATCATGATGAGCTTCTTCTTGCCGCCCTTCTTGGGGGCTTCCTCGGTCGCCTTGTCCTTCTCGTCCTTCGCCATCATGTTCCCCTTCGCCCGTGCGCCTGCCGACCTCCGACGTTCAGCAACATCGGACCGATCACCCGACAGGTGAGTTGCGCGAAGGTGCGGAGCGGTAGCGTCAGGTTGCGGCGCTCAGGCTCTGTTCGACCCACCGGCGCAGGGTCGAGGCCGGTGCGCCGCCGGACTGGCGGGCGACGACCTTGCCGTCCTTGATGATCATCAGCGTCGGCACCGCCCGCACCTCGAAGCGCTGCGACAACGCCGGTGCCACGTCGACGTCGACCTTGACCAGCTTGACCGTGCCGGCGAGCTCGGTGGCGACCTGTTCGAGGGCGGGGCTCACCGCCCGGCACGGCTGGCACCACTGGGCCCACAGGTCGACCAGGACCGGGGTCGAGGACCGCTCGGCGACCTCGGCGAACGTGTCGTCGCCGGCGTCGACGATCCACGGCACCCGGGCGCCGCAACTTCCGCACGCGGGCGTCCCCTTCGCCGCGCCAGGGACCCGGTTGCGCTTGCCGCACTGCGGGCACGCCACGATGTTGCTCGCCACCTGTTGCTCCTCGAGTCGTCGCTACTTCCTGTCGACAACTGGCGTACCCGGGAAATTCCCCGTCATGACGACGGGCGGAGCTTGCGGGCCACGAGGACGGCGAGGCCGGCGCACAGCAGCACCCCGACGGCAGTGCCGGCCGGCGCGCTGAACCGCTCGACCTGCTGCCACCGCTCGGCGAGCAGCCAGCCGGCGCCGATGAACAGCGCGTTCCACACCCCGGAGCCGGCCGTCGTCAGCAGCACGAACTTCGGCAGCCGCATCCGCTCGATCCCGGCCGGGATGGACACGAGGCTGCGCAGGATGGGCACGCACCGCGACAGCGCGACGAACCACGAGCCGTGCCGCTGGAAGAGCCGCCGGCCGCGCTCCAGGTCACGCTGGCCGGTCAGCAGGAACCAGCGCTTGCCGGCCAGCCGGTGCAGGCGTTCGTACCCGAGCTGGGCGCCCACCCAGTACAGCACCAGCGACCCGGCGACGGCACCGACCGTCGCGGACACCCAGACGAGCACCGGGTGCATGGCACCGGCCCGGGCCCGGAACCCGGCGAGCGGCAGGATCAGCTCCGACGGGATCGGCGGCACGAGGGTCTCCAGGGCGATGAGCATCCCCACCCCGATGGGCCCCAGCTGGTCGATGACGTCGAAGATCCAGTCGGTCATCGCAACGATCCTACCGGCGGATCATCGCAACGGCAGGTCGGGAAGGCCCAGGGTGGCCGCGACGTGGCGCTGCCACCGGCCCGTGTTCACGCCCGGGCGGGCGGCCATCGCGCGGCACTTCGCGACCGCGGCGGCCTGCCGCAGCGGCCACGGCGGGCGGGCGCCGTAGCCGTCGAACAGCGCCCCGATCGCGCCCGCGGCCGCCGGGTGGTGCGCCCGGATGATCCACTCGCACCAGGCGAGGTCCTCGACGGGCGCGCCCTCGTGCGCCCACTCCCAGTCCACGACCGCCGCGACGGCGAACGTCGACGGGTCGAACAGCAGGTTGTGCGGGCCGAAGTCGCCGTGCACGAAGACCCGGCCGGGTGCCGCGACCGGGACGGCCCGCAGCCGCCGCAGCAGCACACCGCAGGCGTGCAGGACGGCCTCGGCGTGCCCGCCGGCAACGAGGTCCTGGCCGGGCACCCCGCCGACGTGCCGGGTGGCGACCGTGTCCGTGGTGGTGCGCAGCAGCGCCGGCGTCGGGATCGCGGCCGGCAGCCGGGTGAGCGCCGAGACCTCCGCGGCGTGCCGGGCCGGTGCGTCGGCGCCGAGGTATCGCTTGACGACGGTGTCGCCGGCGCGGACCGTCAGGTTGGTCCAGCCGGGCCGCACCGTTCAGACCTTGGTCGGCATCAGGGAGCCGCGCCAGGTGACGGCGTCGGTGAGGGCGGCGACCACGTCGAGTTCGGTGCCGAGCGCGTCGGCATACGCCCGGTGCAGGTTGGGCACGATCCGCTCCGCGTCCGCCCAGCCGGCGAACTCGCCGAGGTCGCACGCGCGGGCGGCCTCCAGGGGCGTCAACCCGGCCCGCACGCCTTCCCCGGCGGTGTCCAGCACCAGCTGGTAGTACCGCCGGATCCGGTCGAACACCGGGGCGATGTCGGCGGCGGTGAGCAGCGGGCCGTGCCCCGGGACCAGGTGCGCCGGCTCGAACGCGGCGAGCCAGTCCAGCGCCGCCAGCGCACCGGTGACGGAGCCCATGAACACCAGCGGGGTGAGGCCGTTGAAGACCAGGTCACCGGCGAAGAGCACGCGCTCCCGCGGCAGCCACGCGACGAGGTCGCCGGTGGTGTGCGCGGGGCCACCGGGATGCACGACGTCGACCTGCCGCTGTCCGATGTGGAGGGTGAGCCGGTCGCGGACGGTGACGTCGGGCAGCCGGCGGGTGACCGCGCCCCAGTCGGGGACGGGCTCCCACAGCGGCGGGCAACCGTCGATGACCGGGTCGACGCGCAGGCCTTCCCGCATGTGCTCGTGGCCGACGACGACGGTCGTGGCCGGCAGGAGGCTGTTGCCGTAGGTGTGGTCGCCGTGCTGGTGGGTGTTGACCGCGAGCCGGGCCGGGCTGCCGCCGGTGGCCTCGTCCACCGCGGCCAGGAACCGCCGGGTCCGGGTCTCGGTCGCGCAGGTGTCGACGATCAGGACCTGCCCGCCGTCGGTGACGGCACCGGCGTTGTTGACCCACCACGTGCCGTCCGGCTGGATCCACGCGTGCACCCCGGGCACGACCTCATGCAGCGACATGCCCCGCAGCGTATGTCACCGCCGTCGCAGCGGGATCTGGTCGGGGGTGATGAGGCCGAGGCTGACCAGGTCGTAGTCCAGGTCACGCTCCCATTCGGCGCGCGGGGCGACCAGCGGGCTGCCGCTCTGCGCAAACGTCAGGTGTGGGGCTCCACCGGCGGAGCCGAGGAACAGCCCGGGCCGGCGGCTGGCGCCGAAGCCGCCGAGCGTCTCCAGGCGGCGGGGACGCTGGCCGCGCACCAGCGACGCGGACCAGCGCCACGGGGCCGCGTTCGTCATCAGGCTGGTCGCGTTGGTGGTCCACTTGTCGGTCCACTCCCGCAGCCGGAAGCTCTCCGGCAGCCCCTGCAGGACCCGGGCGGTGGCCCGGTCCGTGGTGACGCCGCACAGGTGCAGGGCGTCCAGGGCCCGGCCGGTGAGCAGCGCGTCGACGGCGGCGGCGACCAGGCCGGCCGGGTGCCGCCCGTCGACGCCCCACAGCTCCTCGACGTCGGTGGCCGGGGCGTGCCAGTACTGCGGCATCCGGTCCCAGCGGTGATAGGTCGACTTGCCGACGAACCTGGCCAGGCCGGCCCGCAGCCCACCACCGGGGGCGGTGCCCACGACCAGCCAGATGCCCTTGCCCGCCGGGTTCGCCGGGGGCACGACCTCACGCAGCAGCACCTGCGTCCGCCCGGCGAGGCGCCCGCCGGTCCGGTCCCGGGGGAACCACCAGCGGATCCCGGGCAGGAACAGCCCGGCGATGGTCTCGTCGAGGTCCTCGGCCTGCTGGTCGGACAGCATCGACAGCAGCATCGGGTCCAGGGCGACGTCGACGGGGATGTCGGCGCCGGCCACCTTCGACCTGGCGAGGCGCTGCAGCCGGGCCCGGCGCCGCGCCGCGGGCTCGCCCGCGGGGATGACCGACCACGTCGCCTCCCACTGCGTCCAGTCCTCGACGGCGGCCACGACGTCCTCGGGGAACACCGAGTGGATCTGCCCGGACGGCACCGCGACCGGATCGCCGTGCTCCAGCGGCTGGGTGTCGGCGTCGGGGCGGCGCTCGTAGAACGCGGCGGTGAAACCGAGGACCGCCGTGGGGTCCGGCAGCGTCCGCACCGGCTCCCAGTCGCCGACCTGCTCGCCGGGGCGGATGTCGGCGACGGTCACGACCGCATACGCCTCGTCGCCCGGCATCCGCACCCACGCGCCGGGCTCCACCGGGCTCGCCGACCACTGGCGCGGTGCCTGGCGGATGACCGGCTCCAGGCCGGACCGGCGCAACGCGTCGACCGCTGCGGTCAGGGACGTCTCCACGGGGACCACCATAAGGTGAACCTATGGACGAGTTGTACCGGAACATGCAGGGACTGGTCGACCGTGGCGCCGTGCCGGGTCTGGTCGCGGGCGTCGCGGGCACGGACGGGCCGGCCCGGGTCGAGGTCCTCGGCTCGACGGCGTTCGGCGGGGACGCCCCTGCGATGCGCCGCGACACGCCGTTCCGCCTCACGTCGGTGACGAAACCGATGGTGGCCGTTGCCGCGATGATGCTGGTCGAGGACGGGCTCCTGGCCCTCGACGAGCCCGTCGACCGGCTGCTGCCGGAGCTGGCCGGCCCGCGGGTGCTGCGGTGCCTGGACGCCGACGTCGACGACACGGTGCCGGCGCGGCGGGCGATCACCGTCGAGGACGTGTTCACCTACCGGATGGGGCACGGGCTGCTGCTCGACCCGGCCGCCGACCCGCCGATCAACCCGCCGTACCCGGTGGTGCGGGCCGCCGAGGACCTGCACCTGACCCTGGGCCGGCCCGACCCGAGGACCCCGCACGGCGTCGACGAGTGGATGCGGCGGTTCGGGACGCTGCCGCTGCTGTTCCAGCCGGGGGAGCGCTGGGCGTACAACTCCTGCGGCCTCGTCCTGGGCGTCCTGGCGGCGCGGGCGGCCCGGATGCCGCTCGGCGACCTGCTGCGGGAGCGGCTGTTCGAGCCGCTCGGCATGACGTCGACCGGTTTCACGCTGCCGGCGGACCGGGCCGAGGAACTGCCGGCGGAGTACTTCGGCGGCGAGCAGCAGACGGACGTGGCGACCGCTTCGGACTGGACCCGGGAGCCGGTGTTCCCGGACGGCGCGGCCGGGCTGGCGTCCACTGTGGACGACGTGCTGGCGTTCGGCCGGTTCATGCTCCACGGTGGACGGTCGCTGCTGCCTTCGCCGGTGGTCAAGGCGATGACCACCAACCACCTGACACCGGCGCAGATCGAGGGCGGCGGGATGCTGCTCGGCGGCCGAGGCTGGGGCTACGGCATGTCGGTGCACGCCGACGGCACGTACGGCTGGGAGGGCGGCTACGGCACGACCTGGAGCAACAGCCCGGCCACCGGCACCGTCCGGGTGCTGCTGACCCAGGTGTCCGACGTGCTGTTCGACGGCACGCTGGAGGAGTTCACCAGGCTGGCGGTGCACCGCTGACGGTGCAGTTTCATCCGGCTGGCGGTGCGCCGCTGAGGGCGCCGCGGACCTGGCGTTTGCGGGCCCGGTTGCCGCACGGGTCGGCGGAGCACCAGCGGCGGGTGCCGGTGTGCGAGGCGTCCAGGAACAGCGCCTGGCACGCCGGGTCGGCGCAGGCCCGGACCCGGGCCGCGGCCGGCGACGTGACCAGGTCGAGGGCGTCCCGGGCGACCAGCGCGAGGGTGGCGGTGACCGGGTCCGCGGCCTGCCAGCGCAGCGCGCCGCCGGGGTCGAGGAACGGCACCGGCACCGAGCGGGCCGCCGCGTCGTTGACCGCGTCCCGTGCATCGGCTTTCGGGGTGTCCGAGATGACCAGCGTGCGGACCGCCTCGCGGAGGCGCTGGGCGCCGGTGAGGATCACCCCTGGCACGCTGCTGCCCGGTGCCGGCGCGACCGGGCCGAACTGCCGGACCCAGGCGGCGAGCGCCGGGCCGTCGCAGAGGTCGTCAACGGGCCGGCCGGTGCCACGGTCGCGCAGCGTGTGGACGAAGTCCAGGCACAGCCGGCCCGTGCCCTGGCGGAAGGACATCCATGCAGCGTAGCCCGCTGCCGGTCACTGACAGGTAGGGTGCCGTCCATGTCGGTGACGGGGACGATCAGCTATTCGTGGCGCGGCGCGTTCGCCGACGCCGAGGTGGAAGCGCTGCACGCGGAGGGCTTCGGGCATCCGCCGACCGGGAGCGGCTGGTGGGCCCGGGTCAACCGGCACAGCCTCGGCTGGGTGTGCGCCCGCGACGGCGGTGCGCTCGTCGGGTTCGTGAACGTCGCCTGGGACGGTGCGAGTCACGCGTTCGTGCTCGACACCGTCGTGGCCGGCGCGTCAGGGCGGCGGGGCGTCGGGACCGCGCTGGTCGCCGCCGCCGTCGAGGGCGCGCGGGCCGGCGGGTGCGAGTGGCTGCACGTCGACTTCGAGGATCATCTGGCCGGCTTCTACCTGTCGTCATGTGGTTTCACCTCGACCGGCGCCGGACTCGTCAAGCTGTCAACTACCCGCCCACGAAGGGGCGGGCTTGCGGGTCTCTTCCCCTCTGGGTGAGAGGTCAGGCCGCGTACGGGCGATTGACTGCGCCCCAGCCGTCGACACCGCGTTGGGCGATGTTGGCGGCAGCGTTGTGATCGGCGTGGGCAACGACCCCGCATGACCGGCAGATGAACGTGGCCTGATCGGGTCGGTTCCGCTTGTCCCGGTGACCGCACTTCGAACACGTCCGCGACGTATACCGGGGGTCGACCTGGACCATCGGGACGCCGGCCCGGCGGCCCTTGTACGTCAGGAACTGGCCCAACTGGGCGAAGCTCCAGGAATGCAGTGCGGCCCGTTGGGGCTTGCGGAGCCGGACCCTCTGGCGTATCCCCGTCAGCTCTTCGACGGCGATACCGCGCGAGGTGCGTTCAGCCTCGGCCACAATGCTTTTCGAGATCACATGATTGACGTTCGCGGCGTGCCGCGCCTCGGTGCGGCGGCGCCTGGCGAGCAGTCGCTTCGCGCTTTTGGTGCCCTTGGCCTGCAACCGCTGCCGCAGGCGGATCTGGCGGCGCCGGTACCGGTTGAGTTCCTTGCCTGCGTAGGTGCGCCCGTCGGAGTCGGTGGCGATGTGCACGATGCCCATGTCAACGCCAATGAACCCCTGTGGGTCGATCGGTTCGGCCTCGGCGACCTCGACGCTCGCGGACAGCAGCCACATGCCGTCACGGTGCACCAGATCGGACTCACCGATCGGGAGTTCCGCGATGGCCTTGAGCTGGTCCGGCGACCCGGTGTACGCGATACCTTTCAGGCGTCCGGCCACGGTCCAGATCGATACCGTCTGGGCGTCGGGTTGCCACGACAGCATCCGGGCGTCGTATGGCTGGGCGGCCTGCCAGCGAAAGCGGATCGGGTTCGTTTCGGCACTGCGCCGCCGTTTCGAGCCGGGCTTGCCGAGGTTCCCGGCGCGGATGTTGGCCCTCAAGGTCTTATAGGCGTCACAAACCTTTTTGATGACGTGCTGCGCGGCCTGCGCGCCCAGCCCGTGGTCGTTCCTGATGCCCGCGTAGACGTGCTTACGCAGGTCATAGTTGCGGTAGACCCCGACATCACGAGCAAGCGCGGCAACCTCAGACGCGGCCGTGTTGCATGCGCGCAGAGTCGACTCCAGTGCCGATGCATGTTCGGGCGTCGGCTGGAGCTTCACCTGCACGACCAGCTTCACCCCATCACTGTAGCGTTTGGTCTATGTCACCCGATGGCGTCCAGACCCGATATCCGGCGTGGTCGTAGTGTCATTCACAACCTTCACGCACATTTGGTCTTCACCACAAAGTATCGACGCGGAGCACTCACCGATCAGATGCTCACCCGCTGCGAAGAGACCATGCGGGCCGTGTGCGCCGACGTCGGCGCCGAGTTGCGCGACTTCAACGGCGATGCCGACCACGTATAACTCCTCGTGCACTACACACCGGCTGTCGCCTTGTCGAGGCTGGTCAAATCCGTCAAGGGCGTGTCGGTGCGTTACCTACGCCAGGAATACGACGCCCACCTGCGCCAGTACCTGTGGGATGGGTATATGTGGTCACTGTCGTACTTCGCCGGATCGTGCGGCGATGCACCCTCGCCGTGGTCGAGGGGTACATCGAGAACCAGCAACATCCCGGCTCGTGACACGATCCCTCCGGCCCTGAGCGGCCGAGGTTCCTCGCTGAGCAACTTCTGAACCCGGGCCTCGGGGTTGCGGTCGGCGACGCTTGCACGCACAATTGACGACATGATCAGCACTCACCGGAAGGGCGCGTCCGCCCTCGTGCGTTGACCGCCACGGCGCGGCGTGTCGCCGCTGCCCCCGCATTTCGCTCCGTTCCCCGCTCGCCGGCTCATCTCATCGAGCTGTGGCATCGCGCGGAGCCCATCCTCGGCGTGTGGCTCGAGGTGGGACGCTCCACCGGGCCCGCAGACCGGGCAACCACCGAACATCTCATCGCCGGCATCTACCGCCGGCTGCACCGGCGGGCGCCGGCGTTCCGCTGGGTCGACTCGCCCCGCAAGGCGTTGCCACTGCTCACCGGCTTGCCCACGCACCGCGACCTGCAGTCGTGGGTGCTCGCCAGGCGTCCACAAGGGACACCGCCGGTCGCCGGTGACATCGCCACCGCCCTCGCCCGGCTGCGCGGCGCCCTCGACGACGCGGCCACCCACCCGGACCTGACCGCGACGGCGAAGAAGCCCGAGAAGGAGGACCGGCACAAGCCCTGGCCGGTGCTCCCGCCGCAACGCGCGATCGAGGCCGGCGTGCCGCTGCGGGAGGTGCTGCGCCAGTCGCTGCACATCCCGATCGCGGCCGGGCTCACCTGGCCGGTCCGGGCCTCCCTCGGTCCACAAGGGACACTGCCGGTCTGCTGGTACGGTCAGCAGGACGCCACCTGGATCGGCCTGCACGACGCGATCCGCAAGCTCGGCCTGGCGACCTTCAAACCACGCGACGCCGAGCAGCTCGACGAGTGGTCCGCGCTCGCCCGCGCGGCCGGCTGGTGGTGGCCGGGCGAGGACGTGTGCGTGCTCGTGGACCGGCCGGCCGCGGTCGCGCCGCGGCGGGTCGGCTACCGCGACGGCACCACCGTCAGCTGGTGAGCTTCACGCCCGACAGCGCCTCGCACGCGGCGAGCAGCCCGTCCTGGACGGCCCGGTCGTACGCGGCGGGGTTGGCCTTCAGATCCATGCGGCGCTTGAAGTAGCGGCCGGTGACCGCCGCCGCCGGGTCGTCGGCGGTCGCCAGCCACACCTGCGTCTCGGCGCCTTCCGGCAGGCCGTCGGTGGCGCTGGGACCGCCGAGCTTCGTGCGGATCCAGCCCGGGTCCACGGCGTTGCTGCGCACCTGCGGCCACAGCCGGGCGACCGCGAACGCGAGTGCCACGTCGTGCAGCTTCGAGTCGCTGTAGGCCTGCATGCCGTGCCAGGGCTTGCGTTCGTACTGCAGGTCGGCGAGGTCGGCGACCCCGACCGATTCGAGGCCGGAGGTGAGGTAGATGAGGCGGGCCGGCCGTGGCATCAGGGCGGTCAGCACGTACGGCGCGAGCGTGTTGACCTGGAACGTGCGCTCGAGGCCGTCGCCGGTCACCTGCCGCTCGTCCTGCCCGCCGATGCCCGCGTTGTGCACGACCACGTCGTAGACCCCGGCGTCCTTTGCGAGCGCCTTCGTCTCGGCGAGGGACGCGAGGTCGCCGACGATGGCCGGCACCCCGGGCAGTCCGGCCGCGGCGGCCCGGGCCTCGTTGCGCGCGTGCAGGACCACGTCGTGTCCCAGCCGCAGCAGCTGCGCCGCGGTCTCCAGGCCGATGCCGTCGGTCGAACCCGTTACCAGTACCCGTGCCATGCCAGGATCGTAGATGGTCCGAATATGATCGATGGATGCGCTCCCAGTCGACCCTGGTCCGGCGGTACTTCCGCGGACCGCACCTGACCTGGGCACAGGCGACCCGGGTCGTCGCCGACGACGAGCGCGGGCTGCTGCTGTGGTTGCCGGAGGGCGCCGGCTTCGCCTGCCGCGTCAACGACGAGGGCGGCTTCCTGCGCGCCTCGCCGACGATCGACGCCTACGGCGCGGCGCCGCTGTCGGTGCGCACCTGGCGCGGTGCCGACGTGCTGCTGCTGCACCCGCCCGGCGCGGCCCACTCGGTGTGGTGGTTCTTCTCCGGCGGCGCGTTCACCGGCTGGTACGTGAACCTCGAGTCCCCAGCGCACCGCCGCGACGGCGGCATCGACGTCGTCGACCATCACCTCGACGTCGTGCTGGCCCCGGACCGCTCCTGGCGCTGGAAGGACGAGGACGAGTTCACCGCCGGCGTCGGCCTCCCCGGCTTCTGGGACGCCGGGGAGGCGGCCGCGATCCGCGCCGAGGGCGAGCGGGTGATCGCCGCTGCGGAGGCGGGCGCCTTCCCGTTCGACGGCACCTGGCGCGACTTCGTCCCGGACGCATCCTGGCCCGTCCCGGCGCTCCCGCCCGAGTACTCCGGCGATCCGCAGTCGCTCAGGCGGCCCTGAACGCCGGTCCGTCGCGATAAACCGGGTGTGCCACTGGGTCGTCGGTGCCAGCATGCACCGGATGGATGCAGCGACGCTCACCGGGCAGCTCCGCCGCGGGCGGGGTCTCGGCCTGCGCCGGGCGCAGGCCGACGCCGGACCCGGGGCCGCCTCGGCGGTCTATGGCTGCATCATCGACGACCCGCGCGAGGACAAGCAAAGCGAAAGCCGCGACTGGTACCTGCTCCGCCTGGTCGCCGGGCTGCGCCTGGACTGCGGGCCGATCGTCGCGCACCTGCTCACCCCGGTGCGGGAGGCCGACGACGACGAGTGGCGGATCAGCCTGGCGGTCGACGTGCTGGCGGCGCTGGCCCGTGACGGGGACGCCCGGGCCGCGGACGGGTTGCGCCGGTATGTCGCCGAGGGGCGGTACTGGGCGTGGGCGTTGAACGCCATGTGGGAGGAGTGCGGCCCGACGATGTGTGCCGGGCTGGGCGCGGTCGCCCTCGCCCGGGCGGACGACGAGGAACTGGCCCGGACCGCCGCCGAGGACTGGGGCCCCTGGTCCGCGTGGGCCGAGGATGAACCACGGATCCGTGCGGTCCTCGACGCCCGGCGGCGGGCCCGCGGTGCGCCGCGGGAATCGCCATCCCTGCTGGCGGTGCCGTCGGACCAGCTCGCCGCGACCGTGGGACGAGACGGTGTGGCCGCCGTCAGGGCCGCGCTGGCCGAGCTCGGCCGCCGCGGCGACCCGGTGGTGCTCGACCTGGCCGAGGACGTTTCCCTGCGAAATAGGTACGGTCCGCCGTCCGGTACTGGCGCGGCCATCCGCGCGCTCGGGGCGGCCGCGCTCGACCGTGCCCGCCGCTGGGCCGGCGGCGACGACCCGGTGCTCGTCTACGTTGCCGAGGGCATCCTTGCCCTGCACGGGACTGCGGTCGACGTGCCCGTGCTGCTGGCGGCGCTGACCAGGGCGGCAGAGGAGCGGGAATGGTGCGCCGCGGAGACCCCGGCCCGTGGCCTCGGCCGACTCGGGGTCGCCGCCGCGGTGCCGACCCTGCGCTTCCTGTGGGCCGAGACGACCCACTCCTATGCCCGCGGCGACTACCTCGCCGGGCTCGTCGGCGCGGCCGGGTCCGGCGCCGCCGACGTTCTCGACGAGGCCGCCGACGACTGCGAGCCACTGGTTCGCGAGCAGGCCGCCGCCGGTTGACGCTTCCCTGCTTGCATACTATTCCAGTAGGCCTTCCCGTTCGACGGCACCTGGTGCGACTTCGTCCCCGACGCCGGCTGGCCCACGCCGGTGCTGCCGCCCGAGTACTCGGGAGATCCGGCGGCGCTCAGGCGAGGGTGAGGCCGTGCTCGGTCAGCGCCTCCTGCAGGATGCGCAACGCCTTCGGCCCGACGCCGTGCAGCGCGGCCAGCTCCGCGCGCCGAACCCCGGCGAGGTCACGCAACGCGGTGTAGCCGGCATCGTGCAAGGCGCGCGTCGCCGGTGCGCCGATCTTCGGCAGCGTGTCCAGTGATGCCACCCGTGAAATTCTACCGGCGTGGATCGGCTCCCGTGCCACCATGCACCGCATGGACGCGCAGACGCTGACCGGGCAGCTCCGCCGCGGGCGGGGTCTCGGCCTGCGCCGGGCCCTGGCCGATCCCGGCCCTGAGGCCGCCGAGGCGGTGTACGGCTGCCTCATCGACGACCCGCGCGATGATCGTCAGGTCGAGAGCCGCATGGAGTACCTGCTGCGGCTCGTCACCGGGCTGCGCCTGGACTGCGGGCCGATCGTCGCGCACCTGCTCGCCCCGGTCGAGGCGGCCGATGACGACGAGTGGCGGATCAGCCTGGCCGTCGACGTGCTGGCGGCCCTGGCCCGCGACGGGGACACCCGGGCCGCTGAGGGACTCCGCCGATACGTCGCCGAGGGGCGGTACTGGGCGTGGACGCTGAGCGCCATGTGGGCGCACGGCGGTTCCGCGTTGTGTGACGGCCTGGCGCCGGTCGTGCTGGCCCGGGCGGACGACGAGGAACTGGCCCTGAACGCCGACAGCAAATGGGGCGCGTGGGGGGGGTGGGCGGAAACCGAACCACGGATCCAGGCGGTGTTCGAGGCCAGGCGAACAGCCCGGCAACAGCGCCGGAATCCAGGGCAGAAGGCCGTCCGGCTGCGGAGCCTGCCGTCCGAGCAGCTCGTCGCGACCGTCGAGCGGGAGCGTGACGCCGCCCGCATGGAAGCGCTGCGGCAGCTCGGCCGCCGCGGCGACCCTGTCCTGCTCGACCTGGCCGAGAACGTCGCGCAACGCGTCCGGCGCGCTTCCCGGTATCGCACCGGCGCTGCGCGCGCTCGGCGTCGCCGCGCTCGACCGGGCCCGGGACTGGGCCTGCGGCGACGATCCCGTGCTCATCGACCATGCGGTGGACATCCTGGCCGCGCACGGCACCGAACTCGACGTGCCCGTGCTGCTCGCGGCGCTGACCACGGCGGCCGAGGCGGGGGAGTGGTGCGCCGCCGAGACCCCGGCCCGCGGCCTCGGTCGGCTCGGCGTCGCGGAGGCCGTGCCGACGCTGCGGTTCCTGTGGGCCGAGACGACCCACTCCTACGCCCGCGCCGACTACCTCGCCGGGCTCACCGGCGCCGCCGCACCGGCCGTCGCCGCGGAATATCTGGACGAGGCCACCGACGACTGCGAGCCCCACGTCCGCGACCTTGCTACCGGCGTCGAATAGCAGTCCGATCGCTTTTCGAAATCGCCTCGGAATGGGACCGGCCCCGGCGGACGGCATCCGCCGGGGCCGGTTTTGAAATCAGGCTTCCAGCTTCCATTCATCGACACGCGTGGTGCGTGGCGCGTTGGCACTCTGACCGCTGTATGCGACCGTGAAGGTGCACAGACCGGAGCTCCAGTTCTCCTTCTTGACGAGGAAACTGCGGGACTCCTGGAACAGCCGCATCCGGCGACGCTGGCCGTCCGGGACCGGTAGTGCGTAGCTGAACCCCGACGTCCACGACCGCTGTGCGGTGACGCTGACGCCGATCGTTGCGCTCGCCTTGGCGAACACGACGCCGGCCTCGGCGGTTACTGAGGCCGAGGCCGTGAAACCCACCGTTGCGGTGGTGTTCTCCGTGAACGTGATGGTGCCCAGCCCGGTGATGTACGCGCTGTAGAGATCCGTCGGCCGCGAGGACGTCGAGATGTTCGTGAACGTGTACCTGGTGGTGTCGCCCTCCGGTGGGCAGGCCTGCACGCCGGTGTCCGACGCCGCCGCCGGTGCCGCCCCGATCAGGGCGGCGCCGGCCACCGAGATCGGGACCATCGAGACCGCCAGTGAGGCGTTCACGACCCTTCTTGTGAAACTCATCGTTTCCTCCCCAGGAACCGGAGCAAGTTCGCCCCGTGCGAGCCATCAGACTCGATGGCAGGAGGAAGATAACGCACACCATGGCATCGTGCAGGGCCTATGCAATGCATTGCCATCCCCTTAAGATCACGACCTGAAGTAAGGCGAGAAAGGGTACACATGGCGAATTTCCAGCTGTCATATCTGCTGCGTGCGGGGGCGTTCGCGGTGCTGCTTCCGGCGACCCTGACCGGATGCACCGGCGGAGCGGAAACGCCGGTCGCCGCGGCTTCGGAAAGCGCCGTGCCGGTGGTCACCGCAACCAGTGCGGCACCGCAGCCGAGCGCGGACGCGCCGGAGTTCGGGCCGGGGTCCGTGCGGGTGCTCACGGCGTCGGCGTCGGCGCCGGAGACTGCCCTGTTCGAGGTGGTCGGTCCGGCCGGTGCGAAGTACGGCTTCCGCAGCCCGGACGGCAAGGTCGCCGCCTGCAACCAGGTCGACGGTTCGGCCGACGCCCACGCGCTGCCGGGCCTGCCGGCCAACGCCGTGCAGCACGTGAGCGTCACCTGCGTGCAGGTGGGCAGGGGCGCGCCGACCGGCACGCTGCTGGTCAAGGTCGACCTGAAGACGTTCGTCTACGACTTCGAGGTGCCCGCCAAGCCGACCGTGTAGCGGTAAACCTACCAATCCAGTAGGATTGAGGGGGATGACACGGTGGTGGGACGGTGGCGCGGTCCGCGGCTCGAAAGCCGTGGACCGCGCCCTGGCGTTGCTACCCGTTCTGCTATTCGTTGCAGCGATGGTGGCGCTGTTCCAGCAGTGGGAGGTCGCCTTCTGGGTGTGCGGCGGCGGAGCGATGCTCAGCCAGTACGCCACCCTCGGCCGACGTTAGGCCCAGCTGGTGCCGGACCAGTCGTCGCTGGACCAGGCGCGGCCCGACCAGGTCCCCGACGACCAGGTCCGCCCCGACCAGGTGCGGCCGGTCCACGCCGGGTCGGTCCAGGTTGCGCCGTTCACCCACGGCGTCGCGGTCCACGTCGCCGCCGCCCAGGTCTTCGACGCCCACGCGAGGTGCCGGTCCAGTCGTCGCCGGCGATCCTGAAGCCGATCCAGGTGCCACCGGACCACGACGTCTGCGCGGCCGACTTCGGCGCCCACGTCGGCGCCGCCATGGGGCCCCAGACGGTGCGCTCGCCGGACAGCGGCGCGTTGTCGAGCATCACGTGGCTGGTGCCCCGGGCCAGTTCGAACGTGCCGGTGCCCTTCGAGGTGTTCCACGTCGGCTTCGCCACCGCGGTCCCGGTGCGGGCGAGCGCGCCGTTGACGTTGAGCTCGAGCAGGCCCATCGTGCCGGCCTTGCCGCTCGGCAGGAACGTGCCGCCCTTGATCAGCCACTCCTTCACCTGGTCCGGGGTCGCGGCCGGCTCGACTGCAGCACCAGCGCCGCCGCCGCGGACACGACCGCGGTCGCCTGGGAGGTGCCGCTGCCCTTGAACAGGGTCGTGCCGACCCGCGCCGACGCGTACGTGTTGTCGATGTTGGACCCCGGGTCGCGCAGCGACGCGATCGACGTGCCCGGCGCGAGCAGGTCGACCTGGTTGCCGCCGACGGCCAGGTTCGTGAACGTCGCCAGGGTGTCGTCGGTGGTCGCGGCGGTGCCGTTGGTGGCGGTCGCGCCGACGGCGAGGATCCATTCGTCCATCGCCGGGTTGGTGAGCTTCGTGGTGCTGTTGCCGTTGTTGCCGACGGCCGCGACCACGACGATCCCCGCCTGCCACGCCTTCTCCACGGCGGCAATCCACCCGGTCACCCGACACGGTCCACCGGACCCGCGTCCATCGGCCGTACCGACTCCTGGGAAAGTCCTTCAGTGCGCCGGCGCCCTGCCGATGCACCGATACCGTCGCCAGCGTGCGGGAAAGTGTGCAGGACGTGGACGAAGTTGTGGCGCTGGCCAGTGCGCTGATCCGGATCGACACCACCAACACCGGCGAGCCGTCCGGCACCCGGGGCGAGCGGCTCGCCGCCGAGTACGTCGCGGAGCGCCTCGAGGACGCCGGCTACGAGACCACGTACGTCGAGTCCGGCGCCCCCGGCCGCGGCAACGTCATCGCCCGCCTGCCCGGCGCCGACCGGGACCGGGGCGCGCTGCTGGTGCACAGCCACCTCGACGTCGTGCCGGCCGAGCCGTCGGAGTGGTCGGTCCATCCGTTCTCCGGCGAGGTGTCCGGCGGGTACGTGTGGGGCCGCGGCGCCGTCGACATGAAGCACATGGCGGCGATGAGTCTGGCCGTCGCCCGCCGGTTCCGCCGCGACGGTGTCGTCCCGCCGCGGGATCTGGTGTTCGCGTACCTCGCCGACGAGGAGGCCGGCGGGGTTAACGGCGCCGGCTGGCTGGTCCAGCACCGCCCCGAGCTGTTCGACGGGGTCACCGAGGCGATCAGCGAGGTCGGCGGCTTCTCGCTGACGGTCGGCGACGGTGTCCGGGCGTACCTGGTGGAGACCGCCGAGAAGGGCGTCGGCTGGCTCCGGCTGCACACCCGCGGCACCCCCGGGCACGGCTCCCTGCTGCACACCGACAACGCCGTGGCCCGCCTCGCCGCGGCGGTCACCCGGCTCGACGCGCACGAGTTCCCGCTCATGCTGACCCCGCCCGTGCGGGACTTCCTGGCCGGCGTGAGCGACCTCACCGGCGTCCCGTTCGACGAGGGCGACGACCCGGCGAAGATCCTCGGCCGGCTCGGGTCCGTCGCCCGCATGATCGGCGCGACCCTGCGCGACACCGCAAACGTCACCATGTTCTCCGCCGGCTACAAGGACAACGTGGTCCCGTCGACCGCCTCCGCCATCTTCGACTGCCGGCTGCTGCCGGACCGGGAAGAGGCGTTCCTGCGCGAGGTCGACGCCGTCGTCGGACCCGGCGTCGAGCGGGAGTGGAAGAGCATGCCGTCGGTGAGCACCAGCTTCGACGGCACCCTCGTCGACGCGATGACGGCCGCCATCATCGCGGAGGACCCGGACGCGCGGCTGTTGCCGTACATGCTGTCGGCCGGCACCGACGCGAAGGCCTTCCAGCGCCTCGGCATCCGCCACCTCGGCTTCGCCCCGCTGCGCCTGCCACCGGACCTCGACTTCACCGCCCTGTTCCACGGCATCGACGAACGGGTCCCCGTCGACGGCCTGCTGTTCGGCGCCCGTGTCCTGGACCGCTTCCTGCGCATGTGCTGAAGCCCGCTGGGTAGGGTGGCTCGCATGTCGGTTCTGGTCGCGTTCAGTGTCACCCCGCTCGGTGCGGGCCCGGAGGTCGGCGCGCTCGTCGCCGAGGCGGTGCGGGTCGTGCGGGCATCAGGCCTGCCGAACCGGACCGATGCCATGTTCACTACCGTCGAGGGTGAGACCTGGGACGAGGCGATGGCCGTGGTCCGGGCCGCGGTCGAGGCCGTCCACGCCAAGTCCCCGCGCACCTCCACCGTCATCAAGGTCGACTGGCGCGACGGCGTGACCGGCGCCCTCGACGCGAAGGTGGCCTCCGTCGAACGCCACCTCATCAACGACTGACCGTCAGACCGGGCAGTCCTCGAGGTCGCGCAGGGCCTGGATGACGGGGCCGGGCCAGGCGGGGTCGGTGTCCTTGTGCTCGACGGTGCGCACCACCCGCATGCCGACCGCGGCGGCACCGGCCAGTTCGCCGTCGGCGCCGTCGCCGACGAACACGCAGTCGGCCGGGGCGGCGCCGAGCGCGTCGGCGGCGGCCAGGTAGATGCGCGGGTCGGGCTTGCCGAAGCCGAGGACGCAGGAGAAGACCGCGACGTCGAACCGGGACGCGAGCGTGCACGCAGGCCATTCCTCGGCGGCCTCCGCGGTGGCGTTGCTCACCAGGGCGAGCCGGGCGCCGCCGGCCCGCAGCGCGTCGAGGGCGGTCAGCGTCGCGGGGTCCACGGCGTTCAGGACGCGGCGGGCGAGGGCACGCCGGTGCGCGGCGGCGCGGGCCACCGCCTCGTCGGGCGGGTGCACGCCGAGGCGCCCGGCGAGGATCCGGATGGTCTCCTCGACGCTCCAGCGCACGAGCCGCTCGTCCCAGGTCTCGCGGTATGCCTGCAGCAGCGCGTCCGGGTCCACACCCACCATCACGGCCATCTCGCCGACGACCCGGTCGCGTTCGGCGTCGGCGCCGTCGACCAGCGTGTGGAACAGGTCGAACACGATGAAGCTCGGCGGCATGCAGGGCACGCTAACAGGCCGCCGCGACTGTGAGGCGGCGCACTCGACCCTTGTCCAGGTTCCGCACAGCCGGTTGGCTCGGAGGATGGCGCGCATCGCGTACGACGAGGGGGACGCCGCGGCGTTCGAGACGAACCGGCACCTGAGCGACGAGGGGCTGCACGCCTGGCGGGAGGCGATCGGGCGGCACCTCGAGCCACATCCCGGGCAACGGCTGCTGGACCTGGGCTCCGGCACCGGAAGCTGGGCCCGCGCCTTCACGGCCTGGTTCCACGGCGTGGAGGTCCTGGCGGTCGAGCCGTCCGCGGCGATGCGGGCGCGGTCGGTGTACCTGCCGGTCGTGGCCGGGGATGCCGGGCACGTGCCGGTGGGCGACGGGGTCGTGGACGGCGTGTGGATCTCGACGGTGATCCACCACGTGCCGGACCTCGCGGCGGCCGCGCGCGAGCTGCGCCGGGTCGTGCGGCCGGGCGCGCCGGTGCTCATCCGGTCGGTGTTCGCCGGGCGGCACGACGGGCTCGCCCTGGTGCGGTTCTTCCCCGAGGCGGCCGAGGTGCTGGACACCTATCCGAGCGTGGCGGCGGTGGAGGCGGCGTTCGCCGCGGCCGGGTTCAGCACCGTGGCGCTGGAGCGGGTCCCGCAGATCACGGCGGGTTCGGTGGCCGAGGCCGCGGCGATGCTGTGCCGCGACGCGCACACCCCGCTGAAGCTGATCAGCGACGAGGCCTACGACGCGGGCCTGGTCCGGCTGCGGGAAGCCACCGAGCCCGGCCCGGTCGTGGACACCATGGACCTGCTGGTGCTGCAGTAGCGGTCAGGAATCGCCGAGGAGACGGGCGACCGCCCGGGCGGCGCGGGTCGCGGCGGCCGGGTCGCGCCGCAGGCGGTGTGTGGTGTGCAGGGCCAGCATCACCCCGGCGAGCTCGAACACGACCTGGTCCGGATCGTCGACGGCGGCGAGCCGGGCCTGGTGCAGCAGCTCGCGGTGCCAGCGGTCGGCGGTGCCGGCGACGGCGTCGCGGACCGGGCCCGGCCGGTCGTCGAACTCCGGGCCGGCGGCCATGAAGAAGCAGCCGCCGGGCAGCCGGTCCGAGGTGAGATACCGCAGCCACGACCCGGCGACGGCCCGCAGCCGGGGCAGCCCGGCCGGGGTGGCCGCGACCGGCTCCCAGACGTCGCGCCAGAACTCGTCGCCGGCCCGCTCCACGACGGCGAGCTGGAGGGTCTCCTTGTCGCCGAAGTGGCCCAGGACACCGGACTTGCTCATCCCGAGGTCCGTGGCGAGCCGGCCGATGGTGAGCCCGTCGAGGCCCTCGACGGAGGCGACGTCGACGCCGTGCCTGATGATGCCGGCCCGGGTCTGGCGGGCCTCCGCGACGGTGCGACGGGGACTCATCACGCCACTATAGCGTCCGACCGTTCGGACGCTATATTCGCGACATGCCTCTCCTGCGTCTGCTCTTCTCCCTCTGGTACCGCCCACGCGTCGAGGGCCTGCACCACGTGCCGCGCGGCGGGGCGGTCATCATCGCCGGCAACCACCTGTCGTTCTATGACAGCGTGGTCCTCCCGCTCGTCGTCCCGCGCCGGGTGGTGTTCCTGGCCAAGGCGGAGTACTTCGAGCGTGGCCGGCTGCGCCGCTGGTGGTTCCGCGCGACCGGCGCCGTGCCGGTCCGCCGCGGCGACGGCCCGGCCGCGAGGAGCGCCCTGGACACCGCCCTCGACGTGCTCGCCGGCGGTCGCGCGTTCGGCATCTACCCGGAGGGCACCAGGTCGCGCGACGGCCGCCTGTACCGCGGCCGCACCGGCGTCGCCTGGCTGGCGCTCACCGCGGGTGTGCCGGTGGTCCCGGTCGCGCTCACGGGCACCGGCGCGCTGCCCGGGCGGGCGAGGATCACCGTGCGGTTCGGCGCGCCGCTGCACTGCACCGGGCTGGCCGGCGACGCCCGCGACCGGCGCGCCG
The DNA here is from genome assembly GCF_042653625.1 of Dactylosporangium cerinum. Lineage (NCBI taxonomy): Bacteria > Bacillati > Actinomycetota > Actinomycetes > Micromonosporales > Micromonosporaceae > Dactylosporangium > Dactylosporangium cerinum. The sequence goes on along the minus strand of NZ_JBHSIU010000054.1, from coordinate 336,399 downwards.
CCACCGACGAGATCATGGACGCCATCGCCACGCTGTCCGGCCAGGAGCGGGTCGCCCACTACAACGCAGTTCAATAGCGGAACGTGCCGACGAGGTCGGTCAGCTCGCCGGACATGCGGGCGAGCTCGCTGGTGGCCTGCTCGGACTCGGTGACGCCGGCGCTGGTGAGGCGGGCCGCCTCGGCGACGCCGGTGATGTTCTGCGCGATCTCGCCGGTGCCGGCGGCCGCCTCGATGACGCTGCGGCTCATCTCCGACGTGGTCGCGGTCTGCTCCTCCACGGCAGAGGCGATGGTGGTCTGGAAGTCGCTGATGCGGGCGATGACCGCCGACACCTGCTCGATCGCGGCGACCGCGCCGGTGGTGTCGTCCTGGATCGCCTGGACCCGGCGGGAGATGTCCTCGGTGGCCCGGGCCGTCTCCTGGGCCAGGTCCTTCACCTCGGACGCGACGACGGCGAAGCCCTTGCCGGCCTCGCCCGCCCGCGCCGCCTCGATCGTCGCGTTGAGCGCCAGGAGGTTCGTCTGCTGCGTCCACCCCTATGCGTTGCCGGCGTCGGTGGCCGCCACCGCCGCACCGGTCGGGGTCTGGTAGTAGAGGACCGAGCGGCCGGAGCGGCGCCTGGCGACGAGACCGGCGTCGAGCAGGACCCGCAGGTGGCCGCCGACCGAGCCGAGGCCGGCGCCGGTCACCGCGACCAGCTGCGTGGTGCTCAGCGGCGTCGCGAGCAGGGCCAGGACGGTGGCGCGCAGTGGCCCGAGCAGGCGGGCCAGGGCGTCGGGGGGAGCGGCGCCGATGGGCGTGGCGAGCCAGCCCGTGCACGGATAGATGATCGAGTAGGACCTGGGCGGCTCCTCCCAGCCGACCCAACCCCGGGCCGCGGTCGTCGGGATGAACAGCAACGACGCGTCGCTGATGTCCATCGGCGCGTAGTCGTACGTGTTGATCTGCAGCCGCCCGTCGCCGAGCCAGCGCATGCCGGGCCGCATGCCGTCCAGGACCGCGGCCCAGCCGCCGGTGCTGAGCCGGGCGTTGCGGGACACGATGTCGGCCTCGAAGACGCGGCGCAGGCGCGGCCAGCCCGGGCGCACGAGCTGGGACCAGACCCACTCGACCAGGTCGGCGGCCCGCTCGGCGAGGCCGTCAGCGCGCAGCACGTCCGGCACGGCACCGTCGAGGCCCAGGTGCGCGCGGGCGGTGGCGTCCGGGGTGCGGCGCAGCCGGGCCAGCTCGGTGGAGAACGTCTCGCCGGGCGTATGCGGCGGGGTGACCAGGAAATCGGCGATCCAGCCGGGCCGGATCGCGTTGCGCAGGAACGGCCGCACGAACGGGTCGCCGGCGTACCGCGCGTCGAACGTGGCACGGTGCGCGGCGAGCCACTCCCGTTGCGGCGGGCTCGTCGCGTGCTGCCCGCCGAGCGCCGACAGGCAGGCAACCGTCTCGGCGAGCGGCGACACGACGAACCGGCTGCGGGCCAGGACGTCGGTGCCGATCTGCCAGAACCCCACGTTTCGCCTCCAGACGAAACTGTACCGGGTGCCCGTACCGCCGCCGCAGCATGACGATCATGCGAACCTATCGGCAACTGTTCGGCACGCCGGAGTTCACCGCGTTGTTCGGGACCCTGTCGGGGCAGGTCGCGGCGGGGACGGTGGCCGGGATCGGGCTGGGCACCCTCGTCTACGCAGCCACCGACTCGCCGCTGCTGTCGGCGCTGAGCATGTTCGGCGCGTCGTTCGCCCAACTCGTCGGCGCGGCGACGGTGCTGTCGTGGGCGGACCGGGTGCCGCCGCGGGCCGCGCTGACCGGGCTCGCCGTGTTCGCGGCGGTGACGACCGCCGTCCTCGCCGTGCCGGGGCTGCCTATCGTGGCCCTGTTCGCCGTCATCTTCGCGCAGGGACTCGCCAATTCGGTCGGCGGCGGCGTCCGGTACGGGCTGCTCGCCGAGATCCTCCCGCCCGAGGGGTACATCCTGGGCCGTTCGCTGCTGAACATGTCGGTCGGTGCGATGCAGATCGGCGGATTCGCGGTCGGCGGTGCGCTCGTCGCCGCCGTGTCGCCACGGGGCGCGCTCCTGGTCGGGGCGGGCCTGCAGGTGGTGTCGGCGCTGGTGGCCCGGTTCGGCCTGACCCGGCGGCCGCCGCGCGCCACCGACCGGCCGTCGGTGCGGGCGACGTGGCGCGGCAACCGGCAGGTGTGGCAGCCGGGCGTCTACATCGCGATGTGGGTGCCGAACGGGCTCGTCGTCGGCTGCGAGGCGCTGTTCGTGCCGTACTCGCCCGGGGCGGCCAGCGTCCTGTTCGTCACCTCCGCCATCGGGATGCTGCTCGGTGATGCGATCGCCGGCCGGTTCGTGCCGCCGCGGCTGCGGTTCCGGCTCAGCGGACCGTTGCGGTGGCTGCTCGCCGCGCCGTACCTGCTGTTCTTCCTCGAACCATCGCTGCCGGTCGCGGCGGCGCTGGCCGGGGTCGCCTCCATCGGCTACGGCGCGACCCTGCTGCTGCAGGACCGGCTCCTGGCCACGACGCCGGAACCGTTGCACGGCCAGGCGCTCGGGCTGTTCGGCTCGGGACTGCTCGCGATGCAGGCGGTCGGCGCCACCCTCGGCGGGCTCATCGCCCAGTACGTGCCGCCGGGCACCGCGATGGGCATCCTCGCGATCGGCTCGCTGCTGGTGTCCGCCGGACTGTTCGTGGCCCGCGTGGCGCCCCGTCGCGCCCTGATCCCACGGGCGGACACCCGGGAGGTCCCCCGGGTGTCCGCTGTGGGTTAGGCCAGTGCCAGGCTGGCGCGCCGGCGCTCGGCGTCCTTGTCCAGGACGCGGACCGTGACGGCGGCGCCGACCTCCAGGCCGGTCACGCCGTGCAACAGGCCGTCGACACCGTCGGCGAACCGAACGAACGTGCCGAACGGCACCACGCCGGACACCTCACCGTCGACGACGTCGCCGATGCTCAGATTTTCGAAGCGGGACATGCGATCACCTCCTTCCTCGGCAGGCTCCGCTCGATGCGGGCGGTGCGGAAGGAGGGGCGGGCCACGGGCCCGCCGGCAGCTCAACGAACTGCCGGACGCCTTATCTGTGCACGGCGCATGGCCGACCCGGCAGTCACCCCGGAACCGTAACCGTCACACGGGCCGCCCGGCAACTTATGGCGTCTCCTCGAGAAAACCGGTGACGAGGTCGCGGTAGCGGTCCGGCTGGTTGCGGGCGACCGCGTGGCCGGCGCCGGGCACGTTCACCAGGATGGCGCCGGGCAGCGTGCGCCGGTACTCCTCGGCCGTCGCCGCCGGCACGAAGTCGCAGTCACCGCGGACGATGAGCGCCGGCACCCGCACGTCCCGCAGCGCCGGTCGCGGGTCGGCGACGCGGGCGAAGTCGTCCACCGTCAGCTGGTTGACGTAGAAGCCCTGATGGTTGCCGTGGACCGCCGCCGGTGGACTGTCCGGGCAGCCGGTGCCGTCCTTGCCCAGCGCGGCGATGCGGTGCATCAGCTCGTCGGCCTCGTCGTCGCCGACGAACGCGTGCGCGGCGTCCGGGTTGACCTGCTGCAGCAGCGCCTGCGCCAGGACCCGCGGGCGGGCGACGAGGGCGTCGCGGGCGGCGCGCTGCGCCGGGGTCATCCGCTGCCACGGGTCGCCGATGCCGCCGTCCGGGTGGGCACCGGGCCAGATCGGACCCGGCGACGTGAACACGACCGCGGCGACCCGCTGCGGATGCGCGGCGAGGTACTGCGCCGCAAGGGAAGCGCCCCACGACTGTCCGATGAGGACGATGCGGTCGGCGCCGAGCACGACCCGGATCGCCTCCAGGTCAGCGACGTGCCGGGCCACCGTGTATCCGGTGACGTCGGCGAGACGGGCGGAGCGGCCGGCGCCGAGCTGGTCGTAGGCATACACCGGATGCCCGGCGGCGGACAACGACGCGGCGGCCTCGGGCAGCCCCTCACCGGGGGTGCCGGGACCACCGTGCAGGAAGAGCACCGGCGTGCGGGATCCGCCGGGCGAGTGGACGTACGCGATGCGGGAACCGGTCGGCAACTGCCAGAATTGGACGCCGTCCGGCGTGGGACCGGCGCCGGGATGCGGGCCCGGCTGGAACACCGTGAACGCGGCGAGGACCGTCCACGCGATGGCGACGGCGGCCCCGGACCTCGCGCCCCACCGCACTCCGAGCAGCCGCCCGCAGCACCGGCCGAGGCCCACGCAGCCCGCCAGCAGCACGACGGCGCCGGCGGCCACGAAGACGGCGACGGCCGCGGTCACCGAGGCGACCAGCAGTGCGGCCGCGACGGCGGCGGCGGGCGCGACGAGCACCGAGACAGGGATGAGGATGGCGCCGAGGGTGCGCCGCAACCAGATGGGCATGCGGTCCACGATCGTCGCGCGGTTGCCGCGGTACGTCGTGCGCAGGTCCCGTCTTGCCGGCGGCCGAACCCGTCCGGCTACGGACGTCCGACCCCGCCGTGCGGCGGGGGTGCCACGGATCCGGGGCGGATGAGCCCGGTCTCGTATGCGGCGATCGTCGCCTGCACCCGGTCCCGCACCCCGAGCTTGGCGAGCAGGACCGCGACGTGGTCCTTGACGGTCGCGGGGGAGATGGCGAGCACTGCGGCGATCTCCGCGTTGGACAGCCCCCTGGCGACCTGCCCGAGCACCTCGGTCTCCCGCGGGGTCAGCCGCGCCAGCCGACCGGCGTCGAGGGGTCCCGGGCCGGCGGCGAACCGGTCGATGAGCCGGCCGGTCACGCCCGGGTCGAGCAGCGCCTCGCCGGCGGCCACGACCCGCACCGCGTCGACGACCCGGTCCGCGTCGCTGTCCTTCAGCAGGAACCCGGCGGCCCCGGCTCGCAACGCCCCGTACACGTATTCGTCCAGCCCGAACGTGGTCAGGATGACGACCCGGGTTGCCGGGAACCGGGCCGCGACCTGCGCGGTGACGGCGAGCCCGTCGGCGCCCGGCATCCGGATGTCCAGCACCGCCACGTCCGGCGCCTCGGCCGCGATCAGCGTGAGCGCGGCGGGCCCGTCGGCGGCCTGCCCGACGACCGTCAGGTCCGGCTCGGCGTCGAGGATCGCCGCGATCCCGGCCCGGACCACGGCCTGGTCGTCGGCGACGACCACGCGGGTCATCGCAGGTGTTCCGGCAGCCACAGCCGGACGGTACCGCTCCCGCCGCCGGTGTCGACGGCACCCCCGGCCGCGTCGACGGCGTGCCTGGCCCGCCGCACCGCACCGGCCGGCGGCGGGACGGACCGGATCGTCACGCTCAGCCCCTCGGCCAGGTACACGATGGTGACCTCCGCCCGGTCGCACAGCAGTGCCTCCACGGCCCGCTGCGCGGCGACCTCGAGCGGCGCCGGCAGGTCCCGCGCGGCGCCGGCGACCCGGACCGTGGAGTGCCACCGCGCGGCGGCGGCCCGGATCCCGGCGACGCCCGGCGGGGCAACGGGTTCGTCGCCGTGGTTCGTGGTCTGCAGCAGGTCGCGGAGCGCGCCGAGGCCGGCGCGGGCCTGTGCGTGCACGATGTCGAGGTCGCCGGCGCGGGCGGCGTCGAGCATCGCGGTCGTGTGCGCGCGGGCGTTGTCGCGGAGTCCTTCGGCGAGCCTCGTGCGTTCCGCCTCGGCCGCGGCGCCGGCCTCGGCGAGCCGGGCGTCGTGCCGCGCGGTCTCGGCCGCACGTCGGCGCCGCCGGGCACGGGCCGCCAGCCGCCCGGCCAGCCAGCACCCACCGAACGGCACCGCCATGAACCCGGCCAGGACGAGCGCGGCGCCGGCCCGGGAGCCGGCGATGCCGGCACCGGCCGCGAGCGAGGCCCCACCGGCCGCGGCGAGTGCCGCCGGCACCGCGATCGTGGCGGCACGGTGGGCGGCGAGCGCGTACACCAGGGCCAGCTCCACCCACCACGTCCACAGGTAGCCCTCGGCCGGGTCGAGCCGGATCCAGCCGGCGGCGGCGCAGCTCACGAGCGCCGCCTGGACCACGGCGGCGGCCGCGAGCGCCGCCCCGGGCGCCACCCGCCGCCAGGCAAGGGGGAGTGCGTGCGCGGCGAGGAGCGCCAGCAGGAGCGCCGCCGGCCCGGGCGCCGCGAGGAGGTCCGGATCGTCCGCGCCGGGCAGCAGCACGGTCCCAGCCGACAGCCCCAGCGCCACCACGGCGAGGGCACGGTCCCGTGCGGCCGCCCCGGTCCGGTGCCGCGACCACCGCGGCGGCGGGTCGTGGTGCGGGACGGGCAGCTCGGCCCGGACGCGCCACCCGCCCGCGCCGCCGGGCCCGGCGTGGAACCGCCCACCGGCCTCCTCGACGAGCGCCCGCAAGCCCGCCAATCCGTGCCCGGCGCCGAGCGCCGCCCCGCTGCCGCCACCGCCGTCCTCCACCAGGACCACGAGGTGTCCACCGTGGATGGTCAAGCGGACGGTGACGGCGGCGCCGGCGGCGTGCCGGACGGCGTTGGTCAACGCTTCACGCACCACCCGGTGCGCGACGGCGAGGACCGCGTCGGGCACGTCGGTCGTCGCCCGGTGGTACCGCACGGGTCCGTACGTGCGGGCATGCTCCGCGACGAGCCGGTCGACGTCGACGGGTCCGGCCACCGCCGGTTGCAGGGCCGCGTCGAGTTCCGCCACGGCGCGTTCGCCGGCGTCGACGGCGTGCCGGAGCGCCTCCGCCCACCGCTGCGGGTCGGGCAGTCGCCTGGCCGCGGCGCACGCCACGGCGACCCCGGTCAGCCGGTGCGCGACGACGTCATGCAGATGCGCCGCGAGCCGCCGCCGCTCGCCTCCCGCCGCGAACGCCGCCAGGGCCACGCCCGCGTCGACGGCCGCGACCCGGGCGCTGCGGTCGGCGCGCACCCGCCGCCGGCGCCGCCCGAGCGCCCATACGAACGCCGCGAGCGCCCCGGCGACGAACGCCACCCCGACCCTGTCCCGGGCCGTCCCGCCGCTCACGACCACGACGCCGGCCGTCACGGCCGCGGCGCCCACCGCCGACACGGCCAGGGTCCGGTAGGTGGCCAGGGCGTGCAGCGCCACCGCCACCGCGATGGAACCGGCGGCGCCGGCCAAGAACCAGCCCAGCAGGCTCCCCATGCCCGACACGGTACGCAACCCGGCCTGTGTCGCAATGGAGTGCAGGTGGGCGGGAGCTCGCGCCGTGCTGGCATGATCGTTGTCGTGGTGCTGCTCGGGGCAAACGTCCGGCTCGGCCGGGGACCGTCGTGACGATCGAGGTGCCTGCATGGGCGGCTGAGGTCGCCGGCGCGTTGCCCCGCCCGCTGCTGTTCGCCACCGTCAGCGGCGCGCACCTGTACGGGTTCGCCTCCGTCGACTCCGACCTCGATCTGCGGGCCGTGCATCTGCTACCGGCGACGGAGGTCGTCGGGTTGCGCCTCGGGCCGCAGACGTTGCAGCACAGCGGGGTGCGCGACGGCGTGGAGCTGGACGTCGTCAGCCACGATCTGCTGGCGTTCGCCAGGATGCTGGTCCTTCGCAACGGCAACGTTCTGGAGCAGCTGCTGTCGCCGCTGGTGGTGGTGACGACGCCGGTGCACGCCGAGCTGGCGGCGATCGCTCCCGGGCTGATCACCCGGAACCATGCGCACCACTACCTCGGGTTCGCGGCCACGCAGGAACGGCTGCACGCCAGGACCGGCGAGCTGAAGCCTGCGCTGTACACGCTGCGGGTGCTGCTGACCGGCATCCACCTGATGCGCACCGGCACGATGGTGGCCGACCTCGGCGTGCTCGGCGCGCGGCTGCCGTACGTGCCGGACCTCATCGCCGCCAAGCGCGACGCCGAACACGGGCCGCTGCCGGCCGGCGCCGCCGAACGGCTCGCTGCCGACGTGCCGCTGCTGCGCGCGGAGTTGGAGGCGGCCCGGAGCGCGTCGCACCTGCCCGACCATCCGGACCCGGCGGCGGTCGACGCCCTGCACGACCTGGTGGTGCGCACCCGCCTCGGCTGAGCCATGCAGCAGCTGCTCATCGTATGGTGGTCCCCTGACGGGGAGGGTGAACACATGTCGATGCAAAAGGGTGCGAACCTGCCGGTGCTGGCGACCTCGGTCCGGGCGGTGCTGGGCTGGCGCGGTGGCGCCGGGGTGCCGGACGCGGACGGGTCGGCGTTGTTGCTGGTGAACAACAAGGTCCGCAATGACGACGACTTCGTGTTCTACAACCAGCCGCAGCATCCTGGTGGTGCGGTCCGGCACGAGGGCAAGACCGGCGGTTCCGGCGGGCCGGTGACCGACACCCTGTTGGTGGATCTCGCCCGGGTCGAGCCGGCGGTGGAGCGGATCGTCCTGGCCGCGTCGGCGGACGGTGGGACGTTCGGGGCGGTGCCGGAGCTGCACATCCGCCTCCTCGACGCGGTGTCGGGCGCGGAGGTGGCGAGGTTCGACAGCCCCGGCGCGACAACGGAGACGGCGTTCATCTTCGGTGAGTTGTACCGGCGGGCCGGGGTGTGGAAGTTCCGGGCTGTCGGGCAGGGGTACGACTCGGGGCTGGCCGGGCTGGCCCGCGACTTCGGCATCTCCGTCGACGACGATGTTCCCGCAGCACGGCGCCCCGATCGAGATGCGCCTCGACGAGTGCACGGTGAAGTCGGTGACGGTGGCGCTGTTCCTCATCGAGAACGTCGACGGCGAGCTGGTGGTCCGGCGCGAGTCGAACTACATCATCTCGAACGAGAGCGGCTCGTGGGGCCCGCCACTGGACGCCGCGTACAACTGGGGCATGAAGTGGAGCGCGGCGAAGCCGAAGTCATGACCGGCCGCAGGTCCGGTCATTCCGTCGGCGCCCCCGGACGTAACCGGTAGCTCGGCGGGTCCAGCGCGTGGACCACGGCCATGGCCTCGTCGACCGCACCCCGCCGGAGCAGGATCTCGGCCAGGAAGCCCCCGGCGATGTTCGACCTGGCATGAGGCTTGAGCACCGCGACCGCCTCGTCGCCCCGGCCCAGGCCCGCCAGGATCTCGGCCTGGGCCCGCAACCAGTGCTCGTCGCCGGCGTCCGCCTGCACCCGCGCCAGCGCGAGGGCCTCCTCCGCCCGCCCGCACGCCTCGAGCAGCATGACCCTTTCCATGAGGGTCTCCTCGGGGTCCAGCCGGTGATCCAGCCGCTCGAGATACCGCAGCGCGTCCTCGGGCCGTCCCTTCGCGATCATGCCTGCCCAGAGCCAGAGCCTCGAGTGTTGTGCTGATTCCCATTCCTGCAGCACCCACGCGGGGACGACGGCGAAGGCCTCGTCGGTGCGGCCGTGCCGGTAGAGCAGGTTTGCCAGGCCGGGCGACATGTCGATGCCGGTCGCGTCCGCGAAGGCGCGCACGACATCCACCGCTTCGGTCAACCGGCCCTGTGTCTCCAGCCGGCTGCTCAACCGGTACACGGCCCATATGTTGTCCTGGTCCTGGTCCTGGTCCTGTGCCGCGCCCGCCAGCAGCTCCATCAGCTCGGACTCCCGCCCGGCATTTTCCAGCAGGTCGGCCACGTGCTGCAGGGAGGAGTTCGACGTGCGCCGGGCCGTGCGCAGCAGGGCGATCGCGTCCTCCAGCCGGCCGTGCCGCTCCAGCACCGTCGCCAGCAGCTGCTCCGCGTTGTGCGGCACTGCCTCCCACACCACGGGCTGCCGCTCCACGTCGGCCACCAGCGTCTCCAGCTCGGCGATGACGTCCGCGTCGCGGCCCTGACCGGCGGTCGCCTCGACCAGCGTCCGCGCGGCGAGGAAGTCGGTGAGGTGCGGACGAAGCAGCGCGAGCAGCTCGTCCACCCGGCCGTGCCGCCCGAGCAGGGAACCCAGGCAGCGCACCGCGAACCGCCGCCCGGCATCGGCGTGGGGCCGCGCGAACGCGATCGCCGCTTCCACCCCGCGGGCGGTCTCGAGGACGGCGGCCATCCTTCCGGCCGCGTCGTTCCACTCGTCCGGCCGGACGAATGCGCCATACAGCTCCAGCGCGGCGTCGACCTCACCGCGGCGGAGCAGCTCCGCGCCCAGCGCCGAGCCGCAGGTCCAGTCACCCCGGTCGGCCTCGGCGCGCAGCAGGTCGAACCGGCCGAGCTCCACCAGCACCGACACGACACCCTGCGGGATGTCCGGCTCTGCGATCACGAGCCGGACCCTACCGTCGGGGTACGACCTTTTCCGGCCGTCAACGGCCGCTGTTCGCCGCCGGTACCGCAGCCACGTCCTCAGCCATTCCGTCGGCGGGTGGCCGGGCGGTCCGGGGCACGGCGGAGTGCACGACGAGCAGCAGGCCGAGCGCGACGATCGCGTCCAGCCAGTAGTGGTTGCCGGTGGACACCACGACGAGCAGGGTGATCACGGGATGGGCCAGCCACAGCCATCGCAGCCTGCCGCGGGTCGCCGCGATGACGGCGACGGCGACCACGACGGCCCAGCCGACGTGCAGGGACGGCATGGCGGCGTACTGGTTGCTGAGGCTGTCGTCCTCCGGTGGTCCGTAGACGGCCGGCCCGAACAGGGTGCCGGTGTCCAGCAGCCCGGTGCCGTCCACGAGGCGCGGCGGGGCCAGCGCGTACCCGCCGTGCAGCACCAGGCCGGCGGCGGTGAGGCCGGTCAGGACCCGGCGCGTGCGCAGATAGAGTTCCGCGTGGCGCAGGTACAGCCAGATCAGGCAGGCGGCGGTCGCCGGGAAGTGCACGTGGGCGTAGTACACGTTGGCGGCCAGGACCAGCCAGTGCTGGCTCATCACCGCCTGTTGCAGGTCGGCCTCGCTCGGCAGCCGCAGCAGCCGCTCCAGGTGCCACACCGACGCCGCGTGCGCCGTCGCCGCATCGGCGTCACCGCGCAGCACGATCCGTCCCGCCTTGTACGCCAGGAACAGCGCGGCGACCAGCAGCAGCTCGCCCACCGCCGCACGAACCCGACCCATGCCGACCTCCCGGGGCCGTCAGCGGACGCCTGGCATGTTCCGGCATCGCTCTGACAGACTCATCCCCGATCGGCGCAGGTTTCATGCGCCGGCGTCCCGTCCGGTCAGGGTGCCCGCAGCAGGTCGAGCGTCCGCTGCAGGAGCAGGGCGGTCGCCTCGGGGTCATAGGTCGGCAGTGAACTGTCGGCGAAATAGTGCTGATCGCCGGGGTAGAGGAACAGCTCTGCGTGCTTCGCCTGCGCGACCAGGTCCCGGGCGGCGTCGATGTCACCCTCGCCGACGAAGATCGGGTCGGCGTCCATCCCGTGCACCTGGACCGGAACGTCGGCGGGCCAGGCGGCACCGAACTCGGTGACCGGCACGCACGAGTAGCACAGCAGCGCACCGCGCGCCCCGGGCCGGGTCTGCGCCAGCTGCTGGGCGGGCAGCACGCCGAGGGAGAAGCCGGCATACACCAGCTCGGCCGGCAGCCCCGACACCGCCTCCGCGCCCCGCCGCAGGATCTCGCCGGGGAATCCGAGCTGCGTGGCGTATGCCATGCCCTCCTCGATGCTGCCAAAGGTGCGGCCGTCGAAGAGGTCGGGCGTGTGGACCGTGTGCCCGGCCTCGCGCACCTCGTCGGCGAACGCGACGACCCCCGGCGTCAACCCCTGCGCGTGATGGAACAGCACCATCTCGGCCATGCCTACCTCCGTCCACGACACTGCCCGGTATCCGGGTCCCACCCTATGCGTTCCTGATCGCGGCGGCGTCGTGCAGTCCGAGTTCGTCGACCGCGACCTCGCGCATCTCCACCTTGCGGACCTTGCCGGTGACGGTCATCGGGAAGCCGTCGACAATCTTCACGTACCGCGGGATCTTGTAGTGGGCGAGCTTGCCGGCGCAGAACTGCCGCAGCGACTCGGCAGTCAGCGGCTGGGCGCCCGGACGCAGTTGCACCCAGGCCATGAGTTCCTCGCCGTAACGCTCGTCCGGTACGCCGATCACCTGGGCGTCGGTGATGTCTGGGTGGGTGTACAGGAACTCCTCGATCTCGCGCGGGTAGACGTTCTCGCCGCCGCGGATCACCATGTCCTTGATCCGGCCGACGATGTTGACGTAGCCGGCGTCGTCCATGACCGCGAGGTCAGCGGTGCGCATCCAGCCGTCGGCGTCGATGGCGTCGGCGGTCTTGTCCGGCTCGTTCCAGTAGCCGCGCATGACCGAGTAGCCCCGGGTGCGGAACTCGCCGGTCTCGCCGCGCGGCACGGTCTCGCCGGTGGCCGGGTCCGCGACCTTGATCTCCAGGTGAGGATGGACCCGGCCGACGGTGCTGGTGCGCCGCTCGAGGTCGTCGTCGGCGCCGGTCTGGGTGGAGACCGGTGACGTCTCGGTCATGCCGTAGCAGATGGTCACCTGGGTCATGCCCAGTTCGCTGACGACCCGTTTCATCACCTCCACCGGGCAGGGCGAGCCCGCCATGATGCCGGTGCGCAGGCTGGACAGGTCGTAGTCGGCGAAGTTGGGCAGCGCGAGCTCGGCGATGAACATCGTCGGGACGCCGTACAGAGAGGTGCAGCGCTCGTCCTGCACCGCTTGCAGGGTGGCGGCCGGGTCGAACCCCGGTGCCGGGATGACCATGGTGGCGCCGTGGGTGGTGGCGCCGAGGTTGCCCATGCCCATGCCGAAACAGTGGTAGTAGGGCACCGGGATGCAGATCCGGTCGGCCTCCGTGTAGCCGCAGCCCTCGCCGACGAAGAAGCCGTTGTTGAGCAGATTGTGGTGGCTGAGCGTGGCGCCCTTGGGGAAGCCGGTGGTGCCCGAGGTGTACTGGATGTTGATCGCGTCGTCGGCCGACAGCTGCGCCGCCCGCTCGGCGAGCCGGCCACAGTCGGCGGCGCGTCCGGTCGCGAGCAGCCGCTCCCATTCCGGGTCCCCGATGAAGATCACGTCGCGCAGGTCGGGGCAGCCGCCGCGGACCTCGGCGACCATGGCCCGGTAGTCGCTGGTCTTGAACTGCGGCGCGGCGACCAGCACCGAGATACCGGCCTGGCGCAGCACGTAGGCCAGTTCATGGGTGCGGTACGCGGGGTTGATGTTGACCAGGATCGCGCCGAGCTTTGCGGTCCCGTACTGCACGAACACCCACTCCGCGCAGTTCGGCGACCAGATGCCGACCCGGTCACCCTTGCGCACGCCGAGCGCGTCCAGGCCCAGGGCGCACGCGTCGACGTCGGCGGTCAGCTGCGGATACGTCCACCGCCGCCCGCTGGCGCACTCGACCAGTGCCTCGTGATCACCGACCCGGGCCGCCGTCCGGTCCAGGTTGGCGCCGATCGTGTCACCGAGCAGTGCCACGTCGGTGCTGCCACGCGCATACGAATCTTCGGGCATCGTGCCTCCGCTCGCCGTTGACCGGGGTAGTCGCCATTATCTTGCTCCATGTGGACTGTCGCCTTAGGCGACTGGTGAATTGGAGCCCACGAGTGGCGTGTCATGGGCTGAGTAGATGGACCGGCCACGTATTTTTGTGGCATGCCCTGCGTGGTGCAGGTTTCCGCTGGAGCGGCGAACGACCTCGGAGACCACGTGGTGTGCCCGAGGTACACGTCGTCCTGTGCTGGCCGGTGCCGTTGCGGCCCGGTGTGGCGAACTGATCCGGCAGTGGTGCGGCGAACGTGGCTGGCAGGTCGTCGGGCTTGAGGCGATGCCCGACCACGTGGACCCGTTTCGTCAAGGCGCAGTCTGTCGACTCGCCCGCGCACGTCGCGAACCAGGTCAAGGGATACACGGCGCGGGTGTTGCGCGTGGAGTTTGCGTCGCTGCGGTCCCGGTTGCCGACGCTGTGGTCGAGGTCGTACTTCGCGGCCACGGTTGGTGCTGTCTCTGCAGCCGACGATGCGCCGGTACATTGACACGCGGCATGAGCGATTGTGGCGTCAGGGCGGTGACCGGTGAGACGCGCGTACAAGTTCCTGCTGCGCCCCACCTCGAAGCAGGCCACCGCACTCAACGCCGTGATCAACGATCATCGGTGTCTGTACAACGCCGCGCTCGAAGAGCGCCGCGAGGCGTGGCGCAAGTGCAGGGTCTCGGTTCGTTACGGTGCGCAGTCCGCGCAGCTCAAGGACATTCGCCGGGCCGATCCTGATGGGCAGGGCCGTTGGTCGTTCTCGTCGCAGCAGGCCACGCTGCGGCGTCTGGACAAGGCCATGCAGGCGTTTTTCCGGCGGGTGAAGGCCGGTAAGGCGCCGGGTTTTCCGCGGTTCAAGGGGGTGGGGTGGTTCGACACGGTCGAGTGGCCGAAGGACCGCGACGGCTGTCGGTGGGATTCCACGCCCGATGGTGGGCAGGTCCGTGTCTATCTGCAGGGCGTCGGGCATGTGCGGGTGCACGCGCACCGGAAGGTCGACGGTGTCGTCAAGACGATCAGCGTGAAGCGTGAGGGTCGGCGCTGGTTCGTGGTGCTGTCCTGCGACGAGGTACCCGCGCTGCACCTGCCGGAGACAGATAGCGCGGTCGGTATCGACATGGGCGTGGCGTCGTTCCTGACCACCTCGGACGGCGTGCAGCTCCCCAACCCACGCCACGGCCGCCGCAACGCCGACCGGCTCGCGGCGGCGCAACGTGACCTTGCCCGCAAGCGGCGCGGCTCGAACCGCCGCCGCAGGGCCCGGGAGCGGGTCGCGGCCTTGCATGGCAAGGTCCGCCGGCAGCGGCTCGATCATGCTCACAAGACCGCGTTGTGGCTGGTCCGCCATCACGACGTGATTGCCCACGAAGGGCTGCGGATCGGCAACATGACCCGCTCCGCGTCCGGCACTGTCGAGGCGCCCGGCACCGGCGTGGCTCAGAAGTCTGGTCTGAACCGGAGCATCCTGGATGCGGGTTGGGGGGTGTTCCTCAACGTGCTCGCGAGTAAGGCTGAAAGCGCCGGCCGTGTGATCGTTGCGGTGAACCCCGCCAACACCTCCCGCACCTGCCCGTCCTGCGGGCACTGCGCGAAGGCCAACCGCGTTACGCAAGCCGGGTTCGTCTGTGTTGCCTGCGGCTTTGCCGGGCACGCGGACGTGGTCGGCGCCACGAACGTCCTCAGGGCCGGGCTGGCCCTTCTGCGCGCCTGAGCGCGCAGAGAAGCTGACGCCTTCAGGCGTCAGAGGAGTCACTGTGCGGGAATCCCGGGGGAGCGCGGCCCGGCCTTTGCGCGAACAGGCCGGGCGGAGGCTCGTTTATCCCGCCGTGCCGGCGTCCCCGGTGAACTCGTAGCTGACGAAGGCGATACCGGCCCCGACGGTGCGCGCCCGCAGCAGGCGCATGGGCTTCGCGCCGCTGGTCTCGCCGAAGAGCCGCGCGCCGTCGCCGAGGACGACCGGGAAGATCATCAGCCGCAGCTCGTCGACAAGGTCGTGCTCGATCAGCGTCCGGCACAGCTCGTAGCTGGCGTAGACGATAATGTCGCCGTCCACCGTGCGCCGCAGCGCCGCGACCGCCTGCACCGGGTCGCCCTCCAGGACCGTCGCGTTGCTCCAGAGCGGCTGCTGCAGGGTGGCCGACACGACGTACTTCGGCAGCTCGTTCAACCGGTCCGCGAACGCGCCGTCCCGGGACAGCCACCGCGCGGCGAACCATTCGTCGCTGCGCCGCCCCACCAGCAGCGCCGCGGCGCTCAGCGCCTCGTCGAGCTCGACCTGGGCCCACGCCTCGAGGTCCGCGCCCCCGTACTGGTGGAACCAGCCGCCGAGCCGGAAGCCCTCCTTGCCGTCCGGGTCCTGAACCACGCCGTCGAGCGACGAGTTCGTGGTGATGATGATCTTGCCCATCTCGTGGGTCTCCTTACCGAGGTTGACTGTGACCGGTGATGCAGACACCGCGACCGCGGCAAAAGTGGCGCCCCCTTTCGCCGCCGGTCGGTGTCTGTACCCGGTGAACGTGCGAACCTGGCTGGGGAGGAGTGAGCCGCACCGTGAAGGAAGCGACCGCCGAGGCGTTCCAGGAGCTGACCGAGCCGTACCGCCGGGAGCTGCAGGTGCACTGCTACCGGATGCTCGGATCGGTGCAGGACGCCGAGGACGCCCTGCAGGACACGCTGCTGGCCGCCTGGCAGGGTTTCGCCGGGTTCGAGGGACGGTCCTCGCTGCGCACCTGGCTCTACCGCATCGCGACCAACCGCTGCCTCAACGCGCGCCGGTCGGCCGGCCGGCGCCGGGCCAAGGAATGGGACGTGCCGGATGTCGAACCGCCCGCATCGACCCGCCTCGGCGAGGTCGTCTGGCTGGAGCCGATGCCCGACACGATGCTCGACG
Source organism: Dactylosporangium cerinum (assembly GCF_042653625.1). NCBI lineage: Bacteria > Bacillati > Actinomycetota > Actinomycetes > Micromonosporales > Micromonosporaceae > Dactylosporangium > Dactylosporangium cerinum. The sequence continues at coordinate 320,231 of NZ_JBHSIU010000054.1, read as the reverse complement.
GGCCGGCCGGTGGCTTGTCCGGCGGCCCGCTCGGCCCGGAGGCGCGCTACGAGCAGGCCGAGGCCGTCTCCCTGGCCTTCGTGACCGCCCTGCAGATCCTGCCACCGCGCCAGCTCGCGGTGCTCATCCTGCGCGACGTCCTCGGGTTCCACGCCGACGAGGTGGCCGGCATGCTCGACTCGAGCGTCGAGTCGGTGAAGAGCGCCCTCAAGCGGGCGCGGGCCACCCTGGAATACCGCCGGCCGCCGGCCCCACCACCCGCCGCCGGCTCGCCCGCCGAGGAGGCGATCGTGGCGGCGTTCGCCCGCGCCTGGGAATCCGCCGACGTCGACGCCCTCGTGACCCTGCTGACCGACGACGCCTTCATGTCGATGCCGCCGATGCCGTTCGAGTACGCCGGCCGGGCCGCCGTCGCCCACTTCAGCGCCGGCATCTTCCGCTCCGGCCGCCGGTTCGACCTCGTCCCGACGCGGGCCAACGGACAGCCCGCGTTCGGTGCGTACCTGCGGTCCCCGGGCGGCATCAGCCACGGGGTCGGCCTGTACGTCCTCACCCTGGCCGACGACCGGATCTGCGCCCTGATCCGCTTCGAGAACAGCGTGCTCCCACGCTTCGGCCTGCCGAGATCCATCCCGAGCCCCTGACGGACCAGCGCAGCCTGTTCAGGCAGTTGTGAACTGTTCTGCGCCGCGGAGGCGGTGCTCGACGCGTTCGGCGGCGGCGAGGATGTCGGGGGCGCGCAGGTGGTGGACGCGGGCGTTGTCCGAGTTGGCGCCGTGCCGGGCGAGCATCTCCGCCATGCGGGCGCGCACGTCGACGCGGGTGCCGTCCGGGCCGACGGTCTGGTCGGCGTAGGTGAGCGCGTCCGCGACCGGTGACAGCTCGCGCGGGAACTCCGCGAGCTCGTGGTGCAGGCCGCGGACCTCGGCGACGTAGCAGGCGCCGGAGTGGTGGGCGACCAGGGCGCTGATCCGGTCGGTCCAGCCGGAGCGGCGCAGGAACCGGGCGCCGTCCAGGGGGTGGAAGCCGGTGTCGAGGACCGGTTCGGCGTAGCCGATGTCGTGCAGCCAGGCGGCGGTCACGACTCGGTCGCGGTCGGCGGCGTCCATCGTGGCGCACAGGTCGGCGGCCCGGAGGGCCACGCCGACGGTGTGTGCCCACCGCAGCGGCAGGTCGGTGAGCAGCGACTCGGCCAGATCCCGGGCCGCGGCGACGCCGACCCGAGGCCGCACCATGGTGGTCATAGGCACGACGGTAGGACCCGTCCGGCCGAGCGCCGAGGCTCCGAAGGCGGAGTTCATGCCCGCAACATCTGCTGTTCACCTTCGCGGTGGCGGGCGGCGCGGCCGGCAACCGACCGGTCACGCGGCGTGGGCCTGAGCCCCGGCTGGTCGCGTCCCGTCGATCTTGCGCGGCGGAGCTGGTATACACCGACGTGGAGGCGACGTGGACATGCACATTCTCGCGATCGACCAGGGTACGTCGGGCACGAAGGCCATCGTCACCGGCGCGGACGGGACGGTCCTCGCGATCGCTGAGGAGCCGCTGCGGCCCGGCTACCTCGCCGGCGGCGCCGTCGAGCAGGACCCGCTCGCGCTGCTGGACTCCGTGTTCACCGCCGGGCGCCGTGCGGGCGCCGCCGCCGGGGTACCCCTCGACGCGGTCGCCCTGGCCAACCAGGGCGAAACGGTCCTCGCGTGGGACCGGGACACCGGAGCGCCGCTCACCCCGGCCCTGGTCTGGCAGGACCGACGGGCCGAGGCCATCTGCGCCGCGCGGGCCGAATCCGCCGGGAAGGTGGCGGCGCTGACCGGGCTGGTCCTCGACCCGTACTTCTCCGCGCCGAAGATGCGCTGGATCCGCGACAACCTCACCACCGGCGGGGTCGTCACCACCACCGACACGTGGCTCGTCCACCAGCTGTGCGGCGCGTTCGTCACCGACGCGTCGACGGCCAGCCGATCGCTGCTGCTGGACCTGGACTCGGGCCGGTGGCACGGCGAGCTGCTGGACGTGTTCGGGCTCGGCGCCGAGGCGCTGCCGGACATCGTGGCCAGCGACGCGGTCGTCGGCAGCACCGGCGCGTTCGGCGGCGACGTGCCGGTGACCGGGCTCATCGTCGATCAGCAGGCGGCGCTGCTGGCCGAGTCGTGCCTGACGGCCGGGACGGCGAAGTGCACCTACGGCACCGGCGCGTTCCTGCTCGCCCAGCTCGGCGGCGCGGCCGCCCGGTCCCGGTCCGGGCTGTCCACGTCCATCGCCTGGCGGCTGCGCGACGCCGTCGACTACTGCGTCGACGGGCAGGTGTACACCGCCGCGTCCGCGGTCCGCTGGCTCATCGACCTCGGGCTCATCACCGGCGCCGACCAGCTCGACGTCGTCGCCGCCGCGGACGGCGCCGGCGTGCTCTGCGTGCCGGCCCTCGCCGGGCTCGCCGCCCCGTGGTGGGACGCCGGCGCGACCGCGTCGTTCAGCGGCATGACGCTCAGCACCGGCCGCGGCCACCTCGTCCGGGCCGTCCTGGAAGGCGTCGCGGCGCAGGTCGCGGCGCTGACCGCGCTGGTCGGCGACGACCTCGGCACGCCGCTGAACAGGCTGCGGGTCGACGGCGGGCTGACCCGGTCGCGGGTCCTGATGCAGGCCCAGGCCGACCTTGCCCAGCTGCCGGTGGACGTCTACCCGTCGCCGCACGCGACCCCGCTGGGCGCCGCCGCCTGCGCCGCCCTCGCGCTCGACCCGGCGCTCACCGCGGCGGACGTGACCGGCGGGTGGCGGCCGTCGGCGACCTACGAGCCCGAATGGTCCGCGGACCGGGCCGCCGACCATCTCGCCCGCTGGCACGCCGCGGCCGCCGCCACCCTGTCGACGCCATGACCACCGACTTCGACGTCGCCGTCGTCGGCGCCGGTATCGTCGGCGCTGCGATCGCCCGGCTGCTCGGCGGCACGTCGCTCACTGTGGCGCTGATCGAGGCCCGCGACGACGTCGGCGACGGCACCAGCAAGGCCAACACGGCGATCCTGCACACCGGGTTCGACGCGACGCCCGGGACCCTTGAGTCGCGTCTCGTCGCTCGCGGGTACGCGATGCTCGGCGACTATGCGGCGGCGACCGGGATCCCCGTCGAGCGGACCGGCGCGCTGCTGGTCGCGTGGACCGACGAGCAACTCCAGGCGCTGCCGGCGTTGCGGGGCAAGGCGGAGCGTAACGGGTACACCGGCTGCGAACTGATCGAATCGGACGAGGTGTACCGCAGGGTGCCCGCCCTCGGCCCCGGCGCGCTGGGCGGCCTGACCGTGCCCGGGGAGTCGATCACCTGCACGTGGACGACGAACCTCGCCCTCGCGATCGACGCGGTCAACCGCGGTGTGACGCTGCTGCGCGGGCGCCGGGTCACGGGCGTCGAGGTCGGCCCGGACGCCACCCGCCTCACCTGTGCCGGCGGCGACGTCACCGCCCGGTGGGTCGTCAACGCCGCGGGGCTCGGCGCCGACGTGCTCGACGGGTTGTTCGGCCACGCACGGTTCACGGTGACGCCGCGCCGCGGTGAGCTGTTCGTGTTCGACAAGCTGGCCCGGCCCCTCGCCCCGTGCATCGTGCTGCCCGTGCCGTCGAAGGCCGGCAAGGGGGTCCTGATCAGCCCCACCATCTACGGCAACGTCATGCTCGGCCCGACCGCCGAGGACCTCGAGGACCGCACCGCGACCGGCACGTCCGAGCGGGGTCTCGCGTTCCTGCTCGACCGCGGCCGGGAACTCATGCCGCAGCTGCTGGAGGAGGAGGTGACCGCGACGTACGCCGGCCTGCGCGCCGCGATCGACCGCGACGACTACCTCATCGACGTGGATGCCCTTCATCGGTACGTGCTTGTCGGCGGGATCCGCTCCACCGGGCTGACCGCGGGGATGGCGATCGCCGAGCACGTCGGCGGCCTCCTCGGCGAAGCGCTCGACCTGACCCCACGCCCGTACCTGCCCGACCCGCCGCGGATGCCGAATCTCGGTGAGGCGGGGGTACGCCCGTACCAGGACGCGGCGCGGATCGAGGCGGACCCGGAGTACGGCCGCATCGTGTGCTTCTGCGAGCGGGTCACCCGCGGCGAGATCCGCGACGCGTACCGCTCACCCATCCCGCCCGCCGACCTCGACGGGTTGCGCCGCCGTACCAGGGCGATGAACGGGCGCTGCCAGGGCTTCTACTGCGGCGCTCAGCTGGCCGCGCTCAGCGGCTCGCCCGGTGACTTCTCGTGATCGAGCGGGTGCGGGTCGCGGTGGTGGGTGGCGGGCCGGCCGGGCTGACCGCCGCCGCCGCTCTCGCGCGCCGGCTCGGCGACGGGGTCCTGGTGCTGGAGCGGGAGACGGGGACCGGAGGGATTCCCCGGCACAGCGACCATCTCGGGTACGGCCTCCGCGACCTGCGCCGCTTCGTCTCCGGCCCGGCGTATGCGCGCCGTTTGACGTTGGCTGCCAGCGCCGCCGGCGCACGGTTGGAGACCTCGGCCTCTGTGACCGGCTGGGCGGGCGACCGTGCATTGGAAGTCACCTCGCCGGACGGGCGCAGGGTCGTCGAGGCCGACGCGATCGTGCTGGCGACCGGCGCCCGCGAACGGCCCCGCCCTGCGCGGCACATCCCCGGCGACCGGCCCGACGGCGTGTACACCACCGGGCAGCTGCAGCAGCTCGTCCACCTGTACCACCGCGACATCGGCAAACGCGCGGTCATTGTCGGCGCGGAACTCGTCAGCTGGTCCGCCGTGCTCACACTGCGCCACGCCGGCTGCCGGCCCGTGCTCATGACCACCCCGGACTCCTACGCGCCCTTCCGGCTCACCGGCAGGGTCGCGTTCGGCGTGCCGGTCCTGGCGCGCACCCGGGTCGTCGCCGTCAACGGCCGTTCGCGGGTCACGTCCGTCGACGTCGAGGACCTGCGGACAGGGCGGCGCCGGCGGGTGCCGTGCGACACCGTCGTCTTCACCGCCGACTGGATCCCCGAGCACGAGCTGGCCCGCGCCGGTGGGCTGGTTCTGGACGCGGGGACCCGCGGCCCCCGCGTCGACACGGGCCTGGCGACGAGCCGGCCCGGGGTGTTCGCGGCCGGCAACCTTCTGCACCCCGTCGACACCGCTGACATGGCCGCCCTGGACGGCCGGCACGTCGCGGCCACGGTCCTCGCCCACCTCGACGGCTCTGCCTCTTGTACCGCCGGTCCGCAGCTGAACTGCGAGGCGCCGCTGCGCTGGGTCGCGCCGCAGCTGATCCGTGCCGGCGGCCCTGTGCCAGTGCGAGGGCAGCTGCAGCTGTGGACGTCGCAGTTCCGGGCGCTGCCCCACGTCGTGGCCGTCCAGGACGGACGCCGGATCGGCTCGGTCCGGCTGCCGTGGCCGGCCGCGCCGGGCCGGGTGTTCCGCGTCCCGTTCAGCCTCGTGGCCGGCGCCGACCCGACCGGCGGTCCGGTGACAATCGGCCTGGCCGGGTTCCGTCACAGCCAGCGGCGTACTCGCCGCGTGTAGTCGTCGTACTGCGCGCCGAACCGCTTGCGGAGGAACCGCTCCTCGGGGCGGATCGCGCCCCAGAGGACGAGAAGCACCGCGGCCGGGAACAGCACAAGCCGGCCGATCGGATGGGGGCAGGTGATGATCGGCTATTTCCATGTGCGACGGACCCTCCGCAACGCCTAGGAAAGAGCCATGGCCAACGAGGTAACCGTTCCCCTGCTGCCCTGCGCGTCGATTGACGACATCGTCACCTTCTACGGGGTTCTCGGCTTCAGCACCACGTATAAGCAGCGCAAACCCAACCCCTGCGTGGGACTGCAACGTGAAGACCTGCATCTGCAGTTCTTCGAGATTGCCGGGTTCGACCCGGTGCAGTCCTACGGCTCCTGTATCGTGCTCACCTCGGACATCGCGGAACTGCACCGGGCTTTCGCTGCCGGCATGCGGGCCGCATACGGCAAGGTCCTGGTGTCCGGAATGCCGCGGATGACCCGGCCCCGGGCTCGAAAGAACGCCGACGGGCTGGGCGGATTCAGCGTCATCGACCCGGGCGGCAACTGGATCCGCGTCTTCCAGAATGCCGCCACGATGCCCACGCCAGTACCCGCACCCGCCGGACGACTCGCCAAAGTGCTGGCGAACGCCATCGTGCTGGCCGACTCCAAGGGTGACGTCGGTCAGGCAGTCCGCATCCTCGACAGCGCGTTGGCTCGCCCGCAGGCCGGCGACGACCCCGTCACACACGTAGAGGTTCTGGTGTACCGCGCAGAACTGGCGATGGCGCTCCATGATCGGGAAACGGCAACGGAAATGCTGGCCCGCGTCGAGCACATCGCGCTGAACGCAGACGAGACCGGAAGAGCGGCACCGACCTTCGAGATCGCTGCCGACCTCGCAGCGGCGCTGCGATGAGCTCGGGGTGCAGCGGAGGTGTAGGCGATGCCCTCTCATCGGCTGGAAGCGCGCGTCGACGTTTGGTCCGACATCGCGATCGGTGTCTACGCAGGGTGACACTGATGCCCTGAGCATCCGGAGGGGTGGGACCGCACCACCCACCTTGAGGCAGTGCGGGTCCACGGAAACCTAGCAACGGCGGCCGCTGTTGATGCACTGCACGGCGAAGTTCATCAGCTGCGCCGACATGACATTGACGAAGTCGCCGTGGTCGGTGATCGGGGCGTGCAACTGCTCCGGGAACGAGTCCAGTGCGAAGTTGGTGCCGTTCTGCCGCTCGTACGACAGGACCATCCGCAGCCGCGGCACCGCGACTGTGCCGCGGGGGCAGCGCCCGGACGAGTTCGTGAACACGATGTGCGCGCGGTGGTTGGCGCTGTCGGCGTTCTTGCCGTCCCAGCAGCTCGGGAACTCCAGGATCCGCTGGATCTGGCTGCCCCGCGGGCACAGCGGATACTTCGTGGTCGTCCGGTTCGTGAGCCCGCTGCACGTCCACTTGGCGCGGGCGTTGGCGGGCCCGTTGGTGAGCGCCTTCGCGTCGCCCGTGATGACCCGCAGGAACTGCGGCATCGCGCGGACCTTCGCCTGGCTGTTGCCGCCGAACTCCAGCCGCACCGACGTGGGCTTCAGGATGATGCCGACGTTGCCGTCCTTGCCGCCGCCGTCGGAGTTCTGATCGGAGCCCTGCTTGCCGGTACGACGCAGCGCCGGCCAGTAGTACGTGGACTTGTCGTCTTTCGCGCAGGTGGTGCCGGCGGCTGCCAGACTGTCGTTGGTGGAGTTGCCGTCGGCGGAGACGTTGCCGACGTAGTCGTGCGTGTGGTGGGCACCGTTCGTCACGCCGGGCGCCACGATGAAGTTGTCCGAGTTGTGGTGCCCCTCGGCGTTGGTGCCGCAGACCGAGACGAACGTGCCGGTGGACGCCTGGCGACCGGCCTGGCTCCCGCGGCCGGCCGGGCGGACCTGGCGGATGTCGATGAAGTCGCCGTTGGCCGGCCCGCCCATGTCGGCGTGGCACTTGTCGGGGACGTTGTGCACATGCCCCGCTGTCGACCCGGCGCACTCCGGTGCGGGCCCCTGGTCGTTGGGGATTTTTGCGGCCTGGGCGAGGGCGTCCGGTTCTTCCTCCGCGGTGGCTGCGTGGGTGACGGACAGCATTGCGCCGATCACCACGATGGCGGCGGCGAGCGCGGTCCACCGCCGGATCGGGCGTTTCCTTCGTTGTTGCAATGTGCTCACGTCCTCTCGTCAGAAGGTGCGCCGCGCACGGAATGCACGGAGTGCGCGGAACGCGGCGGTGCCCCCGCCGGCCAGGACCAGTGCGACGACGACCCAGAGGGTCTCGCGGTAGCTCGCCTCGCCGGGGGTTGTGTTGCTGCCGGTCGCCGCGGCGGCCGGCGTGGGGAGGTCCTCGAAGTCGACCTTGCCGATGCTCTCCAGCAGGGTCATGTGCTTCATGACGACGTTGACGGCGGTCTGTGCGAAGGACCGGACCAGTTCGTTGCGGGTGCCCGAGCGGACCGTCCCGACGAGGGCGAAGACCTTGCCGTGCGCGGCGCGGAGCCGGTTGGCGAACGTGCGGTCGAACTCGTCGCCCCGCTTGCCGTCCAGTTCCCGGACCCAGCCCTGCTGCTCGGCGCTGGCCTCGTTCGGCAGGGGAACGCCGAGCTGGGCGGCGACCTGCCGCACCTGCGTGTCGAGGCCGTGATGATCGGTGGCCAGCTGCGCGCCGACCTCCTTGACCCGCTTGTCGGCGGCGTGGTCGCGGGCCAGCAGCCCGGCCGGGCCCTCCCAGAGGCCGGCCTGGCGAACCTTCACCAGAAACTCCCGGTCGGCGGGGCCGATCATTCCGAAACTGGTCATGGTCCAGCCGTCGGGCAGCTCAGTGGCAACGAATCCGGTGACGGTGGCCGCGGCCGGGACGACATCGTGGTGGTGGTGTTCGGGCGCACTCGTTGCGGCGTTATCGCCGGCGCGCAGCGCCGGGACGAGCAGCACCGCACCGACGGTCGCGGCGAGCAGCGCCCACCACGGCCACCGCCAGCCACGCGCCAGCCAGTTCGTGGCGGCGGCGCTGCGATGCAGGGAGCTCATCAGTACCCGTATCCGTTGCCGGTGCTGGTCGACTCCGGCGGGCCTGCGGCTTGCGAGGCGGCAGGTGGCGTGACCGCGGCGGGTGCGGGCGTCGGCAGGCAGGTGAGGTTCTTCTTGCCGGTCGGGGCGACGACGAACCAGGTGCCGCCGACGTTCTGACCCTTCCAGGCGCCCGGCTTGGGGTCGCCGATGTACCGGTAGACGGGCCAGCCGGCCAGGGTGATCTGCCGCGAGCCGTCCCCCCGGATGACGGTACCGACGATCGCGGGGTCGACACCGGCGAGATCCGGGTTGCCGTCGGTGATGGCCGGCGGCCACACCTGGGCGCACTTGGCTTCGCACGCCGACTTCGAGGGGTTGGCGGTGTCCTTGTCGAAGCGGTACAGCACCCAGCCCTTCTGGTCGACGACGACCTTGCCCATCTTCGGGATGGTGACCGCCTTGAGGGACTCGGTGAGCGGCTGCGGCGGCGCCGTCGACGCGGGCGGCGCCGAAGTCGGCCCTGCCTCGGCGTTGGCCAGCGCCGGCGCCTGCTGCTGTCCCGTGTCGTAGCCGCCCTTCGGGGCGCATCCGGTCAGTGCTGTCAGGCCTGTCAGGGCGGCCGCCGCCACAGCGCAGCCGGCCGGGGTAACGATGAACCTCCGTGCTGCCACGTCGTCCTCCTCGTTTCCGTCGCTCGCGTTCGTGTTGCTCGTTCCGCTGAGGGGTACGCGACGGGAGGGGGAGGGGACTGAACGGCTCCACAGTGGACAAATTCACAGCGATTTCCGGCGCAGCGTTGAACTAGTGCCGGGTTTCGCCCGTACCACCAAGGTCATCCAGTGCGACCCGCAGTGCGCGCAGGGCGTAGTACACCCGTGACTTGGCCGTGCCGATCGGCAGCCCGAGCAGTTCGGCGACCTCGTTCACGGTGCGGTCGCGCAGGTAGGTCTCGACCAGGATCTCCCGGTGCGCGGGACTGAGGCTGCGCATGGCGTCCGCGACGACGAGATTGGCGATCACGCGGTCGGTTTCATCGTCGAGCCACAGCGCCTCCACGTCCTGGTCGTAGGCTTCGGGGGGGCGCGCGCTCGCGCTGCGGTATTCGTCGATGGCGATCCGGCGGGCGACCGTGAACAGCCACGGCCGCAACGAGACCTCGGCGTGCGGGTCGAGCTTGTCCGCGTTGCACCACGCGCGTAGCAGGGTCTCCTGCACGATGTCCTCGGCGCGTTGCCGGTCGCCGCCGGTGATGCGCACGACGAAGCGAAGCAACGCCTCCGCGTGTTCCTGGTATAGCACGCGGAGCAGTTCGTCCTCGGGGTCGCGCCGGGCATGGCGGGACCGGACCCGGTCGTGGACGCCGACCCGGCGTGCGATGTGGTCGCCGCGATACGTCTGATGCATCGGCCACTACCGCTTCGATGCCGCCATGCGCAGCGCGAGCGCCGGGCACATCGCCACCGCCTGTGCCGCTACCGGTTCCAGGCGCGTCGGCACCGGAGTGTCGAGGAACGCCGGGAATCCGTTGCCGTCCAGGTGGATCAGGTCCGGCGCGATCTCGGCGCAGAGCCCGTGACCGTCGCACCGTGACCAGTCCACGGCCAGGCGCAGTACGCCGTCCTCGTCGCGGTCCGGCACCGGCAGGATCCCGGCGACGGGGCGCCCGCAGTCGCCGGCGCGGGCGTGCCGGGCCAGGTCGTCGGCGAAGACCTCCAGCGCGGAGGAGGCGAAAGCGGCGGTGCCGTCGGGGTGTCCGCACGCGCCACGACCTTTCACCGCCGTGGCGGCGGCCCGGACCAGGCCCGGGTCGCCGGCGCCGGATGCCACCCCGTCGACCGCGCGGGCCAGGTCCGGCAGGCCCAGCCGGCACGGTCCGCACTGCCCGGCGGACTCCGCCGCGAGGTAGCGCACGACCCGGGCGACCTCGCCGATCGGGCAGGTGTCCGCGCCGATCGGGAGCACGATCCCGGCGCCGAGCGCCCCGCCGACGGCGGTGAGCCCGTGCCGGGAGACCTCCGCGCGGTATGCGGTCGTCATGTCGATCCAGCGCCCGTGGAAGCCGCCGGTCAGCACGGCGGGACCGGCGGGCACCTGGCACACGTCGAGCACCTGGGCGAGCGGGGTGCCGGTCGGGCACTCCACCACTGCCGGCGACGCGGCGCTGCCGGTCACGCTCAGCAGGACCGTCCCGGGCTCGTCGGTGCCAGCCTCGCGGTAGCGTCGAGGGCCCATCCTGGCGGCGATCGCCAGCTGTGCAAAGGTTTCCGCGTTGGACAGCAGCGTCGGATGTCCGCCGACACCTCCGTCGCTCGCGCGGCGTTTGATCCCCGGCGGGATGAATGGCAGGCCGTTGATGCCCTGCACGAGCGCGCCGCCCTCGCCGGAGATGAACCGGTGCGGCACCCGGATCGCCTGTACCGGCGCCGGAAGCTCACGCTCGGCCAGCGCGGCGAGCATCGACTGCTCACCGACACCATCGTCGGCGACGCAGACGACGATCTCCTCCGCCCGCAACGCCCACGCGACCAGCGCGGCGCCGTCGAGGATGAGATGCGGTACGCGGGTCAGCAGGACCTTGTCCTTCCAGGCCGCTGGCTCACCTTCGGTCGCGTTGACCACCACGACCGGGGCGAGGGTGCGCCGGTCGACCGCGTCGGCGACGGCTCGCAGCTTGCGCGCGAACGGGAAGCCCGCGCCGCCGCGGCCAGTCAGCCGGATGTCCTCGGCGAGCGCGATCAGGGCGCGCTGGGACAGCGGGCCGAGTGGCCCGTGGACCTGCAGATGGGCGTGGTGCCTCAGCCGTCCGGAGCGCTCAAGACCGGCAGTGAGCCGGGCCGGTCCGATCGAGCGCACGGCCGGCAGCGGGCTGCTCACCTGGCCTCACCCCGAAGCTGCGCCCAGTACTTGATGTCGTCCTCGTCCAGCTCGTGCGACTTCCGCGGCCGGCGCCGCATCGCGCGGCGTGCGTCGAGGTTGACGAGGGTCGGCGTGTCGTCGTCGGGGTAGCGGTCCTCGGGCTCCACCTGCTGCACCTTCGCGCGGCGCGCCTCGAACCGGTCGCGCAGGGTCAGGCCGGGGGACTCGTCCGCTGTCGCGTGCCGGCCGGTCTGGCTCGTGGGCGGGTGCGGAGCGGCCGTGCCCCGGTACGTGGCCGTGGCGGGCTCATCGCGGTGGGGCGTCTGCCAATCGTGCAGGTCCCGCTCCAGCCACAGCTGCTCCGCGGGTGGTGCGTCCCACCGGAACCGGGTCGCCGTCCGTCCCGGCGGTGCGGCCCGCCGCGCGGACGGAGCGGGCACGGGCCGTCCCACCGGCGCGATCGTCGTCGTGGTCCGGTCCGCGGCCAGTTGCTGGCGGCGCCGGTTGTACTCCGCCGACAACCGCAGGCCGAGCGCGACGGTCGTGAGGAACAGCAGGATGAGGTAGCTGGTGGTGACCCAGACGGCCGGCGGTCGCCCGGCGCTGAGCCCGTGCATCAGCGCCACCGGCCAGGACAGGTAGGCCACGGCGTGCAGCGGCCGCCACAGCCCTGGCCGTCCGCTCTGCGCGAAGCGGGCCCGCACGATGCCGCTCCACATCACGGTCAGCATGAGATACGCCGCGACGCTGCCCAGCCCGATTGCGAACGGCGCCGAGGTGAACGGCACCAGCGCGCCGAACACGCCGACCCTGCTGGCGGCGAGCTCGGTGCCGATGTGCAGCGCCAGGCACGACACCGCCACGATGCCGAGGGTGCGGTGCACGGACTGGACCCACAGCCGGTGCCGCGCCAGCAGCAGGACGCGGTCGGTGGCGACGAGTCCGGCAATCACGGTGAGAGTCAGCGCGACGAGCGTGAACACGCCGCCGTAGAAGCGCAGGAAGCCCACCAGTCCGGTGAGCACCGGCCGCCCGCCCCCGGTCATGACGCCCAGCAGGACCAGGCCGGCGAGCACTAGCAGGCTGACGTTGACGGCGGATGGTTGCCCGCCCTGAGCTGGAGGATACCGTCGAACCATCGTTTATCCTCAATCTGCGTAACACTGCCGATGCATTGTGTGACGATTTCACCCCGATCGACGAATCCAACGTAGGCAGCCCAGTGGAGCCGGTCAATTTAAGTTTCATCGAACAACTTCTGCTGATCAGCGATGACGGTTTGAGGGTTCGTTAAGGAACTTGCTTGATCCGGTTTGGCCAGATCAGGCCGATCGTGCGGTCATTTCCGCGCATCTAGGATGCACATGCAGGGCGTCAGGCCGCGATAGACATTGATAACCATCGAAGTGAGCGGAGGCCCGATTTAAAAGGTTCGCTTAAGCCGGCGTTAGGTCCACTTTCGGTGATCAACTGTGGTTTCATGCGCCGGTGTTCGGACCGCAACGCCGGGTGATGGCAATACGCCTGGCCTTCGGCGCAGCTGGTCTGTCGGGTTCGCGCAGGCGCGGGCTCGAACCGCCGCCGAGGCGTCGGCGTGGAGATGGGAAGCGACACCGAACCCACCGAAAGGTCATCAGATGTCCTTGCTCCGACGCGCCACCGTGCTCGCCATGGTCGCGACCGCCGCGCTGGTCGTGCGCCCAGCGGCCGCGCACGCCATCCCGGTGTGCGACGTGCCGAATCCGCCACCGGTCTGTGGACCGGACGTACCCGATCCGGCCGGCACGATCAGCAACTTCAGCACGAACAAGCAGCCGGGCGACCCGTACTCGCGGGTGTCGTTCACCTACGGGGCCACCGGTGCCACGTCCACCCGTGTCTACACCCGCCACGGCTGGGGCACGGCCGGCCTCCCCTGGACCCACATGAACACCTTCAGCGGCGGCGCCGTGAAGACCACGCCCGGGTACTGGTACTACAGCGGCGAGAAGGTCGAGTTCCAGATCCGCTCGTACGTCGGCTCCACCCAGAAGGACTCGGTGACGGTCTGCGTCGCGCTCTGCTCGCTCAACTGACCTCTACGATCCGGAAGACCTTGGGCACCCCCTGGGTACACAAGGTCTTCCGGATCACGGGGTAGGTGCAGTGCCGGGTCCGATCGCCGCCAGACGTGGGTAGGGGTCAGCGGCGAGGCTGATCCACATGACGACGAACACGATCATGAACAGCCTTGAGGGCAAAGTTGCACTGGTGACCGGGGGCGGGCGGGGGATTGGTGCGGCCGTGGTCCGCCGGCTCGCCGCGCAGGGCGCCGACGTGGCGCTCACGTTTCAGCACGACCGGCAGCGCGCGACGGAGCTCGCCGCCGAGGTGACCGCGACCGGCCGCCGGGCGCTGGTCATCCAGGCCGACAGCGCCGACCCGGCCGCCGTGGCCGGTGCGGTCGACCGCGCCGCCGCCGAGCTCGGCCGGCTCGACATCCTGGTCAACAACGCCGGGGCGTTCCTGCTCGGGCCGTTGCAGGACCTGAGCCTGGCCGAGTTCGAGCAGACCGTCGCGGTCAACGTGCGTGCGCCGTTCGTCGCCACCCAGGCGGCGGTGCGGCACATGAGCGCCGGCGGCCGGATCATCAACATCGGCAGCAACGCCGCGGAGCGGGCCGTGTTTCCCGGGTTTTCGCTGTACTCGATGAGCAAGACCGCGCTCATCGGGTTGACGAAGTCGCTCGGCCGGGAGCTCGGCCCGCGGGCCATCACCGTCAACCTGGTCCACCCCGGTGCCACCGACACCGAGCTGAACCCGGCCGACGGCCCGAACGCGGCCACCATCAACGGGTTCACCGCGCTCGGGCACTACGCCGACCCGTCGGACGTGGCGGCCGCCGTCGCGTTCCTGGCCGGCCCCGACGGCAGGTACATCACCGGCGCCACCGTCAACGTCGACGGCGGCTTCACCGCCTGACCCGAACCCGGAGGAACCCGAACCCGAACGACCCCGACCCCGAACCGGGTCCGTCATCAGTGGCGGACCCGGCGACGGTCGGGTATCGGCCATCCCCGGCCCGAACCACGGCGGCACGGCGGCCGTTGCCCAGGACAGCCGGACAGACCGCAGCGCCGGGAGAGACGGGCCGGGGCCATGCGACAGGCGACGGACGACACTCACCCGGTCCAGCTCACGCCGGTCCGGACCGTCGTCGTCGCGCCGCCGCGGCGGGCCCGGACGCGGGTGACCCTGATGTTCGCGGTCGCCGGCGTCCTGTGCGGGGTGATCGCGGCAGGGATACCCGCGCTGGCGCACCGCCTCGACCTGTCGGCCGGGCAGGTCGGCGCGTTCATGTTCACCTGGGGCGTCGCGGCGTTCGCGGCGATGCAGTCGCTGCGGCTGGTGCTGCCGCTCGCCGGTGCGGCAACGGTGCTGCGGATCGCCGGGCCGGCGGGCGCGGTCGGCGCCGTGGCCGTCGCGGCGGCCCCGGGCCACGGACCGCTGTTCGTCGCCGCGGCGGGCTTCGGCGTCGCGTTCGGCGCGATCGAGGCGGCCGTCAACGCGCAGGGCGCCGCGGTGGAGCGGGCGTACGACCGGCCGCTCCTCAGCGGCATGCACGCCGCCTGGGCCGTCGGCGCCGCCGTCGCCGGTCTGCTGGTCGCGGCGTGCACCCGCCTCGCGGTTCCGTACCCCATGACCGTGGCGTGCATTGCGGTGCTGGTGCTGCCGCTGACGCTGCTGCGGGCGCCGGACCTGCCGCGCCCGACAGCGACGCCGCGGGACAGGCGTGGCCCGCGGGTGCACCTGCTGAGCGTCCTGGCATTCGCCGCGTTCATGGTGGAGGGCGTGCTCGCCGACTGAGGCGGGTTGCTCCTGCGGGACGGTGCCGGGGCGTCGGCGGCGGTCGCGGCGCTGGGTCATCCGCTGCTGCAGGCCGGGATCCTGACCGGGCGGGCCGGCGCGGACCGGATCCGGGCCAGGGCCGGCGCCGCGACCGTCATCGTCTGGTGCGGCACCGGCGTGGCCGTGGTCTGCGCGCTGCTCGTGGCGGTGCCGGCGGTGCCGGTCGTGCTCACCGCCGTGTACCTGACCGGGGTGGCCGTGAGCCCGGTCCTGCCGCTGGTCTTCTCGCTGGCGGGAAGCGTGCGGCCGGACCCGGGGGCGGCGATCGCCCAGGTCGGCGCCGCGGGCTACGCGGGGTTGCTCGCGGGACCGGCAGTGCTGGGCGTCCTGGGCGGCGTCCTGTCACTGCCGGTCGCGATCGGTGGGCTGGTCGTCGTGCTCGGCACCGTCATCGCGCTCGCCGGCCGCCGTACCGCCTGATCACGGATACAGGGTCAACTGAGGGTCGCGGGCGATCTCGACGATCTGCTCCCCGGTCAGCGGCGGCGCCCCGGTCAGCGCGGGCTCGTTGCTCACCGAGACGGTCACGGTGAGGCCGTCCAGCCGGTCCAGCGAGACGACGTTGCGGATCATGCCCGGGCGCTCGTCGCGCTTGGTCTCGATCGTGTACGGCTGGCCCACGTCCGCGTTGGGTGCGCACTGCGTCCGCAGCGTCGACGGCAGCACGTCGGCCGGGAACGCCGCGGCGCAGCCGAGGGCCACGTAGCGGCGCTGGACGGTGACGACCAGCGTGCCGGGCACGCCGTTGACGGTGATGACCGAGGTGACCACGTAGGCGGACGTGAGGGGCACGTTGTCGGGCAAGGTCATCACCACCTCCCGGCGCACGGTCGGCTGCACGACGGTGCGCGCCGCCGGCACGACCTGGGTGACGGCGGACGGGACCGCGACGGCGAGGCGCTGCACCGCGTCCTCCGGTCGCTCGGTCGGATCCTCGCCGAGCAGGACGGGATCGGCCCGGCTCGGCGAGGACGGGGCGGTCGTCGGTGGCGCCCCGGTCACCAGCGGCGGCGTGGACGGCAGCGCCAGGACCGTCACCACCCCGGCGGCGACGAGACCCACGCCCGTCGCGGTCAGCCGGCGGTACCGCTGGCGCCGGCGCGACCGGCGCACCAGCGCGTCGAGGGTGTCCCGGGCCGGGGGCTCACCGGTGAGGATCGGTTCGAACAGCTGCTGATGGCTCATCATGCCTGCCTGACGGTCGAAGTGGTCGGCGCAGCGAGGGCGCGCAGGGTCTCCAGACCGCGGGCGGTCTGGCTTTTCACGGTGCCGATGGACACGCCGAGGATCTCGGCGGTCTCCTCGACCGAGAGGTCGCAGTAGAAGCGCAGCACCAGGACCGCGCGCCGGCGCGGACCGAGCTGGGCCAGGTAGGTGTCGAGGGTCAGCCGCTCCACCGCCGCGTCGAGCCCGCCGCCGACCCCGACATCGCGGTCGCCGTCGTCGAGGTGTTCCCGCCGCCACGGCCGGCGGTGCTCGTCGACCACGGCACGGGCGAGCATGCCACCGACGTACGCGTCGAGGCTGCGGATCGCCTCCCGCCGGTGCCACTGCCGGAACAACTTGTCCAGGACCGTCGCCACGAGGTCATCGGCGAGATGCCAGTCGCGGCACAGCAGGTACGCGGTGCGTCGCCAGGTCGCCATCCGTGGTCCGGCGTAGTCACGGAACTCCGCTTCGTCCGACATGTTCACTCCAGTGGGACGGGCCGCGCGGGGTCGCGGGTTGCCGCGTTGGTGCGACTTCGTAAACCCGGCCCCGGACCGGCCGATCTGAGCGGTAGGAAAGGGGGTGCCCGTGCTGGTCCGGGCGTATGCGTGCATCGCTGTCGCGCTGAGCGCGGTGTACTACCTCACGCCGGATTCGCCGCTGCGCTCGATCCTGTGGACGGTGGTCGCGTCGTCGCCGGCGGTCGCGGTCGCCGTCGGTGTCGCACGGCACCCCCCGGCGCAGCCCCTGCCGTGGGTGCTGACCGGCACCGGCCTGGCGTCGTACGCCGTCGGCGTGGCGCTGTACGTCTGGCCGCAGTTGGTGCACAACCAGCCGGCCGGCCCGTCGCTCGCCGACGTGTTCTTCGTGGCGATGTATCCGCTGCTCGCGGTGGCCCTGGCAACGCTGGTCCGCCGGCAGAACCCGGGCGGGGACCGGGCCGCGCTGCTCGACGCGTCGATCATCACCGTCGGCGTTGCGCTGCTGATGTGGGTGTTCGTGATCCGGCCGCACCTGGACGGCGCCGGTGACTCCGTCCTGGAGCGGGTCACGGCGGTGGCCTACCCGCTCGGTGACGTGCTCGTGCTGGCCGTCCTGGTCCGGCTCGGCAGTGGCCGGACCGCCCGCAGCACGTCGTTCCGGCTGCTGCTGGCGAGCGTGGTCGCGTTGCTGACCACCGACGGGATCTTCACGTGGCAGTCGCTGCACGGCCAGTTCCGCGTCGGCACCTGGGTCGACCTCGGCTGGCTGGTGTTCTACATCGGGGCCGGCTGCGCCGCGCTGCACCCGGACATGCGCCGGCTCACCGAGCCGGTGCCGGCCGCTCCGGCGCGACTGACCAGCGGCCGGTTCGCAGTGCTGCTCGCGGTCGCCGCGCTGCTCATCCCGGCCGTCATCACGGTCCGCGCGACGGCGGTCGGCGAGCTCCCGGTGTTCCTCGCCGCGTCGGGTGTCCTGTTCGCCCTGATCCTGATCCGCATGGCGGACCTGATGGCGGTGCTGCGGGAGGTGCAGCGGCAGCGCGCCGAGGGCCGCTTCCAGCGCCTCACCGAGCAGGTCACCGACGTGCTGTCGATCTGCGGCCGGGACGCGAGCGTGCAGTACGTGACGCCGTCGGTGCGCTCGCTGCTCGGCCACCACCCGACGCCCTGCTCGGCACGTCCCTGCTGGACCTGGTGCACCCCGACGACCGGGACCGGGTCACGGCCCTGCTCGGCAGCGCCACCTCCGAGGGTGCCGACCGGGTCGGCCCGCTGGAGTGCCGGCTGCGGCACGCGAGCGGGCAGTACATCATGACGGAGACCGTCGGGCGGGTCGTCGACGACGCCGACGTCAGCGGCTACCTGATGACCACCCGGGACGTCACCGAACGCAAGGCGCTGGAGGACCAGCTCACCCACCGGGCGTTCCACGACGAGCTGACCGGCCTGGCGAACCGCGCCCTGCTCGCCGACCGGGTCCACCACGCACTGGAGCGGCGCGGGAACCCGTACCGGCACCTCGCCGTCCTCGTCGTGGACCTCGACGACTTCAAGACCATCAACGACTCGCTGGGCCGGTCCGTCGGCGACGGGATGCTCCGCGCCACCGCCGACCGGCTCCGGACCTGCCTGCGCTCCGCCGACACCGCCGCCCGCCTCGGTGGCGACGAGTTCGCGATGCTGCTGGAGCACCTCGACGACGCCGCCGAGGCCGCGCGCGTCGCCGAACGGGTCCTGGCCACGCTGCGCCAGCCGCTGTCGATCGGCGGCCGGGAGATCCAGCCGCAGGCCAGCGTCGGCATCGCCCTGCCCGACCCGGACCGTCCCCCGGACGCCGACGAGCTGCTGCGCAACGCCGACGTCGCGATGCACATGGCGAAGCGGCAGGGGCGCAACCGGTTCGCGTACTTCGCCCCCAGCATGCACGCGGGCCTGGTGGAGAAGCTCGACCTCGCCCACGACCTCCGCGGCGCCGTCGAACGGCACGAGCTGCTCGTGCACTACCAGCCGTTCGTCGACCTCGCCGACGGCACGGTCGTGGGCGCCGAGGCCCTGGTCCGCTGGCCGCACCCGACGAAGGGCCTCATCGCGCCCGACCGGTTCATCCCCCTCGCCGAGGAGAGCGGCCTGATCCTGCCGCTCGGCTACGCGGTGCTGGACACCGCCTGCCGTCAGGCGGCGGCGTGGCCCGGCCTGAAGATCAGCGTGAACCTGTCGCCGCGCCAGGTCCAGGACCCCGCCGTCGTCCTGTACGTCCAGCAGACCCTCGCCCGGTCCGGCCTCCCGCCGCACCTGCTCACCCTGGAGATCACCGAATCGCTGCTGCACGAGGACGCGGAGGTGGCCCAGCACCGCCTCGGCGAGCTCAAGGCCCTCGGCGTGCAGCTCGCCGTCGACGACTTCGGCACCGGCTACTCGTCGCTGTCCCGGCTGCACGACTTCCCGATCGACATCCTGAAGATCCCGAAGCCGTTCGTTGACGGGGTCGCCGAGGGCGCGGAGCGCTCCGCCCTGGCCCGGGCGATCCTCGACCTGGCCGCGGCGCTCGGGCTGGAGGTGGTCGCCGAGGGCATCGAGCACGCGGCGCAGGCGGAGGAGCTGCGCCGGCTGGGCTGCCCCGTCGGCCAGGGCTTCCACTTCTCCCGCCCGGTGCCCGCCCCGGACTTCGAGGTGTTCCGCGCCGCCTCGTTCCTCGACGGCGTCTCATGATCCGGTAGACCTTGAACACCTCTGGGTGCACAAGGTCTACCGGATCATGGAGAGGGGAGCAGCAGGGCCGTGAGGGTGTCCGTGATCCAGTCGGCGACCTGCTCGTCGTCCCAGCCGAGGTGGTGGGTGACCAGCCAGCCCGACTGATGGTTGTGCAGCGTCCAGATCAGCGTCGCGCCGCGATCCACGGTCAGGCCCGGCCGCAGCGGGCCCAGTGCGGCGATCGCCTCGACCAGCCGGCGCTGATCGGCGAGGCGCTGCGACTCGAGCTCCTCCCAGGACGCGTTGATCGCCGGGTCGGCGCCGGCGGCCTGGACGTAGGCGCGGCTGATCGGGCTCAGGGTGCGGGCCCGGTCGGCGACCGCGCCCGCGAACGCGCGGATCAGCGCGCGCTGGTCGTCGACGGCGAGCGCCGCCCGCAGCTCGTCCCGGTCGAGCAGCGCGACCGGCCGGTCGTCGCCGGCGACCGCCTCGTCGTGGGCGCGGCGCAGCAGCTGGGCCTTGCTGCCGGCCTTGTAGACGGATTCGACGGCGACGCCGGCCTCGTCGGCGATCGCCTGCATCGTGGTGCCCGCATAGCCCCGGTCGGCGAACAGCTGGGCGGCCGCGCGCACGATCGCGGCCCTGGTCTGTTCGGCCTGGGCCTGCCGCCGGGGGGACCGGTACGCCCGAGGTGTCGTATCCACGATATTGACTCCATGCTCACTGGCTCGAATACAGTGTGGCTGTACCGAATATAACCGAGGAGCGATGACCATGACAGACCAGTCCGGATACTTGTTGATGCACGCCGCGATCCGTGGGGAGCTCGACCGGCTCGCCGAGCTCGCCGTCGGCCTCGCCGCGGGGGAGCGCCGGCCGGGGCCGCGCCAGCTCGCCGCCCTGCGCGCCCACGTCGGTGACGTGATCGAGGCGATTCATCATCACCACACCGGCGAGGACGGGTTCCTGTGGCCGATGCTGCTGGAGGCGACCGGCCCGAACGCCGAGCTCGAGGCGCTCAGCGGCGACCACGGTGAGCTGGACCCGCTCATGGACGCCATCCGGTCGGCGTTGGAAACCCGGGACTTCGATGCCCTGAAAACGGCGGCGGTGCGGCTGCGGGACCTCATGGTCGAGCACCTCGCCGAGGAGGAGGCCGTTGTCGTGCCGATCGTGGCCGAGCGGATCACCCCGCAGCGGCACGCCGCCATGGAGAAGGCGATGCGCAAGGCGCTGCCGGTGCGGATGGGGTTCGTCGTGCCGTGGGTGATGGCCGCCGACGCCGCCCTGGCCGAGCGGGTGCTGCGCACCGGCGGGCTGCCGCTGCGGCTGATCCTGGCCACCACCCGCGGCCGGTACGCCAGGCGCCTGCAGGACGCGTACGCCGACCTCGCCCCCGCCGAGCCGGTCGTCTCGATGACCGCCCGCGCGGAGGTGGTGATCCCGGTGCCGCCCGCCGAGGTGTACGCCGCCGTCGCCGACGTCACGCGCATGGGCCGCTGGAGCCCCGAGTGCTACCGCTGCGAGTGGGACGACGCCGCGACCGGCGCGGTGCGCGGCGCGCGCTTCCGCGGGTCGAGCCGCAGCGGCGGCGTGCGCTGGACCCGGGAGTGCGTGGTGCTCGCCGCCGAGCCGGGCGTGGAGTTCGCGTTCCGGACCCTGCGCCGCGGCCGCTTCCCCGACAGCACCACGTGGCGCTTCGCGCTCACCGCGGTGCCGGGCGGGACGCGGCTGGTGCAGACCATGGCCCTGAGCGCGGGCCGCGGCGTGCTCGCCTTCGAGCGGCTCAGCGGCCGGGACAAGGCGATGCCGCAGGCGATGGCGGCCACCCTGGACCGGATTCGCGCGGAACTGGCTAGCAAACCGTACGTACGTATTGTTTAATGGCGGCGTGCTTCCAGAACCCGGCCCACTGCGGCTGCTCGCCGGTGCGACCCTGATCAACACGTTCGGCAACGGCGTGTCGATGACGTCGATCGCCCTGTTCCTGACCCGGTCCGTCGGGCTGAGCGTGCGGGAGACCGGCCTGGCGCTGACGGTGACGGCGCTGGCCTGCCTGGTCGCGAGCGCGCCGATGGGCTACGTCGCGGACCGCCGCGGACCGCGCGGCGTCCTGGTCGCCGGGCTCCTCGTCCTGGCCGCGGGGTCGGTCGCACTGGTCACCGTCGACGGGTTCGGGTCCTACCTGCTCGTCGGGGTGCCGATGGCGATCGCCGACGCGGCCCAGCGGGCGGCCAGGGGAGCCGTCATCGCCGGCGCGGTCCCGGCGGACCGGCGCGTGCACACCCGGGCCTACCTGCGCTCCGTCACCAACGTCGGGATCGCCGCCGGTTCCGCCGTCGCGGGCGTCGGGCTGGCGATCGACACGCGGCCGGCGTACCTCACCCTGATCCTGCTCGACGCGGTCACCTATGCGGCCGCGGCGCTGGTGCTGCGCGGGCTGGCCCCGGTGCCGGCCGCGCCTGCCCGGGAGGCGGGGCCCCGGCTGGTCGCGCTGCGGGACCGGCCGTTCCTGGCGTTCGTGGTCCTCGACGGGCTGATGGCGACGCACTTCGGGCTGTTCGAGGTGGCGCTGCCGCTGTGGATCGCGCACCGCACCGACGCGCCGCGCTGGCTGATCGCGGTGCTGTTCCTGGTCAACACCACGGCGGTGGTGCTGTTCCAGGTCCGGGCCGCCCGCGGCACGGAGTCGCTGTCCGGCGCCGCCCGGGCCTCGCGGCGGGCCGGGCTGGCGCTGTTCGCCGGCTGCGCCCTGTTCGCGGTGAGCGGTGGCACCAGCATGCCGGTGACGGTCGCGCTACTGGTCCTCGGCGCACTCGCGCACGTCACCGGCGAGCTGTGGCACTCCGCCGCCGGGTGGGGCATCTCGTTCGGGCTGGCCCCGTCCGACGCGCACGGTCAGTATCAGGGCGCCTACTCGATGGGCATGCAGCTGGGGCAGATGCTCGCGCCGTTCGTGGTGACCAGCCTGGCGGTCGGCTGGGGCGCGCCGGGCTGGCTGCTGCTGGGCGCCGTGTTCGCGGTCCTCGGCACGCTCGTCCCGCCGGTCGTCGCCTGGGCCCGCCGGACCCGCCCGCAGGTCGCCGAGTCGGTGCCCGCCTAACAGATGCCCTTGTCGCGGGTACGTACGACCGCCTCGCTCTGGCGGATGATCGTGCCCGGCAGGGACGCCGTCGGATACGGCGAGCCGGTGATCTTCGACAGGGTGTCGGCGGTCTGGTCGGAGACGGCGACCGCGGCGTAGCGGAACTCGGTGCCGCCGTCGTCGTCGCCGCCGGTCACCACCCGGCTGCTGGTCCAGGTGTGGTCCGGGCCGAAGATGACGGGCTGCTCGTAGAACCAGACTGTGTCGCGCTGGTACCGCACGAAGATGAGCACCCGTCCGGTCTTCGGCGCGTCACCGTGCCCGGCGAGGTTGTCGCACTGGTCGACGGTGCTCCGCGCGTCGAAGGTGAACGCGACGGGCGAAGGGCTTCTCGTCGGTGTCGGCGACGGCGGCGGGGGTGGCGGCGGGCCGGTCGGCACGACCGAGAGGGAGGGTGAGGGCGACGGTGACGCAGAGGCGCCGGACTCGCTCGGCGATGGGGTGACGGGCCCCGGCCCGGGGGTCGCCGACTGCCCGGTGACCGACGGCGACGGCACCGGCCCGCCGAACCAGCCGACGACCTGCGCCACGTTGACCCCGAGGACCTGCACGCACGCGGCGGGCCCGGCCAGCACGACCGCCGCCGTGCTGGCGATCGCCGTCCACCGCGCGACACGACCCGTGCGCCCACCACCCACAGGCGCTGCCGGGGGCGGATCCGCCGGTGGACCCGGCGGCGGATCGGCGGGCGGCGGCGGATCGGCGGGCGGCGGCGGATCGGCGGGCGGGGGTGTGGGCGGCGGCGAGTCCTCGTCGGGCGACACGGCGTGAAGGTTAGGCGACGCAGCGTCGCCCGCGGCACCGCCGAAAGGCCGCCCCCACACCGTGCGGACGGCGCACTCCATTGTGGACGGATGGCCCTTGCACGGAAGGGACCGCTCAGCGCCGGGTGAGGCCCGTCAGCTCCCGGTACGCCGCCACGATCGAACGGGTCTGCGACGCCAGCTCGCCGGTCTCATCCGGGGGAGTGACGACGGGCGGGACGACCAGGCCCAGCGAACGGTCCGCGCTGCGGATCGCCTCGACCGCGGCCACCACCGCCCGCTCGTCCCGGACCAGGTCGACGCACTCCCCGGCCAGGATCTCCAGCGCGGACACCCGGGCGTCCACCGCGCCGGCGAGCTCGGTGAGGGACGCCCGGAGCAGGGCCTGCCGCGCCGCCAGCTCGTCGCGCAGCGGCGCTGCGGCCCGGGAGCCGACCGGCAGCCGGGCCGCGGCCCGGGACAGCTCGGCGACCTGCTCCTCGAGGTCGGCCCGGTCGTGCAGCAGGCCGGCCAGGGTCCACAGCGACCCGGCCAGCTCCCGGCTCGGCGTCGGCACCTGGACCAGGTCCCGCAGCCGCGGCCACAGCATGAGAATCGTCTGCGCGGCGCTGAACGCCCCGGCGAACACCTCCGCCTCGGCGGACCGGCGCAGCATGCGGTGCCGGTCGCCCCAGCGCCGGTCGAGCGCCGACCGGCCGCTGCGGTATCCGGCGCCGCACAGCGCCAGGCCGGCCACCCCGATCGGGGCACCGACGAACGGCGTCAGCAGTGCGGACAGCGCGACGGTCGCCCCGGCGACGGCGACGGTCCCGGCGCCGGTCAGCGCGCGCAGCCCGGCGTTGCCCGGCGGGTCGGGGCGCAGCACCGGCCGCCCGGAGGGGACGAGGTGGATGACGCCGCCGCGCCCGGTCCGGGACACCGGCCCGGCCAGGGTCGGCTCGTCGAGGGCGACGAGGCAGCCGCCGGCACCGTCGAGCACGACGAACAGCAGGTCGTCCGTGGCCACGCGCTCAGTGTATCGACGCCCGGGGCCGGGCGCGTGACCCGTAGAGTGCGGCAATGGGTCATCCCGCGCTGCGCGACGCCGTGAGCACCCCGTTCTGGCTGGACCGGGCGCTCCCCGACCCGCACCCGCCGCTGCGGGGGGCGACGACCGCGGACTGGCGGTGGTCGGCGGTGGGTTCAGCGGGCTGTGGACGGCGCTGCTGGCGAAGGAGCGCGACCCGGCGCTCGACGTCGTCGTCCTGGAGGGCCGGCGGATCGGCTGGGCGGCCACCGGGCGCAACGGCGGCTTCTGCGCGGCCAGCCTCACCCACGGCCTGGCCAACGGCGTCGAACGGTTCCCGGACGAGATCGAGACCCTGGAGGAGCTGGGCCGGGCCAACCTCGACGGGATCGAGTCGACGCTGCTGCGGCACGGGATCGACTGCGGCTTCGAACGCACCGGCGAGCTGTCGGTGGCGACCGAACCGTGGCAGGTCGACGGGCTCCGCGAGGGCCTCGAAACCTCACGGCGGATGGGCCGGCGGGTGGAGTTCCTCGACCGGGACGCGATCCGGGCGGAGGTGCGCGCCGCCACCTACGAGGCCGGCGTCTGGGACCGCGACGGCACCGCGATGCTCGACCCGGCCCGCCTGGCCGGGGGCCTCGCCGAGGCGTGCGCCGCACTCGGCGTGCGCTTCCACGAGGGCACCAGGGTGCTCGGCGTGGTGAAGGACAGCAGCGGCGGGCTGCGGTTGCGCACCCCGCACGGCACGGTGACCGCGGCCAGGGTCGCGCTCGGCACCGGCGCGTTCCGCTCGCCGCTGCGCCGGGTCCGGCCGTTCATCGTCCCGGTGTACGACTACGCCCTCATGACCGAGCCCCTCACCGAGGCGCAACGGGCCGACATCGGCTGGGTCAACCGGCAGGGCATCGGCGACAGCGCCAACCAGTTCCACTACTACCGGCTCACCGACGACAACCGCATCCTGTGGGGTGGCTACGACGCGGTGTACTACAACGGCGGCGGCATCCGCCCCACCTACGACCAGCGCCCATCCACCTTCGACAAGCTCGCGGCGCACTTCTTCGAGACGTTCCCGCAGCTGGACGGCGTCCGGTTCACCCACGCGTGGGGCGGGGTGGTGGACACCTGCTCCCGGTTCTGCGCGTTCTTCGGCACGGGTTACGCCGGCCGCCTCGCCTACACCGCCGGGTTCACCGGCCTCGGCGTCGGCGCGACCCGCTTCGGCGCGCAGGTGATGCTGGACCTGCTGGCCGGCGAGCCGACCCCGCTGACCAGGCTGCGGATGGTGCGCACCAGGCCGGTGCCGTTCCCGCCGGAGCCGTTGCGCTCCGGCGTGATCCAGCTGACCCGCTGGTCGATCGCCCGCGCCGACCGCGATGAGGGCCGCCGCAACCTGTGGCTGCGCACCCTGGACCGCCTCGGCCTGGGCTTCGACTCGTGAGCTCTGAGGACACCGTGGCCATGGCAACAACGATCGTGAACGCGAAGGTGTTCGACGGGACCACGTCGCGGGACTGGACCTCGGTCCGGTTCGCCGACGGGGTGATCACGGGGTGCTCGGCGGCCCCGATCGCCCAGGACGGCGACGAGGTGATCGACGCGGGTGGCGGGACGGTGCTTCCCGGTCTGATCGACGCGCACGTGCACCTCGTGCCCGGCGCCCTTGCGCAGTCGCTGACGTTCGGTGTCACCACCGTGCTCGACATGTTCAGCAAACCCGACCTGGTGGCCCGGGCCAAGGAGGAGGCCGGCGCCCGCCCCGACGTGGCCGACGTGCGTTCCTCGGGGGTCGGCGCCACCGCACCCGGCGGGCACCCGTCGATGATGTACGCCCCGATCCCGACGGTGACCGCCGCCGGCCAGGCCGAGCGGTTCGTCGCGGACCGGATCGCGGAGGGCTCCGACTATCTGAAGATCATTTCCGGGGTCGGCGGCCTGTGGCCGGCGCTGGACCCCGGCACCATCACGGCACTGGTGACCGCCGCGCACGACCGTGGCCTGGTCGTCGTCGCGCACGTGAGCTCGACGGCCGGGGTCGAGGAGGTCGTGTCCGCCGGCGTCGACGTGGTGGCCCACGTCCCCGCGGCCGGCGAGCTGGACCAGGCCCTGGTCGAGCGCATGGCCGCGGCCGGCATCGCGGTCGGTCCGACGCTTGCCACCATCGAGAACACGCTCGGTGAACCGGGTGGCGCGGCGGTGGCAGCGGACCCGCGGCTCGCCGAGGCGCTCGGGGAGGCCTGGATCCGCCGGTTGACCTCGGGCGCCCCGGGCTGGAGCGGCCGGAGGATGCCGCCGTACTCGCGGGCCGAGGACACCGTGCGGCGCCTGGCCGCCGCCGGGGTCACGCTGCTGGCGGGCACCGACGCCCCGAACCCGGGGACCGTGTTCGGGGCCAGCCTGCACCGGGAGCTGGAGCTCCTGGTCCGGTGCGGCATCAGCCCGGCGCAGGCGCTGGCCGCGGCCACCACCGAACCGGCCCGCGTGTTCGGCCTCCCCGACCGGGGACGCATCGCGGTCGGGCACCGCGCGGACCTGGTCCTCGTGTCCGGCGACCCGTTGACCGACATCACCGCGACCCGCGCGATCCAGCGGATCTGGCGCGGGGGCACCGCCTGCGACCGGCGCGCCTTCGTCGCGAGCGCCGCCGAGGCGGAGCAGCTGGACGCTTTCGACGCCCAGGTCGCCAAGGTCGTGGCGGCCGTGCGCGAACGCCGGTCCAACGCCTGAACGCGGTGGCCGGTCAGGGGCCGGTGGCCACCGGGCGGTCCGGGTCGGTGATCCAGTCGCTCCAGGATCCCGCGTACAGCCGCGGCGTGAAGCCGGCCAGCTCCAGGGCGATGATCTCGTGCACGGCGGTCACCCCGGAGCCGCAGTAGGCCGCGACCGGCCGGTCGGCGGTGACGCCGAGCGCGGCGAACCGCTCCCGCAGCTGGGCCGGCGGCAGGAACCGCCCGTCGGCGTCGCTGTTGTCGAACGTCGGCGCCGACACCGCGCCCGGGATGTGCCCGGCGACCGGGTCGAGCGGCTCGACCTCGCCGCGGAAGCGGGGCCCGAGCCGGGCGTCGAGCAGGATCCCGCCCTCGACGAACGCCGGCACCTCCGCGGCCGTCAGCAGGTCGTCGCGGGGCTCGCCGGCGGTGAAGTCGCCGGGCGGCACCGGCACCGGCACCGGCTCGCCGGCCTCGACCGGCCGCCCGGCGCGGGTCCACGCGGCGATGCCGCCGTCCAGGACCCGCACGTCGCGGTGCCCCCAGTGCCGCAGCATCCACCACAGGCGGCCGGCGACGGAGGCGTCCCGGTCGTCGTACACCACCACGCTCGAGTCGTCGCTGACCCCGAGGCGGCGCATCGCGGCCTGGAACGCCGCCGCGGTCGGCAGCGGGTGCCGCCCACCGGCGCCGGGTGGGGCGGCGAGGTCGGTGTGGAGGTCGACGAACCGGGCGCCGGGCAGGTGCGCGACCCGGTACCGCTCCAGCGCGGTCGGCGGCTGAGGGGTCCATCGCGCGTCGAGCAGGATCACGCCGTCCCCGACGTCCTCGACCCTTACGAGTGGACCCATCAGCCAGCCTCCAGCGCTCGACGGCACGTACGAGAGCTGATCCTATGCGCACGCGGCGTCGGTGCCGGCCACGTTCACCGCCGTCCACGCCTGCTGGACCGCCTTGTACTCCGCGCCGCAGCTGCCGTAGAGGTCGGCGGCCGCCCGCAGGGTGTAGGCCCGGGCGGTGTTGCCCAGGTTGGCCGGGTTGACGTAGGTGGTGTTGGAGGTGAAGTACACGTCCAGGGCCCGGTACCAGATCTTCTCCGCCCTGGCCCGGCCGATGCCGGCGACGCCGGCGGCGTTGCCGCAGACCGGTGACGTGCCGAACGCGGTCTTGCCGGTGCCCTCGGCGAGGTTGAAGAAGAAGTGGTTGCCCACCCCCGAGGAGTAGTGCACGTCGATCCCGGCGGTGGTGGCCGACCAGCAGCCGTGCGACTCGCCGTCCAGGGTGGGGTTGTACATGTAGCGCAGCGGCGTGCCGTTGCCGTTGATGTCCACCTTCTCGCCGAGCTGGTAGTCGCCGGGGTCGGCGGGGTTGTTCGCGGCGAACTCGACCATCGTGCCGAAGATGTCGCTGGTCGCCTCGTTGAGCCCGCCGGACTCGCCCTCGTAGGTGAGGCCGCCGGAGACGCTCTTCTCGGTGATGCCGTGGCTCATCTCGTGGCCGGCGATGTCGAGCTGGATGAGCGGGTGGGTGTTGTCCCGGCCGTCGCCGTAGGTCATCTGGCCCTTGTCCCAGAACGCGTTCTCGTACGCCTCGCCGAAGTGCACCCGGGACGTCACGCCGCGACCGTTGTCGTTGACGCCGCGCCGGCCGTGGACGCCTGCGAAGTAGTCGAAGGTGACCGCGGCGCCGTAGGCCGCGTCGACGGCGGCCGTCGCCGGGTCGCCCGGTTTGCCGTCGCCCCAGACGTTGTCGGCGTCGGCGAACGTCTTGCAGCTGCCCGACTCGCGGTGCTGCATGTCGCAGACGGTGCCGCGGCCGTGCGTGGTGTCCGTCAGCCGGAACGACGTGCCGAACTTCTGGGTGTCGACGGCGACCTTGCCGCTGTACATGCTGTTGCCGGTGCCGGCGACCGTCTCGACCTCGTCCCACGAGCCGATGAGCCCGCCGGTGTGCGCGTCGGTGAGCACGTGCAGCCGCGACGGGGTCTGCCCGTCCCTGGCGACACCCTCGACGACGTTCTCCCAGGCGAGCCTCCCGACGCCGGTGGAGGCGTCGACGATCAGCTGGGGGACGCCGACGCCGGCGACCTTGCCGGCCTTCGCGGTGAAGTGCGTTTTCGCTGCGGCCGTGGCGTCGGTCGCGGAGACCTTCGGCGCGATGTCGACCTGCAACGGCGTGACGAGGCTGTTGGAGGCGCCCCGGTACGCCCCGCCAGGCCCGGTGTGCACGACGATGTCGCCGCCGTAGACGCGCAGCCCACGGTAGGTGCGGGTGTACCGCACGTGCGCGCCGCCGCCGGTGGGGTCGACGCGGCTGCCGTAGAAGGTGAACCGGTCCTCGCCGGTAGCGCGCACGTCGGCCGCGTTCGCGGTGAGGGCCTTGCGGGCCGGCGCGGCGGCGGGGTCGGCGGCCTCGGCCTCGGACGGATCGACGGACGGGTCGACGGGCGGCTCGGCCTCGGTGGACGCATCGGAGGAGACGGGGGTGGCGCTGGAGGACGAAGGCGACGGCGTAGGCGTGCAGCCGGTCACCGTGACGGCGGACGCTGCCGCGACGACCAGGAGGAAGCGGCGAAGTGACATGGGACACAGCAGGCAAGATCCCAGGCCACCGGTTCCGTCACGCGGTGGTCTTTGGCACGAAGCCGGGACTTCGCACGGCGTGGCTGTCAGATGGTTGACGCCGCCGGATATGTTCGGGGCATCATCGAGACGGGGAGATGTTTCTTGGCTATCGCGTGGCGTCGACTCATCCGCCGGGCCGCCACGAGCCCGGGCCGTCTCACCACGCTGACGGCCGTCGTGGTCGTGCTCGGCCTCGCCTTCGGTCTGGCCGGGGTGCTCACCATGCGGGCCAGCGTCGGGCTGGTCAGCGACGTGACCGACCGCAGCGGACCGCTCAGCCTCCAGGCGCAGGACATCTACCGGTCGCTGTCCGACGCCGACGCGACCGCGGCCACCGCCTTCCTCGGCAACGGCGTCGAGCCCGCGCAGCTGCGGAAACGCTACCTGGACGACATCGCCAGGGCCTCGTCCGCGCTGACCGTGGCGCTGCACAGCGCGGAGGGGCGCAGCGCCGCGGCGCTCGGCGTCCTCGTCCGGCAGATCCCCGTCTACACCGGCCTGGTCGAGTCGGCCCGCACCTATAACCGGCAGGGCATCCCGCTCGGCGGGGCCTACCTGCGGGAGGCGTCGGCGCTGATGCGCCAGACGATCCTGCCGGCGGCGCAGGAGCTGTTCCGGGCCGAGGCGACCCGCCTGTCCGACGCGCAGCGGGCCGTGGCCCGGTGGCCGTGGACGGTGACCCTGCTCGGGCTGGCGCTGCTCGGTGTGCTGGTGCTGACCCAGCGGTACCTGATCCGGCTGACGAACCGGCGGCTCAACCGGGGCATGGTCCTGGCGACCGTCGCGGCGCTCGTCGCGTTCGGCTGGCTGGCGGTCGCCGCCAGCGGCGCGGCCGGGCACATCAGCGACGGCCGCGACGGCGGGTCCGAGCAGGTCGGGCTGCTCGCCGAGGCGCGGATCACGGCCCTGCAGGCCCGCGCCGACGAGGGGCTGACGCTCATCGCCCGCGGCGACGGCAAGGCGTTCGAGGACGACTTCAAGGTCATGATGGAGCGGCTCGCCGGCAAGGACGGCAAGGGCGGGCTGCTGCAGCGGGCGCACGATGAGGCACCCGACGACGCGGCGCGCTCGGCCGTGCAGCAGGCCCAGCAGCACGCCGCGGAGTGGCTGACGGTCCACCAGAAGGTCCGCGGCCTCGACGACGGCAGCCAGCACGCCGAGGCGGTCAAGCTCGCCACCGACGGTGACGCCAGCGCGGCGAGCGCCGCCGGCCGCCTCGACGCGGCCCTGGCCGAGGGGATCGCCGGCGGCGGGCGGCGGTTCGACCGGGCCGCGGCCGGCGCCGGGGCCCGGTGTGCCGGCGCCGACGTCGCGGTCGCGCTGCACGCCCTTGCCGTCGCGGCGGCCGCCGCGTTCGGCCTGAACCAGCGGATCGCGGAGTACCGATGAGAAAGATCGTCGCCACCCTCGCCGTGGTGTTCGTGCTGGCGGGCTGCGGGAAGGACCCGGCGACCCCGGCCGTGGACAGCACGGCCGCCGCCGCGGTGCCCCGCCCCCTCAACGTGCAGGACCCCGCGCAGTCGCCGGCCCCGCCGTCGACGTCACCGCCGGCGTGCGACGTCCGCGCCAGCCTCCGGCCGCCGGCGACGCTGCCCGCACCCGGGAAGATGCCCGCCGGTTCCACCATGGCGAAGATCGTCGAGCGGGGTCGGCTCATCGTCGGCATCGACCAGAACGCGTACCTGACGAGTTACCGCGACCCGAGGACCGGCGAGGTCGTCGGCTTCGAGATCGACCTCGCCAAGGAGATCGCCCGGGCGCTGCTGGGCAACCCCGACGCCATCCAGTGGCGGGCGATCACCACCGCCGACCGGATCCCGGTCCTGGAGCGCGGTGAGGTCGACATGGTCATCCGCACGATGACCTCCACCTGCGAGCGGCGCCAGCAGGTCGCGTTCTCCACCGAGTACCTGACCTCCGCTCAGCGGCTGCTGGTCAACAAGGGCTCCGGCATCGACGACTTCGAAGACCTCGCCGGTCGCAAGGTGTGCGCGACCCGGGGCAGCACCAGCATCGTCACGATCATGAAGCAGCCGTCGAAGCCGGTCCCGGTCGCCACCGACAGCACCCTGGACTGCCTGGTGCTGCTGCAGCAGGGGCAGGTCGACGCGGTGTCCACGGTGGACGTGCTGCTGATCGGCCTGGCCGCGCAGGACCCCTCCACCGAGGTCGTCGGCAAGCCCGTCAGTGACGAGCCCTCCGCCGTCGCGATGCGCCTCGACGCGCAGGACCTGGTCCGGTTCGTCAACGGCGTCCTGGAACGGGTCCGCTCCAGCGGCAAGTGGACGGAGATCTATAGCAGATGGCTCGGCTCGGCCCCCCCGCCGCCGCCCGCGAAGTACCTGGACTGACCGGCTGATGAAAGCGGACACCGACCGCGCGGTCGCCGACCTGGCGGCCGCGCACGACCGGCTCGCGGCGGCGCTGTACGCGGTGGACGTCCACCCGGCACAGGCGCTGCTGCGCGGTGTCGACCTGCGCGGCGCCACGGCCCAGCTGTGGTCCGGCGTCGACCTCGGGCGGCTGTGGGCCGGGTTCGTCGCCGCCCGCGACGTCCTGGACCGGCTGCGCGACCTCACCGGCCGGACCCGCGACGCCGACGCCGCCCGCATCCTCGCGGCGCGGGTGCCGGCCGACCCGGTCGACGGCCTGCCGGACCTGTCGCCGGCCGCGTTCATCGCGGAGCTGGAGCGGCAGTGCGCCGCGACCGTCGACGTCCTCGACCGGATCGGGGCGGCCAGGGCGGCGCTCACCGAGCGGCTCATCGAGCTGGACACCGCGCTGGAGGCCGCCGTCGCCGCGCACCACCGCCTCGGCGCCGACCACACGCCGACCACCGGACCCCTCCAGCAGCGGCTGCAGCAGGTGTACGCCCAAGCCGTGCCCGATCCCCTCACCGTCGACGAGACGGCCTGGACGGCGCTGCGCGAGGAGCTGACCCGCACGGTGCGGCAGCTGTCCGAGCTGGCCGCGCTGCGCACCGCGCTCCCGGCCCGCCTCACCCGCCTCGACCTGCTCCTGGACGCGCTGGCCGCCGCGGAGCAGCGGGCGCACCGGGCCCGGGACGCCGCCGTCGCGAAGATCGCCGACCCGGGCCTGCCCGAGACCGCCGACGTCCACGGCCGCTGGCAGGCCGCGGTCGCCGACCTGGTCCGCGCCACCGACGCGCTCGACCTCGCCGGCTGGCCGGCCCTCGACCGGCGCATCACCGCACTCGACCGCGACCTCACCGCCGCCGTCACGGCCGCCGAGGACCGGGTCGCGGCGGCCACCGGCCTGCTGGACCGGCGCGAGGAACTGCGAGGCCGGCTGGAGGCGTACCGGGCGAAGGCGGTCCGGCTCGACCGCGTCGAGGAGCCCGCCCTGACCGAGCGGTACCGTGCCGCCCGCGACCTGTTGTGGGCGGCACCGTGTGACCTGCGGGCGGCGACCAGGGCCGTCTTCGCGTACCAGCAGGCGCTGTCCGGCGCCGTCGAAGGGAGTGCGACATGAGTCAGTGCACGCGTGCCGGCTGCCCGGGCACGTACGACGAGGACGGGTACTGCGACGAGTGCGGCCACAAGCAGGCCGGCGCCGCCGCAGCCCCGCCCGCCACCGAGGCTTCGACGCCGTCGGTGTCCGGCCGCACCTCTTCCTCCGCCCGCACCACCGGCCGGGGCAGGGGCGCCGCGCCGCTGGTCGCGCTGCCGGCACTGCCGCGCCGCGACCCGGCGGGGGCGGTCCTGCCCGACCCGCAGGTCCCGGAGCACCGCCGGGTCTGCGGTAAATGCGACCAGCCCGTCGGCCGGTCCCGCGACGGCCGGCCCGGCCTGGTCGAGGGATTCTGCACGAACTGCCGGACCCAGTACAGCTTCCGTCCGTCGCTGCCGCCCGGCGCCGTGGTCGCCGGCCGCTACGAGGTCCTCGGCGCCATCGCCTACGGCGGGCTCGGCTGGATCTACCTGGCCCGCGACCGCAACGTCGGCGACGAGGTCAGCGACCGCTGGGTCGTCCTCAAGGGCCTCATCGACTCCGGTGACGCCGACGCCACCGCCGCCGCGATCACCGAACGGCGGTTCCTGGTCGAGGTCGACCACCCGTCGATCGTGAAGATCTACGACTTCGTGTCGCACCCCGACCCGCGCAGCGGCGACCGGGTCGGTTACATCGTCATGGAGTACGTCGGCGGCCTGTCGCTGCGCGACATCTTCCTCGCCCGGCCGGTCAGCGGCGGGGTCCGCCAGTCGCTGCCGCTGCCGCAGGTCATCGCCTACGCCCTGGAGATCCTGCCGGCGCTGGGCTACCTGCACGAGCGGGAGCTGCTGTACTGCGACTTCAAACCCGACAACGCGCTGCACACCGACCAGCGGGTGAAGCTCGTCGACCTGGGCGCCGTGCGGCGGGTCGACGACGACGTCAGCGCCGTGTGGGGGACCGTCGGCTATCAGGCGCCGGAGGTCGCCACGGCCGGGCCGTCCGTCGCCTCGGACCTCTACACCGTGGCCCGGTCGATGGCCGTGCTCAGCTTCGACTTCCGCGGGTTCACCACCACGTTCGTCGACCACCTCCCGGACCCCTCGACGGTGCCGCTGCTGGCCCGCGAGGAGTCCTACCACCGGCTGCTGCTGCGTGCCACCGACCCCGACCCGGCCCGCCGGTTCGTCTCCGCCGCCGAGATGGCCGAGCAGCTCACCGGCGTGCTCCGGCAGATCCTCAGCGCCGCCGACGGCCAGCCCCGGCCGAGCGTGTCGAGCCAGTTCACCGGCGAACGCACCGCGTTCGGCACCACGGCCGGCGTCATCACCGCCGAGAGCGGGAAGGTCAACGGCGCCCGGGCGATCGCCGGCCCGGCCCGCCCCGCCGGCGCCGAGGTGGTCGCGGCGCTGCCGGTGCCGACCGTCGACCCCGCCGACCCGGGCGCGGCGCTGCTCGCGACGATGCAGACGGCCGACCCGGCGGTGCTGCAGCAGGCACTGAGCTCCGTCGGCGCGGACGGCGTCGAGGTCGCCCTCGCGGTCATCCGGGCCCGCATCGCCGCCGGTGACCTCGACGGCGCCGCCGCCGACCTGGCCGCGGTCGCCGAACCCGACTGGCGCGTCGACTGGTATCGCGGCATGGCCGCCCTCGCCGCCGGCCGGCCCGACGAGGCCAGGGCGGCGTTCGAGGCCGTCTACGGGGCGCTGCCCGGCGAGCTTGCCCCACAGCTCGCCGTCGCCGCCGCCGCGGAGGCGGCCGGCGACAGCGACACCGCCCTGCGGCTCTACTCGGCGGTCTGGCGCACCGACCGGTCGTTCGTCAGCGCCGCGTTCGGCGTCGCCCGGATCCTCGCCGCCCGCGACGACCTGCCCGGCGCGGTCGCGACCCTCGACGCGGTGCCCGACAGCTCCAGCCACAGCGTCCCCGCGCAGGTGGCCGCGGTCCGGGCCCGGCTCGCCGCGCCGCCGGCCAGCCTCGCGGAGGCCGACCTGCTCGACGTCTCCGGCCGGGTCGAACGCCTCGGCCTGGACGCCGAACGCCGGGCCCGGCTCACCGTCGAGACGCTGCGCATCGCGCTGGACTGGGTCCGGGCGGGCAACGCGGGCTCGGCGACGGTGCTGACCCACCGGCTGGCGGAGCGGGACCTGCGGACCGGCCTGGAACGCGCCTTCCGGGTCCTGGCGAAGGTCGCACCGGACCGGCAGACCCGCATCGACCTGGTCGACGAGGCGAACCGGGTCCGGCCGAGGACCTGGCTGTGACGGCCGCCTGCCCGTCCTGCGCGGCGTCCACCGTGGACGGTGACCACTACTGCGAGTCCTGCGGCGCCGACCTGGCCGCCCCGGCCGAGCAGTTCACGCTGCAGCCGTCCGCCGGTCCGCTCTCCCCGCCGGTCGAGGCGTTCGTCGAGCCGGCCACGCCGGCCGCTTCGGCCACGGGCGAGTGGCGCTCGTCGAAGGCGGCGCCCGGACCGTGCGGGGCGTGCGGGGCGACGGCCGGCGCCGACGGG
Organism: Dactylosporangium cerinum; assembly: GCF_042653625.1. NCBI lineage: Bacteria > Bacillati > Actinomycetota > Actinomycetes > Micromonosporales > Micromonosporaceae > Dactylosporangium > Dactylosporangium cerinum. The sequence goes on along the minus strand of NZ_JBHSIU010000054.1, from coordinate 284,366 downwards.
TACTGCGACGGCTGCGGGCTGCGCCGCGACGCCGGCTGCGAGCACGCCGAGCACGACCTGCCCGGCGTCGCCGCCGTCACCGACCGGGGGCTGCGCAAGCGGCGCAACGAGGACGCCTACGCGATCGGCGTCACCGGCGGGCGGCGCGCCGTTGTCGTCTGCGACGGCGTGTCCAGCGCACCGGACTCCGACGCCGCCGCGACCACCGCCGCCGTCGAGGCGATCGAGGTGCTCGTCGGCGGCGGCGACATCACCGGGGCGTACCGGTCCGCGTCGGCCGCGGTCGCGAAGCTCGCCGGGTCGGCCACGGCCTACGACGCACCGGCCTGCACGTTTCTCGCCGCGGTCGTCGAGGACGGGCAGTGCACCGTCGGGTGGGTCGGCGACAGCCGGGCGTACTGGCTGGACGGCGACGGCGCCCGCTGCCTCACCGTCGACGACTCCCTGGCCGGGCAGCTGACCGCGGCCGGGGTCGACGCCGACGCGCTGCGGCTGTCCGCGCAGGCGGCGGCGCTGACCCGGTGGCTCGGCGCCGACGCACCCGGCGGCGACCCGCACCTCACCACCCTGCGCCCCACCACCGCCGGGGTGCTCCTGCTCACCAGCGACGGGCTCACCCGGTACCCCACCTGGACCGACGCCATCGAAGGCACCGGCGACGCGGCTGAGCTCGTGCGGCGGCTGACGAACTTCGCCCGCGCCGCCGGCGGGGCCGACAACATCGCCGTCGCGGCCGTCCCGTTCGACCCATCGAAAGGAGCGCCGCAGCCATGACCGACGAGTCCAGCGGTGTCGTAGCGGAAGTCTTCCAGAACGAGTACCTGCCCGAGGGCGCCTCCGTCGCCGACGCGGTCATCACCATCACCGCCGGGGCGGGCGCCGGCGGCACCGCACGGGCCGGGGCACCCGCCGCCGAGGTCATCATGATCGACTGCTCCGGGTCGATGAGCGGCGAGCGGCTCGTCCAGGCCCGCAAGGCCGCGGCGGTCGCCGTCGACACCCTGCGCGACGGCGTCGCGTTCGCGGTCGTCGCCGGCACCGACTGGGCCCAGATGGTGTATCCGGACGTGCAGACCCTCGCGGTCGCCAACGACGACACCCGCTACGCCGCGCGGCAGGCGATCCGGCACCTGAAGGCCGGCGGCGGCACCCAGATCGGCACCTGGCTCACCCTCGCCCGCGAGCTGTTCCTGGCCAACCCGGCCGAGATCCGCCACGCGATCCTGCTCACCGACGGGCGCAACGGCGAGTCCGCCCGCACCTTCCAGGCCGTGCTGGACCAGTGCACCGGCGTGTTCGTCTGCGACAGCCGCGGCGTCGGCCAGAACTGGAGCGCCGCCGAGCTCATCAAGGTCGCCGACGCGCTGCTCGGCACCGCCGACGGCATGAAGGACCCGGCCGGCCTCGAGGAGGACTTCCGGTCCATGATCGAGGCCGCGATGGGCAAGACCGTCGCCGGTGTCGCCCTGCGCCTCTGGACCCCGGCCGGTGCCCGGATCCGCTTCGTGAAGCAGGTCCATCCCGAGATCCTCGACCTCACCGACCGGCGCACCGACGTCAGCGCCCGCGTCGGCGACTACCCGACCGGCGCCTGGGGCGCCGAGAGCCGCGACTACCACCTGGCCGTCGAACTCGACCCGGACACCGTCGGCGCCGTCGGCGAGGAGAAGCTGGCCGCCCGGGTCAGCGTCGTGCGCGGCGAGGAGGTCCTCGCCAAGGGCCTCGTGCGGGCCGTGTGGACCGACGAGGAGGCCAAGTCGACCCGGCTCAACAAGCGGGTCGCGCACTACACCGGCGCCGCCGAGCTCGCCTCCGCGATCCAGGAGGGGCTCGCCGCCCGCGAGGCCGGCGACACCGTCACCGCGACCGCCCGGCTGGGCCGTGCCGTGCAGCTCGCGACCGAGGCCGGCCGGTCCGACACCGTGCAGCTGCTCGCCCGGGTCGTCGAGGTGCAGGATGCCCGGACCGGGACCGTGCAGCTCAAACGCCGCTCCGAGAACAAGGACGTCGACATCGACGCCGAGATCGCGGCGCTCGGTTCCCGCAAGACGACGCGCGTGCGCCCGAACTGAAGGAGAGCCCGATGGCCGCCTGCCCGAAGGGCCACGAGTCGGAGACCACCGACTACTGCGACGTCTGTGGCGCCGCCATGACGGCGGCGCCCTCCGGGCAGGCGCCGCCGGCCGTCCAGCCGGCGTCGGTCCGGATCACCGTGTGCCCGGAGTGCGCGACGCCGATGACCGGGCGGTTCTGCGAGGTCGACGGCTTCGACGCGCTGGCCGCCCCGCCCGACGCCGCGCTGGAGGCCGTCCTCGCCTCCGAGCCCGTGCGCGCGGCCACCCCGAGCGGCGCCGGGACGGCCACGTCGGACGCGGCCACGTCCGGGCGGGGGCTGGACGCCACCGGGTCGAACAGCACCGCGACGAACGGCACCGCCGCCGCCGTGGGCTGGCACGTGGTGGTCTCCGCCGACCGGGCCCACTTCGACCGGGTCGAGGCCTGGAACGGTCCCGACCCCACGATCTCCTACCCGCGGTTCTGCCCCGAGCGCCGGTTCGCGCTCACCGGCGAGCAGGTCCTCATCGGCCGGCGCAGCCGGTCCCGCGGCAGCTACCCCGACATCGACCTGGCCGGCCCGCCCGAGGACATCGCCGTGTCGCACCTGCACGCGCTGCTCGTCGCGCAGCCGGGCGGCGGCTGGGCGGTGGTCGACCTCCGCTCCGCCAACTGCACGTTCGTCAACGACGCCGCCGACCCCATCCAGCCCGAGCTGCCGGTCCCGCTCGCCGACGGCGACCACATCAATGTCGGCTCGTTCACCCGCATCACCGTGCACGCCAGGCCCCTGTGATCGCCGCTCCCGAACCTGGCGACGAACGGTCGACCGCGGTTCCAGACTCAGTAGGCTCAGGGTTCATCGCGGCTCGGGGATCCGCTCGGCGCCGTCCCGTCTGAACCATCGGCGGGCGACGTCCGCCACGGACGGGCCGCCGGCGAAGCACCACAATGCGATGACCGGGTCGCAGATCGCGCAGCCGAACGACGAGTCGTGCGCGAACGGCAGCAGCGGCTCGCCCCGCAGGTGGTGCGCCACGTCCCAGGCGGTGTGCAGCAGCCAGCCGACGCCGATCCACCGCCACGACGACAGCCCCCGGAACGCGACGACCGTCATCACGCTCGTGAACGCCAGCTCGAGCGGCCCGAAGGCGCCGCCGCTGAGGTACGCCGCGCCGGCGCCCGCCACCATCAGCGCGTTGAACGGCCGGCGGTGCCGCGAAGGGATGAACGAGTTGAGCGCCGCGTAGAGCAGCCCGATGAGCACGGGCCCCAAGATGGACATGCCGCGACGCTATGGGTGTCGCGGGGACCGCGACAGCGGCCCGCCTGCCACGTTCCTACGGGTTCCGGCCGTCCAGAAAGCGCCGCAGCACGGCCAGCCAGGCGTCGGGCTGGTCCAGGTGCACGTCGTGCCCCGCGTCCGGCACGACCACGTGCGCGGTGCCGGGCCGCAGCGCCACCATCCGCTCCACCTCACCCGGGGGGCCGGTGCCGTCGGAGCCCCGGACCAGCAGCGTGGGCGCCCGCACCGCGGCCCAGTCGTCCCACCGCGCGACGTCCGCGACGCCCCGGATCGCCGCCGTCATCACGGTCCCGTCGAAGCGGGGCCACAGCCCGCCGTCGCGCTCCTCCAGGTCCGCGGCCCATGCCTGGGCCAGGGACCGCCCGCCGAGGAACTCGACCGCGGCCTCCCGGGACGGGAACGGCACCGGCCACGACGCGAACCACGCCTCGAGCCGGCTCGGGTAGTCACCGTCGTCGCCGCCGACCCCGCCCTCCAGCATGACCAGGCCACGCACCCGCGACGGATGCCGGGCGGCGACGAGCATCGCGGTGTGCGCGCCCATCGACTGGCCCACCAGCACCGCCGGCGCAGCGGTGAACGCGTCCAGGACGGCGATCACGTCGTCGACATAGGCGCGCCGCGACACGTCAGTGGGATGGCGGGTGGAGCGCCCGTGTCCGCGCTGATCGGGGACCACGACCGTGTGCGAGTCGAGCAGGGCGGTGGCGGTCGGCACGAGCTCGTTCGCGCTGCCGGCCAGGCCGTGCAGCAGCACCACCGGTGGGCCGGAGCCGCCGGCGAGCGCCGAGATCGTCACGTCGTCCCGTTGCAGGGTCACCCTTCGCACCGGCGTCATCGTAGAGTGCGACGATGGACGGGTTCGTAGCCGCGGCAGAGAAGCTGGGCGTGCACGGGTTCGTGCTGCTGCGCCACGGCGAGACGGTCGCGGAAGGCCATTGGCATCCGTACGAGCCAGACGAGCCGCAGACCCTGTACTCGCTGAGCAAGAGCTTCACCTCCACCGCCGTCGGGCTGGCCGTCGCCGACGGGCTGCTGTCCGTGGACGATCACGTCGCTGACCTCCTGTCCGTCGGCGATCAGCAAAAGGACCTGCGCGGGATGCGGGTGCGGCACCTGCTGACGATGACCACCGGCCACGACACCGACGCCGCCCCGCTGATGGCCCAGGACCCGGACGGCGACTGGGTCCGCGGGTTCCTCGGCGTGCCCGTCGCGCACGAGCCCGGCACCCGGTTCGTCTACAACAGCGGCGCCACCTACGCGCTGTCCGCCATCATGCAGCGGCGCACCGGCGAGACGCTGCTGGACTACCTGAGGCCGCGGCTGTTCGAGCCGCTCGGGTTCGGCCCGGCCGAGTGGGACAGCTGCCCGCGAGGGATCGACCTCGGTGGCTGGGGGCTGCGCCTGCGGACCGCCGACGTGGCACGGTTCGGCGAGGTGCACCGGTGCGGCGGTCGCTGGCAGGGCCGGCAGCTGGTGCCGGCGGACTGGGTCGACGCGGCGACCGCCTTCCAGGTGCCGACGGCGGACACGAACGAGTCACCGGACTGGCAGCAGGGCTACGGCTTCCAGTTCTGGCGGTGCCGGCACGGTGCGTACCGCGGCGACGGCGCGTTCGGCCAGTTCGTCATCGTCATGCCGGCCCAGGCGTCGGTGCTCGCGATCACCGCCGGCACCGCCGACATGCAGGCCGTCCTGGACGCGGTGTGGACGCACCTGCTGGACGCCGCGCCGGCGCCGCGGCCGCGCCTGGAGGGGCTGCGGCTGCCAGCGCTCACCGACACCGCCGAACCGGGCCCGGAGCTGCCCGGCCGCCGGTTCCGGGTCGCCGACCCCCTTGCCCCGCCGCAGCGTGGCGGCCGGCCACCCATCGACCAGCCCACCCGGATTCTCGGTTTCGCGGTGGTACGGGCAGCGCACGGCTGGCTCGTCGAGCTGGACGACGAGCACGGCGAGCACCGGTTCCGGTGCGAACCCGGCCGGTGGCACCGCGCGACGCTGACCATGTCCGACGGCGGGACGCACCCGATCGCCACCACCGGCGGCTGGCGCGACCCGGGCACGTTCGAGCTGCGGGTGTGCCACACCGGCGAGCCGTGCACCCGGACGTACATCGCCACATTCGACGCCGGCGGGGTCACGATCGCCGGGGAGGACTCGGTCGGGTTCGACTTCACCGTCCATCCGCCGGTCCGGGCGGTGTAGCCCCTATCGCGCCGGCGATCCCGGAAATGTGCCAGGTGGCGTCGCTGCGCGGGCGGAGTGATCGTTGACCCTTCAAGGTGGAGATCACCAGGTCACATCGCCCCCGAGGAGCCGTCATGCCGCGCCGCCCCGTCCTTGCCGCCACCGCACTGCTGACCGGTGCACTGAGCCTCGCCGGGTGCGGCGTGCTCAAGGGTGCCGACGACACCCCCACCCCCGGAGCCGCCGCGACCACCGGCGGTGCCGCCGGCGCTCCCGCCGCGACGAAGAGCGCCGGCCCGGCCGGGTTACCCGACATCTGCACGCTGCTGGCGAAGGCCGAGGTCAAGACCCTCACCGGCAAGACGGTGACCCTCATGAGCAACGAGGGCGGCGCCAGCTCCGGCGCCCGCTACTGCCAGTGGCAGCTCAGCGCCGGCCAGCTCGACGTGACGGTCAACATCGAGACGCGCGAGCAGTTCGACGTGCAGAACAAGGACGCCGACCAGGTCGACGGGATCGGCGAGTCCGCCTACTCGCTGGCCGGGCACCTGTACGTGTACGCCGCCGGCAAGGTCGTCGACGTGTACGCCACGTCGGCGAGCACGGACAGCGGCAACCTCAAGGTCGAGCGCGCCACCGCCGAGAAGGTCCTGCCGAAGCTGGCGTGACCGTCAGCCGATCCTGATGACGATGACCTCGTCGTCGGCGACCTCGGCGACGCAGTCGTGCAGCAGGACGATCACGTCCCGGCCCGCCGCGCCCGCCTCGGCCTCGTCGAGCTCGAGGCGGTCCTCGGCGAACCGGTCGCGGAACTCGGCGTCGCCGAACGTGTCCGGGTCCAGGCGCGGCAGGAACTCACGGTGCTGCGGGGTCAGCAGCACCGTGAACTGCCCGTCGTCCTCGGGCACCTCGTCCAGCAGCCGGTCGTACTGCGACGTGTGCAGCGTGATGCCGCGGTCGCCGAGCAGCTCCAGGACCGGCAGGATCACGTAGGCGGACCAGTCGAAGGACACCTCGAGGGGCGTGCCGCGCTTCTCCAGCACGGCCGCCGGGTCGCGGGTGAACTCAGCGACGTCCGTCGCCTTGAGGGAGCTGAAACTGGCCACTGCCGACATGGCCCTGACCGTACCGGAACCTCGGATCCAGCCACGGCGCGGGCGTCGCCGCCACGGACGGTGGCGGCGTGATGATCCGGCGGTGCAGCAGGACCGCGCCGACCAGCACCGACGGGGCGGTCACCAGGTACAGCACCGCGCCCGGCAACGCGAAGATCTCCGGGATCGGCACGATCACCAGGAACCGCAGCGACAGCACCGGCAGGATCAGCGCGATGAGGCTCATGATCCCGAACCCGGTGACGTAGGCCCGGTGCCGCCACGCGAACGTCAGCTGCTGCTTGACGCCGTGCACGCCGTGGTGGTGCATCGGCACGGCGAGGACCAGCACCCCCACCAGGAAGCCGTTGAAGACCAGCCCGACGCCGAACGCGACGGCGAGGTTGAAGCCCGGCAGCAACAGCAGCGGCAGGCAGATCAGCCAGCCGAGGTGCAGGACCAGCGTCACGATGAGGGTCTGGCGCAGGCAGACGCCGGCGGCCCGCCACCACGGCGGCGGCACCACGTCGGCGCCGCCGGTGCGCCGCACCACGCTGCGGGTCATGAACGGCAGGAAGAACGAGCCGAGGAACATCGTGATGGGCACCGTCAGCGCCGTCAGCAGCATGTGGAACACGGCCAGGGCGGCCCACTTCATGATCCACCGCAGCGCCCAGCGCAGGCCCGACGGCCAGCTGGACACGAAGCCGAGCAGCCAGTCCACGGCGAGACCGACGAACCTCGAGACGCCCTCCTCCGCGGCCAGCAGGCACACCGCGGTCAGCAGGACGGGCAGCAGCGCCCAGAACCACAGCCTGGGGGAGCGCACGAAGTACGCGATGCCGCGCCAGAAGTACCCGATCCCGATGAAGAACCGGCCGACGCTGCTCGCGGCCCGTTTCGCCCCGGCGACGGTGTGCCGGCTCGCGGTCCCGGCCGCCCCCGCGACCCGCAGCGCGGCCGCCTGCGCCGCGGCCTGCGCGACCTGTGCGGCCTGCGCCGCGACCTGGGCCGCGTGACCGGCCTGCGCCGCGGCCTGGGCGAGGTGGCCGGCCTGCGCGGCCGACCGTGTCTCCACGGGGACCTGGGCCGGCGGCACGTAGGGCGCGGCCGGTGGCGCCTCTGGTCGGCGCAGCTGCTCGTCCAAAACCCGCCCTCTTCCCCGTCGGCCGGACGCCGAGCGTAACGACTCGCCCCCCGTACGTCGAGTGCGGTCACTACCCTGTGCGGCATGACGGGGGTCGAAATGCATGAGTTCATCGATGCCGCCGCGGCGGCATCCGACGCCGGGCTGATCGCGTTGCGCCGCGACATCCACCGGCACCCGGAGCTGGCGGGCGGCGAGCAGCGCACCGCCGGACTGGTTGCGGAGCGGCTGCGCGCCGCGGGGCTGGACGTGCGGACCGGCGTCGGCGGCCACGGCGTGGTCGGGGTCATCGACGGCCGGCCGGGCGACGGCCCGACGCTGCTGTACCGGGCGGACATGGACGCCGTGCCCACCGAGCAGGGCGGGGCCCACCTGTGCGGCCACGACCTGCACACCGCGATCGGCGTCGGCATCGCGGAGACCCTCGCCCGGCTGCGGGACCGCTTCGCCGGGCGGGTGGTGTTCGCGTTCCAACCCGCGGAGGAGACCCTCGAGGGCGCCCGGGCGATGATCGACGACGGTGTCCTGGACGCACACCCGCCGCGGGAGGCCTACGCGCTGCACTGCGCCCCGCTGCCGGTCGGCGTCCTGGCCGCCCTGCCCGGCGTGGGGCAGCCCGGCCAGGACACCTGCCACTTCGAGCTGTCCGGCCCGGACGCGGCCACCACCGCGGCGCGGCTGCTCGACGGGGTCGGCAAGCTGGTCACCGTCACCCGCCCGACCTCGGACGACGACTACGCCGCGCTGTTCGCCGCCGTGCAGACCCCGGACGGGCCGCTCGCCACGTTCGTCTTCGCCGACGTGGAGCTGGTGGCCACCGCCGATCCGGTCACCGTCGACCTGTGGCTGCGGGCGTGGCCCGAGTCCCGCCACGCCGAGCTGCGCTCGCAACTGGCGGACCTGGCCACCGAGGCCGGCGCCACGGTCACGTTCCCCCGCCCGGTGTTCCCGGCGATGGTCTGCTCGCCGGAGCTCAGCGACGCGGGCGCCGCCCATCTCCGCGAAGACCCCGGCGTCGCCGTCATGACGATGCATGCCGCGTGGCCGTTCAGCGGCGAGGACTTCGCGCTGTTCCTGCGCCGGGTCCCCGGCGCGATGTTCTATCTCGGGGTCGCCGATCCCGACGCCGGCCTGAACGGACGGCCGCACGCGCCCGACTTCGGCGCCGACGAACGCGCGATCGGTGTCGGCGTCCGCGCGATGACCGGCCTGCTGCTGCACCGCCTGCGAGTCTGAGTACCTCGTTCGTGTGTACCGCTGAACGGCTATGACTTCGTAGGGTCATCGGGTGGTGACGAACGGCGCGGCGGGGCTCGGCATCGACTTCGGCACCTCCACGACCGTCGCGATGCTGGCCGGCGCCGACGGGGTCGCCCGGCCGCTGCTGTTCGACGCCAGCCCGCTGCTGTCCTCGGCCGTGTTCGCCGCGCCCGGCGGGGACCTGCTCACCGGCGCCGACGCGGAGCGGGCCGCGGTCGCGTACCCCGGCCGCGTACGAGCCGAACCCGAAGCGCCGCGTCGACGAGCGCACCGTGCTGCTCGGCGAGCGCGAGATCACCGTCGTCGACCTCGTCGCGGCCGTCCTGCGCCGGGTCGGCACCGAGGCCGAACGGTCCACGGGCGCTCCGCCGCGCACCGTCGTGCTCACGCACCCGGCCACGTGGGGGCCGACCCGGCTGGCCGTGCTCGCCGAGGGCGCCGACCGGGCCGGACTCGGCACCGTGCGGTTCGTGCCCGAGCCGGTCGCAGCGGCCGCGTACCTCACCGGCAACCTCGGCGAGGACCTGCCGGACGGGCGGTGCCTGGTCGTGTACGACCTGGGCGCCGGCACGTTCGACGTCAGCGCGGTCAGAGCCGTCGGCGCCGGCTTCGAGGTGCTCGCCTCGGCCGGGATCGGCGACGTCGGCGGCCTCGACCTGGACGCTGCGGTCGTCGGCCTGGCCCGCGACACCGTCGAGGCGACCCCCGCCGTGTGGCAGCGGCTGGACCGCCCGCAGACCCAGCCCGACCAGGAGGCCCGCCACCAGCTGTGGCACGGCGCCCGCGCGGTCAAGGAGCAGCTGTCCCGGCACGCCACCGGCGACCTGCGGCCCATCCGCCGCTGACGCATGCATTTCACAAGCAGCCGGCCTATGCGTCGAGTTGGTCGAGGCGCCCGGTCTCCAGGTGTGCGACGTCACCGCCCGAGTCCAGAGCGGCGTCGAGCAGCATGACAAGGGAAGTGCCGAGCAACGGGACATCGGCCGGGTCGTCGGCCAGGCGGAACCGGGGCGTGGACGGTCCGGGCTCGCCGACCTGCACCACCCGGCACAGCGCCCAGTACGTGATCATCGTGGACACGTCGGTCACCGCGGCGATGGTCCGGCCGTCGGCCAGGTCGATCAGCGTCTCGGTCCACAGGTCCAGAATGCCGGTGTCGAAGTAGCGGCGCTCGTTTGCCGGCACCAGCCGCCAGCGGCCGTCGAACAGGGTCGCGGCGCCGAGGCGGTGATAGAGCGCGATGACCTCGACGGGCGCTTCACCGGGCACCTCCTGCGCCTGGGCGGTGTCGTGCTCACGCACGATCCGGTCGATCACGTCGTCGATCTCGATGACCGCGGGCGCCACGTGCCACGCGGCGACCGGCCGCAGCGCGCCGTCGGGGTCCTGGGCGACGCCGATGAGGCCGGCGGACAGGGCCACCACCCGGTTGTCGCCGGAGACCCGATCGTTGACGTTGACGACCACGCGCGACAGCGTGGCGGGGACCGAGGAGCTCTGGACGCCTGGGCCGGTGTAGTAGCCGCGGTGTTCCACGGTCACGTCACGCGGCTCGCCGATCGGGAGCTCCAACAGCGTGTTCGGCTCGTCGACCGCGATGCCCTTGAGGTAGGGATAGAAGCGGGCCGCCCAGCCGGTGATCACATCGCCGCCGTAGGCGTCGATCGGGTTGTAGATCCGCCGCCAGAACTCCGGGTCAGGGTCACCGGCGGAGGCCCGGACGAATTCGTCAGCGATCGGCGCGAGCGATCGGCACCACGTCTCCAGGCCGAAGCCGGCGATCGCGTCGACCCGCGCGCGGATGCGTCGCCAGTCCTCGACCGTGCCGGTCAGCGTGACGGACGGGATGCCGCAGACGCATTGCAGCCACAGCGAGAAATACGGTGTGTAGACGTCGAGCAGCACCACCCGCCCCGCCGTCCTGTCGACGTCCGTGCTCGTGGAGAAGTCACACTCGAACAGGTCGGCGTCGATGACCTCGGCGGTGAGCAACTTGGCGAACGTCTCGGCGGTGTCGGCCCACCCGGCGGCGTCGCGCGGCACCGCGTCGACGGTCACGGTGAGCCGCTTCCTGCCGGTGTGGCTGACCAGCCGCGGGCGCAGCTGCTCGGCGTGCAGCCGGACGTGGTGGGCGACGCCCTGCGCGATGGTCAGCCACACCGCGTCGGGCGACAGCACCAGTGGCCGATGGTCGGCGAACGCCCGGGCGACCGCGCTGAGCAGCGGCTGCACCCCGTCCGGATCGAGCACCGGCAGCGCCGCGTCACCACCGAACGCCAGCGCGTCCGGCAAACAGCTCCCCGAGCGGCCGCGTCGGCAGCAGCGCGCCGGCGGGCGCCACATCATCGACCGGAAAGGTGATCATGCCCGAACCCTAGTCCCGTCGACGCCTTGATCTGCCGCGGGTGACACACCTGCCGCAGGCTCGACGGGGAACCGACCGTCGGATGGATCGTGGCGTGTGTTGAACTGGGAATATGCAGATGCGTCCCGCAGAACTGGCGGCGATCCGGGCCGGCGAGGTCGACGTGGCGTTCCGCCGATGGGAGCAGCCCCGGGTCAGGGTCGGCACCCAGATGCGCACCGCGGTCGGACTGGTCGAGATCACGTCCGTCGACCGTGTGCCGGTGAGCTCGCTGACCAGGGCGGACGCCCGCCGGGCCGGCGCGGCGTCGCTGGTCGCGCTCCGGCAGGGGTTGGACCGCCTCCACCCCGAGCGGCCGGTGTATCGGATCGGGCTGCGGTATGCGGGCACGGACCCACGGCACACGCTGCGGGAATCGGTGCCCGACCCGGCGGAGATCGACGCGATCATCGCGTGGCTCGACCGGCTCGACCGCGCCTCGCCGACCGGGCCCTGGACGCGGGCGACGCTGCTGCTGATCGACGAACTGCCGGCCACCCGGGCGCCCGACCTCGCACAACGGATGGGGCGCGACACCCCGTCGTTCAAACAGAACGTGCGCAAACTGAAGGAGCGCGGCCTGACCGAGTCGCTCGACATCGGGTACCGGCTCTCGCCCCGCGGCGCCGCCGTCCTGGACCACGAGGGTCATCCCCGGACGGCCCGGGACCAGCCGGCACCGTTGCCGGGCACCCCGCTGCCACACCTCGGCGCGGCGGCCACACGTGCGCTCACCACACACGGTGTGGTCCGGCTCGAACAGGTGGCCATGCTCAGTGAGGGCGAGGTGCAGGCACTCCACGGAGTCGGGCCCTACGCCCTTCGACATCTGCGAGCCGCGATGGACGCCGCCGGGCTGACCTTCCGCGCCGAGCCCGGCGCATCGCCGCAGGCCGGCGCCACGCAGGAGACGTCCTGAACGTAGCGATGGGCCAGGGGCGGCGTTCCGTCGAGGTCAACGGTCAGCCCGCGCTGTTCGCCAGCTCACCACGACGGGCACGAACACCGCGCCGACTGCTCCAGCGATCAGGGCGGCGCCCCACCGCGGCAACGCCGGAACCAGCAACACACCGAAGAACACCAGCGGCACGAACACCGCAGCGTCAGCCACGCGAACCGGTGCCTTCGGGTGCCATGGTGCGTGGCACCATGGTGGGCATGGTTGATCGAATCGAGTCCCCTCCGCTCCGGTGAACCCGTTCGGCGAGGACGAGGCGGCGCTGCGCGCGGTCCTCGACGCGACCCCGGAACCGGAGCGGCTGCACGAGCTCCTGGCCGCGCTGCGCCTGCCGCCGTATGTCATCGACGCCGCGCTGCGGCGGTCCGGGGCGCCACCGGAGTGGCGGCTGCGCGCCGGTCGGTGGCTGGTCCGGCACGGCACCGGCGACGGCCCGGTGTGCGTCGGGCTGGCGTTGCTCGTCGGGGTCGCGACCGTCGACGACGCGCCGGTGGTGGGGGAGTGCGGCCGTGCCGAGCCCGCCGGGCCGTTCGCCGCCCGGGTCCTCGCCGGCATCCCGGGCGCCACCGGGGAGCTGCTCCGGCTCGCCGCGCACTGCGCCGGGCACACCCGGGTGACCGCGATCGGGTTGCTGCTGCGCCCGCCGGCACCCGGCGACACGGCCCGCCGCCGGCGCAGGGACGCCGCTCTGGTGCCGCCGCCACCCGAGGTCCGTGCCTGGCTGGCCCGGCACGCGGTCGGGGATGAGCGGCTGCCGCCGTCGACGGCCCGTGACGTCGCCGAGGCCGTCGACCTCGTCGCCCTCCTCGACGGGGACGACCCGGGCGTCGTCGAGCAGGCCGGGCGGTTGCTGCTCGCGATGGCCGACACCGGTGACCGCACCGAGCTCGGACGGTACGCCGGCGCCCGCACCGTGTACCGCGCGATCGCCGGCCGTGTGCGGGACCCCGCGGTGCTGGCCGGGCTCGCCGAGGAGGTGCGGACCGGGTTCGCGGCCTGTCTCGACTGGGCGCCGGGCGAGCGCGCCGAAATCCTGGCCCGGCTGTCCGGTGGCACGCTCCCGGCGGACGGCTTCCGGATCGTGGTCGTGGTCCCGCCGCCGGAGGCCCGCGGTCGCGTCGAGACCAGGGTCCTCGCCGACGGCGTGCCCGTCGTGGCCGCCGCGTTCGACAAGGGCGTGCCGGTCGAACTGCTCGACGGGCGCCTGCGTGCCGGTCCGGTGCCGGTGGAGGTGCGCCTCGCCGTCGCGATGTGTGGCGAGGGGTGCTGCGGTGCCCTGTACGTCACCATCGTCCGCGACGGCGGCACGGTCGTGTGGCGCGACTGGCGCGGCCATGTGGGTCCGCCCCCGCCGGCGCTGCGGTTCGACGCCGCACAGTACGACGCCGAAGTCGCCCGCGCCGAGACCGACCACAGCTGGGAGTGGCCGGCCCGGACCGTCGCCCGGCTGTTGAAGGACCGGCTCGCGACCGAACCGCGGGCCGAGTTCGTCGCGTGGCCCTGGGAGCGGGGGCACGTGCAGTGCTTCCTCGACCGACCGGACCGTCGGGTGCACCGTGTGCTTCCGGTCGACGACCGGCCCGCCGCCGAACAGGTGGAGCGGCTGCTGGCCCTCCTCCGTACGCTGTGAGGATGCGGCCGGTGGTGTTCCTCGACGTCGACGGCCCGCTGATCCCGTTCGGCGCGCAGAGCTACGGCCTACCGGCCTCGGCGCGGATCCGCGCCGCGGCTCGGGGCAACCCGCTGCTCGCCCGCCTCGACCCGCGGCTCGGCGGCTGGCTGACTGCGCTGCCGGGCGACCTGGTGTGGGCGACCACGTGGGGCGCCGACGCCAACGACGTCATCGCGCCCCTGCTTGACCTGCCGGAGCTGCCGGTCGTGGACTGGCCCGACGAGGACGTCGCCGGGCCGGTGCACTGGAAGACCCGCGGCCTGGTCGCCTGGGCCGCCGAGCGCCCGTTCGTCTGGATCGACGACGAGATCACCGCCGCCGACCGCGAGTGGGTCGCGGCGCACCACCCAGGCGCGGCGCTGCTGCACGCCGTCGAGCGGGAGCGCGGCCTTACCCGCGGGGACATCGACACCATCGCCGCCTGGCTCACCCGCCCATCCCCGTGATCCGGAAGACCTTGCGCACCTGTGACTGCACAAGGTCTTCCGGATCATGGGGCGGACGGTTTTGAAGCGGGGACGGCGCGGGTATCGCGGGGGGTATGGCCAAGTACGAGGTGAACGAGGCGGCGGTCGCGTACGTCCGCAAGCTCATCGACGCGCGGCAGTATGTGCTGGACAGTGACTGGGGCGAGGTGCAGCCCAAGGCCGAGGAGCAGAACGCCTACCTGGAGCGGCACTCCTGGGACGAGTACGGCCGATGGCACCTCGGGCTCACCGTTGGGCCAGGTGAGGAGACCAAGGCGCGGTATGCGTTCATCTGCGGCGACCTGCGCCGGGTGCACCGCAGTGGGCTGATCGCCTGTGTGTACCGGGCGTCGGAGTGGCGGCACAAGGACGTCGAGCTGGCCGCGCACGACCTGTTGCAGCACCTCGACGAGGTCGCCGGGATCACCGGCCGGTGACGCGTCAGCGGTCGGGCAGCCGGACGAACGCCACGACGTTCTCCGTGCGCGGCAGGGCCTGCAGGTGCACGGAGACGCCGGTGTGGCCGGCGTTCACGACCTGGCCGTCGCCGATGTAGAGCATGACGTGTCCGCCGTTGTTGGTGAAGACCAGGTCGCCGGCCTCCAGCTGCTCGCGGGTGATGTGCTGTCCGACTTTGATCTGGTCGTACGTGATGCGCGGCAGCTGGAAACCGGCCGCCTGCCAGGCTCGCATGACCAGCCCTGAGCAGTCGAACGTCTCAGGTCCCGCCGTCGCGAACTTGTAGGGCCTGCCGACCTGCGCCTTGGCGTAGGCGACGGCGGTGGCGACCCTGGCGGCGCGGGTCGACTCGGACAGCAGCAGCGTCTGACCGATCCGGATCAGGGTCGACGTGCCGAGGTTGTTGATGCGCTGCAGTTCCGCGACGGTGGTGCCGTTGCGCCGGGCCAGCCCCCAGAGCGTGTCGCCGGCCTGCACGACCACCGACTGCGGCGGCGGGATGGGGTTCGCTTGCACAGACGCTGATACTGACGCTGCCGGTGCGAAGGCGATGACGGCCGCGGTGAGCACGGCTGATGCCTTGAGCCAAGCTGAAGCCATGCAGGGAACATAACGAGCGATACTCGGATATGTCCGTCTTATCCGAATATTCGCATTACCTCATGGCGGCCGAGCGGCGCGAAACACCGCGCTCGAACCTGTGGAACAGTGTCCAGCAGCATGCCAGTACCAACGCGAAAACGGGAAGCCACAGCATCCGCGCCGCCATCCACCCCGGCGTGTCGGGCACGGTGTGCAGTCCCGGTCGGGTACCGTCGACGGCGAGCGTCACCGTGATCATCGCGGTCTGATGCCAGAGGAACACGGTCATCGCCGACAGGTTCAGCAGCGCCACCCCGGCCCACGCGACCGGCCTGGCCAGCAGCTTCCGCAGCGGGCCGAGCAGCAGCAGGGCAAGCCCGCACTGCGCCAGCCCGAACGTGACCGCGGCCAGGGTCGGCGGGTTGAGGTTGGACATGCCCTCGCCGGGCACGCCGACCATCGAGGCCGGGTAGCCGAACCAGTGGATCAGCGCCGCCGTCGCGGCCGCCCCACCGATGAGCAGCTGCCAGCCGGTCCGCCGGACGTTCAGCGTGCCGCGGGACCAGGCGATCCCCAGGCAGAACGGCACCAGCCAGCCGGCGCCCAGGTTGACCCAGGCAATCCAACTGGGGGCCAGCGGCCCGAAACGCAGCACGTCCACGGCGATGACCACGCTCAGCGGCCACTGCCAGTGCAGCCGCGACACCAGCGGCGTCGCCGCGGTCAGCGCGGCGAAGACCAGCAGGAACCACAGCGGCGACAGGACCAGCTTCACCAGGGTGTGCACGGTCCGATCGGCCGCGCCGGTCGCCAGCAGCACCGCCACGACCACCGTCCAGACACCCAGCAATGGCGGCACCGGGCGCAGCAGCCGGGTGAGCCGGGCCGCCAGCCATGGGCGATACGGCAGCGTCCGTGGCCGGCCCGCTGTGTAGCCACCGACCAGGAAGAACACCGCCAGGGTCTGGAACAGCCAGGACACCGGCGCCAGCTCCGGCAGGAAGCGCAGCGGGCTGGCCCCGCGCACCGTGCCGCCGTCGGTGACCAGCGCGGTGACCAGCCAGTGACCGAGGACCACCCCGCCGATCGCGAGGGCACGCAACCCGTCCACGGCGCGGTCCCGGTCCGGTGGGGTCGCGTCCGATATGCGTCGAGCAAGGGTAAGCGCACGCTGGGTCATGGCTGCGACGGTACGAACCGTGCCCCCGCACGGTCGTCACGCTGCGGGACTGTCTTGCCGTAGCTCCCCGGTACTACATCGCCGGGAGGTTTCCGGTATCAAGGTGGTCATGAATCGTCTGTGGTGGTGGTGCGGCGGGATCGTCGGCGTGCTCGTCGTTGTGGTCGGGT
This sequence comes from Dactylosporangium cerinum, assembly GCF_042653625.1. Lineage (NCBI taxonomy): Bacteria > Bacillati > Actinomycetota > Actinomycetes > Micromonosporales > Micromonosporaceae > Dactylosporangium > Dactylosporangium cerinum. The sequence continues at coordinate 267,422 of NZ_JBHSIU010000054.1, read as the reverse complement.
ACCTCGTCGCGACCGGGTTCCCGGGCCGGTCCGACACGCTCGCCGCCCGGCAGCCCGGCACGTGTGCGCTGCTCACCGGCGGCCCGGAGGGCACGACCAGCCAGAGCACCCCGTACGGCGCGATCACCTCCTGCCAGATGCTGGGCCGGCGCACCACGCTGTCCGGCGACCCGGACGGCACCGTGTTCGTGATGTTGGAGACCGACCGGGGACCGGTGACGCTGCGGGTCGAGTACAACGGCGAGGGCGACGCGTACACCGCCGACGCCATCGAGATCCCGTCCTGGCTGGCGCCCGGCATCTCCGGCGACACGGCCAACCGCCTCAAGGACGGCATCAACCAGCGCGGCGGGCTGCGGGCCGAGCCGTGGCGGGTGCACCCCGCCATCGCCTGAGCCACCGCCGGACGTGCCACGCTGAGGGCATGGAGATCGCACCACCGAGCATGACCAGGCTGCTGCACCCGCACGTCGCGCCGCAGCCCGGCGGGACCCCGCTGGTCACGCCGATCCACCAGACCAGCACCTACGAACTGCCCCGCACCGCCGAGGCCGCGCAGATCGCGGCCGCGGTGGCGCCGGGCGGCTACTACACCCGGTACGGCTCGCCCAACGCCCGCGAGGCCGAGGCGATGCTCGCCGACCTCGACGGCGCCGAGGCGGCCCTGCTGGTGGGCAGCGGCATGGCGGCCGTCAGCGCGGCGTTGCTGTCTGTTGCCGGTTCTGGGGTCGTCGCCGGCGGCGAGGTGCTCGCGCAACGCAGCCACTACACCGGCACGCTGACGCTGCTCGGCACGATGCTGCCGGCCTTCGGCGTCAACGTGCGGCTGGTGCCGCAGGAGGAACTCGCCGCCGCGGTGCGGCCGTCGACCCGGGTCGTCTACGTGGAGACGCCCAGCAACCCCACGATGACCGTGACGGACCTCGCCGCCGTGCGCGCCGCCGCCCCGGACGCGGTCATCATCGCCGACAACACGTTCGCGACCCCGTACAACACCCGGCCCCTGGAATTCGGCGTCGACCTCGTCGTGCAGTCGGCCACGAAGTATCTCAACGGGCACAGCGACGTCACCGCGGGCGTCGTCACCGGCTCGGCCGCCCTCGTCGCGAAGGCGTGGGAGACCGCACGGGTCCTCGGGCCGGTCTGCCATCCGTTCGAGGCGTGGCTGCTCGCCCGCGGGCTCAAGACGTTTCCGCTGCGGATGGCGCGGCACAACGCCTCCGGACTCGCCGTCGCCCGGTTCCTGGCCGCGCATCCCGCCGTGCGCGCGGTGCACCACCCGGGCCTGCCTGACCACCCGCAGCACGACCTCGCGGCCCGGCAGATGGACGGGTTCGGCGGCATGCTCGCGTTCACCGTTGCCGACGCCGATGCCGCGGTACGGGTGCTGCGCGCGACCCGGCTGTGCCGCAACGCGGTCAGCCTCGGCGGCCCCGAGACCCTCATCACCCATCCCGCGTCGCTCGTCTTCGCCCATCAGAGCGAGGCGGAACTCGCCGAGTCCGGCGTCGACGCGGCGATGCTGCGGCTGTCGGTCGGCCTCGAGGAGCCCGCGGACATCATCGCGGATCTCGCCGCAGCGTTGTCCACAGTGGACTGTTGATCCAACTGGCAAGCGGTGGCAAACGGTTGTCGGTGGAAAGAACGCGCTGCTAGCGTCGGGTTTCATCCCCATTGGAGATGCTCGATTCCACCGCCAAGGAGTTGCTATGAGCATCAGCTCAATGCTGCCCCGGTTCTCGTTGAGACCGGGCCGCCGCATCCTCGCCGTCGCCGCCACGGCGGCCCTACTCGCCACCGCCGGCGGGATCGGCACCGCCGCCGCGGCGGACGACCCGCCCCGCACGCAGTACCACGAGATGCACGCCAACTGCACCGTCACCCACCGGCTCGGCGACGACCCCATCGTGTTCCCGGGGCTCGCCGGCGCCTCCCACAACCACTCGTTCATCGGCAACCCGGCCACCAACGCCAACTCCACCCCGGCGTCGCTGGTCGGCGGCGCCACCTCCTGCGAGGACCAGGAAGACGCGTCGGGATACTGGTTCCCGACGCTGCTGCAGAACGGCAACCCGGTGCTGCCGGACAAGCCGACCGTCTACTACAAGTCCGACGTCAAGGACTACCGCACCGTCAAGCCGTTCCCGGCGGGCTTCAAGCTGCTCGTCGGCGACGCGAAGACCCCCGACGCCGCGCACTTCACCGGCAACTGGCAGTGCCCCGGATACAAGGGCAGCACCATCCCCGCGTCGTGCCCGTCGGGCTCGTCGCTGGTCGTCCGGATGACCGCGCCGAGCTGTTGGGACGGCGTACACCTGGACACCGCCGACCACAAGTCACACATGGCGTGGCCGGTCAGCGGGGTCTGCCCGACCTCGCACCCGGTGCCGCTGCCGATGCTGGAGATCAAGCTGCCCTACAAGCTGCCCGGCGGCAACACGTCGAACCTGGCGTACTCGTCCGGGGCCAGCTGGACGTTCCACTACGACTTCATGAACGGGTGGGACGCGGCGCGGCAGGCGTACCTGGTGAGCTACTGCATCAACGGTGGCCGGCAGTGCAACGGCTACGGCGAAGGATGATGTGAGACCGGCCCGGAAGCCGTCCGCCAACTGGCTTCCGGGCCCCGGTCTGTCGCCTGTGTTCGGCTACCCGCGGTTGGTCAGGTGCCGTTCGATCCCGTCCGTCATCGCGGTGAACTCGGCGGGCAGATCCACGCCGTACCGGTCGGCGAGGACGAGCACCGACCACAGGCAGTCCGCGAGCTCGTGCCCGAGCTTCTCCCGGGCCCCGTCGATCTCCCGCCGCCCGTCGACCGCCATCACCAGCTTGGCCAGATCGCCGACGTCACCGACGAACCCCAGCGCCAGATCCCCGGTGCTCCACGCCCCACGTCCCGCGGCGACGTTGAACCGGTCGTACATCTCCGCGATGGCAACGGCCCGCGCCCGCATGCTCTGCAGTTCCATCGCCGCAGCGTACGCAGGTCACCCCCCGATGGCGGCCACCGTCTTCGGGAACGTCTTCCGGCCGATGTCGCCGAGCCGGTTCTGCAGGTCCTTGATCTGCGCGTCGGTGAACTTGCCGCTGTTGCCGGCGCTGACCACCAGCGTGAGGGTGAGGACCAGGTTCGACTCGACGCCGACGAACGTGACCGTCAGCACGGACGGCTGCTGCTTGTCGACGTAGGTGCAGGCCTGCTCGCCGATGCCGTCGAGCTCGGTCAGGTCACTGTTGAGCCGGGCGGAGTCGATCATCTGCTTGGCGGTGGCGAGGTCCGCGTACACGGTCGCGATCGACACCACCGAGGCCGTGGAATAGTCCGCCTTGTGTATCCGGCTGATCGCGCAGGACGCGACGCTGGCGAACGTGTTCAGGTTCCGCGACGGCGACGGCTCGCCGGCCGGCTCCTCGTACTGGCCGCTGATCGGCGCCACGTCGATCGTGCCGCAGATGTTCTGCGGCAGTTTCGCCACGTCGAACCTGCCGGGCCCGCTGGACTGGCGGCCGGCCCCGGACGCGCCCGAGGTGTTCGGCGAGCCGTTCGTGTTGCCGTTCTTCAGCAGCAGGTACGCGCCGACGCCACCACCGACGACGAGCACCGCGACCAGCACCAGCACGACGGCGACCGCGACCCCCGCGCCGCTGCCCTGCCGTCGCGGCGCGGGCGGTGGCGGTGGGGTCCAGGTGGGCGCCGCCGGGTGGCCCGGCGACGGGGGCATCGGGCCGGGCATCGCCGAGACGGGCGCGGGGCCGTACGGGGCGGCGGACACCGGCAGTGGTGCGGCCCGGAACCCGCCGGCGGCGGTCGACTCGGGGATCGCCGCGGCGGGCATCCCGCCGGTGTACGCGCCGGTGTCGTAGATCCCGGCGGGCGATCCGGAGAACGGTGATCCGGAGACCGGCTGTGGACGGCCGGCCGGGTATCCGCCGGGGACGGGTGCTCCTGGGACGGGCGAGCCGGGTGCTCCTGGGACGGGCGAGGTGGGCGCGGTCGGCCCGTACGGGGACTGCGGCGACGTGGGGCTGTACGCGGGCGGTCCGGAGACCGCGGTCCGTGGGTCCGGCATCGGCGGTCCGGAGACCGCGGTCCGCGGGTCCGCCGTCGGCGGTCCGGAGACCGGGGGAGCGGCGGCCGGTGGGGCGCCGGTGGCGTAGAGGGCGCCTTCCGCGACCACCAGTTCCGGCTGCTCCGCGACGATCGGCGCGATTCCGATCGACTCGTGCAGCATGGTTGCGACCAGAGGGATCCGGCTGGAGCCGCCGACGAGGAACAGCCCCGCGATCGCGGACGGCGGCACGGCCGCCTCGGTGAGCAACGCCCGGGTCATCGAGACCGTCTGGCGCAGCACCGGCCGGGCGAGGCCTTCCAGCTGCTCCCGGCCGAGCGGCACCTCCTTGCCCAGCGCCGGGACCATGACGACGGTGCCGCTGGCCCGCGACAGCATCTCCTTCGCTGAGCGCACGTCCTCCCACAGCTGCCGCCGCGTGGCCGCGCCGGTCCACAGCGTCCCGTAGGTGGCCTGCAGGAACGCGACGACGGTGGCGTCCACGTCCAGCCCGCCGACGTCGTTGAGCCCGTCGGAGGCGACCGGCTCGAACCCCTGCGCCCCACGCCGGAGCACCGTGACGTCACAGGTGCCGGCGCCGAGGTCGTACACCACGACGCAGGCGCCGAGCGGAAGCTGGGCGCCGCGGGTTTCCGCCAGATAGGTTGCCGCCGCGACGGGCTCGGCGACCAGGTCCACGTCGTCGAACCCGACCTGCCGGGCGGCCTCGACGAGCACGGCCCGCCGGCCGGCACCCCAGTTCGCGGGGTGGGTGAGTGTGACGGCGGTGACCGGACCGGCGACCCGGGCCGCCTCGGTCGCGACCCGCTGCAGGACGGCCGCGACGAGCTCCCGCACGCCGATCTCCCGGTCACCGAGCAGCACGCTGGTGTCGTCGACCCGTCGCTTCGGGTTGGGTTCGAGGCGTTCCGGGGCGCTGCGCGCCAGGTGTGCGGCGTCCCGGCCGGTGTGCAGGCGCCCGTCGGGTCCGAGCAGGACCGCCGAGGACAGCAGCGGCGAGCCGTCGAACAGCAGCGGCTGCACGCGCCCGTCGGGCCGGCGGAGCATGGCGATCGTCGTGGACGTGCCGAAGTCGACGCCGAGCCGGATACCTGTCACGGTCGGCGAGCTTAGCCCTTACCAGCCGAGCGTGCCTGGACCGCCCTTGACGGGCCCGGTGATGTCGCTGGTGAGCCATCCGCCGTAGAAGTCGCCGGGCTGGGCGAGGACCTGCTCGCCGTCGACCGTGCACTCGTCGAACCGTCCCGGGTAGAACGCCAGCAGCCCACGCAGCTCCTCGTAACCGCGGTTCGGCTCCTCGTACGACCAGGCGGCCTCCACGACCCCGGCGACGTCCCAGTACGTGGCGAGCCCCTTGAACTCGCAGACCGTCTGCCGTGGCGTGCGCCGCAACTCGGCCGCCACATCGGCGGGCGGCACGTAGTACACCGGCGGGTGCGACGTCTCCAGGACCCGCACCGCCCGCCGGGTGTCGGCGACGACCTGCCCCGCATGCCGGACCACGATGTGCCTCGTGCTCGGCTCCGCCCTGGGCGGCCGCGGATAATCCCAAACATTCTCCGTCACAGCGCCCACCCTACTGACGCCGCTCCAGCTGCCGCAGGATCATCGGGTCCGTGATCGCGTCGTCGGCGGCCAGCAGCATCGCCTTCGAGATGATCGTGGACAGCATCGGGTCGTCGTCGAACGGCAGCCACACCTGTGCCGCCGCTCCCCGCTTGGCCACCACGCACAGATACGTGTCATCGGGCGCCATCAGGATGTTGCCCGACCCGAGATGGATCCGGTACGCACCCCGCGTCCCGCGCACCATCAGGAACCGGTCGCCGAGCTCGCACCGCCCCGCGATCCGCAGTTTCGGCAGCACCCGGGCGAGGGCGTCCCGCCGGACCTCGGCGGCCGGGGTGAGCGCCCCGGTGCCGGTCCTGACCCGGTACGCGTGGAAGCGGTCCTCGCCACCGTCCGCCCACAGCTCGTCGGTCGCGACCGAGGTCACCCCGACGAACAGGTCCACGTCGCGCATCGCCTCGCTGAACACCCGCGCCGGCACCTCGGGTAGCGGCGCCACCTGCCAGCCGGTGCCGTCCCGCCGCGCGAAGCGCACCTGGTCCGTCGCGCAGAACTCCACGTCGTACGCCGGGCTGTCCGGGTCGTCCGCCGTCTCGTGGAAGAACGACACCCGCCAGCCGCCGAGCTCCTTCGCCGCCTCGCTCTCGTCGCCGCCGCTCCACGGCCCGAGCTGCGCCGCCCGCCACCCGCGGGTCCGCATCAGCGCGCCGGCCTGCCGGTAGCGCAGGATGTGGGCCGCGAACCGGTTGGAATACGTCCGGGTCTGCTCCTCGGCCGGCGTCAGCCGGTACCGCTCCCGGAACGCCTGCTTGAACGGCTGCCGCAATCCTGTCGCCGTGAGATGGTCCCGCCACGCGACGACCTCGCCGGCTTCGGCGAGGACGGGATGCCAGAGCCGGAACCGCCGCATGCCCACCGTTGCGTTGTGGTCCGCGGCGGCGGCGTTGGGTGTCGCGGTGTGGTCTTTGGCGGCGTTGCGTGTCGTGGGGTTGCGTGTCGCGGTGTGATCTGCGGTGGCGCTGCCTGTCGTGGGGTTGCGTGTCGCGGTGTGGTCGGCGGCGGTGGCGTTGCGTGTCGTGGCGGTTTCTGCGGTGGTGTTGTCCGGTCCGGTGAGGATCCAGGTGCCGTCGCGGCGTGTCGGGAGGCCGGTGATCCAGGTCTCGCCGTCGGTGGACTCCTGCCAGATCAGGCGGCGGCCATACGCCCCGGTCACCGGGTGCTCCAGGTAGCCGGCCACCCACTCCGCGTGGGCCCAGTCCCGGTCTGTGGCCAGTAGCGCCTCGATGCGATGCCGTTCCTCGGCGAGGGTCGTCCCGAGTCGCTTGACGACGTCGCGCACCTCGGCCAGGGCGGCGGAATCCTTGAAACCGCCCGGAGCGGCCTTCAGCGGTGTGCCGTCGCGCTCGAACCGCAGTCGTGCCCTGCCCTCCTCGATCTCGACGACGGCCGTGCACCCGTCGAGCGTCCAGGTCCGGCGGCCGTCGCCGGGCAGGCCGTGGTCGTCGACGATCGGCTCGATCCGGAAGCCGGCCGCCTCCACCCGGCTCAGGGCGGCCTCGACGCGGGCGTGCAGCACCTTGTTGCGGACGGTGCCGGCCAGGCGGGCGAGGGCACCCGCCGCGACCTCGCCGCCCCGATCGGCCAGGAGCTCCACCGCGGCGGCTGCGGCCCGCGGAGCATAGGGATGGCCAGGGGAGCGCCGGGCGGTGGCCGCCCCGGCCGCCGCCACCCTCGCGATGAGCGCGGTCGCCTCCGGCGCCGGGTCGAGGCCCAGCACACAGGTCAGCCCGCGCAGCAGACCGTCGGTGTCGTCGTGGACGGGACCGTCGAACGTCGTGTAGCGCTCGAGGATCGCCCGGGCCGCGTCACCCGCCGCCGCCAGATGTGGTGCCGCCGCGCGGGTCCATGCCGTGGACGGCACCGGGCGGCTCAGGGACGCCGCGTGCAGCAGCAGCTGCGGCACACCGGGCGCGGCGAGGACGTCGGCGAGTGCCGCCCGGGTCTGCGGCCCGAACGCGTCACCGGCGTGCAGCAGGTGCGGGGGGACAGGGCTCCGCGCGGCCCGGGCGACGCCGACCCCGAGCAGCCGGGCGAGCTCCTTGCGTACTGCGGCTGGGAACCGGCTGTCCTTGACCGCCTCCATGAGCGCCTGCAGCACCGGCCCCAGACCGTGCAGCGCGGCGGGGTCCAGGGCGGCGGCGATGACGGCCGGCAGCCGGTGCGCGCCACCGTCCTCGAGGCCGCGCTCCGCGGCAAGCCGGTGCAGCGCCCAGGCGAGGTCGGTCCGGGACCAGTCGATCCCGTGCCGGGCGAGCAGCGTGACGGCGACGGCCGGGATCGGTGACGGCGGGCCATTACTGCGGACCGCGTCGTCGTGGACCCGCAGCGCCGCCAGCCTGCGCTGCCGCGCACTCCAGCGCGCGACCTCCTCGGCCGCCGGATCGGACCGGCCGGCCCGCGCTCCACGGACGGCCGGCTCCGCAGCGGCGGTCGGCTCCGCCATGCCAGCCGGTGCTGCGGTCGTGGTCGGCGCTGCAGTCACGCTCGGCTCCGCCATGCCAGCCGGTGCTGCGGTCGTGGTCGGCGCTGCGGTCGTGGTCGGCTCCGCAATCACGCTCGGCTCCGCAGCGTCGGTCGGCTCCGCCATGCCAGTCAGTGCTGCGGTCGTGGTCGGCTCCGCCATGCCAGCCGGTGCTGCGGTCGTGGTCGGCGCTGCAGTCACGCTCGGCTCTGCCATCCCAGCCGGCGCTGCGGTCGCGGCCGGCTCCGCCATCGCGGCCGGCTCCGCCATCGCGGCCGGCTCCGCCATCCCAGCCGGCGTTGCCCGACCTGCCCGTCCCTCGGTCGAGGCCCATTCCACCCGAGCGGCCCGCTCGGCGGTCGCGGCCAGTTCCCCTGCGCCGGCCACCGCCGCCGCGTACGCCTCCCAATCGGCGTCCGACAGCGTCGGCAGCTGCATCGTCCAGTGCCGCACGGTCACCCGCCGACCAGGGGGACGAGCCGGATGAACGACACCGCCGACTCGCGGCTCAGGTCGATCGTCTGGTCAAGGTCGTCGACCTGCCGGTCGCCGACGAGCATCACGAACCCGTTGCGCTCGAACGCGGCGCACGCCACGTCGGCCTGTGCCTCCCAGTCGAGGCGCTGACCGTCGCGGACCACGAAACCGGCCGGCGTCTCCCGCGCCCCCGCCGGCCGCACCAGTCCCCGGAACACGTCGGTGGTCACGGCGTTGAACCGGGCGACCTCGTCGCGGACCCGCAGCCGCAGCAGCTCCCGCGCCGTGATCCGCTCCGGCAGGTCCGGCAGGACCCACGACGCGAGCTCCCGGCCCGACATCGTCTCGTCTCGCACCATCACCTCCGCCACACCCGACATCCTCTCGCCCGGGTACGACACTTTCGGCCGAACCCACCATGGGGATAACCGCCTTGCAATTGCGTGGCCTCCGCCGCGGTGGGGCCGTAGCGTGGCGGGATGGCCGACCGGACCGAGCTTCTGCGGGAGCTGAACAACGAGCTGTGGCGGCCGTTCCGGGCGGCGTACGCGGCCCGCGACGCGGCGGCGTTCCTCGCGCTGCACTCGCCGGACCTCATCCGGGCCAGCGGCACCGACGGCACGGTGTTCGGGCTGGACCGGTATGCGGCGCAGGTCGAGCCCTGGTTCGCGGGCATGGCCGCGCGCGGTGACGTCCTCGACATCACGTTCCGGTTCACCGAGCGGATCGCGGCGCCGGACCTTGCGAGCGAGCGCGGCGTGTACCGCATCGTCGTGGCACCCGTGGGCGCGGACCGTCTCACGTTCCACGGGCGGTTCCACACGTTCGCCCGGAAGGTCGGCGGGTCCTGGCGGATCGCCGTGGACTACGACAGCACCGATGCCGGAGCCGTCAGCGCCGCCACGTACGAGGCCGCCGCGGCACTCGACGACGTCGAGCGGTTCGCGGGCTGAGCGGACCGCTCAGCCCGGGCGCTGGAACGGCAGGGGCATGCCGGCGGCGTCCAGGACCCGCACGTAGCCGTCGACCAGCGCGGAGAGATGGTTCGCCGCGAACGCCAGCTCCTCCTCCGCGGCGGCGGTGTCACCCTCCCGCAGCAGGTCCAGGGCCCGCTGGACCTCGCCGCTGAGCACGGCCAGGGCATCGCCCTGCACCAGCACCCCCGGCACGCGCCGGCCGGGCAGTCGTAACACGGCGTAGTTGGGCTGACCCGTCATCATCTCGACCTCGACCCGTGCCACCCGCCGATCCTACGGCCGCCAGCAGGACATTCGCCTGTGGCACGTTTCCGGGATTTGTCGGTACCCCGGGTTGCCTACCTTCGTATTCAACAGCGCGACAACACACCAGGGAGTCAGAGATGAGCGACTACGGCGACACGGGCTACGACGGCGGCGACAGCTACGGGCACTACGAGGCGGGCCAGGAGCACGAGTCCCTCGACCAGCTGCACCAGGCCTCGGGCAGCGAGCAGGACTACGCTTCGCAGTTCGGCGTGTACGAGGCCGACCACGCCTCGGCCGAGAACACCAGCTTCGACCAGGGCCACCACGTCGAGTACAGCGACCCGAGCGGCGCGCACTACGAGGAGTCCGACTACACCTCCTATGACCACAGCGCGGCCGAGACCGACCACGTGTTCGCGGCCGAGGGTTCCGAGCAGTACCACGCCGCTGAGTGGAGCGAGCTGGACGCGCTGCAGCACCAGCTGGACTCGGCGTTCGCGTCGGCGACCGAGATCAACACCGTCTCGGCGTAACCCACCCGCACCACCCTGCCCCTGGCGTGAGGCCGGCCACCGACTCGGTGACCGGCCTTCGCCATGTTCAGACGCGGCGGATCGTCTCGGCGTCCGGGGCGCCCTCGAAGAACCGGTCGATGACCCGGCCGAACACCGACTCCTGCGGCGCGGCCAGCTGGAACAGCGTCATAGACGAGCGCAGCTTCATCGCGTCGATGTCGCCGAGGACCTGGTGCGCGGTCGCCTCCGTGTTGCCGAGCATCGCCTCGGCGCACTCGTGCAGCCGCGGACCGAGGACCGGATGCTGCAGGTACGCGCGGGCCTCGTCCAGCGACGAGATCGCGAAGCGCTGCGCGGCGTAGCTCGACCCAAGCCCGGCCACCTGCGGAAACACGAACCACATCCAGTGGCTGCGCTTCTGTCCGCGACGCAGTTCATCGATCGCGTCGTCGTAACTGTCCTCCTGGGCGGTGACGAACCTGGCGAGGTCGTACGGATCCTCCATACAGAAAATTGTCGTACCCCCCGGGCAAGATATGTGCGACGGGGGAGGGGAACTCGATGGTGGTATATGTAGCGAGCCGGCGGCGGGGACAGGCGTCCCTGGCGGCCGAGTTCCCGGGGGCGACGATCCTGGACGTGACGTCCCGCGGCCCGCAGCCGTGGGTGCGGCTGAGTCCGTTCTATCCGCACGGCGGCATCCCGGTGCCGTTCAGCCCTGGCACGGTGGCGCAGTCGGTGGAGGGCATCTGGCAGGGGTTGAAGGTGTTCGACGCCGCCGACGTCGACCCGGCGAAGCTGGACGTGACGAGCATGAGCGGGTTGAAGCGGACGGTCAGCGCGTTCGGCCCGACGCGCGGCCACCGGCGTGGCCTGACCGGCGACACGTTGCTGGACTACGAGTCCGCGCGGCGCCAGATCTACTTACCGGTCTACCGGTGGGTGCTGGAGCACCGGGCCGCCGAGCAGGTCGATGCGCTGCGGCGGGTCGCGGACGAGGGTGACGTCGTTCTGCTCGACTACACCACCAACGGTGACGTCGCCGACCTGACGACCCCGCTGTCGCACGCGGCGCTGATCCGCCGTTACGTGCTGTCCGACTGGCCTGGCTGACGGGTGGGTCCGGTCCGGCTGGCGGGTGGTCCGGCTGGCCTGGGGCTGGTGGGTGGTCCGGCTGGCTTGGCTGGGTGGGTGCTGTGGTCCGCTGGTCGGACTGGCTGGCATTGGGCTGGCGGGTGGTCCGGCTGGTTTGGCTGGTGGGTGCTGCGGTCCGCTGGCCGGACTGGCTGGCGTGCGGTCCGCTGGTCGGGCTGACGGGCGTCCCGGCGGGCCGGGCTGATGGGCGTCCGGTTGGGCCGGCGGCCTTCCGGCGGGCCGGGCGGGGCCGTCGGGCGGGCCGATTGGTCTGACCGATGAGCGTTCGCCGGTTCACCCTCAGTAGCACCCAGCCAGTGCTTCACTACGGAGAGTAGCGAAGTGTTGTCTCTGGAGGTTAGGCCGTGGACATGCCAGAACCGTCGACCCGCCGCACCGCGCTCCGCCTCGGACTGCTCGCCGGGGTCGGGGTTGCCGCCGCCGCGTGCGGCACGAAGACCGAGGATCGCACTGTCAGCGAGGCACCGAGTTCGGCGGCGCCGGCCGAGCCGGCGGTCACCAACCCGACCGAGGCCCTTGAGCGGCTCAAGGCGGGCGGTGAGCGTTTCGCCTCCGGCGGTGTGCGCCGCCCCGACCAGGACACCGGGTATCGGGCCACGCTCGCCGCGGGGCAGCACCCGTTCGCCTGCATCTTGTCGTGCGTCGACTCACGGGTGCCCCCGGAGATCGTCTTCGACCAGGGTCTCGGCGACCTGTTCGTGACCCGCACCGCCGGCCAGGTCGTCGATCATGCGGTGCTGGGCAGCATCCAGTACGGCGTCGCGGAGCTGAAGATCCCACTGCTTGTCGTCGTGGGCCACGAGAAGTGCGGCGCCGTGAAGGCGACCGTCGAGGCGGTGGAGAAGAACTCGGCGCCCAGCGGCACCGACATCGACGCCCTCGTCACCGCGATCAAGCCGGCCGTGGCGAAGGCCGAGGAGGAGAAGGCGACCGACATGCTCGACGCCTCCGTGCGCCACAACGTCACCAACATCGTCGCTGACCTGGGCACCAAGGCGATCCTGTCCGCCGCCGTCACCGCCGGCACGCTGAAGATCGTCGGTGCCCGCGACGACCTGGACACCGGAGAAGTCGAATGGCTGTGAGGTGTGGAGCCGTCCCGGCGGGGTAGTGCGGGCCCGCCGCGTCCCACCTCAGGGGCGCCGAGGGGCGGAGGGTCGGGATGCCCGGACCGTTGTTTGGGGTTGCGTCGGAGGTCGGCCGGCTCCGCAAAGTGATCGTGCACCGGCCCGACCTCAGCCTGCAGCGGCTGACCCCGAACAACCGGGAGGAGCTGCTCTTCGACGACCTGCCGTGGGTGAACCGCGCCCAGGCGGAGCACGACGAGTTCGTCGCGATGCTGCGCGGGCACGGCGTCGAGGTGTACCACCACCAGCGGCTGCTCGCCGAGGCGCTGGAGAGCCCGGAGGCCCGCCGGCACGCGGTCGAGCGCACGGTCACCCACCTGTCCGTCGGGCCGGCCCTGCTCGACCCGGTCCGCGAGGAGCTCGCCGGCTGGGACGGTGAGACCCTCGCCCGGCACCTCATCGGCGGTCTCACCAAGGCCGAGTTCATCGACCGGGTCCGGGAGCGCCACGCCGACCTCGACCGCCACTCGCTGGTCGCGGCCCTCGCGCAGCCGCGGGCGTTCATCCTGCCGGCGCTGCCGAACTCGCTGTACCAGCGCGACCCGTCCGCGTGGCTGTACGGCGGCGTGTCGCTCAACCCGCTGTTCTTCCACGCGAGGCGGCTGGAGACGATCAACCAGAGCATCGTCTACCACCACCATCCGATGTTCGCCGGGGCGGACTTCCGGTACTGGTACCCGCCGATGGGTGACGACGGCAGCTTCGACGAGGAGGACTTCGGTCGCGCCTGCCTGGAAGGCGGCGACATGATGCCGATCGGCAACGGCGCCGTCGCCGTCGGGGTCAGCGAACGCACCAGCCCGCACATGGTCGAGCACCTCGCGCTCGCCCTGTTCGCGCAGGGCGCCGCCAGCCGGGTGATCGCCGTGCAGATCCCGCCGAGCCGCTCGTACATGCATCTGGACACCGTCTTCACCCTCGTCGACCGGGACAAGGCCACCGGCTACCCGCCGGTCGTCGAGGGCGCCACCGCGTTCACGCTCTTCCCCGGCGACCGCCCCGGCGCGCTCGACGTGCGCCGCGACAAGGGGCTCGTCGCCGCGTTCGAGGACGCGCTCGGCATCGGCCACCTCGACGTCATCCCGACCGGCGGCGACCCCGACCAGCGCGCCCGCGAGCAGTGGGACAGCGGCTGCAACTTCGTCGCGATCGAACCCGGCGTCGTCGTCGGGTATCACAAGAACGAGTACACCAACCGCAACCTGCGCGACCACGGCGTCCAGGTGGTCGAGATCGAGGGGTTCGAGCTCGGCAAGGGCCGCGGCGGCGGCCACTGCATGACCTGCCCGATCCTCCGCGACGGGCTGTGACCCGACCACGATGTCCGATGTGGACAACGCCGAACTGGCGGTCCTGTTGCTGCTGGCCCTCGTCGGCCTGTACAGCCCGGTCGCCGCCGTGTCGTCGTACATCCCGGTGTTGCAACCCGTCGACACCAGGCAGCATCAGCGTCTCGCGCTCGGCCTGTTCGTCAACGTCGCCGCGATCGCTGTCGTGACGATCCTCGTCGGCGAGCCGCTGCTGGAACTGCTCGGCCTGTCGACCGCCGCGCTCTCCGCGACCGGTGGCATCGCCCTGATGATCGCGGCCGTGCCGATGATGCTCGGGAAAAGCGACGACCCCGCGGCCGGCGCCGGCGACGCGGCGATCGCCCCGCCGTCCACCTCGTGGCGCTCGATCGTGTTCATGCCGCTCACGTTCCCGCTCACCGTCGGCGGGGCCACGATCGCCGTCCTGATCAGTTTCCGGGCCCAGGTCACCGGCGTCACCGGCGTCCTGGCTCTGACCGTCGCCGCCCTGGCGTACGCCGCGATCACCGGCCTCTGCGTCTACGTCGCCGGCCACGCGGGCCGCCGCCTGTCCGACCGCGCCCGCATGATCCTGGACCGGGTCGCCGGCATCCTGCTCACGGCGATCGCTGCGACCCTCCTTGCCAGCGGCTTCACCCGCCTGGTCGTTGACGTCCTGAAGGCCATGGGGGTCCGCTGACTCGCGGGTGACTATCCTGCCTCGCCATAGGACCCGACGCGGCGGACCTGCCGGCCGACGTGGTGGCCGTCCTCATCGAGCACGGCCACCACGACGAGGTGCGCCGGCTCGCGGACGCCGGCGACTTCGCCTGTGCGCAAGGTTTGGCGGGGGTACAGCTCGCGCACGGTCGCTGGGAGGCTGCTGCCGAGGCACTGCGCCCGTTGGCCGACGCCGGCCGCTGGGCCGCGGTGGACGCACTCGCCGGCATCCTCGACGCGCACGACCGCACCGACGAGGCCCTCACCCTCGTGCGGCGGCACGCGACGGCCGGTGGCCCGCACACCGGTCCGCTGCTGGCGGAGCTGCTGGCCCGGCAGGGCCGCACGGACGAGATCGTGGCGATGCTGCTGCCGTGCATCGCGGACCGGAGCTACGCCGAACCGCTGGTCCGGCTGACCACCGGTCACGACGACGAGCTCGCCAGGCTGCTCCGGGACCAGCTCGGCACCGTCTGCCCGCTGCTGCGCCCCGCGGAGCTGCTGGCCACGGTGCTGGAGCGGCAGGAGAAGGTGGACGAGGCGGTGGCGGTGCTCCGCGACCACCTGGTGGCTGTGAACGACGTCGCGCCACTCGCCGACATCCTGGCCCGGCACGAGCGGGAGGCGCAGCTGCGCGACCTGGTGGCCGGAGCCGGCGGCGAGGTCGCCGCGCTGCGCCTGGCCACCTGGCTGGAGGAGCGGGGCCGGGTCGATGATGCGGTCGAGGTGACGCGGCCCTACATCGCGGCGCCGGACGCGGCGGTGTTCCTGGCCCGCCTGCTGACCCGGCACGGCAGGATCGGCGAGGCGATCGACGTGCTGCGTCCGGTGCCGGCGACGATGGGCGAGCACGCCGGGTGTGTCGTCGGCGAACTGTGCGATCTGCTGGTCGAGCGCGGCCGCACCGACGAGGCGCTCGCGTTTGTCGACGACCTCGGCGCCCGTGACGGCATGGGTGCCGACCTGCACCTGGAACGCGCCGCGGTGCTCGTGCGGGCCGGCCGCATCGAGTCGGCGATCGCCTGGCTGCGCGACCGGCCGGACGTGCGCACCTGGCGGGTCGCCTCGTGCCTGGCGGATCTGCTCATCGACGCGGGCCGGCCGGACGACGCGGGGGCGGTGCTGGACGCCGTCGACCGCACCGACCTGTGGGTCGACGACCTGGCGACGCTGCTGATCCGGCGGGGCAAGGCCGCGGAGGCCCTCGCCCTGTTCCAGGAACAGGGCGAGGATACGGCGGTGAAGGCCGAACTGGACGCGGCGTTCTGGAGCCGCTTCCACGCCCGGTGATCAGCCGCTTCCGCGGACGGTCTTCAGCCGGCGGCGGGCGAGCCAGTCGCGGTACGTCGTCGGGGCGATGACGGCGTCGCCCCTGGCGACCAGGGCGTCGCCCGGCACCGCAGCGAACATGCCGGCGGTCGCGTCGGTGACCACCTTGCGGTCGTCGCTGTGCGCGGCGAGGGTGATGCGGCCCAGCTCGTCGAGGGCGAAGACCTCGGGCCCGGCCACGTCGCGGGTGCCCTGCAGCGGCGCGCCCAGGCTGACGTCGGCCACGGCGCGGGCGACGTCGGCGGCGGCCATCGGCTGGACCAGGGTGGCCGGGAGGCGGACGGTGTTCTCGTCGGAGGTCCAGGACAGCACCGCGTCGACGAACTCGAAGAACTGGGTGGCCCGGACGATGGAGTACGGCACCGGGCCGGCCTTGAGCAGGTCCTCCTGCAGGACCTTGGCCCGGTAGTAAGCGAGGTCGGGCACCCGGTCGGCGCCGACGATCGACAGGACGACCGCGTGGCCGACGTCGGCGTCGCCGGCGGCCGCGAGGAGGTTGTTCATGCTCGTGCGGAAGAACGCCGGTGACGCGTCGTCGAACGTCGGCGAGTTCGTCAGGTTGACGACGACGTCGGCGCCGCGCACCGCGTCGGCGACGCCCTGCCCGCTGAGCAGGTCCAGGCCCGTGGCCGGCGAGTGCGGCACTGCCTCGTGCCCGGCCTCGTCCAGCAGCTGGACGACCTGCGCGCCGATGAGGCCGGTACCCCCGATAACGGCCACCTTCATGCGGTTGCCCCCTTCCGGCGATCCGCGCGCCGGGCCAGCTCGTCCTCCTCCACGAGGGTGAGCATCGGCTTGTCCGGGTCGCAGAACATGGTGACCATGAACCGCACCGGGACGTCGGTGCGGGCATTGCCGTCCTGGTAGTGGATGACGTCGCCGCCCGGCTCCCAGAACGCCTCACCGGCGTGCAGGACCCGGGGTGGTTCGCCCTCGAGCTCGAACACCATCTCGCCGTCCAGCACGTAGCCGAACGCCGGGCCGGTGTGCCGGTGCGGCGGAGTGCCAGGGTCACCGGGCGGGAACTCCACGACGACCGTCATCTCGTGGAGGCCGTCCGGGATGTGCGGCGGCATGGCCTCCTGCACCACGGTGAGCGCTGACTGCCATGCATCCGACCTGGGCCGCTGTCCGGCGGCCGTCGACTTGACCTGAGGCATACCGTCCGAGCTACCCGCCACCGCCGCGATCACACGCGGTGGTGCGGAAACCCGCGCGACGGCGGCACCGCCGACCGCCAGAATGACGGGCCATGCTCCTCGTGCTCCCCGTGAAGCTGGACGACACCGCCGAACTGCTCGCCGCCGCGGCCCGGCGCAGGGGCATGGCGGTGGAACAGTTGACCGGCACGGCCGTGCCGGACCGGCTGCGGCGCCTCGGGGACGGGCACCTCTACGGCGGCCCAACCTTCGCCGCGGCGGTCGCCGCCGACCTGGACCTGGCGCTGCTCGAACCCGCCGACGACTGGCTGGCGCGGTTGCCGTACCACTTCGTCCACCGCGACATCAGCATCACCACGCTCGGGGAGGCGCGCTGGTCCCGGACCCCGATGTTCGTCAAGCCGCCGCGGGACAAGTGGCTGCCGGCCGCCGTCTACGCCGACGGCTCGCGGCTGCCGGCCGACGGGCGGCACCCTGCGGACACCCCGGTGCTGGTCAGCGGGATCGTCACGTTCCTGGTGGAGTACCGGCTGTTCATCCTGGACGGCACGGTGCACGCCGCCAGCCGGTACGCCACCCACGGCCGGCTCGACCCGGCGCCCCTCTCCGGCGGTCCGCACCTCTCTGGTCCGCACGTTTCTGGTCCGCACGTTTCTGGTCCGCGCCTTTCTGTCGATCCGCACCGCGACGCCGTGCTCGACTTTGCCGCCCGGCTGCTTTACGCCTGCGCCGGCAGCCTGCCCAGCGCTGTCGTCGTCGACGTCGGGCTCGCTAGCGATGCCGACCGCGGCGATGAGCACTGGGCGGTGGTCGAGGCGAACATGGCCTGGTTCAGCACCAGCTACGCCGCCGACCCGGACCGGGTGCTCGACGTGGTGCTCCGCGCCGCCGGGCCGCGGCACCGCCTGGCGCCCCACGACCTGGCGTACGCCAGATGACCGGCCGTCGAGAGGGTGAGGTCGGCTGCCAGGAGGCGGGTTAGCGTCGGTCGTGGCTCCCCGGAAAGGATCTGTGATGTCCTCGACTGCCACCGTTGCCGCCATCGTCATCATCGTGCTCGCGATCATCGCGATCGCAGCCGTCGCCGTCAGTCGCCATCGCCGGACCGAGGCGCTGCGGCGCCGGTTCGGACCAGAATACGATCGGGCGGTGGGCGAGCAGCACAGCCGCCGGGCCGCCGAACGCGACCTGCAGGACCGCGAGCGTCGCCACGCCGAGCTGCAGCTCAAGGAGCTCGATCCGCAGCAGCGGCAGCGGTACGCCGAGCAGTGGGAGCGCATGCAGGCGCACTTCGTGGAGGAGCCGGAGGCCGCCACCCGCGAGGCCGACGAGCTCGTGACGAAGGTGATGGGCGAGCGTGGGTACCCCATCGACGACTACGACACCCGCGTGCAGGACCTCAGCGTCGATCACGCCGAGACGCTCGGCCACTACCGCGACGCACACGAGATCAACAAGGTGAACGAGCGCGGGCAGGCGTCGACGGAGCAGCTCCGTCAGGCGCTGATGCACTACCGCTCACTGTTCGCCGAACTGCTCGGCGACACGTCGGGCGGCGGCCAGCCGATGCCACGGCACGGCTGAGAAAGGCCGATGCCACAGCACGGCTGAGGAAGCAAGGACAGGCTAGAACTCCCAGGAAGGCGCGATCGCGATGCGTGATTCGACCGATCCAGCCGGAAGCCGACAGCCCTACTACGCGTCCGGGGCGGCGCAGCCCGAGGCGCCGCAGCCGGCCGGACCCCAGCAGCCGCAGCAGCCGCAGCAGCCCCAGCAGCCGCCGGAGACGTTTGAGACGCCGCAGTCAGCCCAGGCTCAGCAGACCCGGCAGGCGCCGGAAACGTTTGACACGCCGCAGGGCGCGACCGGAGCGGAACAGGTTCGCGCCGGCACCGACGTACCGACGACACCGCCGACGCAATCCGAACCGGCGCAGGCACAGCAGGCCACCTCGCCGGAATCCGGCATCCCGCAGGGCCCCGGAATCTGGGATACCACCAAGGCCGACGAGTTCCGGCACCGCTGGCACGACGTGCAGACCCACTTCGTGGAGGACCCGCGCGGCAGCGTCACCGAGGCGCGCCAGCTCGTGGACGAGGCCGTGCAATCCCTGGCCGACAGCGTCCACGACCGTGAGGAGCAACTCGAACGCGCCGGCGCCCGGTCATCGGACAGCACCGAGGGCATGCGTGACACCGTCCTGCAGTACCACCAGCTGCTCGACCGCCTGCTGACCGTCTGACCGCAGACCTACGCCGGCTCGTCCTGCGACCCGGACCCGTCCCGCGACCCGTCCTGCGACCCGGACCCGTCTCGCGGACCAGCCTCGTCTCGCGGGCCGGGTCCGCCTCGCAGGGCGGCGGGGTCGACTCCCCACCGGTCCAGGAACTCGCCCGCGGTCAGCTCGGCGAGCTGCAGCCGGACGTATGTCAGCAGTTGCTTGTCCTCCCAGCGTGACCCCGTCAACTGCACCGTCGCGCCGTTGTCCAGCCTCGTGATGACCAGCGCGCCGCCGAACTCGGCAAAGCTGTCGATCTCCAGGGCCAGCCTGACCGCCACGGTCAGGAGCGCGCGCACCTTGCCCCACACCGGACCCGGACCACCCGGCCACGGCACCAGGTCCGCGGCGAGCACGAGACCGGCGAGCACATCCAGATCGAGGTCTGAAGGTTCGTCGGTCACGCAGCCGACTGTAGCGACGGCGCGCACTGGTCCAGTGGCCTCGCCAGCGGCCGGCGGTGGTGCAGCGCAGCACACGCAGTTACGCGTGCCGCAAACCGCAGGCCGGCGCTGGTGGTGCTGCGCGCGCCGCAAACGGCCAGCGGGCCGTAGGGGGTGCAACGCGCGCAGCACACGGTCACCTGCGCCGTGCACGGCTACGCGTGGCGCACACAATCACTCGCGCAGCACACGCAGTTACGCGTGCCGCAAACCGCAGGCCGACGCCAGTGGTGCTGCGCGCGCCGCAAACGGTCGGTGGGCCGCAGGGGTGCAACGCGCGCAGCACACGGTCACCTGCGCTGCGCACGGCTACTTGCGCCGTGCACGGCTACGCGTGGCGCACACAATCACTCGCGCAGCACACGGTTGCTGCGCCGTGCGCGGTTACGCATGCCGCACACGGTCACTTGCGCCCACACGGTTGCTTGCGCCCACACGGTTGCTTGCGCCGTGCGCGGTTATGTGTGCCGCGCACGGTCACTTGCGCAGCACACGGTGACGCGTGCCGTGCAGGGTCAGCGGCCGCAGGTGGGGCAGCCGCCGTGCGGGTCCCGCCACAGCTGACTCCGCAGCCATAGCGTCGCCGGCAGTGCGGCCACCGCAGTCACCACCGCGACCCCGGCCGACACCACTGCGACACCCCAGGTCGGCCACGGCAGCGAGTTTCCCGACGGGGGCAGCGTCATGCCGAGCAGCAGCACCGGGCCGAGCAGGATCAGCGCCGGCCACCAGCGGCGGGAGTCCCGGCGGACGCCGAACACCACGCCCGAGGCCGCGATGACCAGTGCCAGGACGACCCCGGCGATCTGCGTCACGCTGAGCAGGGCGTAGTAGTCCGTGGTGGTCGGCCTGTAGGCCACCGCCAGCCACGCCGTCACCCCGGCCAGCGCGAGTCCGGCCGCGGTGAGGGGTGACCAGCGCCGTGTGGGCACGCGCAACGCGACGAGGCCGAGCGCGACCTGCGGCACCAGCACGAACAGCGTCGGCCGGGCGTATTCGCCCAGCGCGGCCATCGGGACGACCGCCACCGTCGTGAGCAGTGCCAGAGCGACCGCGGGCCGACCGAGGCCGAACAGCGCGGCGAGCGGTGCGAGCAGCCAGGCGATCCACGCGACGGCGGCGAACGTCCCGAACGGCACCAGCGGATGCTCCATGACGCGGTCGGGGATGGTGATCAGCTCCACAGTGCCGAGCCACAGCGCGGCGAGCGTGGCGGCGGTCATCAGCGCGAGTTGTGCGGCGAACGGCACCGAGTCGGCGAGCCCGAGCGCGTGGCGGGCGCGCAGGTGTTGGCGGGCGCCGCCACGGACCAGGTCGATCACGTCGGCGGCGCGCGGCCGGTCCTGTCCGGGCTTGGCGAGGTCGAGGTACGTGTCGATGATCTCGTCGCCGCGCTCGGCCCGATAGGCGGACGGGTAGCAGCGCAGCAGCGTGCGGTACCGGTCGCGAAGCTCGTCGCTCATGCGACACCCCCCGCGATCGCCGGGCCGCCGGCAATTGCCGGGCCGCCGGCAATTGCCGGGCCGCCGGTGACGGACGGGCCGGCGGGGAACGCCGGTCGCAGTGCCAGCCGCCGGGTCGCCGCTTCCACGCTGCGGCGCAGGCGCTCGGTCTCCACCCGCAGCGCGGCATCGCCGTGATCGGTGAGGCGGTAGTACTTGCGGGCGCGGCCGTCGACGATCTCCTGCCGATCGAGCGAGACGAGCCCGTCGTCGGTGAGGCGGTCGAGGGCGCCGTACAGCGTGCCGGGTCGTAGTTCGAGCGTCCCCCCGGACAGCTCGGCTACCTCCTGGATCAGCCCGTAACCATGCATCGGCGCGCGTGCCAGCGCGGTGAGGATGAGGAAGGTCGGTTCCCGCATGCGGCCAATATATCGCACACGAAGGTATCTTCGCTACGAAGGTAACCCTACGGGGGCCGGGTCATCGCCCCAGGATTGCGGCGACGTCGGCGGCGAGGTTGATGGTGGCCTCGATCTCCGCCTTGCGGATCGAGACGCTCTCCACGTTGAACCCGTACGGCATGCCCAGATGCTCACAGAAGTCGACCAGGTCCCGGGCGATGGCGAGGGCCTGCCGGTAGGACTCCGCGAGAGGGTCGTTGGAGTGCCGGATCGAGTTCTGCAGCCACCGGGGCACCTCGACACCGAGCCAGCGGACGAACTCCAGGGTCTTCAGCGACCCGCACAGCGACAATGTGAACACGACCGTCCGGGGTGCCGTGCCGCGCGACCGGCATTCATAGACGTAGTCGGAGATGAGGTTCTTCGTCTCGTTCACGTCGTAGACGACCTGCGACACGAAGAAGGTGCAGCCCCGCTCCTGCTTGGCCAGCATCCGCAGGTGCTCGTCGCCGCTGCGGGTGTGCCGCTCGCCGATGACGACCCCGCCGAGCGGCAGGTCCGGTCGCACCTCCTGGCGCAGCGCGTGCGCCCGGCGCATGTTCGTGCGCACCCGCTTGTCGCCGGTGGAGGCGCCGACGAACACCCCGAGCACCCGGTCCGTGTCGGCCTGCCGCAGCCAGTCGGCCAGGTCTGCCTCGTCGTACTTGCCGACGCACCGGTAGATCACCGCCGGCCGGTCCCAGCCACCGAGATGCTCGGCGTGGTACCGGGCCGGGTCCATCGTGGGCAGATAGGGAAACGGCCGCTCGTCCGGGTTACGGTCGGACTCGTCGTCGATGTCGTACAGGATGAGCCCGTCGACGTCGAGCGGGGCGAGGCGCTGCAGCGTGACGGCCGCGATCTCCTTGATGCGCTCGTCGGTCGCGTTGCGCCGCGGCGGCGTCAGGCTGAACAGCAGGACCCCGGGGCGAGCCTCGGCCAGCATGCGGTGCAGCCCGGGCCGCGAACCGGTCGGGACAGATTCAGGCATTCGCCCACCTTACGAGGCCGCGCCCCCGGCCGCTGGCGACGGCACCGCCGAGCGGCTCGGAAAAGTGTCGTACCCCGGCGGTAGGTTCCGGGCATGTTGAAGGGGCTGATCGAGGTGCCGTGGAGACGCCTGTGGAGTGACGTCGGCTGTGCCCTGGCGGCGGCTGTGCGCAGTGGCTGGTCAGAGTGGCGACGCCACGATCTCGATGTGGCGGGCTTCGCGCGGATCGTCGACGGCGACCTGCAGCAGCCACCGGCCCGGCGGGTCGAGCGGGATGTCGTCGCTGCCGTCGGCGTCGCCCACGTAGAGCAGGCCGGACGGCACGTCGAACGCGACCTCGTGCGGCATCCCGTCGACCCGGCCCGGCTCGACCCGCACGAGGAGCGTCACGTCCGCCTCGCCTTCGTCGACCGTGCCGGCGTGCGTGACAGCGATCGCGATGTGCGACGCGGTGGAGAACACCGGCCCGTCGCCGTCGAAGCCGATGTCGAACGCTTCCTGGCAGGCGGTGTCCATGAGATAGATGGCGCCCCAGTAGTACGGCCGGATCCTGCGCACCTGTCGGTCTTCGTCCACGGCGCCCGATGCTATCCGGCGGCCGTCGCGAGCGCGTGCAGCCGCTCGCGGATCTCGGGCCACTGGTCGGCGAGGGCGACGACTCGACGGTCAGTTCGCCGTTGCCTCGACCGGTGTCGGCGCAGGCTGTCGCGGCGGCCGAGTCGGCGATCGGGTATCCGTTGCCGCCGTTGCTGCGCCGCATCTACGTGGAGCTTGCGAACGGCCAGATCGGGCCGCACGGGGGCGTCATGGGCCTGGACGGCGGCTTCTGGACCTTCGGCGAGGGTATCGTCGACCGGTACGAGGAGCGCCTCGCCGCGGAGATCGAGCCCGGCGAACATCCCTGACCGCCGCGTGGTGTCGTGATGTTCTGCGAACTCGGCTGCGCGATGTTCGTGTTTCTGGACTGCCGGGATCCGCAGGGCCAGATGTGGTGGTCTGACGAGGGCGAAGAGTGCAAGCTGCACCTCACGCTGCCGGAGTGGTTCGGTGCCTGGCTGGCGGGCCAGGGGCCCGCCGTGTGGGCCAGGGAGGAGCTCAAACTGGGACCTGAGTCGTGGGTGCGGGACGAGGCCGAGGAGACGGCTCGACGCCGGATCGTCCGGCATCCGGACCAGACGTCGCTGTGGTGACGGCAAGCCAGTGGGCACGGCGAGCCAGTCGGCACGGCGAGCCAGTCGGCACGGGAAAGCGGTGGGCACTGGAAAGCGGGTGGGCGCGGGAAAGCGGGTGGGCGCGGGGAAGTGGGTGGGCGCGGGGAAGTGGGTGGGCGCGGGAAAGCGGTGGGCGAGGTAGAGCCAGCGGGCACGGCAAAGCCGGTGGGCGCGGCAAAGTCAGCAAGCACGGCAGGCCGGTGGGCGAGGTAAAGCCCAGTGGCACGGCAAAGCGGTGGGCGAGGTAAAGCCCAGTGGCACGGCAAAGCGGTGGGCGAGGTAAAGCCCAGTGGCACGGCAAAGCCGGTGGGCGGGGACCGTGGTCCCCGCCCACCGGATCGGAAAACTCAGGCGTAGGTCTCGAACTCTGCCACTCGCGGCGTGCCCGTCGCGGTGGTGATTTCGAAGGTCACCTTCTTCGTCGAGGTGCTGGAGAAGGTGATGACGCCCGCGCCGGTGCCCGAGGCGAGGACCGCGCCGGTGTCACCGTTGAGGACGCGCCAGTTGCGGATGAGGCCGGTGGCGCCCGAGGCCTCGCGGATGTTGATCCGGGTGATGGAGGTGGCGGAGCTCCACTTGATGGAGATGGACCCGGTGGTGCCGTTCGGGGACCAGTACGTGCTCAGGTTGCCGTCGCGGACATCGCCGTAGCTGGTGCCGCTGGCCTTGCTGGAGCCGTCGGAGCCGGCGCCGATGCTGAGGTTGGTGCCGCCGGACGTCGGGCCGGGCGAGGACGGGGCCGGCGAGGACGGGCCGGGTGAGGAGGGGCGGGGGGAAGAGGACGTCGGGCCGCCGGTGGGGCTGGTCGGGGTGCAGCTGCCGTCGGAGACCTGCAGGCCCTTGTTCGCGCCGGCGGTGCGGCTGACCACGTCGGGCACGCAGCTTGCCGGGTCGAGGGCGAAGGAGTAGGGGATGCTGACGCTGGTGTTCGACGTCGGGTTCGGGCCGGCAGGGTTGTTGTCGGTGCCCTTCGCCGACCAGGTCACGTTGTCGAAGATGTTGCCGCTGACCTGCCAGAATCCGGCTTCGCTGGTGTAGAACGTACCGATGACGTCCTTGGAGTTCTTGAAGTAGTTGTTGTCGATGCGCGCACGGGCGCCCGCGCGGGAGTTGATGCCGGACTCGTTGAGGCTGACGTAGGAGTTGTTGTAGATGTGCGCGATACCGCCTCGCAGCAGCGGCGTGCGGGAGTCGATGTTCGTGTAGCTGTTGTGGTGGAACGTGATGAAGCTGTTGCCGCGGTCGCTCTCGCTGGAGCCGATGAGCCCGCCGCGCCCGGAATTGCGAAGCGTGCTGTAGGACAGCGTCACGTACTGCACGTCGTCCTTGAGGTCGAACAGGCCGTCGTAGCCCGCGGACTCGCCGCCGGACGCCTCGAGCGAGGCGTGGTCGACCCAGACGTTGCGCACGGTGCTCTCCATGCCGATGGCGTCGCCGCCGTTGGACGTGGGGGAGCCCGATTTTTTCACGTTCCGCACCGTGACGTTCTGGATGATGATGTTGCTCGAGTCGCGGATGTGGATGCCCAGCTGGTCGAAGACCGCGCCGCTGCCGACGCCGATGATCGTGACGTTGCTGATCTCCTTGAGCTCGATCTTGTCGGCGGCGGTGTTGCAGCTGGAGCCCGAGACCTTGGTCGTGTTGCCGTGGTTGATGGTGCCCTCGACCTGGATGATGATCGGGGTGCTGCTGCTGGCGCGGTTGCACAGCGCGGTGTGGATGGCTGTGCCGGTGGTGGCGCGGACCGTCTGCCCGCCGGCGCCGCCGGTGGTGCCGCCGTTCTGAGTGGCATAGCCGGTGACGCCGCCGGTCGCGGCGGACGCCTCGGTGGTGGACAGGGCGACGCCGATCGCGGCGCCGACGACGGTCGTGGCGAGGGCCGCGACCGAGGCTCGCAGCGCGTGCCGTCGCACGCGCAGGGCAGTTGGGCTCATGAAAACCTCCGGTGCGCAGTCAGGAGGGCGGTTCCCAGGCGGGGGAGCGGCGCTGATCTGCATCGACGGAACCCGATTCTAGGAAAGCGCTTTCCTCAAGGACAAGGGCAATGATGTGCAGGTTTGTTGCAGGATTTGCCGCTGCGATAACCAGAGAGATGAACCAGAGACCAAAGGTGAAAGTTTCAGCCGCGCGACAGGATCCGCTCCGCCAGGCCCGCCACCCGCGGGTCGGTCAGCGCCGCCGGTTGATGCACCAGGTGATACGTGACCGGCGGCAGGTCCTGCACGGGCCGCGCGACCAGCCCCGCCGGCGGTGGCACGCACCCGTTCACCACGGCGAGCCCCACCCCGAGCGTGACGAACTGCGCGATCAGCGGCCAGCCCTCGGCCTCCACCGCGACCGTCCACTCGGCTCCGGTCGCCCGCATCGCCTGTTCCAGCAGCACTCTGTGTGGTCGGTGCTGCGGGGGTACGACCAGGCGCGAGCCCGCCAGGTCCCGCAACCGCACCGAGCGGCGCCGGGCCAGCCGGTGCCCGGACGGCACGAACAGCACCTGCGGGAACGTTGCGAGCTCCACCGCGGTCAGGTCCTCGGGCAGCACGTCGAGCACGCTCACCCCGAGCTGCGCCTGACCGGTGCGCACGGCGGCCAGCATCTGCCGGTGGTCGCAGTTGATGAGGCGGAGCCGGGTCGGCTCGTCGGCCAGGACGGCCCGGATCGTGTCGCCGAGCAGGTACAGGTAGGCGCCCTGCCCGGCGGCGAGCACCACCGGTCGCTGTGGCGCGAGGCCGGCGAACTCGGCCAGGAACTGCGCCAGCCGCTCGTCGTGCGCGCGGGCGAACCGGGCCACCGCCTCGCCGTCCGCGGTGAGCACCAGGCGGCGGCCGGCACGGTGATACAGCGGCCGCCCCAGCTCCCGCGCCAGCTTCGCGATCTTCACGTGCAGGGCTGGTTGCGAGATGCGCAGCTGCGCGGCGGCGCGGGTGAAGTTCAGATGGTCGGCGAACACCACGAACGAGGCGAGCGCGTCCGGGGAGACAGCCATAGCTGCAGACTATAGCTACGGTGAGAAGAATAGTTCCGCGCTATCGGTGCCGTGGCCCACGCTGAGAGGCATGAACACGCAGCATCTCCGGCTCGGCGTCGACATCGGCCGGGTCATCATCGGTGGGGGCGTCGTCCCCGGCAGCAGCGACACCCAGTTCTTCAGCGGCGACACCGCCCGGATGCTGGCCACCCCGGCCGTGCCCGGTGCCTTCGAGGCCCTGGCCCGGCTCGTGCCGCGCTTCGAGCAGGTGTGGCTGGTCTCCAAGTGCGGCGAACGCGTCCAGCGGCACACCCGGCAGTGGCTCGACCATCACGACTTCGCGGCGCGGACCGGCATCCCGCGCGAGCACCTCCGCTTCTGCCTCAAGCGGCCCGACAAGGCCGTGCACTGCGCGCAGCTGGGGATCACCCACTTCGTCGACGACAAGCTCGACGTCCATCAGGCCCTGCGTGGCGTCGTGGCCCACCGGTACCTGTTCGGCCGGCAGCCGGCACCGGCGCCGGATTGGGTCCGGCACACCGAGACCTGGGCGGACGCCGAGGCGGCGATCCTGCACACCCTGGGTGTGGCGCACCGCTGAGAAATGGTCAGGCGGCGCGGTGCAGGCGGCCGAAGCTGCTCTGGTGGAACACCAGCGGCTCGGCGCCGCGGTCGGCGTGCAGGTCGTGGATGCGCAGCAGGACGATGTCGTGGTCGCCGGCGGGCAGCTCGCGTTCGATGCTGCAGTCGAGCCAGGCGCAGGCGCCGTCGAGCAGGATCTCGCCGAAGTTGCTGGCCCGCCAGGTGGCGCCGGTGAAGCGGTCGCCGGTGCGGGAGCTCAGCTGGCGGCCCAGGTGCTCCTGGTCGGCGCTGAGGACGCTGACGCCGAGGCGCTCGGCCCGGCGCAGGACCGGCCAGGTCGTCGAGGTCTTGGCGATGCAGACAGAGGCGAGCGGGGGATCGAGGGACACCGACGTGAACGAGCTCGCGGCCAGCCCGACGGGCGACCCGTCGACGAACGCGGCGATGGCCGTGACGCCGGTCGGGAACGCGCCGAAGACCCGGCGCAGGTCGGCGGGGTGCAGTGCCGTGTGCGTGTCCATCTAGGGCCTGCCTTTCGTTGCTGCGGCGTAGTGCGCCTCGGCCTGCCGGGAGATCCGGCGTAGCGCGAGGTCGGGTGCCATCTCGGCCCACAGCTGCGGGTCCGGCACGTCTGTGCCGAGCCCGCCGATGCCGGCGGCGGCGAGGCGCGCGGCGTGGTGCAGGGACCGCGTCACGGCGAGCTGGAACGGCAGGTGAAGGCTCAGCTGCATGAATCCAGTCTATCAAATACCCTACTATTTCAATAGGATTAGTTTTCGTTGGACCGGCCGGGGAGCGGCGGCAGCGCGAGGTTGTCACGCAGGGTAGGGCCGAGGTAGTCGTCCTTGACGATGCGCCGCTTGCGCAGTTCGTGCAGCAGGCCGTGCACGACGAAATCATGCTCGTGGGGATCCGCCAGGCCGCCGATCGACAGCACGTCGAGCACGCCGGCCCGGAACCGCTCCTCGACCGCGTCGGCGATCTGCTCGGGCGTGCCGGCCTCGGCCCAGTGTCCGGTGTCCTGGGCGGCGATGATGAGCTCACGCAGCGTGTACCCACTGCGGGCGTACCCGCTGAAGATCTCGACCCGGCCGCGGCGGCGGTGCACCGAGGACACGTCGGGCAGCAGGTGTTCCGGCAGCGGATCGTCGAGCTTCGCCTCGGACAGGTCGACACCGCCGCCGAGCATGTCGGCGACGAGAGCCCGGCCGGCGTCGAAGTCGATCGCGTCGTGCCGGTCGCGCACCCGCCGCAGCGCCTCGGCCTCGGTCGACCCGAAGGTGGCGTGCAGCGAGCTGAAGATGAGCGGCAGTCCAGCCGGCCGGCCGTAGGTCGCGGCCCGGGCCCGGATCCGGTCGGTGAACTCGCGGGCGATCGGCAGCGTCGACAGGGCGGTGAAGACCACTTCGGCGTACCGGGCGCCGAGCTCGATGCCCGCCGCGGACTGTCCGGCCTGGATCTGCACCGGCCGGCGCTGCGGCAGCGGCGGGATGTTCAGCGGGCCGGCGACGCTGAAGAACCTGCCGGCGTGGTCGATCCGGCGCACCTTCTCGCGGTCGAGGATCGCCGTGCCGTCGGGCCCGAGCCGCAGGGCGCCGGGTTCCCAGCTGTCCCAGAGCGCGTTGACGACGTCCAGGGTCTCCGCCGCGCGGGCGTAGCGCTCCTCCGGGCCGGGCAGGCCGTCCGGGCCGAAGTTCTCCTCGCCGATCGAGGACGTGACGAGGTTCCACGCGGCGCGGCCGTTGCTCACGTGGTCGAGCGTGCCGAACAGCCGGGCCAGGTTGAACGGGTGGTGGAACGTCGTGGAGACGGTCGCGATCAGCCCGATCCGGGTTGTCACCTGGCTCAGCGCCGCGACGTACACGAGCGGCTCCTGCGCGCCGATGGTGCCCTGCGCGCCGAAGGTGAGCAGGTCGGGCACGAACAGCGCGTCGAATCTGGCCGCCTCGGCCAGCTCGGCGACCCGGCGCGCGGTGTCGAGGGTGGACCTGGCCGGATCGAGCGCCAGTTCGTAGGTGCCGGGGTGGCCGCCGGCGCCGGTGACCGTGGCGAGCGTGCGGGGTGGACGGGCCGTCATTCCCGAACCATATTCCTACCGGCAAAGTATGGAAATATGCCGCCCGTCACAGCGCCCGGCGTAACCACAGAGGTCCCTCTGTCGTTGGGACGCTGAGTATCAATAGCGGTGTTGCGTTGGAGGTCTTGGGCGGATGTTGATGCGACGGGCGGAGCCTGCAGGCGGCAACAAGCCGCCGGGGGCCAGGGCGGCCTGGACGCTGGCGGTGGCGGCCGCCGGATACGTGCTGCACTACTGGACCTGGATGCTGGTCGGCCCGATCGGCCCGCAGCTGGCCCACCGCTACGGTCTCGACGAAGGGACCTGGGCCCTGCTCGGCGTCGTCCCGATCGTGGTCGGCGTCCTCGTGCGGGTCCCTGCCGGCGTGCTCACCGACCGGCTCGGCGCCCGGGTGGTGTTACCCGCGGTGAGCTTCGCCGCGGCCCTGGCGGTGCTGGCCCTGGCGGCCGTCGACGGGCTGCCGGCGCTGGTCGCCGTGGCCTGCGCGATCGGCGTCGCCGGCGCGGCGATCCCGGCCGGCGCCGCGGCGGTCGTGCGCGCGGTCCCGCCGGGGCGCCGCGGGACCGCGCTCAGCGTCTTCGCCGCCGGCATGTGCCTGGCCGCGGCCGCCGGCGTCGCCGCCCGGGCGCTGCTGCGCATCGAGCGGGAGCCCGGCCTGCTGGTCCTGGCCGGTGTCCTGCTCGGCTACGGGTTGCTGGCCGCCGCGGTCGTGCGCGACGGGCCCGGGCCGAAGCGCCAGCCGGCCGCCGCATGGTCGGCGGTGACGGCACTGCTGCGCCGGCCGGTGACCCGCCACCTCGCCGTCTGGTACGGCGTCTCGTGTGGCGGCCTCGTTGCCGTCGACCTGTACCTGCCCGCCTACCTGCACCGCACGTACGGCATCGACTGGGTCCCGGCCATGCTCGCCGCCGCGGCCGGCATGGGCGTCGGCGCGGCCGCCGGAGCGTTCGGCGGCTGGCTGTGCCGGCACCGCGCCCCCACCGCCGTAATCGGCACCTGCTTCACCACCCTTGCGGCGCTGCTGCTGGTGCTGGCGTTCGACCCGCCGCTGGTCTGGGTCGCGGCGCCGGCCCTGGCCGGGGTCGCGGTCGCGCTGGGCACCGCGCTCGGCAGCGTGCTCGCCCTCATCGGCCGCACCGCCCCGCCCGCCCAGGCCGGGACCATCACCGGCGTGATCGGCGCCATCGGCAGCGCGGTCGGCCTGTTCCCGACGCTGCTGCTGACCGCGGTCCGCTACGGCGACGGCTCCTACGCCACGGGGCTGATCCTGCTCGCCAGCGCCGCGATCGTCGGCGCCGGCAGCCTCCGCGCCCGCCGCGGCTGGATCGGCGCCGCCGTCGCGTTCCCGGCGCCGACGGTCGTCGCGTCGCAGTCCGCCACCACCGTCGTGTCCCTCGCAGCGCCGCAGATCCGCGCCTACCTCGGCGACATCACCGCCGTCCTCGCCGCCCTCGCCACCCGGCACGAGCTCGCCGTGGTCTACGCCGACCCGGCCCCGTCCGGCCGGGCGGGTATCGGCCTGCCGCTCGTCGCCGGACTGCGCCAGCACCTGCCGAAGCACACGATCCTGTCCATGGTGGCCGAGACCCCGCCGCACCCGCACGAGACGGCCGCGATCGCCGCGATGATCGACGCCGGCACCATCCCGGTCATCCTGGTCGCCGGCGCCGACCCCACGCCGACCGCGATGCTCCTGGCCGCGGCGGTCGGCGCCGACCAGGTGCTGCACCTGACGCACGACCGGATCGAGGGGGTCATCCCGGTCCAGCGCGTGCCGGAGGCCGGCTACGCGGCGATTGACGCCCCACGATAGATTCGGCGCCTCAGACCGGCGAAGGATGACCGCTTTCCGGCCGGCGCTCGTAGCAGCCGGCGACTGCCGTGGCGCGCCGGTGCAGGGCGGTGCGCAACGACTGCGGGGTCAGGGCCTCCGCGCCGGTGCCGAGCTGCCACAGGGCCCACTCGGCGTGCCAGAGATCCTGGTACGTCACCTCCAGCCGCAGCCAGCCGTCCGCGTCGGGCTCCTCGGCGCGGACGGCCACCGCGGTGCTCAGCAGGTCCTCCCGGCGGGCCGGGTGCACCCGCACCAGCACGGCGATATGGTCGCTGGACAGGAACTGCGCGCAGCGCTCCCGCCAGATCTGGTCCAGATCGACCCGGTTCGGCCGCTCGGCCGGCTCGGGCAGCTCCTCGGCCGCCAGCACCCGCGAGAGCCGGTAGGTGCGGTCCTCACCGGATCTCCTGGCCAGCAGGTATCCCCGGTCACGCACGGTGACCAGGCCGATCGGGTCCACCGTGCGCCACTGCGGTGGCTGGCCGGTGGCCGCGTAGTGGATGCGGAGCCGGTGTCCGGCCAGCACCGCGCGCCGGACCTCGATCATGGTCGTGTCGGGCACCTCCTCGGTGACCGACCGGCGTGACAGCAGGTCGGTCTCCGGCTCGATGAGCATCCGCTGGGCCGCGTCGCTCGCTGTGGCCCGATGGCCTTCGGGCAGCGCGTCGACCACCTTGCGCATGGCCGAGGCGAGCGCCGAGCCGAGGCCGAACACCCGCTCTCCGCGCCTCGACCCGGCGGTCAGCACGGCCAGGGCCTCGTCGTGGTTGAGCCCCGTGAGCTCGGTCTGGAAGCCGGGCAGCAACGCGAATCCGCCGTGCCGCCCGCGTTCGGCGTAGACGGGCACGCCGGCCGAGGACAGCGCCTCGATGTCGCGCAGCACCGTGCGGGTGGACACCTCCAGCTCGCGGGCGAGGGCGTCCGCGGTCAACCGGCCGCGCTGGCGGAGCAGCAACACCAACGAGATCAACCGATCGGCCCGCATCGGGGAACTCTACCGAATACGTGACGAAGGATGTCGTGATTTGTTGGCAGGCTCGTGGAGGTCAGCGATAGCGGCGACCGGGCTGCTGTCGACGAATCGAATGGAGCGCAACGTGGCAGTGGAACGAGCGGCGGTCAACCCGTGGACGTGGTCGGTGGAGCTGGGGTTCAACCAGGGTGAGGTCGTCTCCGGGCACACCCGGACCCTGTATCTGTCCGGTCAGACCTCGATGAGCCCCGACGGCAAGCCCGAGCACGAGGGGGACATCGCCGCCCAGCTGGCGCTGAGCCTCGACAACCTGGAGGCCGTGCTCAGCGGGGCCGGCATGTCGCTGGCCAACCTCGTCCGGCTCAACGTCTACACCACCGACGTCGACCAGCTGTTCCCGCACTACGGCGTGCTGGCGGCGCGGCTGGGCGCGGCACGGGTGGCGCCGACCACCACGATGCTCGGGGTGGCCCGGCTGGCGATCCCGGGCCAGCTGGTCGAGCTCGAGGGCACCGCCGTCGCGTGATGCACCGGGGCTGACGGTTCAGGCCCTGAGCCACCGGTCGAGCGTCAGCAGGCCGGGGTGGATCCGACGCAGCGCCGGGATGTCGGCGGCGTAGCCGGACTCGCCGAACCAGGACAACATCCGGGCCTCCGGGCCAATCATCCGGAGCACCGATTTCGGCAGGCGGCGGGTGTACCGGATGCGCCGGCCGGCGTCGCGCAGGGTCTCCGCGATCTGCGCGACGCCGAGCTCGTCCCCGGCGAGTTCCAGGGCCTGCCCGGCGAACTGCCCGGGCCGCTCGAAGGCGAGCCGCGCGAAGACGCCGATGTCGGTCACGGCGATCATCTGCAGCGTCCCAGCCGGGCCGAGCGCGGTGGCCATCAGGCTCAGGCCGGCACCGGCGCCGCGCATCGTGAACACGCTCGTGAACGTGGTGGGCCGCAGGACGGTCCAGGTGAGGCCGGTGCCGGCGAGGTGCCGCTCGATCTCCCACTTGGTGTCGAAGTGCGGGATGCCGCGGACCCGTTCGGCGCCGCCGACCGAGGAGTAGACCAGGTGCCGCACGCCGGTGGCGATCGCGGCGTCGACGACGTTCGTGCCCTGGCGCACCTCGCCCGTCCGTCCGGCGGTACGGGAGTTCTGCACGCTGAACACGCCGTGCGCGCCGGACATCGCCGCCCGCAGCGACGCCGGGTCGGCCAGGTCGCCGGCGACCACCGCGACGCCCCGTTCCGTCAGCGCCCGGGCGGCGGGACCGGCCGGGTCGCGGGTGAGCGCCCGGACCGTCCACGCGCCGGTGTGCAGCAGCGCGTCGACGACCGCACCGCCCTGGTTGCCCGTCGCGCCGGTCACGAGGACCACTGGTGGCATGGTGTTCCCTCCGCATGGGTATCCTATTGAGGAACAAGGTGAAACTTACCTTGTTCACTATAACCATGTGGAGGATGGGGGTCGCCAGTGGCAAGCCGACCGCAGGCGGTGGTGCTGGGTGAGCTGCTCGGCCGGTCCTGGCGGACCTTTTCGAGGCTGGGGCAGGCCCGGTTCGCCGAGTCCGGGCTCTCCGCGGCCCGGGTCAGGCTGCTGCTGGCCCTCGCCGCCGAGCCCGACAGCCGGATGGGCGACCTCGCCCGGAGCCTCGGGCTGACCGCCCGCGCCCTCACCCCGCTGACCGACAGCCTGGCGGAGGAGGGACTGGTCGAGCGGGTGGTCGACCCGGCGGACCGGCGCGCGTTCCGGCTCGCGCTGACCGAGCTCGGCGCCGGCGAGGCCGAGCGGATCGGCGCCCTGCAGGCGCAGATCAGCGACGAGATCTTCGCCGGCCTCACCCCCGCGCAGCGACGCGACCTGGAGCGGCTGCTGCTGGCCTTCGTCGCGTCGACCGGCGGGGAGGGTCCGCCCGACTGCTGAGCAGTGGCCGGGGTCGACACTGGCGACCCCGGCCACCGAACCTCAGACGGAGATCCGCCCGGCGCCGGCGCCACCGGTGACGCTCGACTTCACGCTGCTCGCCGTTTCCAAGGTGTACGAGTAGGGAATGCTCGCCACGCTGCCGCCGGTCTGGCCACCACCCGAGTTGACGAAGTGGTTGTTGCGGGCCACGAGCGTCCCCGGGCCCGAGTCGCCCTCACCGAGGTGGAACGGGTCGTCGGTGTTCTCGAAGTAGTTGCCCTCGACGAGGACGCCGGCACCCTCGGTCGAGGCGACGCCGTACCCACTGACGTTGTTGTAGTAGTTGTTGTAGACGTGGACCGGGTTGCCGAACCGGACCCGTGGGTGGCGCTGCGTCGAGCCGTCGAACCAGTTGTGGTGGTAAGTCACCCGCAGGTGGCCCCGGTCCTGGCTGCCGTTGTCGTCGCTGTGGCCCAGCAGCATGGACTTGTCGTGGTTGTAGACCCGGTTCCACGACACCGTGATGAAGTCAGAGCCGCGTTTGATGTCCACGGCGCCGTCGTAGCCGTCGCTGAACGTGTTGTGGTCGATCCACACGTTCGTCGAGGACGTCTCGACGTTGATCGCGTCGTCGTTCCAGCCCCTGAACGTCAGGTTCCGGATGATGACGTTCTTCGTGTTGCTGAGCGTGAAGCCGCAGCCGACGATCGTCGCGCCGGCGTTGCCGAGGACCGTCTTGTTCGACGCCACCTTCAGCATGCCGGAGCAGGAGATCGTGCCGGACACCCGGATCACCGACGCGCTGCCGGAGCTCAGGGCGCTGGACAGTGCCGACGAGCTCGACACGGTGGTGCTCGCCGCGCTCCCGCCGCCGGTGGTGCCGCCGTTCTGGGTGGCCCAGCCGGCCAGGCCGGTCTGCGGGGTGCTGGTGCCGCCGAGCTTGACGAGCTGCCACTGCTGGTTCCAGCCGTCCAGGTCGCCGAACTGGGCGATCTTCGCACCGTCGGCGGTCGACCACTCCCAGAGATCGAGGACCTTTCCGCTGCTGCGGTTCTTGAACCGCACGTACCCGTCGGCCGAGTCCAGGACCTGGAACTGCTGCCTGGTGCTGCCGTTGTCGGCGTACTGCACGAGCTGCGTGCCGTCGGTGGAGTTGGGCAGCTCGAGCACCTTGCCGCTGTGCTTGGACTTGAGTTTGTAGTAGCCGCTGCCGGCGCTGACGAACTGCCACTGCTGCACGGCCAGGTCGTTGCGGGTGAACTGGTTGATCGGCGCGTTGTCGGCCGTCGCCCAGTTGTACACGTCCATCGCCTTGCCGCTGTGCCGGTTGACGAGGACGTACGTGGCGCCGGTGTCGATGGTGGCCGCGTCGGCGCCGTGGGTGGCCAGCACGGTGGTGGCGGCCGCGATGACGGTGGTGGCGACGGCGAGCACCGCGACCGGCCAGCGACGCCGTCGGGGACGGGTCTTGGCCATGAGCAACCTCCGATGAGACGCGCCCTGGGCAAGCGCTTTCCCGGCAAGTTAGCGCTCACATCGATGGCCGTCAACGAAGTGCGGGCTGAGTGTGAAAGTTGCACGGTCGCCGGTGCCGCGCCCGCCTCGCACAGGTGCGGCACCGGGTCCCGTTCAGCTGAACAGCTGGTAGACCGAGTCGGGAGCGGGGGTCGCGCCGGCCGGTTCGGTGACGGGCAGGACCGAGCCGAAGCCGGCGAACGTCAGCTGCATCGCGAGCTCCGGGTCGATCGACGCGCCGTCGATGGTGAACGCGGTGAGCCGGCCCTGGCCGTCAACCGTGGCGGTGAACGGGACCGCCTTGGCCTTCGCGCCGGCCTTCTCCAGCACGTCGTCGGTCGGGGCGAGGATGGTGTCGGCGGCGGTCACGTCGACCGTGCCGGTGAAGTGGGTGGCGTCGGTGCGCTTGACCTCGCCGAGGCCGTTTTTGAACAGCTCGGTGACGCCGAGCTTGGGCGCACCGGCCTTGTCCACCGGCAGCGTCGCCGTGGAGCCGACCTTCGCCAGGTCGACGAGCATCCAGACGTTCGGGGGCAGGCCCCAGAGCTGGTTGAGCTCCTTGCCGAAGTCGGCCTTCACCCACAGCTCGGGGGCGATGACGGTGTAGGCGACGGAGACGGTGAACCGCTCGACGGTGCCGCCCAGCTCCATCGTGGCGGACTTCGCGGCGGGGTCGATGCGCCCGCCGCCGGACTTGGTGCCCTGCTTGATGTTGAAGTTGTACGCGGTGGTGTCCAGCGCCTGCACGGCCGCCAGCAGCGCCTCATTGGGTGGTAGCGCGGCGGACGACGACGCGATGGGCCTGGCCTCCGCGCCCGAGGCGGACGTCACCTCGGCGTTGCAGGCGCTCAGGCCACCGGCGGCCAGAGCGAGGGTGAACAGGACGGTTATGTGTTTCACTGCGAGATCCTCCGAATCGAGGTGCGCCTGCTGGGTTCGGCAGGCGCAACCGTTCGGACCGTACCGGCGGGCCGTCAACGAAAAGGACTTCTGATCGCCTGTCGGACACCGTGACGGGAATCTCAAGGATGGCGGGCTCGGCTCAGTTGAGCAGTTCGTAGGCCGGAGCGGGCCGCGGCCGCGGGAGCCGGGTCGGCGCGGGCGCCGGGCGGGCCGTGGGGCTGCCCAGCCAGCGCAGCCATCGCAGGGCGGCGGCGGTCCGGTCCGCCGCGCTCGGCGCGCTCATCGCCGCCTGCCCTGGTGCCGCGGCTGGAGCCGGAAGACGAGCGGGGGAGCCACGTCGTCGGCAGGGCCGCCGGGAACGGCGACGGCGACGACGACGTAGGCCGAGTCGTAGCGATGTTTGTCTACAGTGG
Source organism: Dactylosporangium cerinum (assembly GCF_042653625.1). Taxonomy (NCBI): domain Bacteria; kingdom Bacillati; phylum Actinomycetota; class Actinomycetes; order Micromonosporales; family Micromonosporaceae; genus Dactylosporangium; species Dactylosporangium cerinum. Next base: position 230,303 of record NZ_JBHSIU010000054.1, on the reverse strand, counting down.
ACGGACGTTTACGGGCACGCGGGATCGACATCACGGTTCCTCACGAAGATGGGTGTGAACGCTGCGGCGGGAAAGCCGGGGAGCGGGGCGTGAGTCAGCCGGGACAGGAGGCGGACCACACTCGACCGAAGTCGATGTGGTCGCGGGTCCACAGTGGCGTGCGTGCCATGGGCACAGTGCAACAGCGTGGACGCGGCAGTGTCAACGGCGGACGGTCGTTGTTGTCGCCCTTGTCACGGGAACGGGTGCCGGCGTGGACGAAATGCTACTAACCAGATAGGATTCATAGGGAGTATGTCAGGCCGGAGAAAGGCGTCGATGATGTCCCTCGTGCTCGCCCTCGAGATCGACGGCGACGGCGCACACCCCGCCGCCTGGCGCCGGGCCGCGCACCCGCCGTCGCAGCGGATCGGCCCCCGCCGGGTCCGGCAGGTCGCCGAGATCGCCGAACGGGCCGGGTTCACCCTGGTGACGCTCGACGACGACCTGCTGCCGCCCGACGGCCCCGCCGGCCGGATCGGCGCCGTGGAGCGGGCGGCGTTCATCGCCGCGTCGACCAGCGTCCTGTCCGTCGCGCCGGTGGTGTCCACCACCTACAGCGAGCCCTTCCACGTCTCCTCGCAACTCGCGTCGCTCGACCACATCGCCGTCGGCCGGGCCGGCTGGGTCGTCTCGACCAGCCCGCAGCCAGAGGCCGCCGCGGCGTGGGGACGGCCCACCGCAGACCCCGTGCAGGAGGCGGTGGATGCGGCACGGGTGGTGCGGGCCCTGTGGGACTCGTGGGAGGACGATGCCGCGATCCGCGACGTCGCCACCGGCCGCTATCTCGACCGGGACCGGCTGCACTACGTCGACTTCACCGGCGCGACCTACACGGTGAAGGGCCCGGCGATCGTCCCGCGGCCACCGCAGGGGCAGCTGGTGGTGCTGGCCCCGCACGGGCTTCTGCCCGCCGATGAGGTCGACGTCGCGCTGGTCGGCGGGGACGACGTGGCTGCGCTGCGGCGGGCCGCCGTCGCGGCGTCGACGCCACGGACGTTCGCGGAGATCGAGGTAGCCCTCGACACCTCCACAGTGGACGGCGCCGATCGGGTCGAGGACCTCGGCAGGCACGCGCCGTGGCGCTCGAGCGGGCGCCTGCGGTACACCGGAAGCGCGGGCGGACTCGTGACCCTGCTGCGCGAACTGGACCGGCAGGGCGGCCCCGACGGCGTCCGGCTGCATCCGCTCGTGCTCGACGAGGACCTGCCCGTGCTGTCGCAGTACGTCGTGCCGGCCCTGATCAATGCCGGTGTCGCCGCGCGCCCGGTGCCGGGCGCGTCGCTGCGCCAGTCGCTGCGCCTGCACCGCCCGAAGAACCGGTTCGCGCTTTCCGGAGGAACCGCATGACCCGCACCGACCCGAACGACGTCCCCCGGCCGGACGCGCAGCTGCACTTCGGCGTGTTCTTCCAGGGCGTGAACTACTGGACGATCTGGTCCGACCCGGCCAGCGGCTCGCAGATCTCCCCGGAGTCCTACCGCCGGGTGGCCCAGACCGCCGAACGCGGCCTCTTCGACGCGTTCTTCCTCGGTGAGGGGCTGCGGCTGCGGGAGGTCGGCGGGCGCGTGCACGAGCTCGACGTCGCCGGCCGCCCCGACGCGATCACCCAGCTGGCGGCGCTCGCCGCGGTCACCGACCGGATCGGCCTCGTCTCCACCACCAACACCACCTACAACGAGCCCGCCGACCTGGCCCGCCGCCTCGCCGGGCTGGACCTGCTGTCCGACGGCCGGGCCGGCTGGAACGTCGTCACCACCGACAACGCGTGGACGGGGGAGAACTTCCGCCGCGGCGGCTACCTCGACCACGCCGACCGCTACCGGCGCGCCGAGGCGTTCCTGACCGCCGCCCGCGCGATCTGGGACGGCTTTGCCGGGGACACCCCGACGCCCGTGCGGATCCGCGATGAGCACTTCACCGTGGACGTCACGCCAACGGTGCCGCGCAGCCGGCAGGGGCATCCGGTCATCTTCCAGGCCGGCGACTCGAGCGAGGGCCGCGACTTCGCCGCCCGCAACGCCGACGTCATCTTCTCCGCCCACGGCACCGACTTCGACGACGCCCTCGCCTTCGCCGACGACATCCGGGCCCGCCTGCGCGTCGCCGGGCGCCCCGAAGACGATCTGCGGATCCTGCCGGGCACGTCGATCGTCGTCGGCGCGACGGCCGCCGAGGCCGAGGAGAAGGCCGCGTGGGTCCGGCGGGAGCAGATCACCCCGGCCACCGCCCTCGCCCAGGCCGGCCTGCTGTGGAACCTCGACCTCAGCGGCTACGACCCGGACGGCCCGCTGCCGAAGGACGACCCCCGGCCGCAGGACACCAGCGGCGCGTTCGGCGCGGCCCGGGTCGCCGACGCGCAGGGCATCATCGAGCGGTGGCGGCAGGCCGCCGACGCGAACGGCTGGTCGCTGCGCGAGACGGTCATCAACCTCGGCCAGCGTGCCCGCGGGCACGTCGGCACCCCGCAGGCCCTCGCCGACAAGTTCGCCCACTTCGTGCGCCACGGCGCCGTCGACGGCTTCAACGTCTCGCCCTACCTGGTGCCGCACGGCCTCGACGACATCGTCGAGCTGCTGGTGCCCGCGCTGCAGGAGCGGGGCATCTACCGCACTGCCTACACTGGCAGCACCTTGCGGGAGCACCTGCACCTTCGCCCACGCTGAGGAGTTACCCATGCGTTCAGTCGTCGTCACCGGTGGCGCGACGGGGATCGGCTACGCGGTCGCTGCGGCCTTCGCCGCGGCAGGCGACCAGGTGGTCATCACCGGCCGCCGGGAAGGCCCGCTGAAGGAGGCCGCGCAGCGCATCGGCGCGACCGCGGTCGCCTTCGACGCCGCCGACCCGGCCGCGGTCGCCGGGGCGCTGCCCGCCCTGCCCGCCCACGTCGACGTCCTGGTCAACAACGCCGGCGGCAACACCAGCTTCGACCGGCCCGACCCCGCCGACGGCGACCTCGAGGCCCTCGCCGCGAACTGGCGGGCCAACCTCGACGCCAACCTGCTGTCTGCGGTGCTCGTGACGGCCGCGCTGACGCCCAGGCTCACCGACCACGCCCGGATCGTGACGATCGGCTCGATCGCGGCCCGGCAGGGCGCCGGATCGTACGGCGCGGCGAAGGCCGCCGTCGAGGCGTGGACCGCGTCGATCGCGAGCGAGCTCGGCCCGCGCGGCATCACCGCCAACGTCGTGGCCCCCGGCCTGATCCTCGCCACCGAGTTCTTCCGCGACCGGCTGACCGAGGACGGGATCGGCCAGCGGGTCGCCGCCACCCGCAACCGGCGGGCCGGCGCGCCCGACGACGTCGCCGCCGCGGTGCTGTTCCTCGCCGCGCCGACCGCCGGGCACGTCACCGGCCAGGTCATCCACGTCAACGGCGGCGCCTATCTGGGCCGCTGAACGCCCCCGTCACCGGTCGCAGGGCGCGGTCCGGACGTGCACGGTTGCCGGGCAGCCGGTGGCCGGCGCGGCGAAGGCCGGCGCGGGCCGGGGGTCCGGGTTCGGGGGCTTCTCCGCGCCGACGAGCCAGGCCTGCAGGAACGGGCGCAGGTCGCGGCCGGCCAGGCGGGACGCGAGGGCGATGAACTGGTCGGTGGTGCCGTTGCCGTAGCGGTGGTCGGCGGCCCAGGTGCGCAGGATGTGGAAGAATGTGGCGTCACCGACGTTCATCCGTAGCGCGTGCAGGGTCATGCCGCCGCGCATGTACGCCGAGATGCTCCCGTAGCGTTCGCCCGCCGGGTTGTACGCGGGCTCCCAGAACGGCGAGTCCATCGGCAACTCGTAGAACGTGTTGAACTGGTCGCGGACCGTGCGCCAGCCGTCGTGCTCGCCCCACAGCCACTCGCCGTAGGTGGCGAAGCCCTCGTTGAGCCACAACTCGTACCAGTTGGTCAGGGACACGCTGTCGCCGAACCACTGGTGGCTCAGCTCGTGCGCGACGACGCCGGCTTGGAACTTGCGGCTGCCCTGGGTGAAGTACGAGACCGGGTAGATCGGCCGGGTCTGGGTCTCCAGGGCGAACCACAGCGCGTCGTGCCGCTCGACGATCGCTCCGTTGGACTCGAACGGATACGGGCCGAACAGCGTCTCCAGATAGTCCGTGATCTCGTCGGTGCGCCCGACGACCGGGTCCGCGACCTCCGGCGCGACAGCGGCGTCGACGGCGATGACGGTCGGCCGGCCGTCGTGCAGGTGCTGGTCGACCCGGAACCGGCCGACCGCCATGGTGCTCACGTAGGAGGCGATCGGGGTGAGCGCCGCCCACCGCCACGTCGTCCAGCCGTCGTAGGTGGACGAGCCGAGCGGGACGCCGTTGCCGATCGCGGTCAGCCCGTCGGGCACCGTCAGATGCGTCGAGTAGGTCGCCTTGTCCCGCGGGTGGTCGTTGACCGGATACCACAGGGCCGCGGACTCCGGTTCGCCGGCGACGATCACGCCGTCGTCGGTGCGCACGAAACCGTACTCGTACGGCGCCTCCTCGGGATCCTCGCTCGGAAAGCTGTAGCGCACCGGGATCCCGTGATACCGGACGTCGACCGTGAACGGCAGGCCCTTGCGCAGCCCGCGGGCGGGGGTGATGACGAGTTCGCCGCCGTCGCGGGTCCACGTCGCCGGCCGGTCGTTGACCCGGACCGCGTCGACGGTCAGGCCGGTCAGGTCGAGGTCGAAGCGGGACAGGTGCTGGGTGGCGGCGGCGAGGATCGTGGTGCGGCCGGTCAGCTCGTCCGTGGCGGGCGAGTAGCGCACGTCCAGGTCGTAGTGCCGCACGTCGTAGCCGCCGTTGCCGGCCAGGGGGAGGTGCGGGTCGCCGAGCCCGGGCGCGCCGGGCGTGAAGGTCGCGGGGCCGGCCGCGGCGGCGGGTGCCGCCGGGGCGACGCCGAGCAGGCCGGCCACGGCCGCCGCGACGAGTGTGCGGCCGTGTCTGTGACGTAGTGCCATCGATGTACCCCCGTGGTCGCACATGGTTGCCGTCATAGGACGGACCATCGAGCCATCGACGAGGTTGCACGTCCGTTCCGCTCAGGTGACCCAATGTGGTGCCGATGAGCTGTGCAAAGTCGTCCCGGCCACCATCAAGGGGATCCGTTGGGCCTGTTGCGAGCACGTGCGCGATCCGAGGAGTCCGCCCTACCGGTCCCGCGGGACGTGGAGTCGCTGGAGCAGTTGATCGCCGCGCTGGAGCGCGCCACGGACGAGGTCTCCACCTGGCGGATCACCGTCGAGTCGCTGGTGAGCTCGCACGGGTTCATGTACGGGGCGGTGTGGCTCCCCGGCCCCGACGGCGACCTGCGGCTCGGCTTCGACACCGGCCCGATCGCGGGCGAGCTGAGGACGGCCACGGCCGGTCGGCACCTGACGGTCACCAGCGGCCTGGTCGGGCATGCCCACCAGGCCCGGCGGCCGATCTACGTCGACAACACCCGCGAGGTGCGCGACTGCCTGCGCTGCGAGACGGCGACCCGGGCGGGCGCGGTGTCCGCCGTGGTCATCCTGGTGGTCAAGGCCGGGCAGGTCGTCGCCGTCTTCGAGTACTACTCGCAGCACGAGCTGCGCGCCGACGGGCCGCGGACCGAGAAGTGGAACGCCATCGCCCGCATCGCCGAACAGGCCCGCAGCCAGGCCCTCGCATCGGTGCAGCTGCAGCAGCTCGCCGACGACCGGCTCGCGGTCACCACCGTGGTCGCCGCGCTCGGCCGGGCCCACGACATGCAGAGCACCATCCGCGCCGCGCTCGACTCGGTCCGCAGCTCGTTCGGGTGGGCGTACGGCTCGTACTGGGAGGTCGACGCCACCGGGCAGGAGCTGCGGTTCCAGTTCGAGTCCGGGTCCGCCGGTGAGGAGTTCCGCAAGGTCACCCTCGCGGCCAGCTTCGCCGAGGGCGTCGGGCTGTCCGGCCGCGCGTGGAAGGCCCGCGACCTGGTGTTCGTCCGCGATCTCGCGGAGCTGACCGACTGCGTGCGGGCGCCCGCCGCGCAGCGCGCCGGGGTCCGGTCCGGGATCTGCTTCCCGATCATGAGCGGCGACCGGGTCGTCGGCACGATGGACTTCTTCACCACCGAGTACATCGAGCTCAGCGAGTCCCGCGCGTCGGCGCTGCGCAACGTGCAGCAGCTCGTGTCGCAGCGCCTGGACATCGTGCGGTCCGGCGAGACGGCCGCGGAGAACGCCCGGCAGCTGCTCGACTCGATCTCGCGGCTGCGCTCCGCCAGCCAGGACGCGACCCGGGTCGCCCGGGAGGCGGTGGCCCGCGCCTCGGAGATGACCACGAACGTCACCGCGTTGAGCGAGTCGTCGATCGCCATCGGCGACGTCATCAAAATCATCTCGTCGATCGCCGACCAGACGAACCTGCTCGCGCTCAACGCGACGATCGAGGCCGCCCGCGCGGGCGACGTCGGCAAGGGGTTCGCGGTCGTCGCCGGCGAGGTCAAGGACCTGGCCCGGGAGACCGCCACGGCCACGCAGAAGGTCGCCGAGCAGATCGCCGGCATCCAGACCAACGCCCAGTCGGTCACCGACGGCATCCACGTCACCAGCGAGACGATCGGTCAGATGGACACCGTCCAGGCCCGCATCAACGAGGTCCTCGAGGACCAGGCGCGCATGGCCCAGCTGCTGGAACGTTCGTCGTGACAGCAGCCCGGCCGGACCGGCCGGGCCTTCGAACGCGGTGACGGGCTCAATCGCTTCGCTTGACGGCGACCTATATCTTGCTGCCATGCAGCCGTGGCAGACGTCGCTCGGGGTCGATCTGGGCACCTCCCACACCGTCGCGGTCCTCGCCACACCTGACGGCCGTGACCAGCCGCTGCTTTTCGACTCCAGCCCGTTGCTGCCGTCCGCGGTGTTCGGCGCCGGCGACCACCGGCTGCTCGTCGGGCGGGACGCGCTGCGCGCCGGCCGGCTGGAGCCGGAGCGCCTCGAGCGGCATCCCAAGCGCCGCGTCGACGACGGCGCGATGCTGCTCGGCACCGACGAGTTCCAGGTCGTCGAGGTCTTCGCCGCACTGCTGCGCCGGGTCGGGGAGGAGGCGGTGCGGGCCGCCGGCAGCCCGTCCCGGGTCGTGCTCACCCACCCGGCCACCTGGGCGGCGCCGCGCCGGCAGGTGCTGACGGAGGCCGCCGCAGCCGCCGGGTTCGGGTCCGTGACGCTGGTCCCGGAGCCGGTCGCGGCCGCCGTCTACTTCACCACCGTCCTGCGCCGCGAGGTGCCGGCCGGGCACGCACTGGTCGTCTTCGACCTCGGCGCGGGCACCTTCGACACCAGCGTCGTCGGCCGGCGTCCCGACGGCGGCTGGCAGGTGCTGGGCGCCGACGGGTCCGACACGGTCGGCGGCGTCGATCTCGACGCGGCGGTCGTCGACTGGGTCGGCCGGCCCCTGGCTGCCCGAGATCCGGCGCTGTGGAGCCGGCTGGAGCAGGACCCCCGGCACCGGCAGCAGCTGTACGACGAGGCCCGCATCGCCAAGGAACAACTGTCCCGCCAGGCCATGGCGACGATCCGGGTCCCGCTGTTCGACACCGACGTGCCGCTGACCCGGGAGGAGTTCGAGCAACTGGCCCGGCCGTGGCTGGAGCAGACGGTGGCGCTGACCGCCGGGACGCTGCTGCGAGCCGGGTTGCGCGCGGACCAGATCGCCGGGCTGTTCCTCGTCGGCGGGTCGAGCCGGATCCCCCTTGCCGGGACGCTGCTGCACCAGCGGCTCGGGGTCGCGCCGACGCTCATCGAGCAGCCGGAGCTCGTCGTCGCGTACGGCAGCCTGCACGCGGCCGCCGCGCCCGCGCCCGTCGCGGGGGCAGCCCCGTGGCCGGGTGGGGCACCCGTGGCCGGACCACCGCCCGTGATGCCGGTGTCCGGTCCGCCGCCGGCGATGCCCGTGTCCGGGTCGCCGCCGCCGGCGATGCCGGTCTCCGGGCCGCCAACCGTGACGCCAGTGTCCGGGCCGCCGACGTTCGGGTCCACCCAGGCGGGCGCGCCGCCCGCCCCGGCCGCGAGGGCCGCGACGTCGGCCGACGCGACCGCCTGGCGGGTCCCGCCGAACCGGCCCGGAACGGCCGGCCGGCGCACCCTGACCCGGGTCCTCGCCGCGGTCGCCGCCGTCATCCTCCTCGCCGGCGCCGGATACGCCATCCGCCAGGCAACCACGAACCGCGACGACGACGGCGGCAGCCGTCCGCCCGGCAGAGGCGGCACCACGGCCGCGGCGGGTCAGCCGAAGGGCACCCAGTCGATCACCGTGTCCCAGGTCGTCTGGTACGCGGCGGCGAAGTTCACCTTCGGCACGGTGACGTATCAGCCGCCCGCCGGCGGTTCCGGCGACGGCACACTCACCGCGGAGGTCCAGGTGGAGAACCTGTCGAACAGACCGCTGGAGCGCGGCATCTACGCCAGTTACAGCAGCGGCAGCCAGCAGCGCACCAAGGGTCAGCTCTTCGACGCCGGTCAGGTCCCGGCGAAGGTGCAGTCGCCGGGCCGGTTCCGGTTCAGCATCGACCCCGGCAAGGTCGGCGACCTCAAGGCCGGCACCATCACGATCGGTGAGGCGGACGAGGCGATGGCCGTGGTCCCGCTCGGCGACGGCGCCCCGGCCACCACGTTCGAGCCTCGCGAGGTGCTGCCCGCCGTGACGAAGACCGTCGGCAAGCTGCAGTTCGACCGGCTGACGTGCACGCTGCGCGCGGACCTCCTCGGCGGCGACGGCGTCCTCGACGCGCACCGGCAGGTCAAGGACGGCTACCGTTTCGTGGCCTGCTCATTCGACGTGCGGCCGCTGGGCGACGTCGGTTACGGCGGTCAGGACCTGCGCCCGGTGAACTTCCGGCTTGTGCAGCCCGACGGCGACACACTCGCGCCGGAGAGCCGTACCGTCAAAATCCTCGGCAAGGACCAGCTTGAGCGGGACGTGTGGATCTGGTTCACGGTGAGGACGCCGCTGCAGCCGGGCAAGTACGTGCTGCAGCTGCTGTACCTGGGCCTGTCCGGCAAGGACGCGCCGACGCCGGCGAACACGCTGCCGATCGAGCTGACCCTGGCCTGAACCGCTCAGCTGGGCGGTGCTACTGCCGACGTGAGGACCGGGATCCCTCACCCGGCGGAGGCAGTGCCGATGACCCGCTTCACGATCAGGACGAAGCTGTTCGCCGTGGTCCTCGGCCTGTTCGTCGCCGGGTTCGGCACCCTCGTCACGCTCGTCGTGACCCAGACCAGCGACTGGTCGAGGCGATCGGGAGATCGGCGCGATCATCGCCCGGATCAGCGAGACCCAGCTGACGATCGCCTCAGCCGTCGAGGAGCAGACCGCGGTGACGAGCGAGATCGGCCGCAGCGCCGGCATCGCGGCGCAGGTGACGACGGCGATCGCCGGCAACATCACCTCGGTCGCGGCGGTGGCCGAGGTGACCGACGCCGGCGCCCGCAGCACCGAGACGGCCGCGACCTCGGTCACGACGGTCATCGCCGACCTGCGCACCCTCCTGTCCCAGTTCCGCGTCTGACCTTTCCCGTGATCCGGAAGACCGTGAGTACCCAGGGGTGGTCAACGTCTTCCGGATCATGAGAGCAGCAGCTCGCCGGGGAGCAGGCTGAAGATCATGGTGTCGCGGCGGGCACCCTTGAACGGGATGTGGGAGCGCAGCACGCCCTCGCGCACGAACCCGCACCGCTGCGCGACCCGGGCCGAGGCCGCGTTGTCGGGGCCGCAGGTGAGCTCCAGGCGTTGCACGGCAAGCACGTCGAACGCCCACCCGGCCAGTAGCCGCAGCGACCGGGTCGCGACACCGCGGCCACGGGCCCACGGCGCGACCCAGTAGCCGACCGCGGCCCGTTGCTCGGCGGCGGCGACGTCGTACACCGATGCCGCGCCCCACACCCGCTCCGGCCGGGCGGCGTCGGCGACGGCGAGGTTGAGCGACTCGCCGGCGAGCCGGGCCCGCTCGTCGCGCGCGTACGCGCCGGCCACGTCGGCCTCGGTCACCGGCTCGACCCGCGACCAGGAGAAGCGCTGGCACAGTTCGTCGGCGAAGCCCGCGTACCGCTGCGCCGCGTCGTCATCGCGCCACGGTCGCAGCAGCACGACGCCGTCGGTGAGCGGCGGATCGGGGAAGGCAAGGGCGGCCACGAGCCGATCCTAAGAGATCGAGAGTTTCGTCAAATCTCAGCAGAAGTCCGGGTGATGTGCCGTCACATCACAGTTTGATTGCCATCCGTTGACAGAACCCCGTGCCCGGTACCAAGGTCCGGATAGGTCTTTCGACCATGCTCAAACACGTTCGACCACACCCCGACATCTCTCAACACCCCACGTGCCATCCCTGCTCAGGAGGACACACATGCGCGTGGAGCGGCAAGACCGACTGGGCCGGCGCGGACGTCACCGACGCGATCAACGATTACAAGAAGCTGCTGACCTACAGCAACAAGGACCGCGACACGTTCGACTGGACGGACGCGGAGAAGTTGCTGATGGAGGGCAAGGCCGCGTTCCAACTGATGGGTGACTGGGAGGCCGCGGACCTGGACGCCAAGAACTTCTTGGACTACAGCTACTCGGTGTTCCCGGGTAACGGTGACGCGTATCAGTGGCTGGCGGACTCGTTCGTGCTGCCGAAGGGCGCGAAGAACGCCGAGGGCACCAAGTGCTGGCTGAAGACCCTGGGTTCGGCTGCGGGGCAGAAGGCGTTCAACGTGAAGAAGGGTTCGATCCCGGCCCGCACCGACTCCGTCGCCACCGATTACCCGGCGTATCAGCAGGCGGCGATCGCCGACTGGGCGAAGGGGACCCCGGTCCCGTCGTGCCCGCGTGGTTCGGCCTGCTCGCAGGGTTGGCAGGGTGCGGTCGGTTCCGCGCAGGGCAAGTTCTCCTCCGACGGTGACGTCGCGAGCCTGCAGAAGGCGCTCGTCGCCGCGGCCAAGCAGTTCGCCGGCAAGTAGATACTTCGCGCCGGGGCCTTCCGCCGAAGGCCCCGGCATGACGGTGATGGGAGAACGTTGAGCACCAAGAACACCGCCCGGATGCGCCGCTGGGCGCCCGGCCTGATCCTGCTGGCCCCCTCGCTCATCGTGCTCGGCGTCTTCGTGTACGGCCTGATCGGCTGGACCACGAAGCTGTCGCTGACCGATGAGCACGACGCTCTCGGCAGCAAGGGCTTCGTCGGCCTGCAGAACTTCATCGACCTGTTCACCGAGGACATCAACGGCCGGTTCGTGCACTCGCTGAAGAACCTGCTCGTCTTCACCGTCGTGTTCATGCTCGGCGCGCTGCTGCTCGGCCTGCCCATCTGCACCCTCATCTTCCGCAACTACTACGCCACCACCGTCCCCGTCGAACTCATCGAAGCCAGCCGCGTCGACGGCGCCGGCATGCTACGCACCTTCGGCTCCGTCATCCTGCCGCTGTCCGCCCCCGGCTTCGTCGTCACCGTCATCTGGCAGTTCACGTCGTCGTGGAACGACTACCTCTTCGCCATCTTCATGTCCAACACCCGCAACGGCCCCATCACCATCGCCCTCAACGCCCTCGCCGGCGCCCAGTCCCCGGACTACGCCGCCTCCATGGCCGGCGCCCTCATCGCCTCCCTGCCCACCCTGCTCGTCTACATCGTCCTCGGCCGCTGGTTCATCGGCGGGCTCATGGCCGGCTCCGTCAAGAGCTGACTACACTCCCGGGCCATGGACCAAGCCGAGATCCTGGCGCAGCTCGACGCCGCAAACGACGTCAACTCCTTCCCGGATCTCGACAACGGCTACTACTTCGCGGTCGACGCCCGGCTGCACGGATACCGTGACGCCGGGCGCTGGGCCCTCATCATCGAGACCGTCGGCTACTCGCCCCGGGCGGCGAACCTCACCGACGTGCTCCACGTGTTCGGCAACTGCCTGACGCAGGGCGTTCCCGGCTTCGAGGACGGCGACTTCCTCGACCGCGTCGACAACTGGGACGAGATCGAGGACGACGACGAGCCGGAAACCTACCGCGGCGGGCCGATCGTGGTCCGGGGCCAGGCGATCACCGTCGCCGCTGCGCCCGGCGCCGACCTCGAGGACGTGCTGCGCCTGCTCGTGCCGCAGCACCGGGACCTGCTCCTGGCGGACGAGTCGGAGCTGCGCCGGCGCATCCCCGCCGACCTGCCCGAGGTGCTGCGCCTGGACGAGTGGGAGCACCCCGACGTCCACCAGCAGCCGCCGAGCGACAGCCCGACCTTCCGTCAGATCGCCGACGTCCTGGTCACCGGCGACGTGGACCGGTACACCCCGGGCCCGCCGAATACGCACTGGTCGAACTGGCCGGAGTCAGGTTCCCTCTGATTGCTTCGACGGCCAGCGGCTCGTCCATCCGCCCGCCGGGCTCTCGACGCCCGTCTCGCCGTCGAGGACCTCCGCGCACCGCGCCACGCACACCGAGCAGATGATCAGGCCGTCCCGTGCGCCGACCATGTGGACGTCCCGGTTGTGCCGGTCGCAAAGGGTGCAGGTGATGTCGCGGAACTCGGCCATCAGCGCACGGTACCGTGCCGGGCGCGCCAGTCGCGCGGGCTCATTCCGTAGGCGGCGCGGAACGCCTTGCTGAAGTGCGTCGGGTCGGTGAAGCCCCAGCGGCGGGCGACCGCGCCGACCGTCGACCCGGCGGAGGCCGGGGCACTCGCTGACGGTCGACAGCGGCTGGCGCGAGGTCTGCGACACCGCGCTCACGTTCGTCCAGCGGTTCCACTGAGGTCGACCGCCGCCACCAGCCGCTGGTAGGAGTCCTCGAGCGGACCGGTGGTGTCCAGGACGAGGCGTTCGTCGGTGCGCGGCTGATACGACGCCATCGTCCGCTGCACCTGCGCCCACGTCGGGTGGACCCAGCCGGGCAGGTCACTGTCCCTGGTCTCCACCCGGCGCCGGTGCTCGTCGAGGTCGGCGCACACCGTCTCGATCACCAGGTGGCGGCTGCCGAGGGAGGCGGCGAGGTCCCGCCAGCCGGCCCGGGCCTCGGCGACCGGGTTCACCGCGTCGGCGAGCACCAGCAGCCCGCGCCGCAGGTGGTTGGCGGCCACGTCGTGCGCGACGCTGTAGGCGGCCACGCCGGTCTGCTCGGGGGTCAGGCCGTTGCGCCGCATCGCGCCCTCGATCTCGTCGATGCGCACCCAGACCGCGCCGGTCTCGATCGCGAGCCGCCCCGCGAGGGTGGACTTCCCCGTGCCCGGCAGTCCACCGAACTCCACCAGGATGCCGCCGCTCATTTGGTACCCCGTTCGCTGTGGCGCGGCCACCTACCGCGCCACAGCGAAGGTGATCACATCACGGGGCGATCTGCCAGAGCTGGCAGGTGTTGTTGAGCCACATCCACAGCTGGACCTTGGTGCCGTTGGCGGTGCCGCAGTTCTGGTCGTCCAGAACCATGCCGCTGTTCTCGACCACCAGTTCGTAGCGCCCGTTGCCGGCCGGGATGACGGCCCACTGCTGGCAGGTGTTGCCGAGCGACTGCCACAGGTTCGTGGCCGTGCCGAGTGCCTGACCGCAGTTGACCGCGTCGAGGACCTTGTTGGCGTTGACGTTCGTCACGGTCCACTTGTTGGCGCCGACGCTGTTGAACCGCCACTGCTGGCACGTGTTGCCCAGCGCCTGCCACACGTCGATCTGGGTGCCGTTGGCGGTGCCGCAGTTGACGGCGTCGAGGACCTTGCCGCTGGCGAGGTTCGTCAGCCGGTACGTGGCGCCGTTGACGGGGAAGGTGACGCTCTTGCTGTAGCCGACGGCCACGACGTTGGCCTGCACCGCGTTCTCGGTGGCGTCGCTCGGGTAGCCGCTGGTCATGACGCCCTCGAAGAACGAGCCGACCGAGCCGTTGCTGTTGTCGCCGCCGATGCCGAGGATGATCGCGCCCTGCTTGGTCATCGGCCGGTAGCCCGCCTGGGTGGGCAGTCCGCCGTTGTACCGGGTCGCCAGGCCACCGGACTGCGCGTTGCCGTCCTTGATGGCGTAGGTGGTGGTGCCGTTGTTCTTCAGCATCGCCGTCACGAACGCACTGCTGCGGCCCGTGTTGGCGGTCCAGGAGCCGTTGCCGCCGGCGAACAGCCCGTTCTCCAGGTCCGCCGCGACCCGTGGGCCGCCCGCGCACGGGGAGAACCAGCACAGGGTGCCGAAGTAGATGGCGTCCATGTCGCCGTTGCCGGTGTCGAGGTTGTTGGTCTCGGCGTTGCCGTAGTCGAAGCAGCACCGGTCGTTGACGTGCGTGCCCTCGGTCACCATGTACATGCCCTCGGGCTGGCTGCCGGTGGCGATGCCGTTCGTGGCGTTGTTGCGGTACCCGTTCCCGGCCGAGATGTAGACGCCGTAGACCTTGTGCCCGCCGGCGGTCACCGGCAGCGCCGCCGCGTTGGCGCCCTGGTCGGGGGTGGGGTTGGCGCCGCCGCCGGGCGCGATCGTGAGATCGTTGTGCCGGGACGTCTGGTCGTAGATGCGCACGATCGTGCAGTACGTGCCGGAGCAGAACGAGTCCTGCGCCGCCGCGTTGGCGTAGCCGCCGGCGCTCAGCACGCCGATGTTCGACGTCGCCCCGTCCGACCAGCGCCGCACCTGGTAGAGCGAGCCGTTGTACGAGCCGAAGAGCGCCCGCGTGGTGCTGTGCGCGGCGACGCACGGGGTGCCGCCGCCGGCGTAGATGTCGCAGGACAGCGTGCCGGCCGCCTGCGCGGTGGTCGGCAGGGCGACCAGTGCCGCGGCGACGAGCGCCGTGGTGGCGGCGGCGAGTGCTGTGCGCCGCAAAGACCTGAAATCCATGGTGCGCCTTTCCGGGGATGTTAGCGATCACATGGAGTGGCGCGCACATGCTTGACAGCCATCCCATTGGCGGAGGGTGGCTGTCGAGACCATGGCGCAGGCGGCCGCCTGGATGATGAGTGTTATCGCTCACATAGATGATGTCAAGCGGGCAGCCGCTGAGCGGTCACCGCTCGCTCTCCATCACGCGCAGCACACCGCTGTCCAGGTAAGCGGTCCAGTTGTGCGACTTGTCGAGCCAGGTCGGGTCCGCCTTCTCGGCCCGCGCCAGCCAGGCGCAGGCGCCGTCCAGCGCACCGCCGGTCGTGAGGGCCTCCGCCGCCTGGGACCGCAGCGAGCTGGGAACAGCCGAGAGCGCGAGGGTGGTGCGTGGGCGTCTGGGCGTTCCGCGCGTCAGGTGATAAGTGGTGCCGATGTCCGCGTACCGGTCGGCCCGCAACAGGGTGATGACCGTGCTGTCTCCGCCGCGGCCGGGCTGACTGAAGTTGAGCGACAGCAGCCGCACGCCGGCTTTCCGCAGCGCCGCCTCGACGGGCGTCCGTCCGATCGGATACGACCAGCCGGTCCAGGTCCGGTCCCGCCTGTAGTGCTCCCACGGCTCATCCTGCACGCCGCGACTGTAGACCGCCACCGGCAGGTCGCTCCCGCCGGTCAGTCCAGCTTCCGGCGGTCGCCGAACAGTGCCCGGAGCCGCGGGTAGGCACGGGCCGCCGCGGCGTCGTCGAGGTCACGCCACTCGACATCCTCGGGGTTCGGGTCGAAACGGAGGCGGATCTGCCGCTCGTCGGTGACGACGTCACGGATGTCTCCGTCGATGTCGTCGCGTTCCCGGCCCACGTGGAGGGCGACGTACTCCAGCGATTCCCAGCCCGGATAGGCGCGCTCCGGCGCTGCGGCGAGCGGCGCCACCTGCGGCGCTGCGGCAAGGCTGTCGGGATCGGCGATCGCCGCGTCGTACACGGCGCGGCCGTTGCCGACCAGCCACATCTGGAAGTAGTGGAACCCGTCCGTGCTGCAGTACCCGCCGCACATGAGGTTCGCGGCGTGCCACAACCGATACGTGTTGGCCGGTTCCCGGGTCGCCGCCAGGTGCTGGACGAAGTCCAGCAGATCCGCCCGCGGCGCGCGCAGCAGCCGGCGACGCAGCCACGCCTCACGTTCGTCCTGCCCCGCGCCATCGCCAGCGGACGCCTCGATGAGCGCCCAGAATTCGTCCACGTTCACCGGCGAACCCTAAGCCGGCACCGCCGGCATTCCGGCTGTCCGGCGTGGCAACAGGTGGCGAAATCTTGCGCCGTCGCCGTTCACGGCCCGTTGTCGATGCCCCCGGGGGGGAGGCCGCCGAGTCTGGTGAGGAACCTGCCGACCTGCCCGGTCCGGGGTGGCCAGGTCAGGGCAGCGGGCGGCGGAGGATGAAGTTGAAGCCGAACTCGGTGTCGCTGGTGCGCACGTCGACGTAGCCGAGCCGCTGGTAGAACTCGTGCGCGGTGATGCTCGCGCCGGTCTCCATGAACTCGTGCCCCTCGGCCGCGGCGAGTGCCTCGATGTGCCGCATCAGCAGCCGCCCGATCCCACGTCCGATGGCGTCCGGGTGCACGAACATGGTGTACACCTTGTTGCCGTCCCGTGAGACGGTGCCGAGGATCCCGTCCGCCGTGGCGACGAACATCTCCCGCTGGGCGGCGAGCTCGGCGATCCGGGCGGGGTCGAAGTGCGCGCACATCCGCTCGATGATGTCGGCGGAGTAGTCCCTGCTGTTCACCTCGCGCAGGCACCGCTCGATGATGCCGGCGACCACCGGGGCGTCGGCGGCCTCGAACCGCCGGATCGCCGGCTCGTCCCGCGCCTGCCGGAGCAGGTCGGCGGGCCAGTCGCGCTGCTGCGGGGTGTCGGGGACGGCGAGCCCGCGGGCCCGTTCGAGGAGCCGCCACGCCTCCCCGGCCGGGACGCCGTTGAGGACCAGGATGCCGGCGGCGAGCAGCGAGGCCCGGCCGATGCCGATCCGGCAGTGGGTGACGACGTGGGCGCCGCCGCGGACCTGCCCGGCCAGTCGCCGCAGGTCCGGCAGGACGGCGGCCGGGTCGGGCACGGCACGGTCCGGGATCGGGATGGACACGAACTCCAGCCCGGCGGCACGGGCCGCATCCGCCTCGCCGGTGAGGTCGACCTCGGCGCGTTCGTCGTCGGTCAACGCGCAGACCAGGACGTCGACCCCGGCGGCGCGCAGTGCGGCCATCTCGTCGTCGAGCCAGTCCCCGCCGCGCGGCTTGGCCATGGTGCTGAGGCCGCCGGAGGGCACGTCGACGGTGAACAGGGTGGCGCGCATCAGCAGGTGAGGTCGAGGTCGAGGACGGCGACGTCGGAGGGCCCGACGAACACCACGGTGCCGTAGTAGTCGTCCTCGTCGTTCTCGATCTCCTCCACCGGCAGGTAGCCGTGGCACCGCAGGTCGGGTGCGCCACCGACCCTGGCCAGCAGCAGGTCGAGCAGGTCGCGGTACAGGTGCCGGGTGAGATGGCCCGGCGGCACCTGCGGCCACTCCTCGACGCCGCTCCAGCTGCCGTCGAACAGTTCCAGCAGGGAGCCGCGGACGATGGTGTACAGGCCGGCGTCGAGGTCCTCGACGGTGACCGGCCGCAGCTGCGGCGGCTCGTCGGGCTCCTCCTCCCGGGTCCGGGTCCACCAGTCGGC
The DNA here is from genome assembly GCF_042653625.1 of Dactylosporangium cerinum. Taxonomy (NCBI): domain Bacteria; kingdom Bacillati; phylum Actinomycetota; class Actinomycetes; order Micromonosporales; family Micromonosporaceae; genus Dactylosporangium; species Dactylosporangium cerinum. Next base: position 212,813 of record NZ_JBHSIU010000054.1, on the reverse strand, counting down.
GGCGGCGGTGCGCGGGTCGGCGTCTCCGCGCGGGCCGAGCCAGACCCGGAACGTCACCGGGTTGTTGTTGTTCACCCACAGGTGGGCGCTCAGCAGCGTGATGAGGCAGGCGAGCCGGGTGCGCAGGGCGGCGTCGGCGCCGTCGGCCGCGAGGACCGGCGGTGGCTCGGTCACCGGCGCGGCCGCCACGGTCAGGTGCAACGTCCGCCCGCTCGAGTCGCGCTGGATCAGGTGCAGGTCGTCGCCGCCGGTCGAGACGCGCAGCAGGTCCACGTAGGGCCCGGTCAGCTGTTCGGCCAGGTATGCGAGCAGGACCGTGCCGCGCGGATCGGTGACCGGGATCCGGTCGGCCAGCAGGGCGAGGACCTCGGCGGTCGCCTCCGCCGGCGGGCGGTTCGGCTCATACGGCCGGTTCGGGCCGGGCTGGACCAGGCTGAGCAGAACGCTCGCCGTGCCCGGTGCGACCTCGAAGTCCCCGACCGAGGCCGGTGGCTGCGGCCACGGCTCGGTGGTGCGTTCGGCGGCGGTCCCGGTGACGATCTCGCTGCGCCAGCCGGGCGTGGCGTCGCGGGTCCACTCGGCGAGCAGCCACAGCGCCGCGATCACCGACCACTGCCCCGACGTCGCCCTGCCGCCCAGCGGCGACGGCTGCCGGCGCCAGCCGTCCGTGTATCCCGCCGTCAGATCCAACCCGCCCACCTCCACGCCGGCAAAGAACGGGACCAGTCTGCCACCCGGCACGGCTGTCCCCTCCCGCCGGGAGACGGGAGGGGACGAGATGCCTCAGCTCACCGGTACCGGCGGCGAAACGGGAATCTCAGCGGCGGTCGTGGCCCGCGACAGCCGTCCCGGCCACCACGCGAACCGTCCGATGTGGATGGCCAGGGCGGGGACGAGGAGACTGCGCACGAGCAGCGTGTCGATGAGCACCCCGACGGTGACGATGACGCCGATCTGCATCGATGGCACCATCGGTAGCACGTTCAACGCCGCGAACGTGGCGGCCAGGACCACGCCGGCGCTGGTGATGACGCCGCCGGTGACGGTCAGCGCGTGCAGGACGCCCTTGCGGTGGCCGAGCCGCGCGGTCTCCTCCCGGGCGCGGGTCATGAGGAAGATGGTGTAGTCGACGCCGAGGGCGACGATGAACAGGAACGTCTGCAGCGGCACCGCGCTCCACAGCCGCGGGTGGCCCATGGCGTCCAGGATGAACCCGGCCGCGCCCAGCGCCGCCGCGTAGGACAGCACGACGCTGGCGAGCAGCACCAGCGGCGCGATGAGGGCCCGCAGCAGACCCATCAGCACCAGCAGGATGACGGCGAGCACCAGGGGGATGACGACGAGGTTGTCGCGGCTGGTGACCGCGTCGCCGTCGACCTCGAACGCGGTGTCGCCACCGACGAGCACCTGCGAGTCCGGCACGCCGCGCACGGCGGCACGGAGGCGTTCCAAGGCCTCCTGAGCGGCCGGGCTGGTCGGCTCGGCGGCGAACGTCGCCTCGATGCGCACCCACCGCCCGTCGGCGGAGCGTTCCGGCTCGCCGACCGTCGCGACCCCGTCGACCGTGCGGGCCGCGTCGGCGACCGGGGTCGCGGTGCCGGCGGCGGCGATGACGACGGCGGGCGCGAGGGTGCCGCCCGGGTAGTGCCGTTCGATGAGGTGCTGCCCGGTGATCGAGCCGACCTCGTCGGTGAACGTCTCGTCGCCCGGCAGGCCGACGCTGAGGTTGGTGACGCCGAAGGTGAGCGCGGCGAGCACGGCGGCGGTCGCCAGCCACACGGTGCGCGGACGGGCGCCGACGAGACGGGCGATCCGGGCCCAGACGCCGTGGTCCGCGGCGACGTCCTGCTCCTCGATGCCGGGGGTGTACCGCGGCACGAACGGCCAGAACACCCAGCGCCCGAACAGCACCAGCACCGCGGGCAGCAGGGTCGTCATCGCGAACAGCGTGGCGACGACGGCGATCGCGCCGACGGGGCCGAGGCCGTGCGTGGCCGGCTGGTCGGCGGCGAGCAGGCACAGCAGCCCGATCGCGACGGTCGCCGCCGACGCGCAGATCGCCGGGAACGACCGCCGCAACGCGATGCCCATCGCCTCGTGCCGGTCCTGGTGGCGGCGCAGTTCCTCGCGGTACCGGGCGACGATGAGCAACGCGTAGTCGACGCCGACGCCCACCGCCAGGATCGTCATGATGTTCTGGCTCTGCAGGTCGACGGTGAGCCCGGTGTGCTTCACCAGCAGATACACCACGCCGCCGGCGACCTGGCTGGCGACCGCGGCGGTGAGCAGCGGGATCACCCAGAGCACCGGGCTGCGGTAGGTCAGCAGCAACAGCACCGCCACGGCCGCGACGGTGGCCAGCAGCAGGGTGACGTCGAGCCCCGCGAACGCGTCGGCGAAGTCGTCCTCGGCGCCCGCCGAACCGGTCAGCGCCGTGCGCAACCCGTCCGGTGCCTGCGCGGCGAGCCGGTCCTTCACCGGGGCGACGGCGGCGGTCTGCTGCTCGGCATCACCCGCGAGGGCAAACGTCAGCAGCAGCGCCTTGCCGTCCGCGGCGGGCACCGGCTCGGCGACCGTCCCGCCCAGGGCGTGCGCGGCGAACGCGGCCCGGTCGGCGTCGACCTTGGCCCGGTCGGCGTCGGTGAGGCCGGACTCGCGGACGTAGACGGCGACGGCGACGAGCGCGTCCGGCTCGGGGAACGCGGCCTCCTCCCGGGCCGCGGCCCGGCTCGCCTCCGCGCCGGCGGGCAGCGACCCGAGCGAGTCGTTGTCCTGCACGTCGGCGAGCTTGAGCGCGAGCGGACCCATCACGGCGGCGATGACGACCCACAGGGCCAGCATCACCAGTTTGGTGCGGCGACCGGACGGCAGCCCGGCCATGCGTTGTGTTGGCATCGCGTGTTCCCTCCCTGGAACTGTCTTTCGATGCTTCTGATCCAACGCACCGGCGGGCCGCGGGTCAGGAGTGTCATGTCCCGAAGCGGGGTGGTCCTAGCACCACCGCCGTCGCGGGGGTCCCCGGGTGAGAATGGGACGGTGAACCCGTTGCCGACCTGGCTGCCGGAGCCCGTCCGCCGGGTGCTGACCCCGCCGGTGTGGACCTGGCTGACCCGTGGGCTGCTCGCCGGCCTGCGCAGCGTCCTGCTCGCGATCGGGACGCTGACCACGAACATCACCCTGTTCGTGCTGTTCGTGGTGTCGACCGTCCTCACGGTCGCCGGCGTCGGCATCTTCCTGGTGCCGCTCGTCGCGCTCGGGGTCCGCGCCGTCGCCGACCTCGACCGGCGGCTCCTGGCGCAGTGGACCGGGGTCGAGATCCCGGTCCCTTACCGGCCCCGCCCCGCGAACGCCGGCATCTGGCGGCTGTACCGGTGGGTGGTCACCGACCCAGCCACCTGGCGGGACCTGGCCTGGCTGGTGCTGTCCATCCAGTTCGTCGGGCTGCTGCTGATCGCGCCCGCCGCCCTGATCGCGTACGGGATCGAAGGCATCCTCGGCGTGCCGGTGCTGCTGTACTTCGTGATCGACTGGTATGGCTACGGCGTCTTCTGGCCCATGGACAACCTCGCCGAGGCGTTGCTGAGCTGGCCGCAGGCGGCGGTGCTGCTGCCCGCGGGGCTGACGCTCACCCCGCACACGCTGCGCTGGTTCGCCCTCTTCAGCCAGTGGCTGCTCGCCCCGACCCGGGCCGCCGCGCTCGCCGTGCGGGTCGACCGGCTCACCCAGACCCGCACGGAGACCGTCGACGCCCAGGCCACCGAGCTGCGCCGGATCGAACGCGACCTGCACGACGGCGCGCAGGCCCGCCTCGTCGCGGTCAGCATGAAGATCGGCCTCGCCGAGGAGCTCCTGGCCCGCGACCCGGAGGCGGCGCTGCGGCTGATGGCGCAGGCCCGCGAGCACAGCGGGATGGCCCTCGCCGAGCTGCGCGACCTGGTCCGCGGCATCCACCCGCCGGTGCTGGCCGAACGCGGCCTCGACGGCGCGGTGCAGGCCCTGGCCCTGACCGTCCCGCTCCCGGTCGACGTCGACATCTCCCTGCCCGGCCGCCCCCTCGCACCGGTGGAGTCCGCGGCGTACTTCGCGATCGCGGAGACCGTCACCAACGCCGTGAAACACGCCCGGGCTTTGCATATCTCGATCCGTCTCGGGTACGACCAGGGCCGGCTGCTCATGGTCGTGCGCGACGACGGCCGGGGCGGGGCCTTGCCCGACGGCACCGGCCTGCGGGGGATCGAACGACGCCTCGCCGCGTTTGATGGCACCATGTCCGTGGCCAGTCCGCCCGGCGGACCCACCACCGTGACGATGGAGCTGCCGTGCGAGTTGTCATCGCCGAGGACCTCGCCCTCCTCCGGGACGGCCTGATCCACATCCTCGAGGCGTTCGACTTCGAGGTCGTCGCGTCCGTCGACACCGGCCCGGCGCTGCTGCCGGCCCTGCTCGGCCACCGGCCGGACGTGGCGGTCGTCGACGTGCGGCTGCCACCCACGTTCACCGACGAGGGCCTGCAGGCCGCGATCGCCGCCCGCGCCCAGGTCCCCGGCCTGCCGATCCTGGTGCTCTCGCAGCATGTCGAGCAGTTGTACGCCCGGGAGCTGCTCGCGGCGGGCGTCGGCGGGATCGGGTACCTGCTCAAGGACCGGGTCTCGCACGTCGGGCAGTTCATCGACGCGGTCCGCCGGGTCGCCGACGGCGGCACCGTCATGGACCCGGAGGTCATCGCGCTGCTGCTGGCCCGGCGCCCCGACACCGGCCCCCTCGACGTCCTCACCGCCCGCGAACGTGAGGTGCTCGGCCTGATGGCGGAGGGCCGCTCCAACGCCGCGATCGCCGGCCGCCTGTTCGTGTCGGAGAAGGCCGTCAGCAAACACATCAACAGCATCTTCAGCAAGCTCGGCCTGCCCCCGTCCAGCGACGACAACCGCCGCGTCATGGCCGTCCTCACCTACCTGGACCAGTGACGTTCATCGTTGCCTGGCACCGTTCGGCACACGCTTACGGGCCGGCATCCGACACACCACAGCACCTGCGCGGCCTGACCGACGCCGACCCGGCCACGCGCCGGGCCGCGCTGGCGCACCTGTGGAACGCCGTGCTGCACCAGGGGTCGCTGTACCCGGTCACCGCGCCGGTCGCCGAAGCGATCGCGCGGATGCTGCCCGACGATCGCCTCGACCGACCGGAGCTGCTGATCTACCTCGGCCACGTAGCGGCTCGGGCCGCCCACTACCAGGCGAATCCGGATATGGTCGGTTACCTGCGGCGGGACGACCCGGAGGTGGACGCCTTCGAGGTGTACTGGGAGCCCGCCGACGAACCGGACTTCGTGATCGTGCGACGGTGGGGGTCCGGCTGCGCGCGCCGGGCCGCCGTCGTCGTTCCCTGCCTGGTGCCCTGGCTGGACGCACCGGACCCGGCGGACCGCACTGCGGCGCTGTACGCGGTGGCGTGCTGGATGGGACTGGCCGGCGCTCGCCTGGCGGACGCGGAGCCGGTGCTCGAACGGTTGAGGGCGGTGGCGGGCGACGGCACCGCCGAGCCGGAGCACCGGATCGACTGCGTGCTGGGTCTGGCCGGCGCCGGCGCCGATACCCGCGACCTGCTCGACGACGCCTCAGCGGTGATCCGCACCTGCGCCGCCCTGTCGCCGGCAGTGACCGCCGACCCCCGGACGCTGCGCGTCGTCACCGATGCGCTGACCTGGCCGGGTGGCTGTGACGATTGGCTCCGCGCCGAACCTCCGGTCCCTCACGCCGGGGTGCTGCTGAGCGAGCGGCTGGTCGAGGCCGCGCTGCGTTGCACCGGCGACTTCGACCTGCTCCTGCCGGCGGCCCTGGCGGTCGCCGAGGCGGCGCGCCCGTGGTCGATCGACGGCACCTGGGGCCCGCTGCTGGCGGCTGCCTTCCCGCAGCCGCGGACCGCCCGCCTCCGGCTGGGCGGCGCCCAACGGGCCTATCTGTCGGCGCTTGCCGGGAACGACACCATCTGGCGGGAGCAGCGGCAGGACCGCACCGAACTGCTGGACGGACTCGGGCTGCCAGCGGACCGCGACGCGATCCAGGCCCTTGCAACAGCCGGCTGAGAGCACAGCGCGCGTGCGACGTGCCGTACATGAGCAGCAAAGGTGACTCGAGCAGCCGGTCAGAGGCGGGTGGCGGCACGGACCAGGCCGGCCAGGGCGCGGGAGCGGCTGTGCGGCGGCCAGGCGATCACCGTCGTCACCGGCGGGGCGTCCAGGACCGGCACGGCGGCGAGGTCGCGGCGCAGGTGGGTGCGGCAGGAGTCCGGCATGATCGCCGCCGCCCGGCGCAGCGCGATCAGCTGGAACAGCTGCACGTTGTCGCGGACCTCGGGGCCGGGGCCGTCCGGATACGTGCCGTCGCGGCACGGCCATCGGGGTAGCGGCAGGTCCGGCAGCCCGGTGACGTCTGCGGTCAGCACGCTGCTGCGGGTGGTCAGCGGGTGCCCGGCCGGCAGGACCGCGACCTGTCCCTCGGTGGACAGCTCCTCGACGTCGAACCCGGACGTCGAGTCGAACGGGCGGTGCAGCAGCGCCACGTCGGCCCGCCCGTCGCGCAGCAGCCGCTCCTGCTGGGCGAGCCCGCACAGCACGACGTCGACGGTGACCGCGCCGGGTTCGGCGGCGTACGCGTCGAGCAGCTTCGCCAGCAGTTCGCTGGACGCGCCGGCCTTGGTGACCAGGACCAGGCCGGGTTCGCCGGTCGCGGCGAGTGCGGCGCGGCGGGTCCGGCGGCCGGCGGCGTCGACGGCGTCGAGGGCGGCCTGGCCCTCCCGCAGCAGCACAGCACCGGCCTCCGTCAGCGTCACCGAACGGCTGGTGCGGACCAGCAGGTCCACCCCGAGCCGCCGTTCGAGCTGCCGGATCGCCCGGGACAGCGGCGGCTGCGCGATCCCGAGCCGTTGCGCGGCCCGCCCGAAGTGCAGTTCCTCGGCGACCGCGACGAAATACCGCAGCTCCCGCGTCTCCATTGGCCCAACGATACCCGCAAGGTATCGCTGGGCACCCAGACGGTGTTGGTCGCCGGGTGGGCCGCGGCCAGGATCGCAGACATGAGCGAAACGAAGACCGCGCTGGTGACCGGCGCGAACAAGGGGATCGGATACGAGATCGCGGCCGGTCTCGGCGCCCTCGGCTGGCGGGTCGGCGTCGGCGCCCGCGACGATCAGCGCCGCGAGACGGCCGTGGAGAAGCTGCGCGCGGCCGGCGTCGACGCATTCGGCGTGGCCCTGGACGTCACCGACGACGCCAGCGTGGCCGCCGCCGCACGGCAGCTCGGGCAGGGGCGGCTCGACGCACTCGTCAACAACGCCGCCGTGACCGGTGGCATGCCGCAGGCCCCGACCACCGTCGGGATCGACACCATGCGCGTCGCGGTCGAGACGAACGTCTTCGGCGTCATCCGGGTCACCAACGCGCTGCTGCCGCTGCTGCGCCAGGCCCCGTCACCGCGGATCGTGAACATGTCCAGCACCGTCGGCTCCCTCGGGCGGCAGACCGACGTGTCCGCGGGCGAGTCCTCCATCGGGCCGATCTCCGCCGCGTACTCGCCGTCGAAGACGTTCCTCAACGCCGTCACGATCCAGTACGCGAAGGAGCTCCGCGACACCAACATCCTGATCAACCTGGCCTGCCCCGGGTACGTCGCGACGGACCTCAACGGGTTCCGCGGCTTCCGCACCCCGGAGCAGGGCGCGGCGATCGCGATCCGGCTCGCGACCCTGCCCGACGGCGGCCCGACCGGCGGCTACTTCGACGACGCCGGCGTCATCCCCTGGTGAAACGTCTCGCCCACGGACGGATCGAGGGGCCGCCCGGTCGTGGGTGAGATGAACATCTCGGCGAGCAGCAGGTCCGCGACGTGGCTCGGGTTGATCCCCGACTCCTTGCGCCCGAGGGCCTGCAACGCACCGCCGAGCCGCACCGAGGCGCGCAGCGCGGCGGCCGGCAGGCGGCGGACCCGGCGGGGCCGCCCGACCGCCGCCGCGACGCGCGCCATCATCGCGTCCCAGGTGAGGTTCTCGTCCGCGACGGGGATGTCCTCGCCGCTGGCCTGCTCCAGGGCGTCGACCGCGACGATGGCCACGCTGCGCGCCGACGCCGCCGCGGATCCGCCGACCGGGACGACCAGCGGCGACTTGGACCGCGCCCACTTGTCGAGGGGCCCGGCCCAGTTCGGCAGCCGGTCGCCGGCCCGACCGAACACGAACGGCAGCTCGAGCACCGCGACCGGCAGTTCCCCGGCCGCGGTCCGTGCCTCCTGCGCCTGTTCGATCCGGCAGCGGATGTACGTGTGCCGCTCCGGCAACCGCAGCTGCGGGTGCAGCCGGTCCCAGTACGTGTAGTAGGAGCCCATCACGACCCCGCGGGTGAGCCCCTCGAGGCGGGCCGCGGTGAACAGCCGCACCACCGGCTCGACCAGGTCGTCCCGGAACACCGGATAGATCGGTTTGCGCAGTGCCTGCTGCTCGTCGGTGCGCGCGGCGAACACCACGCCGTCGTGCCCGGCGAGCAGCGGCCGCCACTGCTCGACCGTTGCTGTCCCGACGTCGAGCAGGTGGTCGACGCCCGGATTGGCGCTGCGCGCCACCGTGCTCACCCCATGCCCTCGCTCGCGGAGCACCTCCGCGACGTGCGCCCCGACCAGACCGCTGCCACCCACCACAAGAATTCGCACGGCACATCGTCCACATTGGAACCCGGCAGTTGTCAATACCGGCCGGGCATGACGCCGTTGCGAAGGGCGTGGAACAGTCGCTCGACGGCGGCGCGGTGGTCGTCCGCCACGGTCGTCGACGGTTCCCCTTCAGTGAGGCGGCGGGCGGTCTGCACCAGCACGGTGCTGTAGCCGGCGATGAGGAACGCGGCGAGCAGCGTCGCGTCGCCCTCGAACGCCGGGTCCTGGTCCAGCTCCTCGGTGAGGGTCTGCTGCAGCTCGGCGGCGATCTCCCGGGCCCGGGCGATCAGCGCGGGCGATGCCCCGACGGTCCGGAAGAAGGGGACGGACCCGTCGGCGACGCCGGACAGCGCGTGCCGGGTGTCGAGGAGCCGGAGGGTCGCCTCGCGCAGGGACGCGAGCACGTCGACGCCCGGGGCGCGGTCGCGCACCGCGGCGCGCAGGAGGTCGACGGCGTCGACCGTGCGGTCCAGCAGGAGGTCCTCCTTGCGCGGGAAGTGGTTGAAGACCGTCACGCTGGAGACCCCGGCCTCCCGGGCCACCTCGGCGACCGTGACCGGGTCGAACCCGCGCTCGAGGAACAACCGGGTGGCAACCTCCGAGATCCTCGCGCGGGTCTGCGGCCCGCCGCGCTCGCTGGTCCTGGGCATCCGCCCTCCCACTTCCTTGTGCGACTAAACTTAGTCAGTTAACGTAGTGGCATGCGTACCGAACGGGCAAACGTCCTGCCATTGTCGTTGCGGGAAGCGTGGGTGGCCCTGGCAGGGCTGTCCGCGGTGTTCCTGTTCGAGATGCTGGACAACTCGATCCTCAACGTCGCACTGCCCACCATCGGCCGCGAGCTGCACGCCTCGACGACCGCGCTGCAATGGGTGACGGGCGCCTACGCGGTCGTGTTCGGCGGGCTGATGCTGGCGTTCGGCGCGCTCGCCGACCGGTACGGCCGACGCCGGATCATGCTCACCGGCCTGGCCCTGCTCGGCCTGGCGAGCCTCGCGACCGCGTTCGTCACCACCGCGGAACAGCTCATCGCCGTCCGCGTGGCGATGGGCGTCGCGGCCGCGATGACGACCCCGGGATCGATGGCCCTCGCCTTCCGGCTGTTCGACGATGACGGCCTGCGCGTCCGCGCCACCACCCTCATCACGACGGTGGGCCTGGTCGGGCTCGCGGTCGGCCCGACCACCGGCGGCTTCGTGCTCGCCGTCGCCCCGTGGCAGGTCCTGCTGCTGGTCAACGCGCCGATCGCCGTCCTCGCGTTCATCGGCGTGCGGGCCGGCATCGCCGCCGACGACCCGGCCGACCTGCACCGCGACCCGGTCGACAGCGCCGGCGCGGTGCTGGGCACCGCGACGATCGTCCTCGCGCTCGTCGCGCCCACGCTCTTCGTCAACGAGGGTGCCGGCGCATGGATCCCGTGGGCCGCCACCGCCGCGGCCGTGGCGGCGGCGGCGCTCTTCGTCCTTCGCGAACGCACCACGCCGCACCCGCTGCTGGACCTCAAGCTCGTCGCCCAGCCGCTCGTCTCCAGCGGCCTGGCGTTCAAGGCCGCGGCCGGACTGGCGACGGCCGGCCTCGGATACCTGGTGACGCTGCAACTGCAGCTCGACTGGGGCTGGCCGCCCGCCCTCGCCGCCGCCGGCCTGCTGCCGCAGGTCGTCGTCCTCGTCGCGGGCGGCGCGTTCGTCGGCCCGTTCGTGCAACGGGTCGGACTCGACCGAGCCGCCTGGCTCAGCGCCGCCGCGGTCGTGTTCGGTCTCGCCGTGTACGGCCTGCTGAGCCGCTACGGCTACGTCTGGGTCGCGCTCGCCCTCGTGCTCGTCGCCGCCGGGATGCGCGTCGTCGGCGTCGTCGCGGGCGTCAACGTGCTCCGCGGCCTGCCGAAGAACCGGACCACGATCGGCGCCGCCCTGGTCGACACCGCCACCGAGGTCACCTCCGGCGCGGGCATCGCCGTCACCGGCACCATCCTCGCGACCCTGTTCACCGGTGCCATCGCCACCCCGGACTGGAGCCCCCGACAGGCCGCGCAGTTCCAGGAGGCGGTGACCGTCGCCGGCCTCACGCTCACGGTCGTGGCCGCGGCGCTCGTCGCCTGGGGATTCTCCCGCGCCCGCCGCACCACGACCGACGCCGAGACCGCCGTCGACGCCCCGCTCGATCACGCCGGCGCCACGCCCTGACTCCCGTCGCCGGACCCGTTCCACCGCCCCGTGATCCAAGTCGCGTACGGCTGCGCGGACAGCCAGCACACGACTTCGATCACGGGGAAGATCCACCGCTGGCGCGGATCGAGCCGTCAACGCGACCTGCCCGGACGTCGGCCATGCCGGATCAAGCGGCCGTTATGGCTTGGCGGTGCCGGCCGCGGCGGCGAGCACGGCCGCGCCGAAGCGGGCGTTCTCCGGTCCCGGGTAGCCGAACCGGCGGCGCACATAGCCGTACGCGATTCCGGCGTCGGAGTCGGCCCAGCCGAGCGACCCGGTCGCTCCGATGTGCCCGATGGTGCGCGGGCCCAGATACGGGTGCGTGGCCGGCAGGTTCTCGAAGCCGAGCGCGAAGTGCTCCGCCTCCTCGGTGACCAGGTCCACGCCGAGCGAGTACGGCGTCGCGAACTCCGTGATCGTGGACGCGTCCAGCAGCGCCGGCCGGCCGTCGAGCGGGCCGATCGCCGCCGCGTACAGCCGGGCCACGCCGCGGGCGTTGCCGACGCCGCCTGCGGAGGCCGGGCCGAGCTCGCGCACCCGGCGGGTGTTGCCGAAGTCGAGCAGGTCGAACGAGGTGTTGAAGGAGATCGCCAGCAGCGACGCCGGGTCGGGCGTGAACGCCGGTCCCAGCGCCGGAAGCAGCGGCCGGAACCGTGGCTCCAGCGCCTCGGGCAGCCCCAGCCACAGTTCGAGGTGGTACGGCCGGCGGAGGCGCTCCTCGTACCACTGCTGCACTGAACGGCCGGTCACCGCGCGCAGCTCCGCGTCCAACAGCGCCCCCATGGTGATGGCGTGGTAGCCGTAGGCGGTGCCGGGCTCCCAGAACGGCTTCTGGCCGGCGAGCCGGGCCGCGATGACCTGGTCGTCGGCCGCTTCGGCGATGGTGAAACCGCCGTCGACGCCGATCAGCCCGGACCGGTGCCCGAGCAGCTCGCGGACGGTGAGCGGAAACGGCAGGCTGCGCGCCTGCGCGTCCAGGTCGAGCACGCCCTCCTGGACCAGCAGCGCGGCCACCAGGTGCGCGGCGCCCTTGGACACGGAGAAGACGCCGGTCAACGTGTCCCCGTCGGTCTCCTCACCGCCCCACAGGTCGACGACCTGGACACCATGGTGATAGACGGCCAGCTGGGAGCCGGCCGGTTCGGTGGCGAGAAAGGCGGCGAACTCCTCGCGGACCGCCTCGAATCCTGCAGCGACGTGCCCCCGTGCTTCAGTCATGCCCGTCATTCTGGTCCGGTACGCGCAGCGCCGGCGACGTCGGTCTGATCACACGCAGTGGTGGGAATACCCTCGGGGACATGCTCGTCCGACCCGCGACCGTGCTCGACGCCGGGGCGATCGCCGTCGTCCAGACCCGCACCTGGCAGGCGGCGTACCGCGGGCAGATGCCGCAGGAGTACCTGGACCGGCGCGACCCGGAGCAGGGCCGGATTCGCTGGCTGCGATGGCTCGAGGGCAACCAGGCACCGGCAGCGGTCTTCGTGCTGGACGACGACGGTGCCGGCGTGGTCGGGTTCGTCAGCGTCGCGCCGAGCCGTGACGACGACACGGACCCGCGGTTCGTCGGCGAGGTGCAGGCGCTCTACGTGCTGCCGGGCCACTGGGACCGCGGCGCCGGTCGCCTCCTGATGCGGGCGGCGCTGCGCCGGCTGCGGGAGTCCGGCTACGGCGACGTCATCCTGTGGGTGCTGGCGACGAACGACCGGGCGCGCCGCTTCTACGAGGCCGGCGGCTGGCACCCCGACGGCGCCACGAAGATTGACGACTCGCGCGGGTTCCCGCTCACGGAGGTCCGCTACCGCCATTCCGGCGGCTGAACACGGTTGACCGAAGAACCTGCCGGGGCGACCCAACCGGACCGGGGCGGCCGGCGTGTAGTGGGTGTGGATCGGGATGCGGGGTTTCGTGAGTTCGTGCTGGAACGTGGTCCGGCGCTGTCCCGCATCGCCTATCTGCTGACCGGTGACCATCAGCTCGCCGAGGATCTGGTGCAGACCGCGCTGACCCGGGCGGCCCTGCGCTGGCCCCGGCTGGTCGCGGGCGGCGACCCCGAGCCATACATACGCCGCATCATGGTCAACGAACGCACCAGCTGGTGGCGGCGCCGGCGGCAGGAACTGCTCGGGCATGCGGCGGTCGAGCTCGACACGGCCGGCCCGGACGAGGCGGAGCGGGTCACCCGGCGGGTGGCGCTGCTGGAGGCCCTGACCCGGCTGGCGCCGCGGCAGCGGGCGGTCATCGTCCTGCGGTACTTCGCCGACATGTCGGTCGAGGAGACCGCCGGCGCGTTGGGGTGTTCGGTCGGCACCGTCAAGTCCACGACCTCCGACGCGCTGGCCCGCCTCCGGGACGTGGCCGCCGACTTGGGAAAGGTGTTCTGATGGTGCGGGAAGCGCTCGCCGAACTCGCCCGTGACGTGCCCAACTACGCCGACGCGGACCGCATCCTGGCCGCCGCGCGCCGGGTGCGCCGACGGCGCGCGGTAGGAGCCGCCGTCCTCGCCGCCGTGGCGGTCCTGCTCGCGGCCGGGACGTGGCCGACGGGCCAGGCGCCCGACGGCGGCACGCCGGGCTCGACCGGGGCACCGCTGCCCGCCGCGACGACGGCGTCCGGGCCGCTGCTGCCGCCCGGCGCCGTCGGGCCCGCCCAGCTGCTGATCAGGGAACGCTGCAACCGGCCGTGCGTCCGGACGACCATCGTGCTGGCCGACGGCTCCCGACACGATGTCGACGAGTTCGACAGCCAGTCCTCGACGTCGCTGTCGCCGGACGGGCGTTGGCTGGTCGGCGACTACGGCGTCGGCCAGTTCTTCAAGGCGCGCGACCTGACCAACGACCGGGGACTGATACTGCTCGACAAATCGTTTTCGATGGCCGGCGGCTGGGAGCCGTTCACCTGGTCACCCGACAGCCGCTGGCTGCTGATGTGGAACCCGATCGGCGGCGAACACTACACGCGCGTCGACCTCGACGACCGCAGCCTGGTGCAGTACACGCCGCCCGCCGGCACCATCGCCATCGCCGTGCTGGCCAGCGGTGAGCTGCTCACCGCTCCGGCAATGTGGGACGGCGGCACATTACCGCTGTCACTGCACCTGGTCGATCCGGCCACCGGCGTATCCCGCGCCGTCCCGCCGGTCGGCACCGCGTCCAGCCTGCCGGTCGGGCAGACGATCGGCACCATCGGCACCGCCGCGCTCGTGTCACCCGACGGCACCCGCGTCGCGATCACCATCCGGGCCGACAAGCGAGCATCAGGTGTCGTGGAGTTCGATCTGGCCACCGGTACCGTCCTGCACCGCTACGAGCTGCCGGCGAGCACCGGGTGGAGGGCCGTGGCGTACACGACCGACGGGATCATCCTGGTGCACGACATCTCGGCGAAGGTCGGCTATCTCAACCCGGACACCGGAGCCATCACCGAATTCGGCAGTTTCCCCGGCGCGCAGTTCGTGCTCGTGCGGGGCGTCTGCGGGTGGCTCGAGGTGGGCTGACCCGCGTTCACGAGCGGCGGGCGAGGTGCAGGATGATGTCGCCGGCGAGCTCGACCGTCGCCGGCAACACCCCCAGAATCCGGTCGAACACCTGCGCCCGCACCGGCGGCGGCAGTTGCAGGTACGCCGAGACGGTCGAGAGCAGGCCGACGTAGTCGCGGGCGGGCATGGTCATCGGGTGGGGGACCACGGACTGCCGGACGTCGCTGAACCACGCCGACCGTTGCAGCTCCGTCCCCGGCCACTGCATGGCCTCCTCGGGCGGCGTACCGTCCGGCGACGGGATGTCGTCGCTGTCCAGGAACGGCGCCCGGGCCGCGCGCACGTCCTCCGCCACGGCCGGGTCGGCCAGTTGGACCGGCCCGCCGAACGAGGCGAACACGCCGCCCGGCTCCAGCAGCGCCGCCATGCGCGACCATCGATCCTGCGGGTCCGTCCAGTGCAGCGCCGCCGCCGCGTAGACCAGCCCGTAGGTCGTCCCCGGTTGGAGATCCTCGAACGCGGCCCGCGCCGTCGTGACGGTGGCCGGCACGTGCTTGCGCAGCTCGGCGAGCATCGCCGCGTCGGGATCGGTCGCGGTGACGGCGACGCCCCGCTGGGCGAACAACCGGGTCGCCTTGCCCGTCCCGGCGCCGATCTCGAGTGCCGTCAGCACCGGCCCGCCCGCGTACGCCAGCACGGTGTCCGCGACGGCGGGTGGGTACCCGGGCCGGAACCGCTCGTAGGTTTCCGCCACCGCTCCGAAGCTCAATGCGCGACCTGACATGCCGAGGATCCTGACACGGCCCGTGCCGTCAGGGCCCCCCTAGTCACTGGTCGGGGTCGGTTACGGGACGGCACCCGCGACGCGGTCCTTCATCGCGGCGAGCCGCTCCGCCGGGTAGTAGGACCCCGCGCGCACCACGCCGGCGATGCCGTGCAGGTGCGCCGCGTCGGTGACCGGGTTGGCGTCCAGCAGGACGAGGTCGGCGGTGCGGCCGGGCGCGACCGTGCCCATGGTGTCGGTGGCGTCGAGGAACTCCGCCGCGTTGAGGGTCAGCATCTGCAGCAGCCGCAGCGGCGCGATGCCGGCCTCGGCCAGCAGGTCGATCTCGTCGTGCAGGGCGGCGCCGGGCACCACCCAGACGGCGCCGGAGGAGTCGGTGCCGACGAGCATCCGCACGCCCGCGGCGTCGAAGATGCGGGCCAGGTCGTACTCGAGCCGGTGCGAGGCCGCGAGCACCGCCCACTGCGGCGGGGTGAACTTCGCGAACCGCTTGACCACGCCGTTCCAGGTCTTGCGGGTCGCCGGGGTCATGTACCGCAGATCGGGGTCGGCGGCGAAGCCGGGGTCGTCGCAGAGCTTGCTGGTCTTCTGCCGGATCAGCGTCGGCACGTGCCAGGTGCCGTCGGCGGCGAAGTGCTCCGCCAGCACCCGGGCGTGCGAGGGGGAGAAGGTGCGCACGGCGTGGTCGAGGAGGTCGATGTCGGCGGCCTTGTTGAGCAGGACCGGGTTGAGCACGACCCGCCGGACGATCGCCGCGATGACGGCGTCCATGAACGGCAACCTGACCGCCGGTAGCTTGAGCTGCCGGCGTTGGGACAGTTCCAGCGAGATGTCGTGGCCGTCGGTGGAGCAGCACGGCATCACGCCGAGCCCGGCGCCGAAGTGCTCGATCGACTTCATGCCGAGGCGGGAGGCGCGCAGCACGTCGATGCCGCCGGGGAGGTGGCCGACGATCGGCACGCCGAGCCGCAGCGCCTCGGCCTGGGCGTCGAAGAACCGTTCCCCGGTCATGGCGGCGGACTTCACGAAGTCGGCGCCGGCGGCGACCTGCTCGGCGACGGTGGCGGCGGCCTGTTCGGCGGTGCCGGTGTTGAGCGTCGTCAGCAGCGGCCCGGGCATCGCGAGCAGCGCCGGCGACGCGGCCGGGAACCGCAGTTCGCCGGCGGCGCGGGCGCGCAGCAATGAAAGGTCGTCGTGCATCTGCCGGTACCCGGTGATGCCGTGCGCGAGCATGAGCTCGAGGGTGGACTCGAGGCCACCGGGCGAAACTCCGAGCGGGTGGGCGTGCATGTCGTTGTAGCCGGGCACGACGTAGCGGCCGGTGGCGTCGACGACGGTCGCGTCGCGGGGCGCGTCGAGGCCGGTGCCGACGGCGGTGATCGTCCCGCCGTCGGTGAGGACGTCGGTGCCGGGGCGTAGCGAGCCGTCCCGGGTGTCGACGACGACGGCGTGGCGCAGCAGCAGGGCGGTCACCGGTCGCCGCCGGCCAGCAGGCGCCGCGCGTTGGCCGTGGTCAGGTCGCGCCACGTCGGGTAGCCCGGCGGCGGCGGGGCGGCGTCGATGGAGGCGATCTGGTTGAGGGCAGCGGCGGCGGGGGTCCAGCAGTAGTCGCTGCCGTAGACCAGCCGCGAGGTGCCGAAGGCCGCCTCGAACGCGGGGACCTGCCGAGGGAACGGGGTGCCGGCCATGTCGTACCAGACCCCGGCCAGCTGGCTCAGCACGGTCGGGGAGTCGCTCTCAGCAGAGCCGAACCCGGAGCCGAACGCGGTGCGGAACATGTCCATGCGGTCGGCGAGCAGCGGCAGCACCCCGCCGGCGTGGGTCAGCACCCACCGGATCCGTGGGTGCCGGAGCAGGACCCCGGCGAGGACGAGGTCGGCGGCGCTGCGGGCGGTGTCGAACAGGAACTCGAGCATCGGCCGGGGCCGGCCCAGCGAGACCGCCTCGGCGTTGGGCGGCGACGTCGGGTGGACGAAGACCAGGGCGCCGCGCCGGTCGAGTTCCGCCCACAGCGGCTCAAACCTCGGGTCGCCGAGGTAGATCCCGTGGTGGTTGCTCTCGACCACGACCCCGTCGGCCCCGAGCACGTCCAGTGCGTAGGCGGCCTCGGCGACGGAACCCGCGACATCCGGCAATGTTGCGAAGTAACCGAATTGATGCGGATATTTCAGCGCCACGGCGGCGCCGAACTCGTTGACGGAACGGGCGAGCAGCCGCGCGGCGGTGTCGTCGCCGAAGTGCACCCCCGGCGACGACACCGACAGGTACGCCTTGTCGATGCCGCCCCGCCGCATCAGCTCCAGGTGATCCGCGGGGTCCCACCCCGGCCAGCCCGGCATCCCGTCCGGGTGGGCGATCCCGGCGGCGCGGGCCGCGGCGACGTATTCGTCGGTGACGAAGTGCGCGTGCACGTCGATGAGCCCGGGAGGCGCCATCAAGCGCTCCCGCCGCGCAGGGTCCGCATCGCGCCGGAGACCCGGGCGATCTCGTCGAGCATCGCGGTGGCCGCGTCGCCGAGCGCCGGGGTGGCGTTGAACGCGCCGTCGGCGATCAGCGACGTGTGGAACGGGATGTTGACGCTCTCGAAGACCGGCACCATCCGCAGCGTCGTCACCACCTGCTTGAGCTGCTGCACGGCGCGGGTGCCGGCGGCGACCCCGCCGTAGGACACGAAGCCGATCGGGGCGTACGCCCATTCCTGCGACAGGTGGTCGAGGGCGTTCTTCACCGGCGCCGGGTAGCCGTAGTTGTACTCCGGCGTGACGATGACGAACGCGTCCGTGGACTCGACCGAGGCGCTCCAGTCCCACGTGTGCTGGTGCTCGTAGCGCCGCAGCCGGGGGTGGTGCGGGTCGGCGAGCAGCGGCAGGTCGACGGCGGCGAGGTCGGCGATCCGCAGGTCGAAGTGTCCGTGGTCCTTGACCCGGCCGGCGAACCACTCGCCGATCGGCAGGCCGGCGCGGCCGGGCCGGGTGGAACCGATGATGACCATGAGCGTTGGCATTGCGTGGCCTTTCATGCGCCGGGCTGGTGGGCGCCGGTCATCAGCCCGGCGAGGTCTTCGGGGGCCAGGAAGCTCGGCGGTGGCGGCGGTCCCCAGCGGTACAGGCCGCGCGCGCCCTCCCAGACCTGCGGCGTCCACAGCGCGTCGTCGACGATGCAGTCCAGGTCGGAGTAGTACTCGGAGAAGTTGCCGGCGGGATCCCTCAGGTACCAGAAGAAGTTCGAGCCGACGTGGTGGCGGCCCAGCCCCCACACGTGCCGGGCGGGGTCCTTCTCCAGCATCGCGGTGGCGCCCCGGCCGACCTCGTCGACGTCGTCGACCTGCCAGGACGTGTGGTGCAGGAACGCGACCGGGGCCTGCTGCACCAGGACGTTGTGGTGGTCGGTGGAGCAGCGCATGAACGCGGCCAGGCCGGGCACCGTGTCGCTGACCTTGAACCCGATGCCCTGCTGGAAGAACGTCTGCGAGAACGCCTGGTCGGTCGAGCCGAGCACGACATGGCCGAGCTTGCGCGGCCGGACCGGGTGCTCGCGCAGGATGCCGGGGGCGCGTTCGTCGGTGCGGGCGTCGACGCCGGGCGTGTTGTACGCGGGTGCCGGGGTCGGCGCCTGGTCGTAGCGGGCGGCGATCTCGACGTTGACGGTGACCCGGGTGCCGGGGTCGACGGCGCGCAGGCCGGTCGGGGTGCGCTCGAACGCGACGTCCAGCGCGGTCAGGGCGGCGGCCACGCGGTCCAGGTCGTCGGGGTCGTCGGCGCCGACGCCGAGCTGGAGCAGCCGGCGGTGGTCGCTGGGCACGATGCGCAGCTGCTCGCCGCCGTCGATCGTGGCGAACGAGTGCCCGGTCCGGGCCAGGCCGAAGTCGGTGTAGTAGGCGGCGGTCTCCTCGACGTTCGGCACGCCCATCACGATCTGGGTGAGTCGGTGCAACGACACGGGCTTCTATCCTTTCGCGGTCGGGCGGCGACGAAACGCTGGCGGAGCTCGCCGATGCCGGTGATGTAGCTGACGAGCTCGTCACCGGGGGAGAGGAACCGGGGCGGGGTGCGGCCCATGCCCACGCCCGCCGGGGTGCCGGTGAACAGCAGGTCGCCGGGCAACAGCGGCACCTTGGCCGACAGCTTCGACACCAGCGCCGGCACCGAGAAGATCAGTTCCCGGGTTCGTCCCTTTTGCACCTGCTCGCCGTTGATCGCGCAGCCGAGTTCGAGATCGTCCCGGTCGCTGAGCTCGTCCGGGGTGACCAGCCACGGGCCGGTCGGCCCGAAGCCGGGCAGCGACTTGCCGAGACTGAACTGCGGCGACGGGCCGGCCGTCTGCTGCACCCGCTCGGACAGGTCCTGGCCGACGGTCAGCCCGGCCACGTGTTCCCAGGCCGCCGCTTCCGTGATGTTGCTGGCCCGCTCGCCGATGACGACGACCAGCTCGACCTCCCAGTCGGTGTGCCCGCCCTCGGGCAGCTCCACCTCGGTGACCGGGCCGGTCAGGCACGACTGCCACTTGGTGAACATGACCGTGGGCGCGTCCGGCACCGCGAACCCGGACTCGGCGGCGTGCTTGGAGTAGTTCAGGCCGATGGCGAAGACCTGCCGGGGCGCGGGCGCCGGCGCTCCGAGGTCTTCCACGGCGAACGGTTCGGCGGTGGCGTTGTCGGTACCGGCGGCCCAGGCCTTGAACTCCGTCCACCGGTCGTAGACGGCCTGCGGGTCCGATCCGAACCGGCCACCGCTGGCCCGTTCGACGTCGACCGCACCGTCCTCGGTGATCAGGACCAGCCGGCCGGCGAGATTGGCGATGCGCATTGAGCTCTCCTGTTCAGGGGGGGTCAGACCAGCGGGGTGATGGTGTCGTCGACCCCGAGCAGGGCCTTGCCGTACACCTCGTAGCTGACCTGCGGGGACACGACGGCGTGCCGCGCGGCGGTGGCCGAGTCGCGCCAGATCCGCTGCAGCGGGTTGACGTCGGCGAACGAGCCGGCGCCGTGCGCGGACAGCAGGATGTCGATGGCCTTGGTGATGCACTCCGCGACGTAGCCGGTGTCCGAGCGGACCCGGGCGCGGGCCGCGAAGTCCGGGTAGATGCCCCGCGCGGCGGCCTCGTCGACGTCGGCGGCGGCGCGGTACGCGTGCAGGTGCGCGCTGTCGATCAGCCGGGCGGCCTCGGCGATCTGCAGCTGGAAACCGACCGACTCGGTCTGCGCGGTGAAGAACGTGTACGAGATCGGCTTCTTCGCCGCCTTGCTGATCACGTAGTCCAGGGCCGCCCGGCCCAGGCCCAGCTGCGGGCCGACCAGGACCAGTGCGAGGACCGGCACCAGCGCGGACCGGTAGAAACTCTCGGTGTCCAGGTGCTCACTGGCGTAGGTGCCGGTGATGGCCGGCGGCACCAGCATGACCCGGTGCTCGGGGACGAACACGTCCTCGGCGACCAGGCAGTTGCTGCCCGAGGACTTCATCCCGGCGACGAACCAGGTGTCCTCCAGGCCCAGGTCGGTCCGGGGGATGAGGGCGAGGCCCTGGTTGACGACGGCGCCTGTCTCGTCGGTGATGGGGATGCCGAGCCCGGCCCAGGTAGCGTGCCAGGAGCCGGAGTTGTAGTACCACTTGCCGGTCACCCGCCAGCCGCCGTCGACCTTCTGCGTGGTGGCGGTGGGTGCCAGGACCCCGGAGACCTTCGCGTCCGGGTCGGCGCCGAAGATCTCGTCCTGGGCCTGCTGCGGGAACAGCGAGGCGAGCCAGTTGCAGACGTTGGTCAGGGTCAGGACCCACGCGGTGCCGCCGTCGGCCTCGGCGACCGCGGCGGAGACGTCGAGCATCGTGCGCAGCGAGGTCTCGTAGCCGCCGTACCGCTTCGGCGTGGCGATCTTGAACAGGCCGGCGTCGGTGAGCGCCTGGATGCTCTCCTCGACGACCCGGCGGTCCTGCTCACCGGCGGCGGCGTTGCGCTTGAGCAGCGGGTGCAGCTCCCGCACCCGGGCCACGAGCTCGGCGGCGCTGGGTGCCTCATCGGTGCGCACGGGGGTGCTGTGGACAGCAGTCATCGGTGACTCCTTTTCGGGGTGTTTGTGGTGCGGGGTGTGGTTCAGCGCGCGAACGCGGCGATCGTGTCGGCGATCGGGGTGCGGGGGCGCTCGGCGAAGCGGGAGTGGGTGCCGAAGGTGCGGTGCCCGTAGACCAGCGGCGACCGGTGGCTCGGCTCGGCGTGGGTGACCAGGCCCATCAGCAGCAGGTGGTCACCGCCCTCGACGACCTGCCGCAGGTCGCAGACCGCCCAACCGGCGGTGCTGTCCAGCCGCGGCAGCCCGTGCGACGGGCTCCACCCGACGGTGCCGAAGCGGTCCTGGTCGCGGCGGGCGAACAGCAGCGCCAGGTCGTCGTCGGCCGAGCCGAGCACGTTGACCCCGAAGCGGCGGCTGCCGAGGATCCGTGCGAGCAGGGCGGACCTGCGGTCCAGCGCCACCGTGACCAGCGGCGGCCGCAGCGACAGCGACGCGAACGAGCTGACCGTGGCCCCGTGCGGCCCGTCGCCGTCGGCGGTGGTGACCACGGTGACCGGCGCGCACACGCCGGCCATGAGGTCCCGGAAGTCCTGATCCCGCATGACCGCTCCAATCACCATGCTGGTTTAGCTCAGCTTGGGTGTGGACGCTGGCACGCGTCAAGAGTTCTCCGCTAAATCAGCATGCTAGTTTTTTTCCACGAGCTCTCAGCGGTTCCTTTCAGCGTTTCCGGAGGTATGGATGGTCGCCGACCCGCCCGCGCTGCGCCGCGCCGACTGGGAGCTGCCCACCGCCGCCACGGTCGCGCTGCGGCGCCCCGAACAGGCCGCCGAGCAGCTCGCCGCGCTCGCCGCCGCCGCCGAGCCGGGCGCCCGCCTCGGCACCAAGGAGGAGCTGCGGGTGCACTGCGGCGTGTCGGTCGGCACCTTCAATGAGGCGCTGCGCCTCGTGCAGGCCCGCGGCGTGGTCGACGTGCGACCCGGCCGCACCGGAGGACTGTTCGCGACCCGGCAGTCGCCGCTCGTGCGCCTCGGCAACTCCGTGCTCGCCCTCGACAAGGACGCCGCCTCCGTCGCCGACGCCGTCCGCCTCCGCGACGCCCTCGACCCGCTCCTCGTCGAGGATGCCCTGCGCCACGCCGCCCCCTCCGACGTGACCGCCATGCGCGCCGAGCTGGACCGCATGCGCACCGCCGCCGCGGACCTCGACGGCATCGCCTTCATCCACGCCAACTGGGCCCTGCACGCCCGCATCGCCGACGTCAGCCCCAACGCCATGCTGCGCTCGTTCTACCTGAGCCTGCTCGAAATCATCGAGTCACACACCCTGTCGGTGCAGCCCTTCGGCGACGAGCCACTCCCGGAGTACATCCAGAGCCGCTACGACCTGCACGCCGCCCTCGTCGACGCCATCGACGCCCGGGACGAACCACGCGCCATCGCCCTCATCCACGAGCACAACATGACCGCGCACACCTCGTAAATCCCGCGTGCGCGGCACCCTTTGCGTGCGGCACGATGGCGCCTGTGACGCCACCATCTCCGTCAGAGCTCTCGATGCTCTCGACGGCCGAGCTGTTCGAGCGCGCCGAGGCCGAAATCCGGGCCGACGACCCCGAATGGCACTGGGACCATCTGGTCGCGTTGCACCAGCGGCCGACGCCTGAGGTCTTCGAGACCGCTTGGGCGCTCACCCGCGACAGCGACCCGGAGCGGCGGGAGCTCGGCGTCCGAGTGCTGCGCGAGGTCGGCCGGAACGACCCTGCCGCGGCCGACCTGCGCCGGGACAACGCGCCCGTCCTGCGGGACCTCCTCGCGCGCGAAGAGGACGTCACCGTGCTGGCCTGGGTCGTGTCCGCGATCGGCTACAACCTGGTCGCGGAGGCCCTACCCGACCTGATCCGGCTGGCCGGCCACCCCGACGACGCCGTCCGGTTCCACGTCGCGGCGAACCTGCCCGTGCTCGCCGACCCCGAGGCGCCCGAGGACGCCGCTGTCGCCGCGCTGGAGCTGCTGACCGGTGACGAGGACGAGGACGTGCGCGGCTACGCCATCTACGGTCTCGTCACCGAGCTCAACGTCGATCGGGACCGTATCGCCGGCACCCTGGCGAAGCTGCTGGCCCACCCCGACCCGGAGGTTCGCCGGCTCGCGGCCGGCGAACCCTACTGACATCAGCAGGACAGTGTGCCCGAGCGCAGCGCGTGGCCGCTGTCGTTGCTGTCGTCGGCCCACAGGACCTGCTTCGTGCCACCGGAACACACCGGGCTGAACGCGAGGCCTTCGTTGTTGTAATTTGACATGCCCGACGGCCGGTTGTACGCGGCGGTCACGGTGAAGCGGCCCTGCGCGCCGACGGTCAGCGTGGTGGAGCGGCCGGAGCAGGTGTCGTCGCAGGTGGCCCAGAGGCGGCCGGTCGACGGCTCGTACTCGAGGTCCATGACCGCGGCCAGCCCGGACGGGAACGCGGCGACGCGGGTGTAGCCGGTGCCGGTCAGGTTCAGCGCGTAGGCATAGACGGTCCCGGTGGCCTCCGCGCCTACGAGGTACAGGCCGGTGCCGTGGTTGGCGTACGACGCCGGCGAGTAGCTGCCGCCCGTGTGCTCGTCGCGGAAGCCGGCCGCGACGAGCGCCGTGTCCGGCACCCACGTGATGGCCTCGAGGCCAGTGTTCGCGGCGGCGCCCGGCAGGTCGGCCGTGAGGTTCCACTCGGCGGTCGCGCTCACGGTGCTGCCGGACGGGCTGTACCGCAGGATCTTCTGCAGGCTCGTGCCGCTCTTGGCGTTGTCCCGTTCGGTCGCCACCATGATGCCGTCCGGGGTGACGACGACCCCTTCGGCGTCCGGGTCGCCGCTGCCGTTGGCGTAGCGCAGCGTGTACGTGGCGGCCTTCTGCCACGTCGATCCGCTCGGCGTCAGCCGGTACAGCGTGCCGGCGCCGTTGCGCACGGCCCAGACGACGGACGTGGACTCGAACGACAGGCCGCTGAGGTTCTCGCCGAAGGCGTTACTGGCGTCGGCGGTGGCGACCGCCGACCCGCCGGGCCAGGCGACCGGGGGCGGCGGCGGGCACGCGTTCGGAGCGCTCTTCGTGGCACCCGTCGTGGCCACGAAACCGCCGGTGCCGTTCGGGCAGCGCCCGTACGTGCTGCTCGCATGGCTCGACCAGGAGTACGAGTCGGCGAGCGCGCCACCGGGCTCGTACAGGCGGACGCTGTCGGCACTGCCGAGGCCGTACGCACTCTCGACGTCGACGGCGACGTACCCACCGGGCGCGAGGTTCACGCCACTGCCGATGACGAACGCGTGGTCGTCGTCGTTGTCCTTGACCACCCAGCCGGCGAGGCTGACCGTGGCGGTGCCGGTGTTGGTCAGCTCGACCCAGTCCCCGGGGCTGCCGCCGCTGGACTCGACCTCGTTGATCCGCACTCCGGTGCCCGCCGCGTGCGCGGCCGGGACAGCCAGGGTCAACAGCGGGACGGTCAGCACGGCGGCGAGGCCGGCCATGAGGGACGGACGGATACGCACGAAGGTCGCTCCAGACATTGATGGGCGTTGGGTGCCGTAGCCTGCCGGACGGTGACGTCGGCCGGTTGAACACACCACGAACACCGTTCACCAATCGCGGGACGCGCCGGTGGTCCGGATCCGCTGACCGTCACGGGCAGACGAACTGCCCCTCGTCGCCGCATTGTTCAAATCGGTCGGCGATCGTCAGGCCGGCGGGGTCGAAGGTCGTGCGGTGCACGGCCCCGTCGCTTCCACTGCGTGTGGCGGTAGTGTTCTTCGGCGTGGACGCGCGCAACAGGCAGGCCAGCCGCCCGGTGCGGCGCGTCGAGCGGGACCCGGGCGCCGAGTGGGACGCGGACGCCTGGTGGGCGCGCATTCCGGCGGTCCGCACGGTGCTGGACGCGGGGCTCGACCTGCCAGCCGGCGTCACGTTCCTCGTCGGGGAGAACGGCTCCGGCAAGTCCACGCTGATCGAGGGCCTCGCCCAGGCGTACGGGCTCAACCCAGAAGGCGGCTCGCGCGGCGCGATGCACCGCACCCGGCCCACCGAGTCCCCGCTGGGCGCGGCGCTGCGGCTGGTGCGGACCCCCGGCGGCCGCGGCGACGCGTACTACCTGCGGGCCGAGACGACCCACGGCCTGTACACGTACCTGGAGGAACTGCCGAGGTCGCGCGACACGGACCTGCACGACCGCAGCCACGGCGAGGGCTTCCTGGCGCTGCTGGAACGCAAGTTCACCCGGCCCGGCTTCTACCTGCTCGACGAGCCCGAGGCGGCCCTGTCGTTCACCTCCACGCTCAGCCTCATGGCCCGCCTGGCCGCCCTGGCCGACGCCGGCGCGCAGATCGTGGTGGCCACCCACTCCCCGGTGCTGACCGCGCTACCGGCCGCGTCGGTGCTCGAGCTCGGCGAGCACGGCATCCGCCGGACGGCATGGTCCGACCTCGCCGTCGTCGACCACTTCCGCGCGTTCCTCGACCGCCCCGACCGGTACCTGCGTCAACTGCTCCAGTGAACCGAACGGTGCGCTAACGGTCGCGCCAGGACAGCGGCGAGAGGTGGATCGCCGCCTCCGCCACCCGTCGCGCGGTCTCGGTCTTGAGGTCGTTGCGCGCCGACTCGATCCAGCCGCCAACGCGATGCACGCCGATGTCGCGGTACTCGATGGCCTGTAGCAGCATTTCGAGCTTGTCCGCGTCCTTCGCGCACAACGCTTCCAGGGTCTGTCGTGACTCGTACTCGTCCACCGCACCACGGATCACGTCGCGGCTGGAGCCGGGAAGATGTTCCGTCTGATCGGCGGTGATCCCACGCGGGTCCGGCTTGCCCAGGTAGGCGGAGGCGGTGTGCGGCAGGTCGCCGGTCCGGGTCTCCTGACTGTCGTGCCACAACGCGAGAAAGGCGGCCCGAGCCGGGTCTGCACCTTCCTCCGCCGCGATGATCGCAGCCAGTTGCGCCGCCCGCATCGTGTGCTCAGCCACCGACTCGGGGTCCCGCACACCGGCGTGCCACCAACCGGCACGTCGGATGCGCTTCAGCAGCCCGAGCTCGTACCCGAAGGCGGCGAGCGCTTCGGCATCAGACGGCATGTCCGTGTCCTCTCTACCGGCCGGCGATGCGCACGGCGTACTGCAGACCGGCGAGCTGATCGCGCTCGGCGCGGCCCAACGCTCCGGCGGCACCGAGCTTATCGAGCACCATGCCCAGCCCGGTGCGCGTGGCTGGACAACTGCTCAGCAACGACGGACGAGAGGCGACCAAGGCGTGCGTCGTGCAGATGTTCAAAGGCAGGTGAGGCGACTGAGCCTCCAGACGGCGTACGAGATGCTGCAGCAGGCGGACACCCGTCCACGATTGTGTATCGGCATCCAGCATGAAGGCGTCGCTGGTCTGCTCATCGCTCAATTCGCCGAGCCAGTAGGCCCAGTAGTTCAGGTTCGCCACTTCCCCCGACCCGTCGGCCATGTGAGCCGCGACAGCCGACCACAGAGCCGAAGGAAGTCTCCCGCGCTGACGGCCGACAACGGACGCCGCCCGGACTCCCAGCCTTGGACGGTGCTGACGTCGACGCCGAGCGCCACGGCGAGCTTCTCCTGCGTCAACGCTGTCGACTGCCGTGCGAGCTTCAACACGAAGCCCGACACCGGGCCGATCGCCCGCGAACCCTGACTGCCGGTCAGCGTTGGTTGCCCGCGTGCCATGACGTTCTCCCGGATCATCCGCTCGCTCTGCGGCATACCCGCACTGATGGTCAGTTCCGCGCACTGTCACCCGATCGTAGCCTCGTGTGATCGACGAGCAACGCGGTCGTAGAGATGCCTCGATGAAGGAGCAGCGATGAACGCCCATCCGGTCTGGTGCGTCCGTGCCGCCTGCACGGCCTACGCACCCAACGGTGATGAACTGCACCGTTCCGAGCCTGTCGTGGTGAAGACCAGCGACCCGGCAGTAGGGCTGTACCTCAGCAAGGTCGCGGACCCGGACGGCTCTGACGAGCACATCGAGCTGGTATTGCTGGAGCTCGTCGAGGACAGCCCTGGCACCTGACAGAGCCGCTGCACAACTGCGACATCCTCATCTCGATCGACCGCGCCGACGCCGTGCGGCAAGCGCTGGCCGCGCTGGTGTGACCCACAACGATCCTCGACCGGTACCTGCGTCAACTGCTCGGCTGAGCCGCGAACACGCCTGACGGGTCGTAGCGCGCCCGCAGCTGCCGCACCCGGCCGGTGTTGCCGAGGTAGTACGCCTCGTCGGGCAGCCCGGGCTCGGGAAAGTTCGGATACGTGCCGCCGGTGCCGAACGGCCGGGTGAGCGCGAACGACGCGTCCAGCCAACCACCGGGCCGCTGCGCCGCCGGCACCGTCGCCGTCTGCTTGAGCAGGAAGCGCGCGTCGCGGTGCGGGAAGGCGGTCGCGTCGGCGGCGACCCGGTTGTACGCCCCGCCCCACGGTGAGAAGTCCAGCTCGCGTTCCTCGCCCGGGACGCGGTCCGCGGCGAGCAGGTGCATCAGGTCCGCCGACGGCACCGTGCCACGGAAGTACTCCGAGTGCGGATAGGCGAAGCGCTCGTCCGGCGCGTCGTCGCCGGCCAGCCACCGTTTCGTCTCCCGATGGGTGCCGTGGCGCCGGTCGTCGGTCAGGGGCGCCAGGTCGAGCCGCCGGATCAGGTCGTCGACCGCGGCCGGATGGGGCACGGCGCCGAACACCGCCACCACGAGCGGCGCCGCGGGATCCGGCGGGGCGGTGACGACCAGGCTCGCCGCGACCGCGTCGTCGAGGGACGGCAGGGCCTGCTGCCACGCGTCGAGGACGTGGGTCGCGGCCGCGGCCGGGAACGTGAGCCGGAACGCGGTCGAGTCGGGCGCCGGCACGGTCCGGAACGTCAGCGACGCCACCACGCCCGGTGCGCCGCCGCCCCGCAGCAGCCACAGCAACTCGTCGTCGGCCTCGATCGTCCGGCCGTCGGCCAGGACGAGGGTGGCGGCCAGGAGACTGTCGCAGGTCAGCCCGTGCCGGCGGCCGAGGATGCCGAGCCCGCCGCCCAGCGCCAGCCCGGCGATGCCGACGGTCGGGCCGCAGCCCGCCGGGATGGTCCGGCCGTGCGCGGCGAGCGCGTCGTACACCCCGGCGAGGCGGGTGCCCGCACCGATGACCGCCCGATCGCCGTCGACCTCGACCCCGGCCATCGGGCTGACGTCGATCACCACCCCGGTGCCGCTGGACCGCCCGGCGAAACAGTGCCCGCCGCTGCGCACCGCCACCGCGAGCCCACCCTCCCGAGCCTTCTCCAGGGCGGCGGCCACATCGTCCGGACCACCGCACGGGGCAAGGAGAACGGGCCGGATACCGGCGAAGCGGGGAAGCACCATCGATCAACAATAGGCAGGCAACCGGATGGGTGACAGGGTGAGGCGAGGTAGAGTCCTGTCGGACAAAGACATCCGTTCGGGGTCGAGACATTGGCTGTGCAGGTCCCTTCAGTCCCCGCAGACCGCTCCACGGTGTCCCTGCGGGTGCTCGGCCCACTGCGGCTGTGGCGCGGTGGCGCCGAGGTCGACGCAGGCCCGCGGCAGCAGGCAGTGCTGCTGGCGCTGCTGCTGGCCCGGGTCGGGCGGCCGACCAGCACGAGCGAACTGATCGATCTGATCTGGGGCGATGACGTCCCCGCCAGCGCCCTCAACGTCGTCCAGAAGTACGTCGGGGCTTTACGACGTGTCCTGGAGCCGGCGCTCCCCGCCCGCAGTGCCGGTTCGTTTCTGCATCGTCGCGGCAACGCGTACCTGTTCACCGCGGGTCCGGGCACACTGGACCTCGTAGCCTTCCGGGAGCACGTCGATGCGGCCGGAGCGGCCGTGGCCCGGCATCCGGAGCTGGCGCTCGATCACTACGCCGAGGCGCTGCGGTGCTGGCATGGCCCGGCCGGGAACGGGATCGCCGACGGGACCGGCGCGGCCACGGTCTTCGCCGCGCTCGACGACGAGTTCTACGACGCGTGCGCGGCAGCCGCCGAGCTGGCCGTTCGGGCGGGCCGGCCGGAGCGGGTGCTTCCAGCGCTGCAGCTGGCCGCGTCGATGGCGCCGTTCCACGAGCCCGTGCAGGCCGGTCTCGTCGGTGTGCTCGGCGCCGCCGGGCGCCAGGCGGAGGCACTGTCGGTGTTCCGCGGGGTCCGCGAACGCCTCGCCGACGAGCTCGGCATCGATCCTGGCCCGGCGCTGGAGGGCGCACACCGGCGGGTGCTGGAGCAGGCGCCGGCGGCGGGCGACGATGACCGGGCACCGGCGACGGCGGCGCCCGTCCTGGTCGGCCGGGTCGAGGAGCTGACCGTGTTGCGGCGCACGGTGGACAGTGCGATCGCCGGCCGCACCGCGATCGGCATCGTCGAAGGCGAACCGGGGGCCGGCAAGACGCGCCTTCTGGAGGAGGCGGCCACCGTGGCGGGCCGCCGCAATGCGCTTGTCGTCTGGGGCGCTTGCCTGGAGGGTGACGGGACGCCGTCGATGTGGCCCTGGGAGCAGGCGCTGGGCCGCATCGTCGCGGGTCTGCCCGGGCCGGCGCGGCAGCGGTGGCTGGACGGCGAACTCGGGGTCCTGCTGCATCCGGGAAGCGCCACCCGGGCGGTTCCCGACGGCAACGCCCGGTTCCGGTTGTTCGAGCAGGTCGTGGCGCTGGTCGAGCAGGCCTCGGCGCAACGGCCGATGCTGCTGATCCTCGACGACCTCCAGTGGGCCGACGCGGCGTCGCTGCAGCTGTTCGCCCACCTGGCGGTGCGGTTGCCGAACGGTGCCGCGATCATCGGCGCGCTCAGGGACCGTGCGCCCGCGCCAAGTTCCGAGCTCTCGCAGGTGCTGGCCGCGGCCAGCCGGCTGCCCGGCCATCGCCGGTTCCGGCTCGGCCCGCTCGGGCTGGGCGACGTGTCCGACCTGATCCGCCAGGAGACCGGCCTCGATCCGGGTGACGGTGTCGCCCGGGCCGTCCACGTCCGCACCGCCGGGAACCCGTTCTTCGTCCGGGAGCTGTCCCGGCTGTTGAGCGAGGCGGGCGCGCTGAGCGGCGGCGACACCGCGTCGGCCCGCGTTCCGTCCACCGTGCGCGACGTCGTGCGTGACCGGATGGCCGGCCTCGACGACCGTGCCCGCGACCTGTTGCATCTCGCCGCGCTCATCGGCCGCGACGTCGACCTGCGGCTGCTGTCGCGTGCCGGCGGTGTGCAGGTCGCGGAGTGCGTGGACAGTCTCGAGCCGCTGCAGGCGCTCGGACTCCTGGAATCCGGGCCGGACGATCCGTCGTCGTTGCGGTTCGCCCATGACCTGGTCCGGGAATCCGTCTCCGAGACCACGGGGCAACAGCAGGCCGTCCGGCTGCATCTTCGGGTCGCCGACGCGCTCGAGCAGATCCACGCCGATGACGAGAGCGTCGCCGAACGCCTCGCCTATCACCTGTGGGCGGCCGGCCCGCTCGCCGATCCCGGCCGCACCGCGCAGGCGCTGATCCGCGCCGGGCGCCGCGCCGCGAACAAGCTCGCGTTCGAGTCCGCCGACAGGCAGCTGCGTTCGGCCGTGCGAGTCGCCCGCACGGCGGGCCTGCCGCAATTGGAGCTGGACGCTCTCACGCTGCTCGCGGTCGTCGTGCGTCGGCACGCCGGCTACGACGCCTCGACGTTCGGCCTGCTGGACCGGGCGGAATACCTGGGCCGCGCCCTGGGCCGGGAGGCGGAGGCGGCCGACTTCCTCTTCATCCGCCTGATGGGCGCCTTCACGTCGATCGAGCAGCACCGCGGGCAGCTCGCCCGCCGGATGCGCGAGCTGGGTCAGGCGTCCGCCGATCCGACCGTCCAGCGGTACGGCCGGCGGGCGTGGGGCCTGCATCAGTGGGACATCGGGAACATCGGCGAGGCGTACCGGTCATTCATCGAGGAGGACGGCGCTGCGGTCGCACCTGACCAGGAGACACCGCTGCGGCGCGACGGCATTGTCGGGGGAGGGCCCGGGTGGCGGGCCGTGACGACGGCGCTGCACGGCGACGTCGAGACGGCACTGGCACTGGTCGACACCTGGGACACCCCGGGCGATCCGTACGCGGTCTCGGCCTGGGTCTACTACACCACGATGATCGCCTCGATGGCCGGTGACGCCGTCCTGGCCCGGCGCGCCGGTGAACGGTGGGCCGCGGCCGCCCTGGAACGGCCCCGCTCCCAGATGGACCACTACATCCGGCAGTACTGGTGCTGGGCGCGGGCCCTCACCGGCGACGATCCGGCCGGTGCCGCCGCCGAGGCCGAGGAACTTCTGGTCGCCCACCTGCTCGACCCGCCGCAGTGGGGCATCGCCTACCAATACGGCCTGATCGCGCAGATGTGGCTGTCCGCCGGGCGGCCGGAGCGGGCGGCGGCCGCGCTCGACGCCGCCGACCGGGCGCTGTGGGAGTACGGCCAGCGGTACGCCGAAGGACTGCTGCTGCTCATCCGGGCCCACCTGTCGCAGGCGAACGGCGAACCCGCCGCCGCGGTCCGAGCGGCCGCCGAGCAGGCGTACACCCGAGCCACCGCGTGCGGGTCCCACCTGTTCGCGCGCCGGGCCGGACAGCTGCTCGCCGAACTCGATTCGGAGGACCGGTGACCTTCACCCTGAGGGAACTCCTCGAACAGGGGCGGTAGGTACCATCGGCGGGCGGAGCGACCTCACCGCGTTCTTCGATGTGGTCGCGGTGCCGGGCGGCCGCGCGCTCGTGCTGCGGGACATGGACGTTTCCTGAGCACCAGGGAGATGCGATGGCGGTACTGCGGGTCCGAGGGTTCGCGCTGCCCGAAGGAGAGCCGGTCGACCTCTACGCCGACGGGGACCGGTGGACCACGGATCCGGTGCCCGGTGCCGAACTGGTGGCGGAGGGCTGGCTGCTGCCGGGGCTGGTCGACGCGCACACGCACCCGGGCGCCGAGAAGCCGGGCGATCCGATGGACCTCGACGTCCTGCGGGAGGACCTCCGGGCGCACCTGGCCTCGGGCGTCACGCTCATCCGCGCGCCCGGTCTGGTCGAGGACCCGCCGGACTGGTTCGGGCGCACCGAGGACGGTCCGCGCGCCGTGCACGCCGGGCCGTGGCTCGCTCAGCACGGGCAGTTCATGCCGGGCTGGGGTCGCCGGCCCGAGCCGGCCGCGCTGCCCGCCGTCGCGGCCGAGCAGGCGGCGCGGACGGGCTGGGCGAAGGTCGTGATCGACTGGAGTGTCGACGACGAGGTCATGCCGGTGGAGCTGCTGCGTGAGGTGGTCGCAGGCGTACACGCGGTCGGTGGGCGCCTCGCGGCGCACACGCAGCACCCGGCCGGTGGGGTGGTCGCCGTGGCGGCCGGCGTGGACTCGGTGGAGCACGGCATGGGCCTGGACCCGCAGCTGTTGCCGCGCATGGCCGAGCAGGGCACGGCGCTGACGCCGACGCTGTCGGTGATCACGGGGTCGCTGGCGCGGGTGTCGGCCGGGCCGGACAGTCCGCGCCGGCGGTGGTACGTGTCCGGGGCGAGCGTGCACGGCCGGTTGACCGCCGCCGCCGTCGAGGCCGGGGTCACCGTGCTGGCCGGCACCGACTCCCGTCCGCACGGTGGCATCGTCGGTGAGGTCCGGGCGATGGTCGAGGCGGGCGTGGCACCGCACGCGGCGATCGCCGCCGCGTCCTGGACCGCACGGGCGTACCTCGGCCTGCCGGGCCTGTCGGACGGGGCGCCGGCCGACGCGGTCGTGTTCGACGCCGACCCCCGCACCGACCTCAGCCAGCTGGACCGGCCGCGCGCCGTCATCGCCCGCGGACGACGCGTGCGATGACGTCAGGGCGTTACCTGGCGAGGAAGTCGACGGCGTGGCGCAGGAGGTCGCCGGTGTCGGTGAACCACAGCGCGTCGGTGCCGGCCACGGTCTGCAGGCGGGCCCGCGGCAGGTTGGCGGCCAGGTACGTCGCGTGGCCGGCGTCGACGTTGAGGCAGTTGCGGCGGTGCAGGACCAGGGTCGGCGCGGTCACGTCGGGCAGGCGGTGCCGCAGGTCGGTGCCGGTGGCCACGGCCCGGACCGCGGTGGCGACGGCGGGGCTGGCGGCGCGCCGGCCGATGCGGTTCCACCACTGGCGGAAGTCGTTGTCGGCGGCCAGGCTCGGGGCGGCCTGCACGACGGAGTCCATGCCCTGCGCCGGGTCGGCCGGCGAGACGGTGTCGCGGATGAGGGTCTCGGTGGTGCCGGCGTCCAGGCCGAACGGATAGTCGGCGCCGCGGGTGTACCGGGGGAAGCACTGCGCGAGCACCAGCGAGCGCACGCGCTCGGGGTGGCGGGCGGCGAACTCGATCGCGACGAGGCCGGTGTCGAAGTTGGCGAACAGGTCGGCCCGGTCGATCGCGAGGGCGTCGAGGACCCGGCGCACGTCGGCGACCCACTGGTCCAGCGGCGGCCGGTGCTGGTCGAGGGGGTCGGACAGGCCGATGCCACGCCGGTCGAAGCACACGACGGCGGTGTGCTCGGCGAGGGTGGCCAGCGCCGCGCGGGCGTGGGTGCCGTCCAGGAGCCCGTCGATGGTGAGCATCGCCGGGTTGAGCACGACCAGGTCGCGGCCCCGGTCGGACAGCCGGGTGAAGGCGGTCGAGCCGTCCTCGCCGGTGGCGTACCGCACCGCCACGGCGGTGGATGGCGGGGGTGCGGCGGGCGGCGGGACGGACGACCGCAACACGCCGGCCTGGGCGGCGTGCAGCGCCGGGGACGGGTCGAGGCCGACCGCGACGAGCGCGGCGCGGGCGGCGGCCGCGGCCCGGAGCGCCTCGGTCTGCCGGTCGGCCCGGTGCAGGGCCCGGATGTAGTGCACCCACAGCGGCTCGTCGAGCGGATCAAGCGCGGTGAGCTGTTCCAACTCGCCCAGGGCTGATCCCGGGTCGCTGCCGGCGGCGAGGCAGCCGAGGTGTTCCTGCACGAGCAGCCGCCGCTCCTGCCGCCAGCCCTGCCGCAGCGCCGCCGCCGTGACCGTGTCCGGCAGCTCCGGCTCGCCCAGCCACAGTGCCCGGGCGGCGGCGAGGACGGCTGCGGCGCCGTCGGGACGGCCGTCGGCGAGCAGGAGCCGGGCGCGGGCCCGGGCCTCGGCGACCGCACCGACATCGGTCTGGGAAGACGCGACCGCGAGCCGGTACCCGTCCCGGCCGACCCGCACGACATCGGCCGACAGGTCTGCGGCCTGCAGCGCGGCGCGGATGCGGGACAGGTGGGCGCGCAGGGTCTTGACGGTCGAGGGCGGCGGGTCGTCCCAGAGCAGCCGGGCGAGCTCGTCGAGGGTGACCGCGGCCGGCGCCCGCACGGTCAGGATGCTCAGCAGCTCCCGCGCCTTGCGCTCCAGCCGGGGCGCCGGGTCCTGCACCCCCGCCGTCCCCAGCACCCGCACCAGCACGCTGCCAGCGTAGGACCACATCCGGACCACATCCACACCGCATCGGTCCCCGGCAGGGTGCTGCCTAGCTTCGAGCGCATGACGAAGCTCAGGAACACGGACCTGGAGCGCCGGTTCGCCGGTGCGCTCCTGCGCCCGGGCGAGGATGGATATGACGGGCACCGGCTCGGCTGGCACCGGACCTTCGAGTCCCACCCGGCGCTGATCGCCGCCGCCGCGACCACCGCCGACGTGCGCACCGCGGTGCTCGCCGCCCGGGAGCACGACCTGCCGCTCGCGGTGCAGGCGACCGGCCACGGTGCCGTCGTGCCCGCCGACGGCGCGCTGCTGCTCAAGACGACGGCGCTCAACGGCGTCGAGATCGACCCGCACCGCCGGGTCGCCCGGGTCGGGCCGGGTGCGGTGTGGGCGGACGTGAACCGCGCCGCCGCCCGCTACGGCCTGGCCGGGCTCGCCGGGCGGTGCAGCACGGTCGGGGTCACCGGGTACACCCTCGGCGGCGGGCAGTCATGGCTGTCGCGGACCTTCGGGTTCGCCGCCGACAGCGTCGTGAGCGCAGACCTCGTCACCGCCGACGGGGTGGCGCTGACCGCGACCGCGCGGCAGCACCCCGACCTGTTCTGGGCGTTGCGCGGCGGCGGCGGGAACTTCGGCGTCGTCACCTCGCTGGAGTTCCGGCTGTACCCGGTGCCGCGGGTCTACTCCGGCATGTCGTTCTACCCGCTGGAACGCGCCTTCGACACCCTGGCCGCCTACCGGGACTGGGCCCTCGGCGAGCCCGCGGCGATGAACACCGCCGTGCTGCTGATCCGCCTGCCGCCGGCGCCGGCGTTCCCCGAGGCGCTGCGCGGGCGGCGGGTCCTGGCGATCCGGGCGTTCCACCACGGTGACGACGGCGACCGGGTCCTCGCCCCGCTGCTGGAGGCGGCCGGCCCGCCGCTGCTGGACGGGTTCGGGATGCGGGCGTTCCCGGCCGCCAGTGACGCCACCAACGGCCCGGACGCGCCGCCGATGGCCAACCGGCAGGAGATCGAGCTGTTTCACGCCCTGCCCGACGCGGCGCTGCACGCGATCGTCGAGGCCGGCTCGGCCGACTCCCCGCTCGCGTTCGTCGACGTGCGGCACTGGGGCGGCGCGATGGCCGACCCGGGCCCGGACGCCGGCCCGGCCGGGCACCGCGACGTGGCCTTCTCCGTGATGGCTGTCGCGCCCTACCTGAGTCCCGACCGGACCGCCGCCGACGCGGCCCTGGACCGCCTCTCCGGCCGGCTGCGCCCGTTCGCGACCGGCGGCTCGTTCCTCACCCTGCTCACCGACCGGACGAAGACCCACACCGCGTTCACCCCCGACAACTACGCCCGCCTGGCCGCCGTCAAACGCGCCTGGGACCCGGCGAACGTCTTCCACCTCGGCCACAACATCCCACCGGCCCCCGATCGAGAGGCAAGCTCATGACCCGGATCCTCGTCACCGGCGCCACAGGCACCGTCGGCGCAAACGTCATCCATGAACTGCGGGCCCGCGGCGCCGACGTGCGCGCCTTCGTCCGCGACCCGCGGGCCGCCGCGGCGAAACTCGGCGACGTCGAGCTCGCCCCCGGCGACTTCGACGATCCCGTGTTGCTGCGGCGCGCGCTGCACGGTGTCGACCGGGTGTACCTCAGCGCCGCCGACGGCCCGCGCAAGGTCGCCCACGAGACCGCGGTCATCGACGCCGCCGCCGAGGAGGGCGTTGACCGGATCGTGAAGCTGTCCGCGATGCACGCCGAGGAGTCCTCGGCGCTGCCCGCGTTTCGCTGGCACGGCGAGGTCGAGGCGCACCTGAACCGGTCCGGGCTGGCCGCGGTCGTGCTGCGGCCGGCGTTCTTCATGACGAACCTGCTCATGGTCGCCGGCGGCGTCGCGCACACCGGCCTGCTGCACGCACCCACCGCCGGCCGCCGGATCGCGATGATCGACATCCGGGACGTCGCCGCGGTCGCCGCCGCCACGCTGCTCGCCGGGACGCTCCCGGGCCGCAGCTACGACCTCACCGGCCCGGCGGCGATCACGTTCGCCGACGTCGCGGCGGCGCTCGCCGACGCGACCGGCCGGCCCGTCCGCTCGGTCGACCTGACCGAGGAGCAGGCCCGCCCCCGCTTCGAGGGCGCCGGCCTGCCGGACTGGCTCGGCATCCACCTGGCCGGCGTCTTCGGCGTCATCCGCGCCGGTGGCTTCGAGCGCACCACGGATCAGGTGCGCGCGCTGACCGGCCGTCCGGCCCGCGACATCACCGGTTTCGCCCGCGACTTCGCCGCCGCGTTCACCCCGCAGGCGGCGCGGGCGCAGTGATCGGAGCGGCTCGCTGTGCGGCGGCGCGGCGGGATCCGTACCGTCGACGCCATGCGATCCGCACTCTGGCTGCCGCTCTTCGACCAGCTCGCCGACCCTCGCACCGTGGCCCGGCTCGCCGCCGAGGCCGAGGAGCACGGCTGGCATGCCCTGTTCGTGTGGGACCACGTGCGATGGCACGCCCCCGTGCAGGCGGTCGCCGACCCGTGGGTCACGCTGACCGCGGCGGCGATGGTGACGTCCCAGCTCCGCCTCGGCCCGATGATCACCCCGCTGGCCCGGCGCCGCCCGGTCAAGCTGGCCCGCGAGACGGCCTCCCTGGACCTGCTCAGCGGAGGCCGGCTCACGCTCGGCGTCGGGGTCGGCAGCGACCGCTTCGGCGCCGAGTACTCGGCCACCGGCGAGGCCGGCGACGAGCGGACCCGCGGCGCGATGCTCGACGAGGCCCTGTCGATCCTGACCGGGGCGTGGTCGGGCGAGCCGGTCCGGCACCACGGCGCGCACTACACGGTCGACGACGTGACGTTCCTGCCCCGCCCCGTGCAGCGCCCGGGCGTCCCGGTCTGGGTCGGCGGCTTCCCCGGCAAGCAGCGGCCGATGCAGCGCGCCGCGCGCCACGACGGGTACGTCCCGGTCAACCTCGAACACCCGGACCAGCTCGCGGAGGCGGCCGCCGTCATCGCCGGGCTGCGTGGCCCCGGCCCGTATGACATCGCGGTGGAGCTGGCGCCGGGCACGGACCTGCAGCCGTACGAGGCGGCCGGTGCGACCTGGTGGCTGACCGCCTTCGACCCGGAGTCGGTGACCGTGGACGCGGTCCGTGGCGTGCTGAAGGCCGGCCCGCCGGTGTAGCGACCTGAAGCTGCTGATTCGCGCGGGACGGAACGCGACGGCCTGCGCTGTTAGCCTGGCTCGATGCTGCATGCGGCACGTATCGGCGTCGTTGCCGACGAACCGTTGACCCTCTTTCTCGCGATGCAGCGCGGCAGCGATCGATGACGCGACCTGACGAGGGCGCAACCGGACGCCGCGGGCCGTCCTGGTGGCCGGCCGTCGTGGCGGTCGGCCGGGCCAGACCGGGGCTCGCCGCCGTCGCGGTGTCCACCACGCTGCTCAGCGCGGCCGTCCCCGCCCTGTTCATCATCCTGTCCGGCACGGCGGCCGGGCTGCTCGCCCGCCGCGACGACGGGTCGGCCGGGTCGCTCGGGCTGGTGGTGGCGGCGATGGCCGTCGTCCTGGCACTGTCACAGCTGAGCAGCATGATCCGCTCCGACGTCCTGGAGGCCCTCGCCCGGCAGATGGACATGGTGCTGCGGCGCCGGCTCATCGAGGCGGTGGCCCGGCCGGTCGGTCTCGGCCACCTGGAGGACCCCCGGCTGCAGGGCCGCATCGCGACCGCGCACGGCCTGGCCAACCGGCTCGGCGGGCCGGCGGGCGGCCTGCTCGGCGTGACCGGCCGGATCCAGGTCCTGCTCACCGCCGTCGGCTGCGTCGCCCTGCTGGCCTGGGTCGACCCGGTCCTCGCGGCCGTGTCGGGGACGCTGCACCTGGTCGTCGGCTGGTGGCTGCGGGACAACTACCGGCAGCTGCTGCACCATCTGCACCTGGACCCGGGCGCCCTGCGCCGCGGCCACTATCTGCGCGACCTGCTGCTGCGGCCCGGCGCGGAGAAGGAGACCCGGGTCTTCGGCCTCGGCCGGTGGCTGCTGGGCCTGCACCACACCGAGTGGCTGCGGGTGTCCACGGCCGCCTGGCAGGGGCGGCGCATCGCCTGGTGGAAGATCGCCGCGGGCGCCGTGCTGCTCGGCGCCGGGCAGGCCGCCGGCATCGCCGTGCTCGCCGACGACTGGCAGGACGGTGCCGTGAGCCTCGCCGCGCTCGTCGTCGGGGTGCAGGCCGGCATCGGGCTGCTGCAGTTCGCCGCGGTCACCGAATGGGACCGGCTGGCCCACATCGGCTGGGACGCCGTCGACGCCCTGGTCGAGGTCGAGGATGCGGTGCGGCCCGCCGGCCCGACCGGTGACCGCGACCCGGGCGCGGCGCCGCTGCGCGAGATCGAGCTGCGCGACGTCAGTTTCTCGTATCCCGACGGCACCCAGGTCCTGCACGGGATCTCGATGACCGTCCCGGCCGGCGGCTCGCTGGCGATCGTCGGGCGCAACGGCGCCGGGAAGAGCACCCTGCTGAAGTTGCTGCTGCGCAGCCACGAGCCGACGTCCGGGGAGATCCTGGTCGACGGGGTGCCGCTGCGCGAGCTCGACCCGCAACGGTGGCGCAGCCGCCTCGCCACGATGACCCAGAACTTCGTGCGGCTGCCGCTGACGGTGCGGGAGAACGTCGCCGGGCCGGGTCGGGCGACCGACGCCCGCACGCTGGCCGCGGTCGCCGCCCAGTCCGACCTGGACACGGTCCTGGCCGACCTGCCGCACGGGTGGGACACCGTCCTGTCCCCGCAGCTGGCCGGCGGCACCGACCTGTCCGGCGGGCAGTGGCAGAAGGTCGCGCTCGCCCGTGGCCTGCATGCGCTGCGCACCGGCGCGACCGTCCTGGCGCTGGACGAGCCGACGGCCAACATGGACATCGAGGCGGAGCGGGCCGTGTACGACGCCATCATCGACGCGACGAGGGAGCACACCTTGCTGCTGGTGTCGCACCGGTTCGCGACCGTCCGGCGGGTGGACCGCATCGTGGTGCTCGACGCCGGCCGGATCGTCGAGACCGGTGACCACGCCACCCTGATCCAGCAGGGCGGCCTGTACGCGCAGATGTTCGACGCGCAGGCGGCGATCGTCCGATGAGCATGTCCGGTGCCATCCGACGGTCCCTCGCCGCGTCGGGCTCGGCCGTCCGCCTGGTGCTGCGGGCGTCGTTCAAGGCCAGCCCGGGCCTGGCGGGCGCGGTCATCGTCGTCGCGTTGGTGGAGGCTGCGCTGCCGGTCGGGCTGGCCTGGACGGTCCGCACGCTCGTGGACGGCCTCACCGCCCACGACACCGGCCGGATCCGGCTCGCCGCGATCGCGATGGGCGTCGTAGGCCTGTGCTGGGTCGGCGCCCAGTGGGTGTCGATGACCAGCCAGACGGTGCTGGAGGAGCGCACCGACCACTG
Source organism: Dactylosporangium cerinum (assembly GCF_042653625.1). Classification (NCBI taxonomy): domain Bacteria; kingdom Bacillati; phylum Actinomycetota; class Actinomycetes; order Micromonosporales; family Micromonosporaceae; genus Dactylosporangium; species Dactylosporangium cerinum. The sequence continues at coordinate 172,796 of NZ_JBHSIU010000054.1, read as the reverse complement.
GCTGGAGCAGCGGCTGAGCGGGCTCGTGCACGAGATGCCCGACCTGTCCGTGGTCGAGTCACCCGACTTCCAGGACCGGGTGTTCACCCTCGCCGGGCGGCCGCGGCACCTCGTCGGCTCGATCACCACGATCATCGAGACCGTCGCCCTGGCGGTGCGCTTCGGTGCCGCCGCCGTCCTGTTGGCGTTCGTCGCCCCGGTGCTGACGCCGCTTCCGCTGCTCGTGCTGCTGCCGGTGCTCGCGTCGATGCGGGCCGAGCGGGAGATCTCCAGCATGCTCGACGACATCTCCGCGCCGATGCGGGCCGCGCGCATGCTCTTCCTGGCCGGGACCGAGCCGGGCCCGGCCGGCGAGCTGCGCCAGTACGGCATGACCGGCGCCGTCGCCGACCGGCAGGACGAACTGCTGCGCACCGCGGACCGCCGGCAGCGGCTGGCCCGCCTCCGCACGGGACGGATCATGACCATCGGGTGGACACTGTTCGCCGCGGGCGTCCTGCTGCTGCTCTGGCTGTCGCGCGACGACCCCGGCGTGCGCAGCGGCGGCGTGGTGTTCCTGCTGGCCGTCCTGGCGATGCAACTGGTCGCCCAGGCCGAGCAGGCGGCGACGACGTTCAGCAAGCTCAGCCGGCTCAGCACGATCCTGGAGCGGTTCACCTGGCTGGAGCGCCTCGTGGAGCAGTCCGGCGACCGGCACTCCGGCAGCGCGACCGCACCGGCCGGCCTGCGGCACAGCATCGAGCTGCGGGGCGTGACCTTCCGGTACACCCCCGACGGCCCGCCGGTGCTCGACGACGTCAGCCTCGTCCTGCCCGCCGGCACGGTCGTCGCCCTCGCCGGGCACAACGGGGCGGGCAAGTCGACCCTGGTCAAGCTGCTGATGGGGCTCTACCGGCCGACCGCCGGTCAGATCCTGCTCGACGGCGTCGATCTCGTGACGCTCGATCATCACAGCGTGCGCGAGCGGCTCGCGGCCGGGTTCCAGGACTTCTGCCGGTTCGAGCTGCCCGCCGGCGACACCGTCGGGGCCGGCGACCTGCCGCGCCTCGGCGACCGGGAGGCCGCCGCCGGGGCACTGACCAGGGCCGGATCGGCCGACGTGATCGGCCGGCTCGCCGACGGGCTGGAGACGCCGCTGGGCCGGTCGATGCCGGGTGGCGCCCTGCCGTCGGAGGGGCAGTGGCAGAAGCTGGCCCTCGGCCGGGCGATGATGCGCGAGGCGCCGCTGCTGCGCGTGCTGGACGAGCCGACCGCCAGCCTGGACGCGGAGAGCGAGGCCGCCCTGTTCGCCGGCTGCCTGGAGGTCGGGCGGGCGGACGCGGCGGTCAACGGGTGCGTCACGCTGCTCGTGTCGCACCGCTTCTCGACCGTCCGCACCGCCGACCTCATCGTGACGCTGCGCGACGGCAAGGTCGCCGAGGTCGGCACGCACGAGGACCTGATGGCCACCGGCGGCTGGTACGCCACCGTCTGCACCATGCAGGCGGCCGACTATGCCTGAGCCCGCGCCGACGGTGGCCGCCGTCCGATCCCGCCGTCCCTGCAACGGGTCAGGCCCGGCGGATCGGCATGTGCGTGGGTGCCGGCGGGCCGGACAGAAACGTGGTGACGAGCCCGGTGCACAGCTGCGGGTGCTCGATGAGCAGGGTGTGCGAGGCGTTGGGCACCACGGCGAGCTCGGCATCGGGCAGCGCCCGGTAGAGCCGCAGGACGTGCTCCAGGGAGACGGCGTCGTCGTCGCCGGCCATCACCAGCGTCCGGCAGGCCACCGCGCTCAGGTCGGCGGCGGCCAGCGCCAGGTCGCCGGCGTCGGACGACGCGGCGATCCGCTCGATGACGGACACCAGGTGGCCCGGCCCTTCCGGGGTCACCTCGGCGTGCTGGTCGTAGATGATCTGCGGGATGTCGGCAGGGGTGGCCGGCGGTAGCAGGACGCCGTCCTGATGGAAGGCCCCGCTGATCAGCACCAGCCGGGACACCAGGTCGGGCCGGGCGATCGCGGTCAGCAGCGCCACGACCGCACCCGCGCTGTAGCCGACCACCGCGGCCGGCCCGCCGACGACGTCCCGCAGGAACGCGACCGTGTCCCGCGCCATGACCTGCGGGCTGAGCGGGCCGCCCGGGTCCGCGGTGTGCCCGTGGCCGCGCCGCTCCGGCACGTACAGCCGGAACCCACCGTCCAGCGCGTCCAGGTTGCCGGCGAAGCAGCGCGAGTCGACGACCGCGCCGTGCAGCAGCACCACCGGATCGCCCGCGCCTCGTTCGTCGTACCAGGTGCGCACGCCGTCGAGCTCGACATACCGCTGCACTGTGACCTCCCGCCCCGATCATGGCGCACCGGAACCGCCCCCGCTGCCCGTGGCACGGTCCTGGTGCGCTACCGGCCCGGCAGGGGGCCGCCGCGCAGGAACGCCTCGTACAGGTCGCGGACGTCCTCGTCGATCGTCGGCCGGATGTTGCTGTACCGGGTGTCGGCCCGGTCGCGGTGCGGCCCCGAGAGCCAGTAGCGCTCGTCGGTCTCGACGTCGAAGAAGTTCGCGTCGAACATCCCCGGCCAGCGGCGCAACGTCCGGCCGTGCCAGTAGGCCGTCTTCCAGGTGCGGTTGAACCGGACGGTACTGATCCACGCCGGACCCTGATCGGTGCCGTGACCGGTCTTCAACTGCACGAACATCACCCGCTCGGCCATGGACAACCACGATGCCGCAGATCTCCACGTCGCGCATCGCCTTATTCACGCCGTTCGAGACAGGCAGGTGCGTCTTGAGTCTTCGTTAAGTGTCGCTTAGATCGAGGCCCGACGGTCTCTGCTGCCGTTACGTTTGGGTCGGCCTGCCGGACTTCGCCACCCCGCCGGGGTGGCCGGGCAGCCACCGCTGAGTCGCCGGCCGCGTGTCCCGCACGAGGTCGACGAGCCGGGGAACCAACCTGGTTTCCATTGGGGTGAATCCGCGCCACGGCGCGGTAGGGCGCGCCTTCTTCTCGCCCGAATCCGTCAGCTAACCCGGTAAGCGGTCCAGGAAGAAGGACTGTGCCGTGTTCAACGGACGCACGACGCTGCGCACCGCGGTCGTCGCGCTGGCGGTGGCGGCGATGATCGCCCCGGCCTGCGCCGCGCACGCGGATCCGACGCCTGAGCAGCTCCAGGCCCAGATCGACAAGGGCAACGAAGAGGTCGAGCTCGTCGTCGAGCAGTACAACAAGGTCAAGGGCGACCTCGAGGCGACCGAGGCGGCGATCACCAAGTTGCAGGCCGACCTGGCACCGCTGCAGGCCACCATGGACACCGCCCAGGACGACGCCACCACGCTCGCGGTCAACGCGTACAAGAGCGGCGGCAACCTCGGCACGTGGTCGCTCATGCTCGGCGCGAGATCGTCGGACAACTTCACCGACCGGGTCGGCACCCTCCGGCAGATCTCGCTCAGCCAGCAGCGCGACCTGGCCGCGTACGGCGCGGCGAAGGACGCCTTCACCGCCGAGCAGCGCCGGCTCAACGACACCAAGGCGGCGCAGAGCCAGCAGAAGATCGAGCTGGAGACCCGCCGCAAGAAGATCGAGGGCGACATCGCCCGCCTGGACCAGATGCAGGCCAAGGCCGAGGCCGCCGCCGCTGCGGCCGCCGCTGCCGCCGCGAAGCCCAAGACGACCACCACCACGCCGCCGCCCGCGGGGAAGCCACCGGCGGTGTCCGGCTCGGCGGGCAAGGCGGTCAACTACGCGTGGGCGCAGCTCGGGAAGAAGTACGTGTGGGGCACCGCCGGGCCGAACACCTTCGACTGCTCCGGGCTGACCATGATGGCGTGGAAAGCGGCCGGGGTGTCGTTGCCGCACAACGCCGCACAGCAGTGGCAGAAGGTCCGCCACATCTCACGCAGCCAGCTCGCCCCGGGCGACCTGGTGTTCTACAACAACCTCGGGCACGTCGGGATCTACATCGGCAACAACCAGATCATCCACGCCCCCAACAGCCGTACGGTCGTGAAGGTCGCCCCGGTCGACATCGACAAGTTGTACGGGTACGGCCGACCGGCCTAATTGGTTGGACGCCGGCAGCCCGGGCGTCCATGGTCGGTCGATGAGCGATCGGTTCGCGGGCGTCCGGGCGACGTTCGACCACGACCGGCGACCTACGCGCCCTCGGCCTGGCGATGGCCTTCTGGGAAGCGGCCTGACGTCAGGCCCGCCGCCAGCCGCCAGCGTGCCACTTCACCTTCGTGTGCGCCGGTCGCGGTTGCGGCGGAGACAGCCGCCGGGTCCGCGCCACCGCTGAGCGCGGCGAGCGGCCAGGTCGGCACGCCGTCAGCGCCGTCGTAGGCGGTCCAGGCCCACGGTCCGTCGAAACGCCAGGCGCGGCCGTCGGCGTCGGCCACGTCGTCACCGGGCGTCAAGAAGGCGTACGGCCGGAAGACCAGCTCAAATGTGAGCGGGATGCCGTTGCCGGGTTCGATGCTGGTGCCCTGGAACTCGGCGGCGGGGTCGGGTGCCTCGCCGGCTGGCAGGATGAGCAGGCTCAGTTTCGGCCGCGGCAGCCAGCCGGTCTGTTGCGGCGGATCGTGCTCGTGGACCTCGATGACGTGGATGATCCGGGGCGGGATGCCGATGCGACAGGTGTCACCCGGCGCGAGCTGGTCGGCAGTCGGTTCCGTGACGTACAGCTCGGCCGGATCGTGGCGGTCCAGGGCCGCCTCGCCGTTCCAGCGGATGCCGTCGGCGTCGGGGTCGATCTCCCACCACGGCCAGCGGACGGTGACATGCGATTCATCGACGTGCGTCACGACCGTGGGAGTGAACAGGCACTGGATACGCAGCACGTCCCCGACGCGGTGGTCCATCGCGGCAGGTTAACGCACCGCCTCCCAGGTTACGTTCAGGAGAACCCGCCGCCGGTGAAGTAGGCGGTCAGGATCTGCTGGGCGCCGGCGAACCAGTAGCCGTCGTTGCCGGCCAGGAACGAGGCGCTCATCAGCGGTTCGTCGTGCAGGCCGGTCAGCTCGACGAGGTTGGTCAACCCGCGCAGCTCGGACGGTAGCGCGAGCAGCCCGTTGTCGCCGAGCCGCAGGTGGGTCAGGCCGGTGAGCCGGCCGAGTTCCGGCGGCAGTGTGGTCAACCGGTTGCCGTCCAGCGCCAGCTCGCGCAGCGAGGCGAGGTCGCCGATCCGCGCGGGCAGCGAGGCCAGCTGGTTCGAGCCGGCGTCGAGGAACTCGAGCCGGCGCAGGTCGCCGATCCGGTCGGGAAGTTCCCGCAGCCGGTTTCCCCGCACCTCCAGCGCGCGCAACGCGGCCAGCTCGCCGATGCCCGAGGGCAGCACGGCGAGCTGGTTGCCGCTCAGGTCGAGCTGCTCCAGCTGGCCGAGTCCGCCGATGCCGGCCGGGAGTTCCGCGAGGTGGTTGTCGTACAGATAGAGCACCGACAAGCCACGCAGCCTGCCGATCTCGTCCGGCACCGTGGTCAGCGCGTTGCCGCTGAGGTTCAACACGTCGAGTTCGGCCAGCGTGCCGATCGACGCCGGCACCCGGGTCAGCCCCTGACCGGACAGGTCCAGGACGGGCGCACCGGTGGCCGCGGCCCGTGCGATGGCGGCGGAGACGTCCATCCGCACCTCCCAGGGCAGTCTAGGCACGGCATCGGCCGGTAGGGTCGTCGGTGTGGATCTGGACGACATCGCCGCACGGCTCGGGGTATCCGTCGACGACATCGAGCGCGTGCACCGGCTCGCCGGGGACCGGCCGTCGGTGCCGTTGCCCGCCAAGGCCGACGCGCCCGCGATGCTCGAGCGGCTTGCGGTGCGGCCGGACGACGCCGCCGAGGTCATGGAGGGCTGGCCGGACCCGGACTCTCCACTGTGGACCGCGGAGCTGCGCTGGCTGCTGGACCGCACGATCGCTCTGGTGCGCGCGGATCTCGGTGGCCACGCCTGGCTGGTGCCCGGCCCGGAGCTGCCCCGCGACCGCGGACCGGCCTGGCGGCACCTGTATGTGTATGCGTACCTGGCCCTGGTCGACGTCGCCCTGGCGTATCACCGCGACCACGACGTCCCCGAGTCCGTGTCGTGGGCCACCCTCGCGGACCTCGGCCGCAACCTTGCGATCGACCGGCGGATGCAGCGTGAGGGCTGGCCGGTCATGCAGGCCTGGCTGACCCTGCACTCGCGCGGCGGCCTGTACGACCTGGGCCGGCTCCAGCACCAGCGCGGCGACACCGCCATCGGCCTGCACATCCCCGACTCGGGGCCGCTGACTGCGGAGGCGGTCGACGCGTCGCTGGACGAGGCCCGCGCGTTCTTCCCACGCCACTTCCCCGACGAGCAGTACACGGCGTTCTCGTGCGGCTCGTGGCTGCTCGACCCGCAGCTGCTGGAGTACCTGCCGGAGGACTCGAACATCGTCCGGTTCCAGCGGCGGTTCGAGCTGGAGCCCTACGAGGAGCCGGAAGGCGTCAACGCCGACGTCGAGGTGCTGCGGTTCGTGTTCCGCTCCCTGACCACGCCGCTCGACCAGTTGCCGGGCCGCACCGTGCTGCAGCGCGCGGTCGCCGAGCACCTGAAGGCCGGCCGCCACTGGCAGTGGCGCACCGGCCGTTTCGCGATCTAGGCGGGCGCTCCCACGGGTCGCAGCCGCAGCCAGCGGCAGCTCCAGTCGTCGTCGTTGCCGGCGACCGGTGGTCCGTGCTGCTCCTCCAGCGGCGCGTACTGCCCCCGGGTGCCGGTGAGGGAGCCGCGGCTGACCTGGTATCGGCCGGGGCGGACCGGCAGCAGGACGCCGACGCCGTGGATGTGGTCCAGGTCGAGTGTGACCGGCGCGGGCGGTGCCGTCGGGAACGGGCCGACCTCCGCGGCGACGACCGGCGCCCACACGACGGCGAGGCCGCCGCCGGTCAGGTCGAGCTCGCCGACCGGCTGCTCGACGTCCGCCGCGGCCGGCCCGGTGACGTAGCGGTGCGGGGCGTCGGTGTTGCGGACCCAGGAGCGCATGATGAGCAGGCCGCCATGTGTTGACGCGATCTCGGCGACGCCCGGCCCGTCCATCTCCCACACCAGCCCGGTGTGTGCGGCGAAGTGGACGAAGCCGGCCTCGAGCTCGTCGTCAGCGGGGTACAGCACCTCGTTCGCGCGGTGCAGGTCGCAGGCCGGGTCGAGTTCGTAGTCCTCGTCCAGCACCGCGCCGCCCCAGTCGGCGAACGCCGACGCCGCGCAGACGAGCAGCGGACCGCCCTCGCAGCCGACCTTGGCGATCCAGTTGACCATCGCCACACCGTAGAGCAGACCGGCAAGGACGGCTCAGGCGGCAGCGCGGTCGCCCGGCCGGCGGCGGCGCAGGGTCGGGTCGACCAGGGCGGGTGGGCGCCAGGCGCCGTCGGCCCGGTACAGGTCGGTGCCCGGCGGGACGATCTCGTCGATGCGGTCGAGGGCGGCGTCGTCGAGGGTGAGGCCGGCGCCGCGCAGCGCGGCGTCGAGCTGGTCCATGGTGCGCGGGCCGATGATGACCGACGTGACCGCCGGGTGGGCGATCGGGAACGCGAGGGCGAGCTCCGGCAGCGTGCAGCCGAGGTCCTCGGCGAGCTTGACGAGCTGCTCGACCACGTCGAGCTTGCGCACGTTCTCCTCCAGCGCCGGGTCGAAGCGGTGCGGGTTGAGCGCGGCGCGGCCGGTCGACAGGTCCACGGGCCGGCCCTGGCGGTAGCGGCCGGTCAGGAATCCCGACGCGAGCGGGCTCCAGGTCAGCACGCCCATGCCGTAACGCCCGGCGACCGGGAGGAGGTCTTTCTCGATGCCGCGGGCCAGCAGCGAGTACGGCGGCTGCTCCGTGCGGAACCGGCGCAGCCCGCGCCGTTCCGCGACGTGGTGCGCCTCGACGATCTGCTCGGCGGGGAACGTCGAGCAGCCGAACGCGCGGATCTTCCCCTGTCGTTCCAGGTCGGTGAGGACGGACAGGGTCTCCTCGATGTCGGTGTCGGCGTCGGGGCGGTGGATCTGGTACAGGTCGATCCAGTCGGTGCCGAGCCGGCGCAGGCTGTCCTCGATCTCGCGGATGATCCAGCGCCGTGAGTTGCCGCCGTGGTTCGGTCCCTCGCCCATCGGGAAGTGGACCTTCGTGGCGAGCACGACGTCGTCGCGGCGGCCCCGCAGGGCCTTGCCGACGATCTCCTCCGACTCGCCGGCGGAGTACATGTCGGCGGTGTCGACGAAGTTGATGCCCTGGTCGAGGGCGGCGTGGATGATGCGCACGCAGTCGTCGTGGTCGGGGTTGCCGACGGCACCGAACATCATGGTCCCGAGACAGTGGACGCTCACCTGGATGCCGGTGCGACCGAGGGTGCGGTACCGCATGCTGCTGCTCCTTGCCGTTGTCGTGCCGCGTACCCGGAGCACGTTATGACCTGGAGCGGACTCCAGGTCAACCCCGCGGGCGTAGCGTTGCCGCATGACGACGTGGAAAGAGCTCACCGGGCTCGCCCCCCGCATCGCGGCCGTCTTCGCCCGCCGTCACGCCGCGACCGGCAAGCTGTGCCTGCTCGCCACGATCCGCGCCGACGGCTTCCCGCGGATCAGCCCGATGGAACCGGTCATCTTCGAGGACCAGCTGTGGATCATGGGTATGCCGGACACGGCGAAGTTCCGTGACCTGGCCCGCGACCCGCGGTTCTGCCTGCACACGGCGACCGTCGACACGCACCTCGCCGACGGTGACGCGAAGCTGTGGGGCGTGGTCACCGACGTCCGCGACGAGGCCGTCCATGCGCGGTTCGCCCAGGCGCTGTTCGAGGAGTCCGGCATGGACCTGCGTGGCCAGCTGCCCTTCGACCATCTGTACGCCGCCGATCTGACCAGCGCGTCCTCGATCGCGCTGCACGGCGGGCAGCTCGAGATCACCGTCTGGAAACGCGGCGAGCCGGAGCGCGTGGTCGTCAAGCGGTGATGTGTTTGCCGGCGGGTGACCGGGGGCAGGCGATCTGACACGGTGACGCCGTTATGGCTCATCTCGCGGTACAGGAGAGATGGCATCGAGATGAGCGTCGGATGGTTCGCGGAGAGCGTAGATTCCGCGATTGTGAGCGGTCGGCGCGGTGGGTGATCCGCGCGGTCTCGTCGTGGTCGGTGCCTCAGCCGGCGGGGTGGAGGCGCTGCGATCGTTCGTGGCCGGCCTGCCCGGCACGCTCGACGCGGCCGTGTGCGTGGTCCTGCACATCCCTCGGTCCGGCACCAGCGCGCTGCCGCACCTCCTGCGGCGGGCGGGCCGGCACCCGGTCGTGCACGCGACCGACGGCTGCCAGTTGGAGGCCGGGACGGTCTACGTCGCACCGCCGAACTTCCATGTGCTGGTGGCGGACGGCCGCCTGCGGCTGTCGCGCGGCCCGACGGAGAACGGTCACCGGCCGGCCGTCGACCCGCTGTTCCGGTCCGCCGCGCGGGCCTGGGGGCGCGGCGTCGTCGGCGTGGTGCTGTCCGGCAGCCGCGACGAGGGCGCGTTCGGCCTGGCCACCATCGCGCAGCACGGCGGCTTCGGCCTGGTGCAGGCGCCGGCGGAGGCGTTGTATCCCTCGATGCCGGCGCACGCCACCGAACTCGTTCCGCAGGCACGCGTCATGCCGGTGGGCGCGATGGGCGCCGTGCTCGCTGAACTGCTGGACGGGATGTCGGGCCCGGCCCCGGCCTCCCAATCCGGAGACGCCCGGGTGGACGGGGAGGACGCGAGGAGCTGCAGTCGACCAACGACGAGCTGCAGTCCATCAACGACAAGCTCCGCGACCGCACCAGCCAGCTCAACGACACCAACTCGTTCATGGACGCCGTCCTGACCAGCCTGCAGGCCGGGGTCGTCGTCCTCAACCGGGAGATGCACATCCTGGTGTGGAACCGCCGGGCCGAGGACATGTGGGGGTTGCGCTCCGACGAGGCCGTCAACCAGCACTTCCTCAACATCGACATCGGCCTGCCGACCGGCCAGCTGCGTCCCCTGATCCGTGATGTCCTCACCGGCGGGCAGCAGCTGCAGGCGCCGCCGATGACCGCGGTGAACCCGGCGCGGCCGCACCGTGAGCCTGCGGGTCGTGTGCAGCCCGCTGGCCAGCGAGGTCGCCGGAGCGGTCGGGGTGATCCTGGTGATGGAGACCCTGGGCGAGGTGGAAACCGCCGCGCACCCGGCCGAGCTCGGCGAGGCGCGGTAGCAGCTGCTCAACCGGTCGCCGGCGGCGCCGCGGCGGCCCAGGTTTCGAGCATGCGGTCGAGCTGCTCCAGCTGCAGGGGCTTGGCGAGATGGGCGTCGAATCCGGCGGCCCGGCTGGCTCGGCGATCGGCGTCCTGGCTGTGACCGGAGACGGCCACGATGCGGGTGTGCCGGTGCCGGTCACTGTGGCGGAGCCGGGCGACGACGTCGTAGCCGCTCAGCCGATCGTGCGGCAGGTGTTCGAGCTGACCTCGGTGCAGCGTCTCATCGGCGTCTACGCCGTGGCCCATCGCGTCGGTGACGCTGAAGTCCAGCACGTGTCGGGCGAGGCTGTAGTCGAAGGTGTCCCCGCCGACCCGCGCCGCCGACTCCAGCCACCCCGGCAGCGTGAAGGCCCCGGCCTCGCAGGTGAACGCGCCCGGCAGCAGCCGGCGCTGGATCTCCGCGGACAGGTTGAACGGCGTGGAGCGCTGCCCCCATTCGAACAGATCCGTGCCGCCGGTTCGCGATCACCACGAACCCCAGCAGGTGCGCGATCCGGCTGATCTCGGCCAGGTCGCGGGGGCCGGGCTCGGCCGGCAGTGTCAGCTCCAGCAGCCCGATCGCCTCGCCGCGCCCCGTCACCGGCGCCCACACCGTCCAGGTGGCACCGTCGGGCCGCACCCGCACGGTCTGCATGCGCAGGGCCTGCTCCGGGTCTCCACCGTCGAGCGGCACGATCGTGGCGACCTCGTCGTCGCGGCGGCGACCCACCTCGTCGCCGCAGGCACCACCGAGCGGCACGTGGGCCAGCCGGACCAGCGCCCGGCCGCCGAGATCGGCGATCAGGAAGGAGACCGTCAGCGCGTCGAGCGCCAGTCCCAGCTCCCGGGTGACCGTCTCCACAGCGTCGACCGGCGACGCGTCCTCGGCCGCGGCGAGCTCCGCGGCCACCACCGGCGCGTCGCTGGGTGCCACGCCCGGAGCGTCCGCAACCGGTGCCCGGCGGCACCTCGCTCGTGCGGCCTACCGCGGGTCGGACGGCTGGCGGGCGCGCTGCAGCGTCACCCACACCACCTTGCCGCCGGCGACCGCGACGCTGCCCCACGCGGCTGCCAGACCTTCGATGATCAGCAGTCCACGACCCGATTCGAGGTCCTCGTCGGCGGTCATCGGACGCGGCAGCCGGGAACTCCCGTCGCGCACCGAGACGTGCAGGTGATGCTCGCGCAGCGACAGCAGGAGCCGCATCGGGGTGCCGGCGTGCAGGACGCTGTTCGCGACGAGCTCGGTGACGACCAGCCCGGCGATGTCCGCCAGGTAGGTGATCCGCCAGCGCCGGCAGGCGTCGTCGACCAGCCGGCGGGCGGCGGTGGTGGCGGACGGGTGAGCCGGCAGCTGCAGCGCGGCCCGCAGCGGACCCGGAGCGTGGGCGTGCAGGTCCAGCGCCGACGCCCGCGACTCGGCGACCGTCACCCAGCGGGTCACGGCCATTGCCTCCAGCTGCCGCCGCAGGGCCGTGGGTGGCCCGGTGACGATCATCGCGATCCCGTCGGCGGCGGACTGCCGGGCCAGCATCGGCAGCGCCGTCAGCGCCAGGTCGTCCTCGGCCCGCAGGCCGGACACGTCGAGCAGGATCAGCTCCGGCTGGTCGGCGAGCGCCTTGAGCACGGCCCGGCGCAGCATCGGCGCGGACGCGATGCTGAGCCGGCCGTTGGCGCGGACCACCGACACGGGGAATCCCCGCTCCAGGTCGCAGGCGAGCACCGGTTCGACGGTCACGGCACGCTCGCTGGCAACGACCACGTCGTGGTGGGTGTGCCCATGGCGGTACGTTCCTTTCCGAGACGTTCGTCGCCTACCCACGGGTTGCCCCTGGAAACGCCGATCAACGGCGCACGGTGCGGCCCGGGCTAGCGGTCGGTCAGGTGCCGGTGCAGATAGTCGAGGGAGTGCCGCAGGAGCCGCGACACGTGCATCTGTGACAGGCCCACCTCCAGCGCGATCTCCGACTGGCTCTGGTTGGCGTAGAAACGCAGTGACAGGATCCGCTGCTCCCGCTCCGGCAGCCGGGCGATGATCGCCTGCAGCGTCGCGCGGTCGTCGACGAGGTCGAGCCGCGGGTCCTCCGCGCCGACGGTGTCACCGAGCGTCTGCTCGTCGGAGCCGGCGACGGGCAGGTCCAGCGACAGCGGCCGGGCGGACCCGGTCGACTCCATCATCTCCAGGATCTGCTCGGTGTCGACGTCGAGGTGCGCGGCGAGTTCCGGGACGCTCGGCGCGTGCCCGAGCGTCTGCGTGAGGTCGTCGCGGGCCCGGTTGGCGGCGAGCCGGAGCTCCTGCAGGCGGCGGGGGAGCCGGATGCCGGCGTTGCGGTCGCGGAAGTGCCGCTTGATCTCCCCGATGACGGTCGGCGTGGCGTAGGTGCCGAACTCGACGCCACGCACGGCGTCGAATCCGTCGACCGCCTTGACCAGACCCAGCGCGGCGACCTGCAGCAGGTCGTTGATCGAGTCGCTGTGGAAGCGGCGGGCCAGCCGGTACGCGGACGGCAGGCACCGCTCGATGATGTCCTCCCGCAGCCGGACCCGGCCCGGGTCGTCCGGTGCGAGCCGGTGCAGGCGGCTGAGCAGGTCCGTCACCTCGACCGGCCACAGCCCGTGCGCTGCGGGCGGGTCGTCCAGCGGCACGACGCGCCGGGCGCGACCGGTCGCGGGCCAGTCGAGCTCGTCGTAGGCCCGTACCTTCTTCGCGACGCCGGTGATCTCCAGGGCGGTGAGCACCGCCCCGGTCGCGCCGGCCACGTGCAGCCCGCCGCCGAGCTGTTCGGCCCGGCGGTGCAGGTAGAGCAGCGCCCTGATGGCGCCGGCGTCGAGCAGGCGGAGCCTGGAGGCGTCCACGGTGACGTGGTGCCGCCCGTCGTCGAAGAGCTCGAACACCACGTGCCGCACGAAGGGCGCGCCGGCGAAGTCCAGCGCGCCGGTCAGCTCGACCAGACCGCCGTCCTCGTGCGTCGACACCGTGACGGTGAGATCCATGCCTTCTCCTCCTGGGCCTGCTCAGCGGCGGAGCACGCATCCCGCGTCCGGCGTCACCCGGTGCTCTTTCCCAAGGGGGTGGCCATGTTCCAGTGCGGTCCGTGCACTCACCGCCGGAACGGCTGGCGGCGGGTCACATCCCCAGGGATGTGACCCGGGCCACACATTTACTCCCGTTCAGTGACGGTGGCAGTAGCTGACCGCGACGCGCCGACGCCGACGCCGACGCCGTCTCTGAGCGGAGCGCCGCGCCAGCGCCATTGCTCGCGACGTGGATGCCCGGGCAGGTCGAGCCGTCCGGCGGACCACAGCAGCACGGCCCACGGGTCCAGTCCGTCCAGTGTGGCCGGGGTGTCCGGGAACAGCCGGGTGAGCACCCTGCCGCAGACGTCCCTGGGCGCGGCGAGCTCCACGCCGAGGCCCTCGGCGATGTCGTGGCCGTGCAGGAGCGCCTCGACGCACCCCATCGCGGCGAACCCTTCCGGGTCGGCCATCCCGGACGGGTGATAGGCACGCACGTGCGCGGGCGCGACCCGCACGGCGGCGACGAGGATGCCACCGCCGGTGAGCGCGAACTCCAGCACCTCCGCTGCGGTGGCGTCGGCGTCCGCGTTGGCCAGGAAACGCACGTAGCGCGTGGCCGGCCGGGTCACGAGCTGGGCGGCGTAGGACATGAGCCCGTCGCCGATGTGCTCGGCGGTGTGCCAGCAGTCCCACTCCAGCGAGCCCGCGCGGGTCGACCAGTCCCTGCCGGTGACCGGCCCCAGCGTCGCGTCCAGCGCGGCCAGCGCCGAATCCAGGTCGTCGGCGGTGACGGTCATCGGGCCTCCTGGACGCTCACGCGGTCCCGCCATGCTTCCACAACCGGCGCGGACCCGTGAGCCCGTCGGGGCTGCGAGTCCGGCGACGAGGACCGCCGGCCGTTCCGAGGCTGGTACGTTCGGCTCGATCAACGGGTGGGAGAGCCGCATGACGTTCACCGAGCTGATGGAACACGCGGCGCAGGGATTCGACGCGTTGGGCGCCGGGGTCCTGGTGGTCGGGCTGCTCTGGTCGGTGGGGCTGGCCCTGCGGACGTGGCGGTCCGCCGGTGGGCGGCCGGCGTATCAGGCGCTGCGGGAGAGCTTCGGCGGCGTGCTGCTGCTCAGCCTCGAGGTGCTCGTCGCCGCGGACCTGATCCGCACGGTGGCGGTCGCGCCGACCACGCAGAACGTCGCGGTGCTCGGCCTCATCGTGCTCATCCGGACGTTCCTGAGCTTCTCGCTGCAGGTGGAGATCGACGGCGCACTGCCGTGGCGCCGCGCGCTGACCAGCGGTGCGGTGAACATCGCCCGGGCCACCACCAGGGCCCGCGAGGCATCGGCCGACGGCGGCTGACCTCAGCGGGCCGGTAGCGGCAGGCGGACGGGTGGGGGCAGCGGCGCCCGGACCGGGTCCGCCTGAAACGACTGGAGCATCAGGGCCGCGAAGCGTCGCGTCGCGGCGATCCGCAGCGGTGGCGACTCGGCCCGGATGCCGTCGTTCGCCATCAGCGCGAGGACCACGTCCTCCAGCACGAAGTCCGCCCGCAGCGCGCCGGCCGCCTGGGCCCGCCGGATCAGCTCGAGCAGCAGGCGCAGCGTCGTGTCGCGGTCGGCGGTGAGATACGGCGACGGCGGCGACGTGAACGCCCGGGCGAACCCGCGGTCGAGGGCGTGCACCTCCATCAGCCGCTCGATGACGTGGCGGAACCCGTCCCACGGATCGTCCGCCGCCAGGCCCTCCCGCACGACGCTCGAGCAGAGCGCCATCTGCTCGGCGAAGGCCTCGGCCAGCAGCGCCTCCTTCGTCGGGAACCGCCGGTACAGGGTCGCGACGCCGACCTGCGCGCGTCGCGCGATCTCCCGCAGCGGCACGTCGAGCCCCTCCGTGGCGAAGGCGAGGCGGGCGGCGGCGAGGATGCGCGAGCGGTTGTCGCGCGCGTCGGAGCGGAGACTCACTTGATCCGTCACCGCTCTCACTTTAGCCAAACGGACGGGGTGCTCCGTTACGGTCCAGGCCATGAGAGCTGTGCAGTTCAGCGAGTACGGGCCGCCCGGCGTGGTGCACGTCGCGGAGGTCGAGGCGCCGCACGCCGGGCCCGGCACGATCCGCGTCGCGGTGCGGGCCTCCGGGCTGTCGGTGGGGGAGACCCTCATCCGCGCCGGGACGCTGCGGGACCTGGTGCCCGTGACGTTTCCCTACCGGACCGGGTTCGACGCGGCCGGCGTCGTCGACGAGATCGGCGCCGGCGTCACCGGTGTCGCCATCGGCGACGCGGTGTTCGGCATGACCGGCATGACCTCCCGGGCCGCCAACGCCGACGCCGCGGTCCTCACCGCCTGGGCGCCCAAACCGGCCGGGTGGAGCTGGGCGGAGGCCGGCGGCGCCGCCGGCACCGTCGAGACCGGCACCCGGGTCCTGGACCGGCTCAAGGTCGGCGCCGGGCACACGGTGCTCGTGCAGGGCGCGGCCGGTGGGGTCGGCGCCGTCGCCGTCCAGCTCGCGACCGCCCGCGGCGCCACCGTCATCGGCACCGCCGCCGAACGCAACCACGACGTCCTGCGCTCCCTGGGCGCGACGCCGACGACCTACGGCCCGGGCCTGGTCGAACGGGTCCGCGCGCTGGCACCGCAGGGCGTGGACGCGGTGTTCGACTGCGCCCGGGGTGCCCTGCCCGACCTGATCGCGATCGCCGGCGACCCGGCCCGCGTGGTGACGATCGCGGACTTCGCGGCCGCCGCCCACGGTGTCCACTTCTCGCGCAGTGCCCCGGCCGGCACCGCCGGGGACCCCCTCGCCGTGCACGGCCTGGAGATCGCGGTCGGGCTCGCCGCGCAGGGCCGGCTGCGGGTGCCGGTCGCGGCGGCGTTCCCGCTCACCGAGGCCGCCGCCGCGCACGACCTCGCCGAGCGCCGCCACGCCCCCGGCAAGATCGTCCTAATGCACTGAAACGGGGGCCTGGCGCAGCGCGAGGGCGTCCGGGAGCAACGGGCGGGCGTAGTGGTACCCCTGGGCGTAGCGGTAGCCGAGCCGGCGCAGTTCGGCCGCCTGCTCCGCGGTCTCGACGCCCTCGGCGACGGCGCGCAGGTGCAGGCCGTTGCTGATGTCGATGGGCGCGGCGGCGATGACGGCGTGCTCACCGCCGTGGGTGACGGTGTCGACGAAGGACTTGTCGACCTTCAGCAGGTCCACCGGGCAGGTGCGCAGCAACCCCAGCGACGAGTGCCCGGTGCCGAAGTCGTCGAGGGCGACGGTGACCCCGAGGGCCTTGAGCGCGTGGAGTTCCTGCAGGGCGGCGCCGCCGTCGAACACCGCGGTCTCGGTGACCTCGACGGTCAGGTGCCGGGCCGGCAGGCCGGTGCGGCGCAGGATCGCGGCGACCTCGGCGGCGAACCCGGCCTCGCGCAGCTGCCGGGCCGACACGTTGACGCTGACGGTCTCCGGAGCGGCCGCGCCGAGTTCGCGCCGCCACCGGACGGCCTGGCCGCACGCCTCGGCGAGGATCCAGGCGCCGAGCGGGACGATGGGGCCGGTGCGTTCGGCGGCGGGGATGAAGTCGACCGGCGGGATCGGTCCACGGTCCGGATGGTTCCAGCGGATGAGGGCCTCCACGCCATACAGGCTGCCGTCGGTGATGTCGACGATCGGCTGGTACACCAGGTGCAGCTGCCCGGTGTCCAGCGCGGTGCGCAGGTCGCCGGCGATGCGGGCCTGCTCGGCGCCGCGCTGGTCCATGGCCGGCCTGTAGCTGCTCCAGCGGCCCTTGCCCTGGTTCTTCGCCTCGTACATGGCCACGTCGGCGCGGCGCAGCAGTTCCGCCGCTGTGTCGCCGGGGCGGGCCGCGGCGAGGCCGATGCTGGCCTCCACGACGAGGTCGTGCCCGGCGCAGTGCTGCGGCAGGCGCAGCGACGTGGTGATGGTGTTCAGGGTCCGTTCGTGTGCGGCCTGGTCGGTGCCGTGCAGCAGCAGCGCGTACTCGTCGCCGCCGAGCCGGGCGACGGTGCTGCCGGCCGGGACGTGCGCGGTGAGGACCTCGCCGACCGCCTGGAGCAGGGCGTCGCCGACGGCGTGGCCGAGCTCGTCGTTGATGCCCTTGAAGTTGTCGAGGTCGATGACCGCGACGCTGACCGCGAGCTCGCCGGTCGCCAGCGCCGCGGTGGTGGCGTCGGCGAACACGGTGCGGTTCGCCAGCCCCGTGAGCGCGTCATGGCTGGCCTGGTGTGCGAGTTTGCGCTGGTACGAGTGCAGGTCGCGGACCCGCGAGTCCAGCTGCTTGACCAGCCGGGCGTTGTCCTGCAGCCGCGCGTCGAGCTGCTGCAGCAGGGCCGCGTTGTCGCGCAGCGCGATGATCTGCCGGGCGGCGACGAGCACGGTGACGGTGATCGCGGCGACCGCGACGACGACGTTGTCCGGGGGAGTCCTGGATCGACGACAGCAGCAGCAGCCCGCCGGTGGCCACGACCGCGGCGTAGGGCATGGTGCTCAGTTTGCGGCCCGGCAGCCGATCGGGGACGGGCGCGAGGGACGCGGCCCGCAGCTGCCGGTCGGCGGCCAGGCACAGCACCAGGCAGGCCGCCGGCAGGATCAGGTGGGCGGTGTTGAGGTGCGGCCGGGACGCCAGCAGCGGCGCGAGGGACCCGCCGCCCGCGCCGACGGCGCCGGTGAGCGCGAGCAGGTGCAGCGCCCGCCGGTCGATCGGGCCGGTCCCGGTGAACGCGACCTTGATGAACGCGAAGACGCAGATGAAGCCGCCGCCGACGACGGTGAGCGCGGACCATGTGTCCCCGGCACTGCCGGCGAACCACGTCTCCCACCGCGGGTACACCAGATGCCACGCGAACGTGAGCGTGGTGACGATGACCGTGGCGATGTCGAGGCCGAACCGGGTCCACGCGCCGCCGGTGCGGCGCGTCCCGGGGATGCGCAGCAGCCCGATCATCATGACCAGCAGGCCGCTGAGGTAGACGGCCGAGGTGAATCCGCTGACGTGCTGGTTGCGGTCGGTGCCGATGAGGTTGTCGCGGGCGTTGCTCATCGCGCCGCACCCGACCAGCACCAGCCCGACGCTGACGTGGCGCCAGAACGTGCGCGCCTGGTCCCCGCCCGGTGCGCCGCCGGCCCGCCACGAGCTGACCGCGGCGACGGGGATGCTCACCAGCAGCGCGGACCAGCCCAGCAGCGCCGGTGGCTGGTACACCAGACCGACGCCGAACCACAGCGCCGACAGGACCACCAGGGCCGCGGACACGGCGAGCGGGCCGGTCACCCGCAGCGGTGCCACCACACCACCGGTCGGGCGGCTGGTGGGTGGCGAGGCGCTCATGGCCGCACTATCGGCCCCCGCCGGCCCGCCATGAGCGCCCGCTCAGGTGCGAAACGGGCGTTCTCGCACCCGGACGGGTCTGAGTGGCGGTACCTACCCGAGATGGGTAACCCGACTCAGGACCGCGGGGCCGCGCGGTTGGCATCGTCCTTGCATGCCGCACGCGATCACCGGACGTAGCACCGGCCCCGCCCGCACCGCGCCCATCCGGCGGCGCGACGGGGTGTACCGGCGGATCACCCGGACGCTCGCGGTCGCGCTGATCCCGGCGGCGTGGGTGGCCGCGCCCGGGCGGGCCAGGCACACGGCGTGCCAGTGGGCGCTCGCGGCGCGGTTCCCGGCCGAGGACCTCGCCGGGCTGACGGGGGCGACCCGGGCGGCGTTCGAGGCCGCCCGGGCCGAGGCACTGTGGCGCGACGGTGAGCTGATCGGGCTGACGTCCGGCTACCGCGACCCCCTCGAGCAGGCCCGGCTGTTCCGGCAGGCGGTGGCGGACGAGGGGTCGGTCGCGGCGGCGACCCGGCGGGTGCTGCCGCCGCACGCGTCCCGGCACGTCGCCGGCACCGCCCTGGACGTGCGCCCGAGCGAGGGTGCCCGCTGGCTGGAGCGGCACGGCGGCCGGCACGGCCTCTACCGCACGTACGACAACGAGTGGTGGCACTTCGAGTACCGCCCGGACGGCCGCCCGGTCCGCCTGCCGCACTCCGGCCTCGTGCTCGCCGGCACCCCTCGAATGAGCACCGCCGGAGCGGATCGGCGATGATCGTTCGCATGGAGGAGCCGACCACGACGCCCGCGCTGCGCGCCGCCACCGTGACCGCCGCGCTGGCCGCCGCGGTCCTGCTGGCGGTGCCGTTGCGCGGACGCGGCATCATGCCGCTGCTGCTCGACGTGCCGCTGCAGGGCCGGCCGGTCGGCGTGTCCGGGGCGGTGGACGCCGCCGTCGCGGTCGGCGCGCCGGTCGTCGCCGTGGTCGCCGGGCTGCTCGCGATCCGGCGGTGGCCCTGGCTGCTGTCGGCCGCGGCGCTGCTCACGCTGACCGCGCTGCTGTGCGGCGTCGCCGGTGTGACGACCCCCGAGTGGTTCGGCTCGGTGCTGCTCGCCGTGCGGCCGCTCGTCGTCATCGGCGTGTTCGCCGCCGCCCAGTCGCTGATCCGGTGCGGTGAGGTCCGGCTCGGCGCCGTCGTCGCCGGGTCGTGCATCGGCGCCGCCATGATCGGTTCGGCGTCCGCGCTGGAGTACGGGTTCGGAGCCGGCCGGGGCGGCGGCCTGGACTGGTTCGCCGGCCTGGCCGTCGCCGCGCTGGCCGGCACCGTCCCGGCGGGCTGGCTGCTGCGCCGGGGCGACGCCGCGGTGCTTCCGGCCGGCGGGAGCCGGGGCCAGCGGTGGCGGCTCGTCGTCGCCGGCGGGCTGGCGATCGCGCTCACCTGGCCGCTGGGGCAGCTGACCAGCGATCGGCTCTCGGTGCTCATCGGCGTGTCGGAGAGCTCCCTGAACCGCCACCAGTACGCCCAGTCGGCGGTCATCGGCGCGATCGCGCTGGGCATCGTGGCCGTGCTGGCCGCGATGACCGGGCCGTGGTCCCTCGGCGGCGCGCTGACCGTCGCGGCCGTGCAGGTCGCCGCCGTCGCCCCGATGCTGCTGGCGCTGGCGTCGCTGCGGCTGGGTCCGGCGTCGTGGGTCGCCGTGCTCGCCGGGCTGGCCCTCGGCGCGACGCTCGCCGGCAGCCGCTGGCGCTATCCGCTCAGTGCCGCGGTCACGGTGACCGCCGCGGTGGCACTGATCATCGTCTCCGTCGCCACGAGCGGCCAGCCGGGGAAGCTCGCGGAGCAGGAGAGCGTCATCCCGGGAGTGCTGCTCGCGGTGGTCGTCACGGCCGCGGCGACCGCCGTCGTCGGCGCGACCGCGACCGCGCTGACCCCCGCGGGGGTGGTGCCGGCCGCCCTCGGCCCACTGGCCGGCATGCTGGCGATCGGCGGGCTGCAGACCGTGAACGGCACCAACCCGCGCGGCACCGCGATCTGGTCCGGCTACGGTCGCGTCGCGGACCTCGACGTCTCCATCTGGCTGCTGCTCGTCGCCGCGGCCGCGGTCGGCGGGCTGGGCCTGGCCCGGCAGTGGGCCAACCGGCGGGCCGAACGCCGCCTCGCCGAGCAGATCCGCCGCGAGGCCGCCGAGGCGGAACGCAACCGCCTGGCCCGCCCCATCCACGACGGCGTGCTGCAGGTCCTCGCCCTCGTCCAGCGGCACGGCGCCGAACTCGGCGGCACCGGCTCCCAGCTGGCTGCCCTCGCCGGCGAGCAGGAGGTGGCGCTGCGCAGCCTGCTCAGCGGCGGCGCGCCCACCCCGCCCGGCAACAAGCAACCGGCGTCCGACGACCTGCGCACGACCCTGACCGCGCTCGCCTCGGCCACCGTCGAAGTGGCGGCGCCCGCCGATCCGGTGCCACTGCCGCAACCCGCGGCGAGCGAGGTGACGGCCGTGGTCGAAGCGGCCCTGGACAACGTGCGCCGCCACGCCGGCCCGGACGCGCGGGCCTGGGTGCTGCTGGAGGACGAGGGCGAGGGGGTGCGGGTCACGGTCCGGGACAACGGGGTCGGCTTCGACCCGGCCCGCCTGGCCGAAGCGGCCGGCGAGGGCCGCCTCGGCGTCGCGCAGTCCATCCGCGGCCGGGTCACCGACCTGGGCGGCACCATCGACATCCACAGCCGCCCCGGTCAGGGCACCGAGGTCGAGTTCTGGGTCCCCCGCAAACGCTGATCCTGCTCGTACCGGACGGACAACAACCCGAACCACACGACGATGAGCAGGCCGGCCGGGTAGAGGGCCTCCTCCGGGGCGACGTCGGCGACGAACGAGAACGCGCCGAGCCACACACCGGTCAGGACACCCACGACGCGGATCGCCACCGACCTGGCGTGCACGGAGCTGACGGCGATCCACAGGCCGGCGAACACGTGCCCGCCCAGGCGCACCGGCCAGGTGATCTCGTACGGCACGTCGTTGATCGACAGTATGCCGGTGAGCACGTCCAGGGCGATCCAGCTGTAGCCGGCGGCCTTCGCCCATGCGGGAGCGTCCATCCGGGCGACCAGGAACAGGATCGCGAGGTGGAAGAAGACGCCGCTGTACTCCGGCCACACGACGCCGGGTTCGGAGATGGCGAAGGACACCAGCGACGGGATGAAGAGCACGATGGGCAGCAGGGCCAGGGTTCTGAAGCGGGGTTCGGGCATGACGCCGAGTGTGTGGCGCACCTTCGGCCCGGTCCAGGCGTGCCGCTTCCTGGTATCGGCGGTACCAGGCTGCCCGGAGCGTGGGCTGGCACGATGGGGGCATGAGCGGCGAATCCGGGGAGCTGGCCGCGGTGCTGCGGGTCTGGCGCGGGCGGCTGTCACCCCGCGCGGCCGGCCTGCCGGCGCACGCCGTCCGGCGCACCAGCGGGCTGCGGCGCGAGGAGCTCGCCGTCCTCGCCGGGGTGTCCGCGGACTACATCGTGCGGTTGGAGCAGGGCCGGGCCTCGGCGCCGTCGCCGCAGGTGTGCGCCGCGCTCGCCAGGGCGCTGCAGCTCGACGACACCGAACAGGAGCACCTGCTGCACCTGGCCGGGCACGCCACCGGCGGCGGCCGGATCAGCCGGCTGGTGCCTGCCAGCATCCGGCGGCTCGTGGAGCGCACCGACGACCGGCCCGTCGCCATCTTCGACGCGATGTGGACTCCGCTGCTGTGGAACCGCACCTGGGCGGCGCTCGTCGGTGACCCTGCGGCGCTGCCCGAGGCGGAGCGCAACACGCTGTGGCGCGCCTTCACCGCCGGCACGACCCGCCACCCGCCGGATCCGAACTTCGACGGGTCCATGGTCGCCGACCTGCGGCGCACCGCCGGCCGGTACCCCGACGACCCCGACCTGCGCGCGCTCGTCGCCCGCCTGCTCACCCGCAGCGACCGCTTCCGGGACCTGTGGCAGCGCCATGAGGTCGCCGAGCACGGGCCGTCCCGCAAGACCGTCATGCATCCCGAGGTCGGCCCGATCGACCTGGACTGCGACATCCTGACGACCAGCCGCGGCGACCTGCGCATCGTCGTGTACTCCGCCGAGCCCGGCAGCGACGCCGACAGCAAGCTCGCACTCCTGGCGGTTGTCGGTCCGGCCGCGGCGGAGCCGTAGGCCTGCCGGCGTCAGACGACGCAGAACTCGTTGCCTTCCGGATCGGCCATGATGACGTGACTGGGGACGCCGCCGACGGCCACCTCCTGCACCACGGTGGCGCCCGCGTCGAGGACCCGCTGGACCGTCGCGGCCACCTGCGGCCACCGCACGTCCTGCGGCTGGTCCCGGCCGCCGGCCTTGAGGTCGATGTGCAGCCGGTTCTTGACCACCTTCGGCTCGGGCACCTTCAGGAACGACAGGCTGGGCCGGACGCCGTCGGGGTCGACCAGGTTGGCGCCGTCGTTCCACTCCTCCTCTGGCACCTCCCACCGGATCAGCCACTCCTCCCAGGTGGCGAAGCCCTCGGGCACCGGAGCGTCCACGTATCCGAGAGCCGCGCGCCAGAACGCGGCCAGCCGCTTCGGATCGGCACAGTCGACGGTGATTCCCCACACGACGGTCATGAGTCATCTGTATACACGGTGCTGCACGGGATGGTCGAGCTTGCCTGTTTCGATGTCTACGCTGTCTGCCGTGGCAGTTACGGGTCGGGCGGCGAGAGGAAGTCTCGCGGGAGCGTCGGGCGATGCGGGCGTCGAGTATCGGCGTGGCGTCGCGGCCTACGTCGTCGCGCACGGACTGGCCGGGGTGCCGGTCGTGGGCCTGGAAGTGCCTCGGGCTCATGCCACTGTCGGTGCGGTAATTCTGGAAACCGACGATGCGGTTGACGACATCCGCATCGACTTCACGTCCGGCTGGCGGGCGTTCCTCCAGGCGAAGCGCACTCTGCGGCACGACGCCGTGCTGAAGAAGGCGGTCGCCCAGTGGATAGCGGCCGCGCGGATGCCGCTGGACCCGAGGACCGACCGGCTCGTGATCGTGGCCGGTGACCTGTCGGGTCCGATGCGGAGCCTGCAGCGCGTGCTGAACCGGCGCCGGATGCCGGTCTCCGGAGCGCCCACTGTCGAAGAGGGGAAGCAGCTCAGCAAGGTCGAGGCGTACCTGGGTGGGCTGAGCCCGCAGCAGCGTGAGCTCGTGTTGCAGTGTGCCGTGATCTGGGAGCTCGCGGTTGAGGAGCCGCACGAGACAGGAGCGCTCCAGGCGATCGCCTGCCTGCGGGAGTTCGTGGCCGGGAAGGGGGCGCAAGGCGCGCATCAAGCTTGGACGTCGCTGATGGGCGTGGCCGGACAGGCCGCTCGGCGGCGGGGTGGTTACGACCTGGAAGGCTGGCTTTCGGCGCTGCGAGGCGAAGATGTCGAGGTCGGGACGTCCGGCGCGACGCCTGCCGCCGATCTGCAACGGAGCCTGTCGGCCGTGGATCGGTACAAGCAACGTCTCGTCCGCGCCGGGACGCTGCTCGATCTCCGCGCGGTTGGGGCTGAGATCGCTCCGTTCTCCATCGAGGATGCTGACGCCAAGGTGGAGGTCGGGATCGGTGGCAACCAGCAGGGTGGCCTGGTCTGGGCCTTCCTCCGCCGGGTCCGGATGGTGCTCACCGGGCTTCCGGGCGGCGGCAAGTCGACCGCGATGCGGAGGCTCGCGGCTCAGCTCTGCAAACTGCCGGACGATTTGCTGCCGCTGTGTGTATCACTGCGTGACGTCAACGCCTGGGACCGACGGCTCAGCTTCCGCGACCGCCTGGTTGCCGTCGCGGTCCGCGGCGACCGGGCCGAGGATCGCCCCTTGTTGCGCCGGGAGATCGAACGGCGCCTCGACAGCGGGTCGATCGTCCTGCTCCTGGACGCCCTGGACGAAACCTATGAGGACCGCGGCATCGTGGTCGGGGAGCTCCAGACACTGCTTGCGGACGTCTCGCCGGATGTGGCTGTCGTCCTCGCGACCCGCGACGTTGCTTACGGGCAGGCGGCGACGCTCGGCTGGCCGAGCGTGGCGTTGAAACCGCCCAGGTCGATCGACACAGTGGTGCGCGCAGTGTTGCGCGCGGCCGGCGAGAACGGACCGGCGGACCGGCTCACGGACAGGTGGGTCTCCGAACGCGTCGAATGGGTCAACCAGGTCCTGGACCAGGCCGCAGTGCTCCGGCAGACCCCGCTCATCCCGGTCCTGCTGACCGTCCTGGCCATCGAACGGTCACGGGACGCACTGCCCACCGGGCGGGCCGAGGTGCTGGCCGCAATGGTCCGTGATCTCATCGCTCGCCACGAGGTCGAGCGGAGCAGGGGTCGAGCCGACGGCCTGCTCGGCGGCAGATCGGCGCGGTCGGCCTTCCTGCACGCGTTCAACGCCGAAGCGGCCGCCGTCCTGAACAACAACGGCCGCGTGTCGCTGGCGGTGGCCGTCCGGACCGTTGCCCGCGAGCTCGGGGAACACTGGGCCCTGAGCCCGGGAGATGCGGCAGCGGCGGCCCATGACGCCGTCCATCTCTTCGACGAGAGCGGCATCTTCGTCATGTCGGGTGCGGACGCGGTCATCGAACCCCGGCTCGCCCTGTTCGCCGAAATCGGAGATGCGCTGCGCATGGTTGACCGTCCGGACGAGGTCAGCGCCTGGGTTGAGGCGCGCGTTCAGGGCGGGCAGGCGGAGCCACTCGTCCTCGCGGCGGCGCTGAGCAGCGACGCCGCGTCCGCGGTGATCGCCGCGGTGCGGCGATCACCGGCCGACCGGGAGTTGGTCCACGCCGCCGTCCGCGCTCACGCCGAGGGGGCGAGTCTGGATGACCGGTCCATGCACACCCTGTGCGAGGCGTTGATCAATGACGCTGCCGCCGGCACGCGCGAGTCCTGGTTGAGCTGGCGGGCACTGCTGAAACTGCCGCTGCCCGGGCGCCTCCGCGACTCCGCGGAACGCGCAGCACGCTCCCACAGCGCCGACCACGCCCTGTTGGCTCGGGCGGCCCTCGACCTGCGGTTCGTCGCTCAGGACATTCTCGTGAACGACCCCGGGGTGTTGCTCGATGTCGTGAAGCTACGGAACCTGCCGGAGCGTCCGCCCGAGCGCGACTCCACCGGCTTCGACGCGCGCTTCGCCGGCGTCGACGAGGCGCTTGTCTCGACGCAGGTCGCCGCGGCCGAAGCCATGCTCGGCCGGGTCGGCGCGGCCACCGCGCTCGTTGTTGAACGGGGCCTCGATGCGCCGCGCAATCTGGCCGAGCGGCTCATCGAATCACTTGGAGAACGGGGCTTCGAGGCGGAGGCGGCAGCGGTCCGGGATGCGCTCGGACGACGAATCGGCGTCTCGGAGCAGCCCTTGCTGCTTGATGCGGATGCCTACGAGGACACGCGTGTCGTAAGGATGTTGGCTGAAGCCGAGCCAACGCGGCTGAGCCGCGCTCAGGCCACCAGACTCGATGCTCTCGCGGATTTCCTGGAGACCCTCAAGCTGACCGACCTCGGCGCCGTCCATCTGCTCCGCGAGCCGGATGGAGTGCTGCGGAAACTCACCGAGGTCGGCGTCGCACTCTATGGGTTCGACAGCAGCATGCTTGCGGCACAGGCACGGGTGCTCCTCAAGCGAATCGAGATCTGGGGCGGCAACGCCCCTTGCTACGGCCTGACCGGCGACGCCAGCGGACGCACCGAACCCGAGTGGGCCGCGGTTGACCAACCCGAGGAGGCCGTCGTTCTGCTCCTACACCTGCTGACGCTCGGGCGGGCCCAGGCCGCGTTTGCCGCGAGGTCACTCTGGGACGCGCCGGTCGCGCACCTGGCCGCACCCTGGCTTCGTGCAGCCCTCCCGTCGATGGCGGTCAGCCCGGAGCATCAACGGCTCGCTGCGTACACCTTGGGCTCGTTCGGGCAAGGGCCTGAACCGGACTGCTGGGTCGACAGCGACGACCCGGTGCTGCGGGCCGTCGCAGCGAACCTGATCGAGCCGTTCGCGGGGACACTGCTCCGAGACGACTTCCGAAGGCTGCTCGACGATCCCGACGGGTGGGTTCGCATCAGCGCCCTCGAGCGAATCGCGTCGACATCCTTTCCCGATGTCGATGCCATTCTCGCCGAGGCGGCCAGCCAACCGAGACCGGGCTGGACGTGTCTCCACTGCAGGACAGTCAACCCTCCAGCAAGCTCCTCCGGCTGCCGCAAAGACGGCTGCCACTACCTCGGTGCCGAGCCCTCAAGGACGGCCGGCGCGCTCCTCAACAGCACGGATCGCCAGCTGCAACCCCTGCCGGACCGTATCTTCCGCGGCCTCCTGATGTTGAAGTTGACGGCATAACAGTGCCCCGAAACGTTCGAGCGGGCGGCCTGGACAGTCGCACTATACTGAGTATTATACGGAGCATGATATCGAGTGTGGTGACGTCGTGAGCGTCCGGCATGCGCTGTTGGCGCTGCTGAGCGAGGGGCCGAAGTACGGTCTGCAGCTGCGTGAGGAGTTCGAGGCGCGCACCGGCGAGGTGTGGCCGCTCAACGTCGGCCAGGTGTACACCACCCTGCAGCGACTGGAGCGGGACGGTTTCGTCGAGTCCGGCGACGACGCCGAGCCGGGACCGCAGAAGGGGTTCCGGATCACGGCCGAGGGTGCCGAGGAGCTGGCCGGCTGGCTGCGCACGCCGCCGGACCTGTCGGCGCCGCCGCGCGACGAGCTGGTCATCAAGATCCTGGTCGCGGTCCGGGTGCCGGGCGTCGACGTGCACGAGGTCATCCAGTCGCACCGGCGTTACCTGGTCGAGCTGATGCAGCAGTGGACCCGGCTCAAGGAGGAGGAGGGCGACCTCGACCTCAGCCTGGCCCTCGTCGTGGACGCCGAGCTGTTCCGCCTCGACGCCGTGGTGCGCTGGCTGGACACCGCCGACGGCCGGCTCAAGCGGGCCGCGGTCGAGCCGCCCGCCGCCGCGCCGGCGGCGCTGCCGCCGCTGCGCCGCAGGGCTGGAGTGCGCCGATGAGCGGGGTGCTGGAGCTGCGCGGGGTGTCGAAGACCTACCTGGACGGCGCCGACGAGGTGCACGCGCTGCGCGAGGTGGACCTGACGGTCGAGCCGGGCAAGATGGTCGCCGTCATGGGGCCCAGTGGTTCGGGCAAGAGCACGCTGCTGACCATTGCCGGAGCCCTGGAGACCCCGACGGCCGGCGAGGTCCTCGTCGCCGGGCACCCGGTCACGACCATGTCCCGCGACGACCGGGCCCGGCTGCGGCGACGTGCCATCGGCTACGTCTTCCAGGACTTCAACCTGCTGCCCGGTCTCACCGCCGCGGAGAACGTGGCGCTGCCGCTGGAGCTGGACGGGATGTCCGCCGGCAAGGCCCGCGCCGCCGGGCTGCGCGCGCTGGAGGAGCTGGACCTCGGGCACCGCGCGTCGCGGTTCCCGGACCAGCTGTCCGGCGGCGAACGCCAGCGGGTGGCGATCGCCCGGGCCATCGTCGGTGAGCACCGGCTGCTCCTCGCGGACGAGCCGACCGGCGCGCTCGACTCCGTCAACGGGGAGGCCGTGATGCGGCTGATCCTCAGCGCCTGCAAGACCGGCGTCGGCGCGGTGGTGGTGACCCACGACGCGCAGCTGGCGTCCTGGGCCGACCGGGTCGTGTTCATCCGCGACGGCCGGGTTGTCGACCGCACCGCGCCCCGCCCGGGTCCGGACTCGCTCCTCGCCGAGGAGCCGGCCCGGTGAGCGTCGCGCTGGAGGACCCGCCGCTGGTGCTCGGCACCGGCCACGGCGGGATGCCGGCCCGCCGCGCCGTGGTGCGCTGGGCCTGGCGGCTGTTCCGCCGTGAGTGGCGCCAGCAGTCGATCGTCCTGGCCCTGCTGCTGGTCGCGGTCGCGGCCACCACCTTCGGCCTCGGCATCGGCGCCAACGCCCCGTCGCAGGCCGTCGTCTTCGGCAACGCCAACTACATCGTGACGCTGAGCAGCTCCGGCAGCCGGCTCGACACGGACCTCGCCCAGCTGCGCGGCGCGTTCGCCACCATCGACGTGATCGCGCATGCGAAACGCATCCCCGTGCCCGGCTCGGCGAACGGTGTCGACCTGCGCGCCCAGGACCCCAAGGGCGCCTACGGGCAGCCGATGCTCCGGCTCAACGATGGCCACTGGCCGCAGGGCCCGGCCGAGATCGCCGTGTCGACCCGGGTCGCCACGATCTTCAAGCTGCGGGTCGGCAGCACCTGGGACCAGGGCGGCACGCAGCGCGCGGTCGTCGGCATGGTGGAGAACCCGCTGAACCTGAACGAGGCGTTCGCCCTCCTGGCACCCGGGCAGATCGCCGAACCCGACCACATCGACGTGCTCATCAAGGCGTCCGAGACGGCGTTTGCCGAGCGGCCGCGGCTGTCCGGCATCTCCGTGCAGGAACGCGACGCCGCCGAGGAGGGCTCCAGCGCGGCAGTGCTCGTGCTCGCCACGATCGGCCTGGTGTTCGTCGGGCTGCTGGCGGTCGCCGGGTTCACCGTGATGGCCCAGCGGCGGCTCCGCGCGCTCGGCATGCTCGGCGCGATCGGGGCCAGCCACCGGCACATCCGGCTGGTGCTGCTCGCCAACGGCCTCGCCATCGGCGGGGTCGGCGCGCTCACCGGCGCGATAGCGGGGGTCGCCGGATGGGTCGCCGTGAGCCCCGCGCTGGAGACGCCGCTCGGCCACCGCATCGACCGGTTCAACCTGCCCTGGACGCCGCTGCTCGTCGCGGTCCTGCTGGCGACCGGCACGGCGGTCGCCGCCGCCTGGTGGCCGGCCCGCGCCGCCGCCCGTGTCCCGGTCGTCGCGGCACTGTCCGCCCGGCCGGCACCACCCCGCCCGGCGCGCCGGTTCGCGGCCCTCGGTGCGGTGCTGCTGGTCGCCGGGATGGGCGCACTGTACTGGTCGGAGCAGACGAAGCCGTGGTACATCATCGGCGGCGTCCTGGCCACGGCGATCGCGATGCTCCTGCTCGCCCCGGTCGGTGTCGCCGCCGTCGGGCGGCTCGCCCGCCGCGCGCCCCTGGCACCGCGCCTGGCAATGCGCGACCTGGCCCGCTACCGGTCCCGGTCCAGCGCCGCCCTCGCCGCAATCGCCCTCGCCGTCGGCATCGCCGCGGTCGTCGCCCTGAGCACCGCCGTCACCGCGGCGAAAGCGGCCGAACCTGGCGGCGGCAACCTGCCGGCCGACCAGATCATCGTCTGGCTCGCGCAGGAACGGACCTTCGGGCCGGTACCGATCGTCACCCCCGCCCAGCTCGACACGATGCGGCAACAGGTCGACGCGATCGCCGCCGCGCTGAACACCAACTCGGTGCTGCCGCTGACCGCCGCCCTCGACGACAAGCAGCCGCTCGAACGCGGCGGCAAGGCACCGATGGTGCTGGCCAGGCCCAGCACCGGACCGGACGGGCGGGTCATGCACAGCAGCCGCGACTCGCTGCCGATGTTCGTCGCGACCCCGGAGCTGCTGGCCCGCTACGGCATCGACCCGGCGAGCGTCAAACCCGACGCCGACCTGCTCACCCCTCGGGCCGACATCAACGGGTACGACCTGATCCCCGGCCGCGACCGCAACTGGCAACCGACCCTGCAGCACGTGACCCTGCCCAGCTACACCTCGCTGCCCAACGCCCTGATCACCACGCACGGCGTCACCGAGCTCAACCTGACCACGATGCCGGTCGGCTGGATCATCGACGCACCCGCCGCACTGACCACGGCGCAGATCGACAAGGTGGTGCAGACCGCCCTGGCCGCCGGGCTCAACGTCGAGTCCCGCCCCACCGGCGTCGACCAGGCCCGGCTGGCGCTCGGGTTCACGGCCGCCGGCATCGCGGTCGCGCTCGGCGTGCTCGCCATGACCGTCGGGCTGATCCGCAGCGAGACGGCGCGCGACCTGCGCACCCTGACCGCGGCCGGGGCCCGGCGGGGCACCCGGCGCACCCTCACCGCCGCGACGGCCGGGGCCCTGGCCCTGTGCGGCGCGGTCATCGGCACCGCCTGCGCGTATCTGGCGTTGCTGGCCTGGTATCACCGGGAGGCGCACTGGCTGGCGCACCCGCCGCT
This sequence comes from Dactylosporangium cerinum, assembly GCF_042653625.1. Taxonomy (NCBI): domain Bacteria; kingdom Bacillati; phylum Actinomycetota; class Actinomycetes; order Micromonosporales; family Micromonosporaceae; genus Dactylosporangium; species Dactylosporangium cerinum. The sequence goes on along the minus strand of NZ_JBHSIU010000054.1, from coordinate 142,201 downwards.
GCTGAACCTCGCCGCGATCCTGGTCGGGCTGCCGGTCGTGGCGTACCTGGGCGGCTGGCTGCTCAGCGGGCGGGAGGCACGCGCGATCGCCCGCCAGCCACAGGACTGAACCGGGCCGGGCCCACGGGCTATTTCGTGGCCGCACTGCTGGCGGCCGGTTTCGGCCCGTGGCCGCCCTTCCCGGTGTGTGCGGTGAGCGTCTTCAGGTCGGCGCTGAGGTCGTACGCGACCTTGGCGCCGTCCTTGGTGCCGTGCACGTCGTAGGAGCCGTCGGGCTCCTTGTGCACGCCGGTCACCGTCACCGACGAGTCTTTCGCCTGCATGGCTGCGGTCACCTTGGCCAGCTCGTCACCGGTCACCGCGGTGCCCCGCTCCCGGCCGCCGCCCTTGCCGGTCTTCGCGGTGAACGTCTTCAGGTCGGCGCTGACGTCGTACGCGATCCTCGCGCCGTCCTTGGTGCCGAACACGTCGTAGGAGCCGTCGGGCTCCTTGCGCACGCCGGTCACGGTCACTGACGAGTCCTTGGCCCGCATGGCCGCGGTCACCTTGGCCAGTTCGTCACCGGTCACCGCCGTGCCCCTCTCCCGGCCACCGTGTCCGGCCGGAGCGGAACTGCTCGCCGATGGTGCCGGCGCGGCGGTCGCCGCATACGCCGGGATGCCGAACATGAGGGCACCCGCGGCGGCGGTGCCGGCGGCGGCAAGGCTGATCTTCGTAAGACGACGCACGTCGGTGTTCCTTCCAGAGTGGATCATGTTGCCCAACTGGAATGAGCGTGCGGTGGCTTCCTGTGTACAGGCTGTCAACGGCCTGTCATGTCGCGGTCAGCGGATCCCGTCTTCGCACACGCGAGATGGAACCAAGGTCTGTTTTCGCATCCGGTGTCCGGGTATGTCGCAGTCCGGGGTGTGCGTCTCGTCGTTCCGGCATTCCGAGTTCGCCCGCGGTCGGGACGTACACCTTGGGAATGGTCATGGCTGCGGCGGGGCGGGGGCCAGACCTGTACAGCGGCGCAGGTCCGTGAAGCGTTTGAGCAGGGCCGTGGCGGCGGCGCCGGTGACCGGCTTCGGCTGGCCGGTGCCGGACACCACCGCCGGGACGAGGTCGGCGCCGACGACGGAGCGGCCGCGGACCCGGACCTTCAGCACGCCGGTGTCGGCCGAGCCGACGTACCAGACGAAGTTGCCCAGGCCGTAGGCGACGTACGTGCGGCCGAGCCAGCCGTCGCCCTGCAGGACGTGTGCGTGCGCGCCGATGATCATGTCGGCGCCGGCGTCGGCGAGGGCGGCGGCGAACGACTTCTGGTTGGCGTTCGGGCAGGAGTCGGTTTCGGTGCCCCAGTGGTTGAACACGACCACCAGGTCGGCGCGGTCACGGGCGGCCTTCACCGCGGCGACGGCGCGCGGCACGTCCCAGGCGAGGGCGATCCCCGACGTGGTCGGCCCGGCCTTCCAGCTCTCGGCGAGGGTGTGGATCTGGCTGAAACCGACGATCGCCACCCGCACGCCGCGCACGGTCAGGATCAGCGGGGCGTACGCCTCGTCGATCGTGCGGCCACCGCCGAAGACCGGCACTCCGGCGGCGGCCGCGCCGTCCAGGGTGTCCGCGAACCCGACCCGGCCGTAGTCGAGCGCGTGGTTGTTCGCGATCGACACGGCGTCGACGCCGGCGGCCTTGACCGCCTCGTACGCCGACTGGGGCGCCCGGAAGTGGAACTCCTTCGGCTCGGGCGTGCCGCGGGTGGTGACCGCGGTCTCCAGGTTGACGACGGCGAGATCGGCGGCCGACAGCTCACCGGCAAGGGGACCGAACGCGGTCGCCGGGTTCTTCAGCAGCGCCGCGGTCCGCTCGGTGAAGTGCACGTCACCCCCGAACGCCAGCGTCAACGCAACCTCCGCCGCCGGTGAGGGCGACGCCGACGGCGACGGCGAAGCGGCGGGCAAGGGCGCCGACGACGGCGACGACCGCGCCGCCGGCGGGCCCGCGTCGCAGCCGGAGAGCAGCACGGCCACCGCCGCCACCAGGACCCATCGCGCCTTCACAGCGCATAGGGTACGAGCCGTGCGAACGCCCGACGAGCTCGACACCGTCGACTGGACTGCCCTGACCCACGCGTACGGCCCGGCGGAGGACGTGCCGGACCTGGTCCGCGCCCTCTACAACCCGGACGAGACCGGCGACGCCTTCGATGAGCTCTACGGCACCGTCTGGCACCAGGGCAGCGTCTACCCGGCCACGGCGGCGGCCGTGCCGTTCCTGGCACACGCGGCGCTGCACGGCGCGGACCCGGCGCGGGTGCTGCGGCTGCTCGCCGACATCGCCGACCGGCCGGCCGGAGACCTCGCGGACCCCGTGGCCATGGCCGTTGTCGAGGCGAGCGCGGCCGCCGTAGTGGACCTGCTGTCCACCGCGCGGCACGCCGACGCCACGATGCGCGCCCGGTATGCCCGACTGGCCGCGGCGGTCCCGCTGCCACTGCCCGACACCGTGGTCGCCGAACTGACCGCGCTCGAGGCCGGCGACCCCGACGTCGACGTGCGCGCCGAGGCACTGGCCGCGCTCGCGGCGCACCACCCGGCTCCCGAACCGCGCCTGCGGGCCGCGCTTTCCGACAGTTCCGACGGGGTACGGCTGACCGCCGCCGTGTTGTCGATGCGCCGCAGCGGCCCGCCCTATCCCCCGCCGGCCGTCGAGGTCGTCGCGGCATGCGGGGACCGGCCGCGCAGCGATGACCGGGCCGAGCGGATCACCGAACTCCTCGTCGAGGAGCCGGACACCGGGTTCGCGGTGGCGGAGCGATGGATCGACGCCGGCGACCACGACGGTCACGGCTCCGCCCTAGCGGCGCAACTGCACGGCACCTGGCGGGACCGGGACGAGCTGACGGTGCAGCTGCTCACCCGCGCGCTGCCGCACCACGACAAGGGACTGTGGCAGCGGGTCGTGGACCTGGAGCTCGCCGTGTCCGCGCTGCCGGCCCTGCCCGAGGTCACCCGCCGGGCGTTGACCGTGGCGGCCGGGCACGCGGACGAGCGGGTGCCGCCGGTGGCGCTGCGCTGCCTGGCCCGGTTCGACGCGGTGCCGCCGGACGCCGGGCCGCTGCCCGCCGGGGTCCTGGCTGTCCTTCCTTCCAGGAACCGCCCCGTGGCGGCGGTCCGGGCCGCCCTCGCCACCGCCGAGGGGAATGACGCGATCGCGCTGGTCCAGTCGCTGAGCCCGGAGGACGCCGCGCGGCTGCTGCCGGAGCTCCTCGCGCTCGCCGGACGGGGCACGGCCGCCGTCGTCATCGTCCGGCTGCTCAGTGACGTCCCGGGCGCGGCCGACGACCCCACGGTCACGGCCGCGCTCGCCGAGGCGATGCGCGCCCAGGACGGGGTGCTCGCCCCGGACGAGATGCGACGGGCGACCGCCGCCGCGTCGTGGCTCCTGCTCGGCCACCCGCCGGCCGGCGCGCTCGACGTGTTGCGCGAGGTGCTCACGACGGGCCGGATGCCGCCGTGGTACCTCGGCGAGGTCGCCCGCGCCGCGACCGCCGCCGCGCCCCTCGCCGACCTGGTCGCGCCGATGCTCGACGGCAGCTACGACTGGACCCGGGTGCGCGCCGCCGCCGCGTACGGGCGTATCACCGGCGACACCGCCACCGCGGCCATGCTCCTCGGGGCGGCCCTGGGCGCGGTGGGTGACGTGGCGGTGCCCGTACACCTGGCCGCAATGGAAACGCTCGCGGCATTCGAAACGGCGGCGGCCGCCGACCGGGTCCGTGAATTCCGTGACTCGCCGCGCCGGGTGCTCAGCGCGACGAGCTGGCCGGTCGAGATCCCGCATCCCGATGACCGGCTCCGCGACGCGGCCCGGCGCGCACTCAGCCGAACGTCGGCGCCTGGGCGTGGGTCGGTTCGATGAGGAGCACGACCCGGTCGGTGCGCAGCGGGTAGGGACCGCCGGTGTACTTGTGGGAGATGCGGTCGATGATCCGCCAGGCGTCGTCGTCGTCGAGCACCTCGGTGACATGGCCGCGGATGAGGGCGGTGGCGTTGGGCTGGGCCTGGTCGATGATGGAGATGGCGACCCGCGGGTCGCGGGCGAGGTTGCGGGCCTTGCGCGACCCCGGTCCGGTCAGCACGGCGATCCGGTCGCCCTCGCGGTCGACCCAGACCGGCACGGCGTGCGGCGAGCCGTCCGGCAGCAGCGTCGCGATGTGGGCGTAGTTGACGTCGTCGACCAGCCGCGCGACGTCGGCGGGAAGTTCAGCCATGGTGGGCTCCGGCCGCGTACTCGTCGTGGGGGCGCAGCCACTGCATCGTCGGGGTCTGCGGCCAGCCGTCGGGCGAGTCCTCCCAGGCCTCCTGCCGCCCGTACGGCGTCAGGTCCAGCAGGTTGAAGTCCAGGCGCAGCCGGTCCACGCCGCGGCCGGTGGTGGCATAGGTGCGGAAGACCTCGCCGCTGTCGTCGTGCAGCAGGACGCTCAGCGCGAAGCCGTCGATGCGCAGGTCCTCGTGGAAGGTGGTGCCGTGGCAGGAGTACCAGGGCACGGTCCAGCCCATCCGGCGGCGCACCGGTTCGATCTCCTCCTGCGGGGCGCGGGACATGAGGATCAGCCGGGTGTCGCGGGCGCCGAGGTGTGCCTGCGTGTGCTCGGCGAGGTTGTCGGTGAAGGTGCTGCAGCCGGGGCACAGGTGGTCGTGGCCGGGTTCCCGCATGAAGTGGTAGATGACCAGCTGCCGGCGGCCGTCGAACAGGTCGGTGAGGCCGACCTCGGTGCCGTCCGGTGCCACGAACCGGTAGGACGGGTCGAGGGCCACCATCGGCAGCCGCCGTCGCTCCGCGGCGAGCCGGTCGAGGGCGTGGGTGAGTTCCTTCTCCTTGACCAGCAGCGCGTCTCGCGCCGCCTGCCACTCCTGCGGCGAGACGACCTGTGGGCGTTGCACGGCGACCTCCGGCTGGTTGGGTTCGTTCCTTGAGGGAACCCTATCGCAGAGCGTTCCTTAAGGGAACCCAGTCGGCTATTCTCGCGGTATGCAACGCACGCAGTTCGCCGAAATGGCGTGCTCCATCGCTCGTACCCTCGACGTCATCGGTGAACCGTGGTCGCCGCTGATCCTGCGCGACGTGTATGTCGGCATCAACCGCTTCGACCAGCTGCAGGACGACCTCGGCATCTCCCGCAAGGTTCTGGCCCAGCGCCTCGCGTGGCTGGTCGAGCAGGGCGTGCTGGAGCGCCGGCAGTACAACGACCGGCCGCCGCGGCACGAGTACACGCTGACCGTGAAGGGGCAGGAGCTGTGCGACCTGCTGCTGGTGATGGTCGCCTGGGGCGACCGCTTTACCGCGGGCCAGGCCGGGCCGCCGGTGCTGTACCGGCACCACGCGTGCGGCGAGATCGCCCACGTCGAACTGCACTGCTCGCACTGCGGCCAGCCGATGCGCGCCACCGACGTCGACGTCCTGCCGGGCCCTGGGGCCGCGGAGGACGTCGTGGTTCATACATAGGTACGACGAGACGCACACCCCGGACTGCGACATACCCGGACACCAACCGGACTGGAAAACAGGCCTTAGGATGAGCGCTGTGCGGCAGGTGGTCGATGGCGTGTTCGAGATCGGCATCGCGTTCGTGCACGCGCATCTCGTCGTGGTCGACGACGGTGTGGTGCTGGTGGACACGGGGCTGCCGCGCCGCTCGGCGAAGGTCGAGCAGGCGTTGCACGAGGCCCGGCGCACGGTCGGGGACGTGCGGGCCGTCCTGCTCACCCACTGGCACGCCGACCACACCGGCGGCGCCGCCCACATCCGGCGGGCGTCGGGCGCCCGGACCGTCGCGCACGCCCTCGACGCGCCGATCATCACCGGCGCGGCGCCGATGCCGCTGACCCCGCTCCAGCGGGTCACCAAGCTGTTGACCGGCGCGCCCGAGCCCGCCCCGGTCGACGAGGTGCTGGCCGCCGACGGGCCGTTCTCGGTGCCCGGGTTCACCGCCGTGCACACGCCCGGGCACACTGCGGGGCACGTGTCGTTTCTGCTGGACCGCGACGGTGGCGTGCTGTTCGCCGGTGACGCGGCGGGCGGGGCCGGCACGAAGGTCCGCCGCACGCCGCGGCTGATGACCGCCGACGCCGCCGCGGCCGACGCGAGCGTCGCGCGGCTGGCGGAGCTGCGCTTCGAGGTGGCCGTGTTCGGCCACGGCCGCGCGGTCACCGCGGCCGCCGCGGACCGGTTCCGCGACCTGACGTCCGCGTGACGCCTGGCGGTGCGGGCGCCGTTCTGTGACTATGTCCGGTCATGGACCTCACCTTCAGCGGCGAGCGCCAGGTGCGCCAGTTCCCGTGCCAGTGTTGCGAGTCCACGGTCGACCGGACCTGGTCGCGGCTGAACCGTGACGGCGTGGCGCGCGCGGTGTTCTACGCCAGCTGTTATCACCACGCCGAGGGCGGCGAGGTGTACTTCGACATCGTCATCGGCACGTGGGACACCGAGGACCTGAGCGACCACGTCACGTTCGGCTGCCGGTGGGGCGCGATCGAGGGCCACGACCAGCCGATGTGTTCGCTGACCACCGGCGGTGAGGTGCTCGGCGACAACCCGTTGTTCGGCACCAAGCTGGACCGTCCCGCCGCGTTGCAGAGTCCGCTGCTGCCGGAGTTCTGGGACATGGTGGACTTCCTGCTGCTCAACGATCCTGTCGTGGCGCCGTTCGTGAACGGTCACCGGGCGCGGCTTCGTTAAGCCGTGAGGCGGCCGTGCAGGAAGCCGGTGATCTCGGCCCGCGCGGCCTTCGCCTGCGGGACCACGCCCGGCATGCTGAGGAACGCGTGCGTCGTGCCCGGGTGTTCGGTCAGTTGCGTCGGCGTGCCCGCCTCGCGTAGCCGTCGGGCGTAGGCGCGGCCGTGGTCGGCGACCGGGTCGAGGGTCGGCACCACCACCAGCGCGGGAGCCAGTGCGCTCAGGCTGTCGGCGTACAGGGGCGAGACCGCGCGGGCGTCGGCGCCTGACGGCACGGCCAGCCGGCGGAACAGGTGCAGCTGCGGCACGGTGAGCGTGGGGCTGTCAGCGTGCTCGCGCATCGAGGCGTAGTCGAACGCGGTGGCGGTCAGGTCGACGCACGGGTTGATGAGCACCTGCGCCCGCAGGGCCAGACCCGAGTCGCGGGCCCGGATCGCGGACAGGGCGGCGACCACCGACCCGGCGCTCTCCCCGAAGACCGCGACCCGCGCCGGGTCGATGCCCCACCGCTCGGGGTCCGCCACGACGTGGCGCAGGACGTCCCAGCCGTCGTCGACGGCCGCCGACAGCGGCACCCCCGGGGCGAGCAGCCGGTGCTCGACCGAGACGACCACGGCGGGCAGTTGCGCGGCGAGGTAGCTGTTGACCCAGTCGCTCTGCACGGCCGTGCCGACGAACCCGCCGCCGTGGACGTGCACCACGAGCGGGAGGCGGGCGTGGGTCTGCGCCGGGCGGTACACCCGGATCTGGAGCGAACGATCGGGCAGCGCAAAGGGCTCCCAGCCGATGGTGACCCCGCGGGACGGGAAGCCGGTGACGACCCGGATCAGGGCGGAGGCGCGCCGGCGGTTCTCGGCCTCGCGGAACGCCGCCAGTTCGTCGTCCGGCATGGTCGACCAGTCGGGCTCCTTGCGCAGGGTCTGCAGCAGCCGGATGCCGAGGGGAGCGGTCATGGCTTCTCCTGTTCAATCAAATTACGCTACTTGAAGTATCGATACTAGAAGTAGCATAACTCGGTATGCTGTGTCCATGGCCCGACCAACCGTCCCGGCTCGCACACCCGGCCGTCCCCGAGCCGGTGTCGACGCGACCGTCTTCGCCGCGACGCTGCGCACGGTTCACGAGGTCGGCTACGCGCACGCCACCGTCGACCGCATCGCCGCCGCGGCCGGCATCGCCAAGACGACGGTGTACCGCCGCTGGCCGTCCAAAGGGGCGCTCATCACCGCGTGCCTCGTCGACGCGTTCGGACCCGCACCGCTGGACGGCGCGGACCGGGAGGAGATCCTGTCGGCCGCCATCCGCTGGATCGCGGCGAAGATCGGCGAACCCGGGATCGGCGCGGCCTTCGCGGGCGTGTTCACCGACGCCGTCAACGACCCGGCCCTGCGCCGGATCCTCGCCACGCAACTGCAGGACCCGTACCGCCTGGCCCTGCAGGACACGCTCGGCGAGCCGGAGCAACGGGTCCTGTTCCTCATCGACGTCGTCGTCGGCACGCTGCTGCACCGGCTGGGCATGACCGGCGAGCCCATGGTCGACGCGGACGTGGACGCGCTGGTCGCCATGGTGCTACGCAGTTAGGGCGCAGCCGATGGAGAGCGCGAGGAACAGGCCCGGCGACGGCAGGTGCGACCAGCAGCGCGCCCGCACGACGGTGCCGACCGCGCCCAGGAAGTACAGCACCAGACCGGCCGCGGCGGCCAGGCCGAGCGCCGGCACGGCCAGACCGGCCAGCAGGCCCAGGCCGCCGGCCGCCTTCACCGCCCCGAGAACGGGCAACCACGCGTGCGGCACCCCGTACCGGGACATGTTCGCCAGGATCCACTGTGGACGGACGAAGTCGGCGGCGGCTGCGGCGATGGTGAGCGCCGCCGTCACGACGGACATGATGACCATGCCTCCACCCTCGACCGGCCGGAACGCGGCGGTCCAATACCCGCATCGATAACCTGACGGCATGGACGTCGACACCCGGCTGCTGCGGTACTTCCTCACGGTCGCCGACGAGGCGAACCTGACCCGCGCCGCCGAGCGGCTGTTCGTGTCCCAACCGGCCCTCAGCAAGCAGATCAAACAGCTGGAGACCCAGCTCGGCGTGCGCCTGTTCACCCGGTCGCACGACGGGATGGCGCTCACCGACGCCGGCCGGGCCCTCGCCGCGCGGGCGCCGGCCGCGCTCACCGCCTGCGCTGACGCGCTGCGGGAGACGAAGGCCGCGGCCCGGCGCGCGGACCGCGTCCTGCGCGTCGGGTTCCTCGCCAACGCCGCCAACGAGGCGACCCAGGAGATCGTCGCGCGGTTCGGCCGGCTCCGGCCGGACTGGCACGTCACCATGCGGCAGGCGTCCTGGTCCGACCCGACCGCCGGGCTCGCCGACGGCGACGTCGACGCCGCGCTGCTGCGCCTGCCGTTCCCCGGCTCCAGCGGATTCCGCGTGCGGGTGCTCATCACCGAACCGCGCTGGGTCGCTCTGCCCGCCGCGCACCCGCTGGCGGTCCACGACGAGATCCCGTTCGAGGACCTGTGGGGCGAGCCGTTCGTCGCCGCCCCCGCCGGGACCGGGCCGTGGCGGGACTACTGGCTCGCCACCGGCGAACGCGACGGCCACCCGCCGCGCATCGGCGCGGTCACCGACCAGCCCGACGACTGGCTGCAGGCGATCGCCAACGGCGACGGCGTCGCCCTCGCACCCGCATCGGCGGCCCGGTTCTACGCCCGCCCCGGTGTCACGTACCGGCCGGTCCGCGGTGTCAGCCCCAGCCGGGTCGGCGTCGCCTGGCCACCGGCCGCCGACCACGACCCGGTCGTCCAGGACTTCGTCGGCTGCTGCCGGCACGCGACCGGATCGCCACGCCCGGCCGCCACCGAGGAGGGTCTACGACCCGTCTGACGGCGGCGTCACGTCGAGATACAGCGAGCCGGCGTAAGCGGACCTCAGGTGCTGATGACTCGGGGTGCGTCGAAGTTCCGGTTGTCGATGACGATGTCCGCCCGTTCGGCGGGCCGGACCTCGGCCAGGTACAGCTCCTCGCCGGGAATGTAGTAGCTGCGGTAGCGCTCGGCGGCGGCCTCGGCCGAGTCCATCCACTCCTGGTCGCGGGCCGTGCCGCGGGCCAGCACATCCGCCACCTCGATGTGCAGATACACGCACAGGTCCCAGTGCGGTGCCAGGGCCGGCTTCTGCAGGAAGCCACCGTCCGCGACGAGGATCGCGTCGTCCGGGGCCACCTGGACCCCGGAGTCGATCGGCGTACGTCCGCTGAAGTCCATGATCTGGGTGCGGTACCGGCGGTCTCCGCCGGGCCCGAGCGGCACCAACAGCTCATCGCGGATGGCGTCCACGTCGAACATCTCGACGTAGTAGCTCTCCGGCGAACCGGGCGGATACTGCGTGCGCCGATCGACGTGCCGTTTGAAGTGATCGACCATGACCCGGAGCACGGGCCGCGCCGTCCTCGCCCGCAGGGTGGCGGCCAGGTCGTCGGCCAGGGTCGTCTTGCCGGCCGCGGAGTGACCGTCGATCCCCACCCGGGCCGGGTGACCCAGCCGCAACCCGAGGATCCGGACGGCCAACCCGTCGATGACCTGCTGCCGCGCCTGTCCGCTCTCAGAGGTTGGCTCGCCCACCGACCCAGCGTGCCGCGCCACCCGGCCGACCGCAAGCAGACGCGGTCGCCGGCCGACTGCAAACACACGCGGTCGCCGGCCGACTGCAAACACACGCGGTCGCCGGCCGACCGTTCACCGCACCTGGGCGGCGGGCTCCACCGGGATCCACAGCTGCGCCTCGGCCTCGGTGGCGTCGGCGTTCAGCCGCACCCGCAGGAGCTCGGGTCCGGGCCGGCTCTGGTACGGGTTGGACGGGAACCACTCCGTGAACACGTCCCGCCACAGGTGCTGCAACGCCTGCGGGAACGGGCCGGAACTGTCGAACACCGCCCACGTCCCTTTGCCGACGTCGAGGCTGTCCAGGTCGGCGGGCGCGGGGCCGGTCGTCGCCACCCCGTGGTAGTAGTCCAGTTCCGTGCCCTCGGCCCGGCCTTCGGCGATGTTGACGCTCGCGCTGACGATGCCGTCGGGTTCGGCGTCGGACAGGGCCTCGATCCGGTGCAGTTCCTCCTGCCCGATGCCGCGGATGAACGCGGCGATCGCCGGGTTGACGCCTTCGTGGACGAGGGGGACGCGGGCCTTCCTGCCCACGACCCGGAACTCGTCCCGGTGCACGATCTGGTATCGCATGCTGCTGCTCCCTTCGACGATGAGGCGGAAGGACATCCGAGGCTGTGAGTGCAGCGCCGCACCGACCCGGCGGGCCTCGCCGGGCCCGACGCCGTGCACGGCGCGGAACGCGCGGGCGAACGCCTCGCCGGAGCTGTACCCGTAGCGGACCGCGATGTCGAGCAACGTCTCCCGGCCGGCGAGGACCTCCGCCCCGGCGACGGTCATCCGCCGCCGCCGGACGTACTCCGACAGCGGCATCCCCGCGAGGGAGGCGAACAGCCGCCGCAGGTGGTACTCCGACGTCACCACGATCTGCGTGAGGTCGGCGAGGTCGATCTCCCCGTCGAGATGCAGCTCGATGTGCTCCATCGCCGCGTTCAGCCGGTCCAGCATCCTCGGTATCCTTCCTGTGTGCGATCACCACGCTAAGCGGGCGCGGACCGGCGCCACCCGACATCCTGAGCCGGGTTCTGTCTGGTCACGAAGGAGCATGACGGTGGAGTACACGCGGCTGGGCCGGACCGGTCTGCGGGTGAGCCGGATCGGGCTCGGCTGCATGAGCTACGGCGACGCCGCCGCCGGCATGCACCGATGGACCCTGGACGAGGACGCCGCGGCACCGTACTTCCGCCAGGCCGTCGAGCTCGGCGTCACGTTCTGGGACACCGCGAACGTCTACCAGGGCGGCTCCTCCGAGGAGTTCGTCGGCCGCGCGATCGCCCGGTTCGCCCGGCGCGAGGACATCGTGCTGGCGACCAAGGTCAGCGGGAAGATGCACGGCGGGCCGGGCGGGAGCGGCCTGTCCCGCAAAGCCGTCCTGGAACAGGCCGACGCGTCGCTGCGCCGGCTCGGCACCGACTACATCGACGTCTACTACATCCACCGCTTCGACCCCGACACGCCGGCCGAGGAGACCATGGCCGCGCTGCACACGCTGGTGCAGACGGGCAAGGTCCGCTACCTCGGCGCCTCGTCCATGTGGGCCTGGCAGTTCGCCAAGCTCCAGCACGTCGCGGCGCTGGGCGGCTGGACCCCGTTCGCGGCCATGCAGGACCAGTACAACGTCCTCAAACGCGAGGAGGAGCGGGAGATGATCCCGATGTGCCTCGACCAGGGCGTCGGCCTCACCCCCTACTCGCCCCTCGCGAAGGGGCGGGCCGCGCGACCGTGGGGCGCGCAGACCACCCGGTCATCGTCCGACGCCGTGGCCCGGGCGTTCGACCGCGACGTCGACCAGCCGGTCGTCGACGCGATCCAGCGGGTCGCCGAGGCCCGCGACGTGCCGATGGCGCAGGTCGCCCTCGCCTGGGTGCTGAGCAGACCGGTCGTCTCCTGCCCGATCGTGGGCGCCACCAGGCCGCACCACCTGCGGGACGCCGTGGCGGCGCTCGGCCTTGCACTGACCGACAGCGAGATCGCCGCGCTCGAGGCGCCCTACACGCCGCAGGACAACTACTGGTGGTAGCCGGGCCACCAGGACTGGTCCCACGGCTGCGGCGTGTCCAGCAGCCACGGCAGCAGCGCCAGGATCGCCACCCAGGACAGGACGGCGATCAGCAGCGACGTCCTGCGTTCCCGGCCGTAGCCGCTGCGCCGGAACATCGCCGAGCCGGTCTGCGGGCGGGCCGGGGGAGTGTCGGCGACGGTGACCAGGCCGCCGCTGAGCTCGTGCACGGCCGCGGCGACCTCCGCCGGGTCGATCGTGCCGTCGGGGATCGGCGTCACGTACGCCCGCTCCCGCGTCCCGGCGAGCACGCCGAGGCTGCGCTGGCTGCCGTAGTACGCGAACCACGCCTCGCGGACGTCGGACCAGGCGATGTCCGTCAGGCCCGGCGAGATGGCCTCGGCGCGCACCCGGAGCCCGTCGGCGCTCAGCGCGGCCGGCGGTGAGGTGAGCGTCGCGATGAGCGCGATCAGGCCGATGACGCCGGTCAGCCCGAACACCCCGATCACGAGGAGCAGGTAGGGGCCTTCGGCGCCCAGCAGCACCGCGTACGCCACGATGAGCGCGCGGAACAGCACCGTCACGGCGAGCGGGAGGCCGGCCCGCCAGCGCGAGCGGACCAGCACGAACTGGGTTGCGGCGTCGGACACGGATTCTCCCCCGGATAGCGCGTCGCCGCATCGTGCCAGACCGCCGGTTGATGGATCAAGGCAGATCCGGGGGTGTCGCGGACCGGCTCGCGCTGCTCCGCGAGCCCCACCCCGCCGTCCGCGAGCTGCTGGCCGACGTCCTGGGCGATCTGCGATGACGCGCGGTTGACCTCAACAAAACTTGAGGTTCTACGGTTCCGGTGTCCGCATCAGCACAGGGGGAGCACACATGACCGTGGAGTATCTGACCGACGCCGAACTCGTGGACCAGCCCGCCGCCTTCTGGACCGGCGTGGCCTACGAGTCGCTCATCGCCTTCACCCGCGCGCGGCAGGCCGAGCTCGGGTTCACGCAGCCGCAGTACTGGCTGCTGCGCAACCTGTCGAAGCACGACCTGTCCACCGACGGCCACGGCATGACCGTTCCCGAGCTCCGGCACGCGATGCGCACCTACCTCAGGTCCGAGGACGACCTCGAGGCCGAGTCGGCGGTCCTGCTGGAGCGCGGCTGGCTCACCCGCGACGGCGACGACCGGCTGTGGATCACCGAGGCGGGCGACGAGGCCCGCGCCGGCCTGAAACGGCACGCACCGGCCATCCGCGCCCTGATCCACGACGGCATCGACGACGCCGACTACGTCACGGCGCTGACCGTGCTGCGGAGGATGATCCGCAACACCGCCGGGTGAGGCGTCAGCCGGCGGCGGTGGTGATGACCACCGTGGCCGCGGTCATCGCCGCCATCGACGCGATGACCGCCTGGATCTGGGCGATCGCCTGGCGCACCGCCTCGGCCGCCCAGTTCCCTTCGGCGATCTCGTCCAGCCGCGCCCGCAGGTGCGGCTTGTCGTGACCGGGGAACAGCTTGCCGGCCAGGCCGACCGCCTGCGCCAGGCCCAGCAGCGCCGCGGTCCGGGCCGGCACCGCGCCGGTTCCGTCGACCGCCGCCGTCAGCTCCCGCCGCACCGCGGTCTCCGCGACGGGTTCGGCGCCGGTCGCCGACGCGTACCTGGTGCGCGGGAAGACCCACAGCACCTTGTCCCGCTCGACGCGCAGCACCCCGGCCTCGACCTGCCGCTCGAGCACCTTGGCCCGCAGGCCGTCGGTGAGCGGCTGGATCCACGCGTCGGGCTTGCGTGGCGTGGCCTCCTTGACGACACGGGTCAGCACCGCGTCCGCAACCGGGTCGTCGACCGGCGCCGGGTCGGTCACCACCACCCGCCCGTCGGCGAGGCCGAGCCGCCCGGCCAGCATCAGATCCAGCAGCACCGCGCCGGCGAGGCCGTAGTCGAGGCCGGGATCGCCGACCAGGTTCGTGCCCCGGTCGTCGAGCGCCAGCAGCAGGAAGTCGTCAGCCAGGCCGTTGCTCATGATCCCCACGATAGTCGTTGCCGTCATTCGGTACCGTCGCGAGTCCATCGAGCTGCGGGGGTTGCATGGTGGAGCACCGGCGGCCCACTACGAACGCGGGACGAGCGGCGGGCCGTTGCTGCTCGCCGGCGTGGCCGGGTCCGCCCTGGCGTTCGTGCTGGCGATGGTGGCCGGTGATCCCGCTGCCCATCGCGGTCCTGCTGTGCGCGTGGCGGCTCGCCAGGCGCGCGTGACGGTCCCGTGGAACGGTGTTCCAGATTGTGGCAGGATGCGGTGCATGGCAGCCAGGACGCGGAGCCCGGAACGGCGCGAGGACGCGCTGTCCCGGGAGCGGATCGTCGCCGCCGCCGTCGAGCTGCTCGACGAGACCGGTGAGGGCGGGCTGACGTTCCGCGCGCTCGCCACCCGTCTGAAGACCGGGTCCGGCGCGATCTACTGGCACGTGGCGAACAAGAGCGAGCTGCTCGCCGCCGCCACCGACGCCGTGCTCATCCCCGCAACGGTGCCCGACGTCGCCGACGAGACGCCGCGGGAGGCCATCCGGGCGGTCGCGCTCGGCGTGTTCGACGCGATCGACGTGCACCCGTGGGCCGGCACCCAGCTGTCCCGCACGCCCGCGCAGCCGGCGCTGCTGCGGATCTTCGAACGCGTCGGCCGGCAGGTGCAGGCCCTCGGCGTGCCCGCCGCGGCGCAGTTCACGGCCGCGTCCGCGGTGCTGCACTACATCCTCGGCGTCGCGGAGCAGAACGCGGCGCTC
This sequence comes from Dactylosporangium cerinum, assembly GCF_042653625.1. Lineage (NCBI taxonomy): Bacteria > Bacillati > Actinomycetota > Actinomycetes > Micromonosporales > Micromonosporaceae > Dactylosporangium > Dactylosporangium cerinum. Next base: position 127,036 of record NZ_JBHSIU010000054.1, on the reverse strand, counting down.
GCCCGCTCGCAGGAACCGGGCACGGACCGCACCGCGGTCCTCGAGGCCGCGGCGGCGGTGTGGGCGAGCCTCGACGCGGACGAGTACCCGTTCACCCGCGGCGTCGCGGGCCAGCTGCGTGACCACGACGACCGCGACCAGTTCCTCGCCGGCATCGACCTGATCCTCGCGGGCATCTCCAGCCGCAGGTGAGGCCGCCGGTTGAGCGTTATCGCCGGTCGAGGAGCTCCCGCAGGGCCTGGGCGTCGGCCGGGGCGCCGTGGGACGGGAACAGGTCGGCGAAGTCGAGCCGGCTCACCGCACGCAGCGAGCGCTCGGCCTCCGCCGGGTCGGCGGTGAACGCGGCCGGCGCTCGGACCAGCCCGCCGCCGTCGGTGCCGGCCAGGTCGCCGATGAGCAGCACGCCGTCGTCGGTGCTCAGTAGGCTCAGATGCCCGGCGGTGTGGCCGGGGGTGGCCACCACGCGGAGCCCGCGGATCGTCGCGCCGTCCCGCGCCGGTCCTGCCGGGACGGGGAACGCGTCCCCGGCGCCGGCCCACACGGTGGCCTGGGGCGCGAGGCCGGTGACCGCGGGCAGTCCGCCGGTGTGGTCGGGGTGGTGGTGGGTGAGCACCACGTCGGTCACGTCGCTCCAGCCGGCGCCGAGTCCGGCGAGCTGCTCCGCGATCGACGCCACGGTGTGCGGCAGGCCGGTGTCGACGAGGGTCACCCCGGTGGCGTGGGGGACCAGGAAGCACCGCACGTCGAAGTCCATCGGCTCCGGTCCGGCGATGCCGGCGGGAAGATGGACCGGGGTGACCACCGTGTGGATCATGGTACGCTCCGATTCAATGACACCGTCGAGGTATTCGTTACACCGAAGGTAACGCGAAATGAGTGAGGACGGCAAGCGGTCGTACCGGTCGGACCTGCGGGCGGCGCAGGCCCAGCGCACCCGCGCGCAGATCGTCGCGGCCGCGGCGGAGCTGTTCGCCGGCAACGGATACGCCGCGACCACGATCGACGCGATCGCGGCGGCCGCCGGCGTCAGCCGCAAGACCGTGTTCACGTCGGTCGGCGGCAAGGTGGAGCTGCTCAAGCTCGCCTACGACCAGGCTGTCGCGGGCGACGACGAGCCGATGCCGCTGCGCGAGCGGGCGGTGGTCAAGGCCCTCGAAGCGGAGCCCGACGCGGCGCGGATGCTCGCCGGGTTCGCGGCGATGGTCACCGGGATCCAGGGACGCACGGCAACGCTGCACGTGGCGCTGGCCGGCGCGGCCGAGTCCGAACCGGAGGCCCGCGTGCTGCTCGACCACCTCGAGCAGCAGCGGCTCTCGGCCATGCGACGACCCGCCACCCTGTTGCGGCGCCTCGGCGCGCTGCGGGACGGGCTGAGCGTGTCGACGGCCGCCGACATCCTGTGGCTGCACAACGATCCGCTGCTGTACCACCGGCTGGTCCACCAGCGGCAGTGGACCCCGGCGCAGTTCCAGGACTGGCTGACCCGCGCCCTGCAGACCCAGCTCCTACGCTGATGCGTATGGACAACGGCGACGAGCGCGGGTATCTCCTGGACAACCGGCAGGCGGAGGCCGGTGCCCGCTTCGACGCCCTGGCGGCGCTGTTCGACCCCTCCACGTTCCGGCACATCGACGCGCTCGGCATCGCCGAGGGCTGGCGGTGCTGGGAGGTCGGCGCGGGCGGCGCGAGCGTGCCGGCCTGGCTCGCCGGGCGCGTCGGACCGTCGGGACACGTCCTGGCCACCGACATCGACGTCACCTGGACGGCGGCCGGCACCGGGTACGACATCCTCCGCCACGACGTCGGCGCCGAACCGCCACCCGGGGACGGGTTCGACCTCGTCCACGCGAGGCTGGTCCTCGTGCACGTCCCGCAGCGCGCCGCGGCCCTCACCGCGATGATCGAAGCGCTGCGCCCCGGCGGTTGGTTGCTGCTGGAGGAGGCCGACCCGGCGCTGCAGCCGCTCGTCTGCCCCGACGAGTCGGGCCCGGCGCAGCAGCTGGCGAACCGGCTCAAGCACGGCTTCCGCACCCTGATGGCCGAGCGCGGCGTGGACCTGTCCTACGGGCGGACCCTGCCCCGGCTGCTGCGCGCCGCCGGCCTGGCCGACATCGCGGCCGACGCCTACTTCCCGATCACCGGCGGCGCCTGCGCGGCGCTGGAGGCGGCCACGGTGCGGCAGATCCGCGACCGCCTCCTCGCCGCCGGCCTGGCCACCGACGGCGAGATCGACGAGCACCTGGACAACGTCGCGGCGGGGCGGCTCGACCTCGCCACCTCACCGATGATCTCGGCATGGGGCCGGAAACTCCTCGATGAGGGCACATTCCGGATGTAACGTCATCGACGTCTGGTCGGATGGCAGGGGGTGACATGCGACGATTCGCCGCCGCGCTCACTGTGGTCGTCGTGGGCACCGGAGGCTGAGGCGCGGTGGCCGAGCTCGCAGGGTACCCGCACGGGCCCGACGCCCCGCTGCGCGCCACCGCCCGCGCCCTCGCCAAGGCCGGCGGTGCCACGACGCTGGTGCTCGTGGAGGGCATCAGCGACCAGATCGCGGTGGAGACGGCCGCCGCCGCCCGCGGCCGGGACCTCGACGCGGAGCGGGTCGTGGTGGTGCCGATCGGCGGCGCGCACGCGATCGGCCGCCTGGTGCCCACGCTGGGTCCGGTGCGCCTGGCCGGACTGTGCGACCTGCGGGAGGAGCACCTGTTCCGGCGCGGACTGGCCGCGGCGTCGTCGGCACCGCTCGGCGTGTACGTCTGCGTCGACGACCTGGAGGACGAGCTGATCCGGGCGGTGGGCGTCGCGGGCGTCGAGACGCTCTTCGACGCCCAGGGCGACCTCGGGTCGCTGCGCTCCATGCAACGGCAGCCGGCGTGGCGGGACCAGCCTGTGCCGGCGCAGCTGCGGCGGTTCCTGGGCGCTGGCTCGCGGCGCAAGCTGCGCTACGCGAGCCTGCTGGTGGAGGCGGCCGCGGCCCGCGACGCCGTGCCGGGACCGCTCGACGGGCTGCTGGCCGCGGTCATCGGTTCCGGAACAGGCCGAGGGCCAGCGGCACCCCGATGATGCCGGCGAGCAGCGCGATAGCGACGCCGATCCATGGAGTCATGGTGCCGGGTTGCCCTGGCGCCGCCGCCGACCAACGCGGTCCCTTGTTTTGTCGGTGGTGGCGGCTACGTTTACCTGCGTGGAGATCCAGCGTCCCAAACTCGCCGACGTGGCGCGCGTGGCCGGCGTGTCCCGGGCCACCGCGTCGCGGGCGATGAACGGTCTGCCCGGCACGACCGAAGCGGTGCGCCGGCGGGTCCGTGACGCCGCCGAGGAGCTCGGCTTCCAGCCGCACGCCGCGGCGCGGGCGCTGGCGACCGGCCGGATGACGGCGGGTCCGGTGGAGCGCATCGAGGTCCTCATCGTCGACCCCGATCCCGACGCGCTGAGCGTCAAGCCGTATTACGGCCGGGTGCTGACCGGAGCGCTGCGGGCCCTCGCCGGTCAGGACGTGGCGCTGCAGGTCAGGCGGGTCGCGACCCCACCGGCGGGCGATGAGGACCCGCCGTTCGGGCAGGTCCTCATCAACATGCCGGCCGCGGCGGCATCCCGGCTGCGCCGCAACCGCACGATCGCGCTGGGTGAGACGGCGCCCGGCATCCCGTTCGTCGCCCCCGACAACGACGGCGGCGGGCACCAGGCCGCGGACCATCTCGTCACCACCGGCCGGCGCCGTATCGGCGCGGTGTTCGGGCCGCCGACCCCGTGCGCGCTGGAGCGCAAGGCCGGCTTCCTGCGGGTGATGGCCGGCGCGGCCCAGCCCGTCGCGTCGATCGACGGCGACTTCACCCGCGCCCGGGCGTATGCGGCCGCGAAGGAGCTGCTGGCCCGGGACCCGGAGCTCGACGCGGTGTTCGCCGCCTGCGACGTGTCCGCGATGGGGGTCCTGCAGGCGCTGCGCGAGGCGGGCCGGCGGGTCGGCCACGACGTCGCCGTCGTCAGCTTCGACGGCAGCGCCCTGGCCGAGGCCGCGGACCTGTCGTCGGTCTACATGCCCGTCGAGGAGGAGGCGGAGTCGGCGATCCGCCGGCTGCTCGACCCGGCGCTGCCCCCGCCGGGCCGCCTGCCGACCACCCTCACCCTGCGGGGATCCAGCTGATCGCATGAGCTGGGTCGAGATCCACGTGTTCCAGGGCCGGATGTACGTGACGGGCACGTGGGGAACTACCGGCGTCCGCGTCGCCCACACTGTCAGCGACGCTGACCTGGGCCCGGCACGTTCGAGCAGCACGGGCCGCCCACTGCCGTGGAGACCGATCTCGGCGTCCCGGCGATGACCGAGGACGACTGGAACATCAGCGAGGGCACCGTCATGCGGGTCGCGGCGGCGTGGAGCATCGACCCGACCACGCTGCAGCAGGTCGGGTCAACCGCGCCGGCGGGCGTCGCCGGTCACGTCGCGGGCGGGTAGATCTCGTCGAAGAGCGACCGGTCCCCGCCGGTCAGCGCGGCGCGGGTGTGCTCGACCACGTCGTCGCCGCCCTGGATGCCCGCCGGGTAACGGGCGTCCGCCGCGGCGGTGAGGTGCCGCCGGGACAGTTCGGGGTCCACGGGGAGGCCGTCGCCGCCGGTCAGGTAGGCCACGCCGAGCTCGAAGTGGACCTCGCCCGTCAGGGAACCGTCGTCGTCGTAGCGCAGCGACGACACCTGCAGCGCGTCGTCGATCAGGTCGTCGGCGTCGTCGTGACCGAAGTCGGCGGCGACGGTGAGCCACTTGTCGGCGAGGACGTCGCCGTCGCCGTCCAGGTCGCACAGGTGCAGGATCGGCTCGAGGTCGCCCGCGCGGGCAAGGGTCAGCAGCTGCCGAGCGGTCGGCTGGTCACTCATCGACGGCACGCTAACCGTACCGATGGCGGTGAGCCGAACCGGGTCTGCGCCGTCAGTCCGAGCCGGCGCGGGGGCGTTCATCGCACGGAGCTGACGCTCGCCAGGACTTCGGCCAGGACCAGCGGGTTGAGGTAGTCGCGGTACGACACGACCAGGCCGTCCCTGATCCGGAGCACGGCAATGATCGTCTGGTGCAGCGGTGCGCCGGTGGGGATCACGGTGCCGTGCGCCTCGTACTCGACGATCACCACCTCCGGGTCGGTGGTCTCGTGGATCACCGTCTTGCGGTACTCGTCGAACGTGACGAGGCCGTTGGCCTGCGTGGTCAGGAACTCGCGGATCTGGTCGCGGCCCTGCACCCGGCCCGGGACGCCGGCCGGCCGGAACGGCCACTCGATGAAGGCGTCGGGCGCCAGCAGGTTGACGAACCGTTCGGTGTCCTGCTCCCGGCTCGCGCGCAGGAGCTGTTCGACGGCTTCGCGTGACGTGAGGGTCACCGCCGCCTCCTTTCGTTCAACGCTTGTTGATTGAACGAGTGTAGAACGAAGAGGGCCGTCGGTCAACGGCCGTAGAATGAACCCGTGACCGAACCGAGCGCCCGCCCGACCAGAGCGCAGCAGCGTCGCCAGAGCGAAGCGCGGATCCTCACCGCGGCCCGCGAGATCTTCGCCGAGCTCGGCTACGACCGGACCACCATCCGGGCCGTGGCATCCGCTGCCGGTGTCGACGCCGGTCTGGTCATGCACTACTTCGGCAGCAAGGACCTGCTCTTCGCCCGCGCCGTCGAGGTGCCCGCCGACGAGCTGCCCGCCGGCACCTCGGGCGAGGTGGCCGAGGCGCTGCTCACGTCGCTGGGTCGGCGCCTGACCGGCGAGCCGACGGCCTCCCTGGCGGTCCTGCGCTCGGTGCTCACCAACGCCGACGCCGCCGACCGCTACCGGGCCGCCGCGGAACCCCAGCTCAACCAGCTCACCGAGGCGATCCCGACGCCCGACGCCGACCTGCGCGCGAGCCTGCTCAGCGCCATCGTCCACGGCGTGATCGCCGAGCGGTACCTGCTGCGCCTCACGCACCTCGCGGACGCCTCACCCGAGCAGATCATCGACCTGCTGCGCCCGTGCTTCCAAAGCCTGACCACCCCGCCGCCGGAGTAGGTGCTCGCGGGCGGGACCGCCCGGCGGTCCCGGCCGGCATGGACGTGCTGCAGGTGCTGTGGTGCCCGTTCGATCACCAGCCGTGGAGTTCGCCCCGGCCGGAACTGCGGTGGCGCAGCCGCGCGGAGATCGGTGACCGGCGACAGGCGATGCCCGAGCCGGACGAGGAGGCCGACCCCTGGTATGTGCCCGATCCGTGCGTGCTGCACCCCGAACGGGTCACCGAGTACCCGAGCCACGACCTGCCCGAGACGGTCCGGTCGCAGATCCGGGACGACATCGCCGCGGTCGAGCGGGACACCGGTTGGCACTACGACAGTGACCTGTCGGTCGCATCCGGCACGAAGGTGGGCGGCTATCCCGGCTGGACCCAGGTGCCGGACTGGCCGGTCTGCGGCTGCGGCGCACGGATGGATCACCTTCTCACCGTGGCCAGCTGGGAGTTCAGCCGAGGTGACGAGAAACGGTGGATCCCGCTGCAGGACCGCCCGTTGATGGCCGGTTGGGGGTTCGGCGCCGCTGATGACCATCCATGGCGGTGCATCCAGAACCCGGCCGGCTTGATGCTCGGCGACGTCGGCGGCATCTACGTGTTCGTCTGCGCAACCTGCGCCGAGCGTCCGTTCGACTACCGGTTCGACTGCTCCTGACACAGCGTCCCGCGCGGCCGGCATCGATGAACCGGCGTCCCTGCCGCTCGCGGTCCTCGATGACGCTGATTGACGAGCGGCAGGCGCGTCAGGTACTGGACTGACAACGCTCCGTAATGGGTCGACCATGCGCGTATGCGTCGGTTGTTCCTGTACGTGCCCGCGATCACCGGCTCCCGGCTGCTGTGGGAGGGTCTGAAGGCGCGGCTGGAGACCGAGCCGGAGTGTCAGGGCGACACGTTTCTGTCCTGGCCGGCCGCCGGCCGTCACCTCGGGAAGTACTCCCGGGGCAGGACCCTGGAGGGCTACGCCAGCAACCTGTCCGCGCATCTGGCCGAGCTCGACGCCGCCGCAACCGCGCGGGACAGCCCGTACGACGAGATCATCCTGTTCGGCAGCAGCCTGGGCGCACTGGTGGTGCGGTGGGCCTGGCTCGACGGCTGCGGCGCGTTCTCCGGTGACGCGCTCCGCCCGTGGGCGGCGAAGGTGACCCGGATCGTGCTCATGGCGGGCATCAACCGGGGCTTCTCGACCCGGTGGGAGTCCGGCCGCCGCAGTCCGCGACTGCTCGCCGAGAAGCTGGTGATCTCGCTGGCCTCGCCCTTCAACTTCGCGTGGAAGGACGCGCTGGCCGGGGCGCCGTTCGTCACCGACCTGCGCCTCACCTGGATGCGGCACCTGGCGGAGCACCCCGACCGGCAGCCGTTCGTCGTGCAGTTCCTCGGCGCGTCGGACCGGCTGGTGCGGCGCGAGGACAGCCGGGACATCGAGCAGTTTCCCCGCGCCGCGCACGTCGAGGTGGCCGACGCGGCACACTTCGACGTGCTCGACGTCGCCGGGCCGGACCGCGACAACCGCTACCTGCTGCTGCGCTCCTACATCCTCGGGGCGCCGGACCCGACGACGCCGCCGCCGGTCACGCAGGAGGCCACCGAGGTCGTCTTCGTCGTCCACGGGATCCGGGCCGGTGTCCATGGCTGGGTGCGCGAGGTCAGCCAGCTGGTGGAGGACACCGGCGCCCAGTGGCGGGTGGTGACGCCGAACTACCGGTACTTCTCGGCGCTGGCCTTCGCGTTCCCGGTCACCCGGCGGCGCAAGGTGCGCTGGTTCCTGGACCAGTACTCGGGGGAGGTGGCCCAGCAGCCGACGGCGAACTTCCACTTCGTCGGTCACAGCAACGGCACGTATCTGCTCGGCCGGGCGTTGCAGACGGTGCCCGCCGTGCGTTTCCGTCGCGTATACCTCGCCGGCAGCGTGCTCCCGGCCACCTTTCCATGGCACGCCTACCTGCGCGACCTGCGCCGGTCGCCTCGCATCGGCCAGATCCGCAGTGACCGCGGCAATCGCGACATTCCGGTGGCCCTGCTCGCCCAGGGGCTGCGGGGCCTCCGGATGCACGATGTCGGAAACGGCGGGTTCGGCGGGTTCGCTGAGCTCGACGCGCCGCCCGCGATCCAATGGCCGTTCTTCTCCGGCGGGCACGGCGCACCGCTCGCGACCCCGGAACGTCGCCGGAACGTCGCCGCCTACATCACCACGGGCCGGGCGGACCGCCCGGACGGGCTGGTCGACAGCGACGGCGGGCTGCTCGGCAGGATGTCCCGGCTGTCGCCAGTGCTCCTGCTCGTCCTGACCGGTCTCGCCGCGTTCGTGCTCGCCACGGCCGTCGTCGCGCCGAGCCCGGCATCGGTGACCGCCGCGCTGGCGATCGTCGCGGTGGTGGTGGCTCTGGCCTTCGTCTGATCACCGCGCGGTTGACCTTGGACAATCTGACTGCCTGGGACCAGTCAGATTGTCCAAGGTCAACCGCGTCGCCGCGACTGGCGGCGGTCCGATGGATGCCAGCCGGGCGTGGACCTGTTGGAGGTCGTCCGGCAGGTGCAGTTCGTCGAGCAGGCCGGCGGCCCGCTGCCAGACGGCCCGGGCCTCGTCGACGGCGCCGGCGGCGCGGTGTGCGTCGCCGAGATGGTCGAGGATCATCGCCTCGACGTGCCGGTCGCCGAGGTCCCGGCCGCGCCGGAGGGCCTCCCGGTAGGCGGCGATGGCCTCGTCGAACTGGTTCAGGTGGCACAGGGCGAAACCGATGCTGTCCCAGGTGTAGACGTGATCGGCAAGGGTCTCGAAGTCCTGGAGCAGGTCCAGCGCCGCACGGCAGGAGGTCAGCGCCCGGGCATGGTCGCCGAGCAGGGCGTGATACCAGCCGACCACGTTCAGTGCGCGAGCCTTCCACCGGCCGTTGTCGACCGTCCCGAACGCCTCGAACCCGTGGCGGGCGTGGTCGAGCGCCTCGGTGTGCCGCCCCTCCCGTTCCAGGACCAGCGCGATGCTGAGGTGGACCTGCCCCTGCCCGACCGGGTCGCCGCATCGGCGGGTCAGCTCCAGGGCCGCGGCGAGGTGCCGGTGGGCCGCGGCGTAGCGGCCGGTGCGGGTGTACGCCCGGGCGAGGCCGCGCCGCGCGTGCGCCTGGAACGCCAGGTCGCCGATCCGCTCGGCGGCGGCCAGCGCGGCCTGCTGGACCTCGACCAGCGCCGTCCAGTGCCCGCGCCAGTCGAGAAAGGTGGTCAGCGTCCAGGCCAACCGCGTCGCCGTGGCGTCGAGTCCGGCGGCCACGGCAAGCGGCACGGCATGCAACAGGACGGGCTGCTCGGTGGTGAACCATTCCAGCGCTGCCCGGCGGTTCGCGACGGGCTCGACCTCGGGCTCGCGCCGGTCGAGGACCAGCTCCTCCCGCTGGGCGCCCAGGAGCACGTCGGCGTGGTGCGCGGTGTGCAGGTAGTGCTCGAGCATCCGGTGTACGGCGGCGGCCCGCTGCCCATCCGGTTCCTCGGCCGCTGCCCGTTCCGTCGCGTACGCCCGCAGCAGGTCGTGCAGGCGGTACCGGCCGCCGGTGTGTTCCGTCAGGAGGTTTGCCCGGACCAGTTCGGCGAGCAGCGGCTGCGTCCCGGCCACCGGCAGCCCGGCCAGGCCGGCGGCGGTCCACACCGAGACGCTGCCGCCGGGGTGCAGACCGAGCAGCCGGAACAGCCGGGCCGCGGCGGGTCGCAACGCGCGGTACGACCACCAGAACACCGACCGGACGGCGCCGTCCGGCTCGTCGATGTCCAGGGCGTCGAGTGGGGTACGGGCGTCGCGCAGTTCAGTGGCGAGGGACGCCAGCGTGGCCCGTGGCCGGGTGGCGGCGCGGGCGGCGACCAGCGCGAGGGCGAGCGGCAGCCCGACGCAGCGGGCCACGATGTCATCGACCGCCGCCGGCTCGACCTGCGCCCGGTGCGCTCCGACGCGGCGCAGGAGCAGCTCGGTGGCCTCGTTCGGGCGCAACAGGTCGAGCGTCACGGGATGTGCGCCGGTCGCGGCCACCAGACCGGGCAGCTGGTTGCGGCTGGTCACCACCACCAGGCAGCCCGGAGTGCCGGGCAGCAGCGGGCGGGTCTGGGCGCTGTCGCGGGCGTTGTCCAGGACGATGAGCATCCGCCGGCCGGCCAGGGCGGTGCGCGGCAGCGCCGCCCGTGCCGCCAGATCCGGCGGGATGCGTTGCGGCGGCACGCCGATCGCGTCGATCAGCTGGCTCAGGGCCTCCCCGGCCGGCATCGCCGCTGCGCTGGGGTCGAAGCCACGCAGGTCGAGGTACAGCTGGCCGTCGGGGTACCGGCCGGCCATCCGATGCGCCCAGTGCAGCGCGAGGGCGGTCTTGCCGATCCCGGCGGTGCCGGTGATCGTGACCGTGACCGGCCCGGTCGCCGAGGTCCGGGCAACCAGGTCGGTCAGCTCGGCAAGCTCCGGGCACCGGCCGCTGAACTGGTGCACCGCGGGCGGCAGCTGCCGTGGCACCAGGGCGCCACCGGACGTGGCCGGCGGCTCGGGCGGGCGTGACTCGTCGCGGCGCTGCTCGTGGACGCGGTCGCGGGCGGTGGCCAGGGCGCCCCGCTCGGCCGGACCGGCCCCCAGCAGGTCGACGAGGACGTCGAACCGGTCCGTCGGCGGCAGCGTCTTGCCGGTGAAGTACTCGGCCACCGCGGTGTGCGACCAGCCGGTGTCATCCACTCCCAGGGGACGATGAGACGGCTCCAGCCACGGGCGCCGACGACCGTGACCCTGCGCCACATGATGCGGAGGCAGGCGCCGCCCAGATCCCGATTCCGTCCATTCACGGACGACGGCGTACACCGGCGTGCGGTATCCGTGCTCCGCGGGCCGTTGTACGCCGTCGTCGGGGACTACTGCGGGAAGTCGCCGGGGTTGACCGGGTCGGTGTCGGCGTTGCCGCCGACGCTGGCCTTCAGGGTGATCTCCCAGGTGGTGTACTGCCGGCTCGTCGTCGTGAACTCGAAGACGTCAGCAAACTTCTCGAACTCGCAGGAGCGGGTGAACCCCGCGACGCCCGGGTCCCAGTCGACGCCGGTGCTCATGTACACCTGGTAGCTGCCGTCCTTGACCTTCTTGACCTTGTACGTCTTGCCGGCCGAGACGAAGACCGTGAAGGCCGCGACCTTGGCACCGTTCGGGACGAGGCTCACGGCGACGTCAGTGTCGCTGCCGCTGTTGTTGATCGTGAATTCGCCCGAGCCGTTGAGGGTCCCCTTCTTCACCATGGTGCCGTTCGCCAGCGTGCGGGTCTGCTGGGCGACCGGCGCCGGCAGCCACGCGCCGAACGTGAAGGCGGACCCGAACGCCTTGGCCGCCTCCCGGAGGAGGCCCGCCGACGGCAAGCTGGTCACCTGGGCGACCGCCGAGGAACCGGCGCAGATCTCGCCCGACTTCGCGGACCCGGCCAGCGTGCTGAAGTCGCTGCTCAAGGAGTTGAACGCCCGCTTGATCTGCTCGTGGCCGGCGGCCGCCTCCTTCGGCGGGGTCAGGGACGCGAACCGGGGCGCGCTCGTCTTGACCGCGTCGGCCAGCGCCTGCACGGCCTCGGTCGTCGCCGCCTGGTTCTTCGCCGCGGCGACCTTCTGCCACGCCGGCCCGATCAGCCCGTCGACCTCGGTCAGGAGCGACTGGTATGCGGTGGCGGTCATCGGCTCCGGCGCCTTGCTCGGCGTCGGGCTCGCCGACGCACCGCCGGTCGCACCCGCGGCGGCCGGCTTCTTGTCGGAGTCACCGCTGACGAACGCGGCAACCCCACCGACTCCGCACACCAGCAGGAGCACGACGGCGACCACGCCGACGATGAGCTTGTTCCGCGACCTCCCGGGCAGGCCGGACGGGGCCCGATCACCGCTCGGCCACCCGGTGCCCGGTCCGCCGCCGATGGCACCGGTGGGCGGCCCCACCCAGTTGGGAGCACCGGCGGGCGGCGTCCCGAACGGGTCCGGTGGCCCGTACCCGGGAATGCCGGACGTGGGCGGCCCGGACGCGGGGAAGCCGGAGGTGGGCGGACCGTACCCGGGAATGCCGGAGGTGGGCGGCCCGGACGCGGGAAAACCGGAAGTGGGCGGACCGGACATAGGCGTGCCGGACACCGGTATGCCGGACGTCGGCATGCCCGGTGCGGGGGTGTTCGGTGGGCCCCACGCCGGAAAGTCCGGGTTCGGTCCGGCGGGGGAGGGCGGCGTCGTCACGCGAGCACCGTACAGGTTCAGATGCATGTGCATGAGCCCGCGGCGTGAGCATGGCCCTGGAGCAAAGCTCATCCCTTCGGGTGAGCATCGTGCGACGACGGCGGGGGACGGGTATCGGGTGGGCAGTGTTTCCGTCCACGCTCCGAGTCGGAACCGGAGGGGCGATGAGCACCCTGGACAGCGAGGCGGCGGCGCTGCATGAGCTCAAACTTGCCGTCCTGGCCGAACTGGCGATTGCCGGCCAGCCGGAGCGGACCGACGGTGTGCCGCTTGACGAGCTGCTGTTCGACCGGGTGGACGCCGACCGCTACGAACTTTGCCTGCACTGTCTCCTGGATGCGGTCGTCGCACTCGAGCGAAGGTAGGTCCCGCCTCACGTTCCCGGCGGGAAGTCGGCGGCGCGGGAGGCGGCCTCCGACCGGGCGATGTCGGCCATGGTGTCGCGGAGCGTCGAGGTCACCGCGTCGTAGGCGTCGCTGCCCAGCACCAGCCGGTGCGGCGGTGGATCCCCGGCCATCGCGGCGATGACCGCGCGAGCGCCGCGCAGCGGGTCGCCGGGCTGCGTGCCGTTCTGGTCGATCATCGCGGACCGCACGCCTGCGAGCATCCGGTGGTAGGCCGGGACGGTCTCGGTGAGCGGCTCGTCGGCGAAGCCGGCATAGGCGTTGGTGCGGAACGCTCCAGGCTCGATCGCCAGGACGCGGATGCCCAGCGGGGCGACCTCCTCGCGCAGGGCCGCCGTCACGGCCTCGACCGCGTGTTTCGCGGCGCTGTAGTAGCCGAACCCGGGCACGCTGCGCAGGCCGGCGACCGAGGACATGTTGAGGATCCAGCCGCGGCGCCGTTCGCGCATGCCGGGCAGCACCGCCCGGGTCACCGCGAGCAGGGCGAAGAGGTTCAGCTCGAACGTGCGGTGCACCGCATCCTCGGCCATGCCTTCGATCGAGCCGTACCATCCGCGTCCGGCGTTGTTGACCAGCACGTCGATCCCGCCGAAGCGCTGCTCGGCCGCGGCCACCGCGTGACGGACCTGCACCGCGTCGGTGACGTCCAGCGGCAGGAGCAGCACGCGGTCGCCGTGCGGGCGGGCCCAGTCCTGCAGCTGCTCGGGGCGCCGCGCGGTCAGCACCACCCGGTCGCCCGTTTCGAGGGCGGCGTCGGCGTACGCCTGACCGAAGCCGCCCGGCGTCCCACCGGTGATGAACCACGTCCTCATGGCTCGATCACCAGCCGGGCGATGGTGGTGCCGCGCAGGGTGAACCGGTGGTGCAGGTCGACCACCCCGCCCGGGAAGTCGCCCTCCAGGTGCTGCAGCACGTCGTAGTGCTCCTGGTCGAGCTGCGTGGCGGAGATCAGTTCGGTGGTGTACGTGTACTGCGACGCCGCGCCGGCCAGCCACGCGCGGATCTCCTCCGGACCGTGGTAGGTGCGGCCGTCGTCGACCACGACCGCGTCGGGCGCGTACGCCGTGATCGCGCTGTCGACGTCCCGGGCGTTGTGGGCGGTCAGATATGTCGTGATTACGGGGGGAAGGTCCATGAGTCAACCGTGGAGTCTCCCGCCGGGAGAGAGTCAAGACTGGAGGCATGCGCCACGGAATGACCATCGGGGAGTTCGCCACGCTGACCCACCTGAGCGTGCGGACGCTGCGCCGGTATCACCAGGCCGGTCTGCTCGAGCCCGCCACCGTCGACCCGTTCACCGGTTACCGCTACTACTCCGCCGGACAGATCCCCTCCGCGCAGGTCATCCACCGGTTGCGCGAGCTGGACGTGCCGCTGGCCGAAGTGCGGTCCATCCTCGCCACCGACGACCCGCAGCGGCGCGCGGATCTCATCGCCGAGCACCTGCACCGGCTGGAGGAGGAACTCGAGCGGACCCGGGCCGCCGTCGTGTCGCTGCGCCGGCTGTTGCGCCCGGACCGGGAGGACCTGCGGGTCGAGCTGCGGTCCCTGCCCGCCCGGACCGTCGTCGCCGTCCGCGGCCACGTCACGCTGGAGGACTCGACAAGGTGGTACGACGCCGCGATGGCCGAGCTGGACGCCGCCTTCGGCCCGGCCGAGCGCACCGGTGCACCCGGTGGCCGCTACGCCAACGAGCTGTTCACCGCCGGTGCCGGGGCGATGACGGTGTACCGCCCGGTCCGCGAACCCCGCGCCGGAGGGCGCGTCGAGATCGTCGAGCTGCCACCGGCGGACGTGGCCGTCGCCGTGCACGCCGGCCGGCACGACGACATCGACGTGACCTACGGCCGACTGGGATCGTGGGTGGTGGAACACGCCCTGGCGGTCGACGGCCCGGTCGACGAGACCTACGTGGTCGGCCCCCGCGACACCGCGACGCCCGCCGACTGGCGCACCGAGATCGGCTGGCCGGTGTTCCGCCTCGCCCCGGGCGGCTGAGTCCGGGCGGTCAGGTTCGCCACGAGCAGGGCGCCGGTCGCCTCGAGGTGGGTGCGCATGGCGGCCTCGGCGGCGGCGCCGTCGCGGGCGATCACGGCGGTGACGACCGGTTCGTGCTCGGCGTGGATCTGGGTCAGGGCGCGGCCGCTGGCGGTGGTGGGCGGGCCGAGCAGGGCGGTGGTGGAGCGCAGCTGGGCGACGATCGCGGCGGCCCGGGTGTTGCCGGCGGCGCGCAGCAGCAGGTCGTGCAGGCTGCGGTCGGCCGGCCAGAAGGCGGCCTCGTCGCCGCGGGCGGCCGCGGCGGCCATGGCGTCCAGGGTCGCCCGGATCGCGGCGTGCTGCTCGTCGGTGCCGTGCACGGCGGCCTTGCGGGCGGCCGGCGGCTCCAACCAGAGGCGGATCTCGATGATCTCGGCGACGTCGTGGGCGCGCGGTGGCAGGACCCGGAAGCCGCGGTTGCGCCGGATCTCGACCAGGCCCGCCTCGGCCAGGCGGAGCATCCCCTCCCGGACCGGGCTGCGGGAGACGCCGAGGAGTTCGGCCAGCTGGTACACGGAGTAGGTCTGGTCGGCCACGAGCTCGCCGGCCGCGATGCCGTCGCGGACCGCCTGGGCAACGGCCTCGGCGAGCGACGGCGCCTCGGCCGGCAGGCGGAGAGCGGGCGACGGCGCCTCGGCCGGCAGGCGGAGAGCGGGCGACGGCGCCTCGGCCGGCAGGCGGAGAGCGGGCGACGGCGCCTCGGCCGGGAGACGGAGAGCGGGCGACGGCGCCTCGGTTGGGAGGTCGGGCGAGGGCATGAGTAACATGTTACCCATGAACGACGTGGTGGGTGCACTCCAGAAGGCCGGGCTCGAGGTCCGGGCCGACGCCGGCACCCTGGGCATGTATGCCTCCGACGCCTCGCTGTATCGGATCCCGCCCCTCGCGGTGGTCCGCCCACGGCACGTCGACGAGGTGGCCGCGGCGCTCGCCGTCGCCCGCGCGACCGGGGTGCCGCTCACCTCCCGGGGCGCCGGCACGTCGGTCGCCGGCAACGCGGTCGGCCGCGGGATCGTGCTGGACTTCTCCCGCCACCTCAACCGCGTCCTGTCCGTCGACCCGGACGCCCGCACCGCCGTGGTCGAGCCCGGCACCGTGCACGCCGTGCTGCAGAAGGCCGTCACCAGGCACGGCGTGCGGTTCGGGCCCGACCCGTCGACGCACCCGCGCTGCACGATCGGCGGGATGATCGGCAACAACGCCTGCGGCTCGCGCTCCCTGGCCTACGGCCGCACGTCGGACAACGTCGCCGGCCTGGAAGTGCTGACCGCCGCGGGCGAGCACGTCGACACCACTCAGCCGGCCGGGCCGCTCGTGACGGACCTCGACGCGGTCATCAAACGGCACCTCGCCACGGCACGGACCGAGTTCGACCGGTTCGGCCGGCAGGTCTCCGGCTACGCCGTGCAGCACCTGCTGCCGGAGCGCTTCGACCTCACCCAGGCCCTGGTCGGCTCCGAGGGCACCCTGGCCGTCATCACCCAGGCAACCGTGAAGCTGGTCGTCGACGCCCCGGTCCGGGTCGTCGTCGTCCTCGGCTTCCGTGACATCGTCGCCGCCGGCGAGGCCGCCCCGGCCGTCGTCGCGCACGGCCCGACGTCCTGCGAGGGCCTCGACTCGCGGCTGATCGACGTGCTGGTGGCCCGGCGCGGCCCGGCCGCCGTCCCGCCGCTGCCGCGCGGCGGTGCCTGGCTGTTCGTCGAGCTGGCCGGCGACGACCTCGGCGAGGTCGAGTCGCGGGCCCGGCGGCTGGCCGCCGACGGCATCGGCGAGGAGGCCCTCGTCGTCACCGACCCGCTCGTCCAGGCGCAGCTGTGGCGGATCCGCGAGGACGGCGCCGGCCTGGCCGGGCGGGCCCCGTCCGACCGCCCCGCGTGGCCCGGCTGGGAGGACGCCGCCGTGCCGCCGCAGCGGCTCGGCGCCTACCTGGCCCGGTTCGACGAGCTCGTCGCCTCCTACAAACTGACGTCCGCACCGTTCGGGCACTTCGGCGACGGCTGCATGCATGTCCGTCTCGACTTCCCGCTCGGCGAGCCCGGCGGCACGAAGGTGCTGCGCGACTTCCTCACCGACGCCGCCAAGCTGGTCGGCGAGTTCGGCGGCTCCCTGTCGGGTGAGCACGGCGACGGCCGGGCCCGCTCGGAGCTGCTGCCGCACATGTACTCCGCGGACGCGATCGCCCTGTTCGCCGCGATCAAGCACGCCTTCGACCCGGGCAACCTGCTCAACCCCGGCGTCCTGGTCGACCCGGACCCGGTCGACGCCGATGTGCGGCCCGCCGGGCGGTTCCCGCTCAAGTCCCTCGCGATGGCCTACCCGCACGACGGCGGCGACCTCGCCCAGGCGGTGCACCGGTGCACCGGCGTCGGCAAGTGCCGGGCCGACAACTCCGCCGCCGGTGGCGTCATGTGCCCGTCCTACCTGGCGACCCGCGAGGAGAAGGACTCCACCCGGGGCCGCGCCCGGGTGCTGCAGGAGGTCGTGCGCGGCGAGCTGACCTGGTCGGACCCGTCCGTGCACGACGCCCTGGACCTGTGCCTGTCGTGCAAGGGCTGCGCGTCGGACTGCCCGACCGGGATCGACATGGCGACGTACAAGTCCGAGGTCCTGCACCAGACGTACAAGAAAAAGCTGCGGCCGCGGTCGCACTACACGCTGGGCAGGCTGCCGTTCTGGGCCCGCCTGGCCGGGTGGACGCCGCGGCTGGCGAATCTCGGTATGCGGCTGCCCGGGATCGGTGGCCTGCTGCTGTGGCTCGCCGGCGTGGACAAGCGCCGCACCGTCCCCGCGTTCGCCCGGCGCCCGTTCCGCCGCACGTTCCGGCCCGAAGCCGGCGGCAAGCCCGTGGTCCTCTTCGCCGACTCGTTCTCCGACGCGTTCTCCCCGGAGGCGGCGATGGCGACGGTACGGGTCCTGCGCGCCGCCGGATACGAGCCCAGACTGCCGTCCGGGGCGGTGTGCTGCGGCCTGACCTGGATCACCACCGGCCAGCTGGACGCGGCGAAGAAGATCCTCACCCGGACCGTCGCGGCGCTCGCCCCGGACGCCCGCGCCGGCATCCCGATCGTCGGCATCGAGCCCTCCTGCACCGCGGTGCTGCGCTCCGACATCCACGAGCTGCTGCCCGGCGACGAGGACGCGGCGGCGGTCGCCGGGTCGGTGCACACCCTCGCCGAGCTGCTCACGCAGACCCCCGGCTGGACCCCGCCGGACCTGTCCGGTGTCGAGATCGTCGCCCAGCCGCACTGCCACCACCACGCCGTCCTGGGCTGGAAGACCGACGCTGACCTGCTCAAGGCCACCGGCGCGCAGGTGCGGCGGCTCGCCGGCTGCTGCGGCCTGGCCGGCAACTTCGGTGTCGAGATCGGCCACTACGAGGTGTCCGTCGCGGTCGCGGAGCACCAGCTGCTGCCGGCCCTGGACGCCGCTCCGGACGCGGTCGTGCTCGCCGACGGGTTCTCGTGCCGCACTCAGGTCGCCGACCTTCGGGACCGGCCGGCCGTGCACCTGGCGCAGCTGCTGGATCGATGAACCTCAGGCGGGCCAGCCGGGCACGCCCGGCACCTGCCGCTCCGCGATCTGGGTGAGCGTGCCCTCGTCGGCGGGGTTGAGCTCGGCACGCAGGATCGTCAGCTCGACCATCCCGCCCGTGTCGGCGCGGTTCCAGGCGATCAGCAGCGTCGCCTCTTTCCACGGGGAGTTGACGATCATCGACTTGCCCGCGGTCCAGAGCGCCGGCCGGCCGAGCACCGTGCGCGGCTGCGCCTCCGGGAACAGCTTCTGGTAGGTCGCGATCGTGGTGCGGTCGTGGCCGACGGCCAGCCTGAGCACGCTGGTCGGCAGCGACACCGTGCACTCGTGCCAGTCGGTCTCCCGCAGGTACGAGGTGCCGGTGCCCTTGGACTTCCCCGGCGGCTCGACGAGCCCGTACACGTCGGGCCGGTCGATGAGCGGGCACAACTCGGCCTTGGCCTTGCGCTGCTCCGGGTCGGTCGACTCCGGATACGGCGCGGCGTTCGCGCCGGAGCCGAGCTCGGGGTTCGCGTCCCACCGGCCGGTGACCACGCCGCCGACGTACACGGCGACCGCCGCGGTGATGAGCACCGGAAGGATCCAGCCGAGGACGCGTCGCATGGCCGCCGAGCGTACGGCAACCCGACGGCGGGACACTGTGGGGATGTCGGCGAGTGCGGTCATCACCATCCTCGAACTGGCCGGGCTGTACGTGTTCGCCACGTCCGGTGCCCTGATGGCCGTCTACAAGGGCTTCGACGTCGTCGGCATCGTCGTGCTGGCCATGCTCACCGCCCTCGGCGGCGGCATCCTGCGGGACCTGATCATCGGGGCGACCCCACCGGCGGCGTTCACCGAGGTGAGCTACCTGGTGGTGCCGCTGCTCGCCGCCGTCGTGACGTTCTTCGTCCATCGCCTCGTGCACCGGCTGACGTTCACGGTGCTGGTGTTCGACGCCGCCGGACTGGGGCTGTTCTGCGTCACCGGCACCCTCAAGGCCCTCGACTTCGGCCTCGGGCCGCTGCAGGCGGTGCTGCTCGGCATCACCACCGCGGTCGGCGGCGGGGTCCTGCGCGACATCACCGCCCGCGAGACCCCGGCGCTCGTCCAGGTGGACACGGACCTGTATGCGATCCCGGCCGCCGCCGGCGCCGTCATCGTCGCCGTGGCGGACCAGGTGGGCCTGCCCATGACGGCCGTCGCGGTGGGCGCGGCGGCGCTGGTCTTCGCGTTCCGTCTCACCGCGATGCTCCGGCACTGGACCGCGCCCCGCGCCCGCCACCACGACGCGTCTGGCGGCCGCGACGTATCGTGATGGCCGTGACGGATCCGGCTGCGAACCTGACCACCGCCACCGTGGTCATCGTCGGTGTGGGGGAGCACGAGGCGGGCGCCGGTTGGTCGCTGGCCGGTCCGGTGCCCGACGCGCTGCGGTTCGCGCAGTACTTCCTCGACCGGGGCGTGCCGGCCGAGCGCGTGCAGGTGCTGTCCACGCCGCTGCCACCGGACGGCGCGCTGCCGGAGGGGGTGCGCTGCCGCCCGGCCGACCGGGCCACGGTGCGGCAGGTGTTCCTGCGGGAGCTTCCCGCCGGTGACGCCAAGGATCTGTACGTGGTCTGGGGTGGCCACGGGTACCTCGACACCGGTGGGCGGCGCCGCCTGTACCTCGCGGACGCGATCGAGTCCGACGCGGTGGACTTCGACCTCGACTCGCTGCTGGTCACGTACCGGTCGGACCTCGTCGCCGCGTTGCGCCGGCAGTTGTGGCTGATCGACGTGTGCCAGTTGCACGATGACGACGACGGCCGGCCGCGGGTGCGCGGGCACGAGACGTTTCCGGCCGGGGAACCCGTCGCCGGGCTCACCCAGCAGGTGCTCTTCGCGGCGGGGCACGGGCAGGGCGCGGCCGACCTGCGGGTGCAGCAGACCGGGCTGTTCAGCCGCGAGGTGCTGCGGCTGCTGCACCGCGACGGCGGCGCGGCGTTGCTGGCCGATCCGCCGGCGCTGTTCGAGGCGCTCCGCGAGCGGTTCACCACCCGGCGGGGGGCCGGGCTGGCCCGGCAGACGCCGACCTACCTGTGGTATCGCAACGAGCTCGGCGACGAAGGTCTGCTGCTGCACAGCCCGCCCCGGCAGCCCGCCGCCCTCGTGCCGGAGCTGCGGGTGCCGTCGTCGTCGCTCATGCCGATCGTCGAGGCGCTGCTCGGGCTCGCCGAGTTCCGCGAACCCGCGACCCGTGAGGACATCCTTGTGACGCTGCGCGGGTCGGTGTACGGATCGATCCGGCGGAATCCGGCGGCGCGCATGGACGCCATCAACATCGTGCGGACCTGCCTGCGGTTCCCGGGCGGGCTGAGCGAGCTGGTCGAGGCCGTCCAGTTCGTCGTGCCCGAGAGCCCGGCACTCGAACGCTTCACCGCCGCAGCGGCGGTGTTGAGCGACTCCCGTTGACCGTTCACCGCTGCGCGGGGGCCAGATGGGCCCGCTCGCCCTGCGGGCCGAACAGCGTGAGCAACTCCGCCGGCCGGTCGTCGGCACTGCCGATCCAGTGCGGCACCCGGGTGTCGAACTCCGCGGCCTCGCCGGCGCCGAGCAGGAACTCCCGCTCGCCGAGCACGAACCGGACCCGCCCCTCGAGGACGTAGAACCACTCGTAACCGTCGTGCGTCTGCAACCGCGTGGTGGCCGCCCGGCCGGCGGGCGGATAGACCACCTTGTAGGCCTGCACACCCCCGGGTCGCCGGGTCAGCGGCACCACGGTCAGCCCGAACCGCCGCACGGGCCGCATGTGGATGCGCGGGTCGCCGGTGGGCGGCGCCGCGACCAGGTCGTCGAGCGGGACGCCGTGCGCCCGGGCCAGGGGCAGCAGCTGCTCCAGGGTCGGGCGGAGCCTGCCGTTCTCCAGGCGGGAGAGGGTGCTCGCGGTCAGGCCGGTCTCGGCGGCCAGGTCGGCGAGGGTGGTGCCGCGCGCCTTGCGCAGGTCACGCAGGCGCGCTCCGACCCCGGCGAGGACATCGTCCATGCGGTCATCATGCGGATCCGCAACTTTTCTTGCAACCCCGTCACCGCCGTGGCGATCCTGGGGTCATGGAAACCGCCTTCTGGGATCAGCATTACGGCACCCGCCGCACCTGGGACACGCACGCCAACCCGCTGTTGGTCGAGACCGCCGGGCCGCTGCCCCCGGGTGCCGCCGCGGATCTGGGCTGCGGCGCCGGCGGCGACACCGTCTGGCTGGCCCGGCACGGCTGGCAGGTCACCGCCGTCGACATCTCCGGCGTCGCCGTCGAACGGGTCCGGGCCCGAGCCCGCGACGCCGGCGTCGACGGCCGGGTCGTCGCCGAACAGCACGACCTGGCCGCCACCTTCCCGGCCGGGACGTTCGACCTCGTCTCGGCGCAGTACCTGCAGACCCCGTTCCCGTTGCCCCGCAGCCGGGTGCTGCGCACCGCCGCGCTGGCCCTGTGCCCCGGCGGCCTGCTCCTGGTCGTCGACCACGGATCCACCGCCCCCTGGTCGTGGAACCAGGACCCGGACATCCACTTCCCGACCCCCCACGAGATCGCCGCTGAGCTCGACCTCGACCCCTCGCGGTGGCGCATCCTGCGCGCCGACATGCCCCGGCGTGAGGCCACCGGACCCTCCGGCGAGACCGCCACCGTCACCGACAACGTCCTGCTCATCCAGCGGACCGGTGAATGACCGCCCGCCGCCGGGACGCGGGACCCCCGCAGCCGGGCGCGTCGGAGCGGGAGACGCTGGCCGGGTTTCTCGACTACCTGCGCGACGCCGTCGCGGCCAAGGTCGCCGGCGTGCCGGAGCCGCAGGTCCGCACCGCCGGCGTGGCGTCCGGCACCAACCTGCTGGGCCTGGTCAAGCACCTGACCCACGTCGAACGCTGGTACTTCCTCGGCGAGCGCACCCGCGACTGGCGCCGCACCATGCGCCCGTCCGCCGAGGAGACCGTCGACGGCGTGCTGGCCGGCTACCGGGACGCCGTCGCGCAGGCGAACGCGGTGATCGCGGCCTGCACCGACCTCACCCAGCCGGCCCACCGGGGCCCGGCCCCGTCCATGCGCTGGGTGCTCGCGCACATGATCGAGGAGACCGCCCGGCATGCCGGCCACGCCGACATCCTCCGCGAGCAGATCGACGGCGCCACCGGCCGCTGACACCCGCGTGAAGCTCGACCGCCCGGCGGCGCGGAGCGTCGTGACCCGGCGTGACCAGGCGCCCGTGGCGCTGGTTTGCCGCGGAGGGCGGACGGGCACCACGTGACCGTCCATGCCTGTCGGCGGGACCAACCGACAACAGTCTGATCGGGGGCGTGCGTGAAGCTGTCGTTGGAAGTCCGGCCCGGCCGGGACTGCACCATCGTGCAGGTGGGCGGCATCGTGGACCTGGCGACCGAACCGGACCTGCGGCAGTGTCTGCAGCGGGTCATGGAGGACGGCGCCCGGTCCATCGTGCTGGACCTCGCCGGGGTGCCGAAGCTCGATTCCAGCGGGCTGGGGGCGATCGTGTCGACGTTCAAGCTGCTGCAGCAGCGTGGTGGGCGGCTGTGCCTGGTGTCGGTGCAGCCGTCGGTGCGCAACGTGTTCCTGCTGACGTCGGTGGACCGGCTGATGGGCATCTACGACGGCGTCGAGGCCGCCGAGGAGGACCTGGCGCGCGAGCTGCGGTGACGGCGGTGGCCGCGTCGCCTGCGGCCACCGCCGTCACCGGCGCCGGGCTCACGGCTGGGTGTCGCCCTCGCCGGTGCGCTGCTGCGCGGCGTCGACGCCCTTGTCGATGTTCTCGGTGTACTTGCCACCGGTGCGCTGGTCCGCCTGGTCACCGGCCTTGCCGATGCCCTGGTCGACCTTGTCGTCGTGCCGGTGGGCGAGGTCCTTGACCTTGTCCATGAGTTTGCCCATCTCATCCTCCAGGTGTCGGAAGCGGGTACGGAACGGGCACTACCCGGCCCACCCCGGTCGATGCGGGCACCGCCGCGCTTTTTCCGCTTGACCTTGCCGCGTGCGGCAACGTTTACGGTTCCGGCCATGCGGAGCAAACGCGTCCAGGCGACCGGGGCAGCGACCCACGCCACGGACTTCACCGTCACCACCGAGGACGTCGCCGAGCCCGGCACCGGGCAGGTCCTGGTGCGCAACCGGTTCATGCTGCTGGGCGCGGTGATGCGGGCACTGCTGCCGACGATGGCGGGCAAGACCCTCGGCACCGTCGTCGCGTCCAGCGATCCGGCGGTGCCGGCCGGCAGCGCCGTCGTGCACATGCGGGGCTGGCAGGAGTTCACGCTGCTGGACGCGGCGCAATGCCGGGTGGTCGACGGCGAGGACCCGGTGCTGCTGTTGTCCAACGGGCTCACCGCGTACACCGGGCTGGTGGCCGCCGGGCTCCGGCCGGGGGAGACGGTGTACGTGTCGGGGGCGGCCGGCGCCGTCGGCAGCGTCGCCGGGCGGCTGGCCCGGGCGATGGGTGCGGGGCGGGTGGTCGGCAGCACCGGCACGGCAGCGAAGGTGCCGCAACTCGTCAACCGGCTCGGGTACGACGACGCCTTCGAGCACCGCGACCCGGCCACCGTCGCCAAGCAGCTGGCCGAGGTCGCCCCGGACGTCTACTTCGACACGGTCGGCGGGCCGCTGCTGACCGCGACGCTCCCCACGCTGAACCCGGGCGGGCGGGTCGCGCTGTGCGGTGCCCTCGCCCAGCAGCTCGGCGGTGCCGCCGAACCGACCGTCGACCTGCTCACCGTGATCCGCGGGCGGCTGTCGCTGCACGGCGTCACCGGCGACCCGGCGCTGGAGCCCGCGTATCGGCAACTGGTGGACGAACACCGGCTGGACTTCGCGCACACCGTGGTCGACGGCCTCGAAGCCGCGCCCCAGGCGCTGCTGGACCTGTTCACCGGACGCTTCATCGGCACGGTCCTGGTGCAGCTGGCAGAGTAGATGGATGCGGATCGGGGAACTCGCGCAGGCGGCCGGCGTCACCACCAGGACCCTGCGCCACTACGAGGCCGAGGGCCTGTTGCACAGCGAGCGATCCGGCAACGGATACCGCAGCTACCCGGACGGCGCGGTCCTGCGGGTCAACAACATCCGGGAGCTGCTGGCCATCGGCTTCACCGTCGCCGACGTGCGGTTCTTCGTCAGGTTCCTGGACCAGCCGCTGCCGCCGGCCTTCGGTGACCAGGGCGGCTGCGCCACCGCGATGCGGGTGGCCCGGGAGCGCGTCGACCAGCTCCGGGACCGCATCAGCGTCCTGACGACGTTGCACGACGCGCTCACCGCCCGGATGCCGTAGCTCACGGGGCGAGCGTGACCGCGAGGAAGCCGGGCAGCGCGAACTCGAGGCGCTGCACCCGTTCCCCGGAGACGGCCAGGCCGACGACGACGGCGCCGTCGGGGACCAGCCCGGGTTCGGGGCCGGGCTGATCCTCGCCGAACCCGCCGAGACCGCGCCACCGCAGGCCCGCGGCGTCGACGCGCACGGCCGTGGCCGCCGGGCCGACGGCGCACAGCGCGGCGAGCAGGACGAGGTCGGACAGGTCGGCGGTGACGATCGGCGGGTGGGCCGGCCACCGGTCCGGATCAACGGTCGCGGCGACGGCAACCGGGTCGGGCAGCCACGCGGCGAGGTCGACGGTGGCCCGCCAGCCGGGGGCGCCGACGGCGCGGGCGTGCCGGTGCACCGCATCCAGCACGACGGCGGGTGCGCCGAGGTCCTCGAGTGCGGCCAGCCGCGCGGCCGCGTGGTCCAGGGACCGCTGGACGACCGTGGGCTCGGCGGACAGGGCCTGCTCGAACGCCGGCGGGCGCCCGTGGAGGTAGCCGATCAGCGGCTCGAGCCAGGGACGCGGCGCCGCGGCGGGCTGGATCTGGTAGCCGGCGGTGGCGTCGCGGACGGCGGCGTCGAGCGCGAGGAGCTCGGCGGCGTCGACGGGGAAGACCAGTGGGCCGGCCGGGAACAGCCCGCGGAGCAGGCCGGACTCGTCCACGAACAGGGCGTCGATGCTCCGCACACGGCTCAGCCTTCCACACCGGACCCTCGGGTCTCGACCTCGGAGAATCGACGCAAAAAACGACGCAAAATCTTGGTCCAGGCCTTCCGGGGGCTCGGTGGCTGGGCTACGTTCGAGGAAAGGCCCGGTCCGCAGATCCGTCCAGCAGCGGCGATGCTCTGCCACCCGGTCCGCAGCGCGGCCGCCCCACCGCGCACTCAAGCAACGGGTGCCAAGACGGAAGTGGGCCTGCACCGCGCGCTCCCCCTGAAGGGTCGATGCACCATGTCCGCAACCGCCGAATCCACGCTGTCCACCTCCCGGTCCGCGTCGCGGGAGGCGACGGACGCCACCGCGATGTCGCTGCTGTCGCTGATGGCGGACCTGCCCGAGGGAAGCGCCGACCGGCAGCGAATCCGAGGCCGGCTCATCGAGATGTACTTGCCGCTGGCCAAATACCTGGCGCAGCGTTTCCGCAACCGCGGCGAACTCTTCGACGACCTCGCGCAGGTCGCAAACCTGGGCCTGGTCAAGGCGGTCGACCGGTTCGACCCCGGGCACGGATCGGCCTTCACCAGCTACGCCATCCCGATGATCACCGGCGAGCTCAAGCGGCACTTCCGCGACAAATGCTGGGACGTGCGGGTGCCCCGCCGGCTCCAGGAGATCCGGCTGCGGATCAGCCGGGTCACCGAGGAGCTCACGCACACGCTCGGCCGGTCGCCGACGGTCGCCGATCTGGCCGCGCACCTCGACGCCACCGAAGAGGAGATCATCGAGGGGATGGAGGCCGGGCAGGCCTACCGGACGACGTCACTGGACGCGCCCGTGCGCGGCGGCGACGGCGAGGTCACCGGCCTCGGCGACCTGCTCGGCGACACCGATCCCGACATCGAGCAGGTCGAGGTCCGCGAGGCACTGCGGCCGCTGCTCGCCCGCCTGCCGGCGCGGGAGCAGCGGATCGTCGCGATGCGCTACTCCGGCAACCTGACGCAGGCGCAGATCGCGGCCGAGCTCGGCATGTCCCAGATGCACGTGTCCCGGCTCCAGGCCGCCGCCCTCACCAAGCTCCGGGCCGGCCTGATGGCGTGAAAGGCCGTGACGCCGAACCAGACCGGCGCGCTCAGGTCACCGCCAGCCGGGGGGCGACGTCGGGGAACGAGCCGTCGCCGAACAGGACCCGGGCGGCGACGGCCCGGCCGGCCCGGGTGCGCAGCGCGGCGACCGCGGCCTCGGCGGCGGCAGGCGAACGGACCCCGGCGAGGACCTGGCGCAGCAGCAGCCGTCCCCGGAACCTGGCCCGGAACGTGCCGCCGTCGTAGCGGCGCAGCAGCTGCTCGTCGCCGGTCCGCAGGTAGTCGGCGGTGACGGTCGCGGCCAGCTCCGACATGCGCAGGCACGGGTCGAGGCCGCCGGCCGTCAACGGCGACACGGCGCCCGCCGCGTCGCCGACCAGCAGCCCGCCCGGGCACGCGATCCGCCGCAGCACCCCACCGACCGGGATCGGCCCGCCGCGCCGCTCGACCGGACCGGCCGGTGCCACCACGCCGGGGGCGTCGGCGGCGAACGTGTCCAGCAGGTGCCGCACGCCGGCCCGCATCGCGCCCGGGTAGCCGGCGACACCGACGTGCGCGTGCCGGCCGTCGTCGATGACCCATCCGAGGTATCCGGGGGCGACGCGCGGGTCCAGTACACAATGAAATGCCGGCGCTGAGGTCGCCGACGCGACCGGATGGATGAGCTCGGCGCCGACGAGCATCCGCCGGTTGACGTCGAGGCCGAGGTCGCGGGCCACCCGGGACCGCGCGCCGTCCGCGCCGATGACGAACCGGGCCCGGACCGGCTCCGCGTGCTCGAACGTCGCTGTCTGCTCGGTGCTGCCGGTGTACCGCAGACCGAGGAGGACCCGCGCCCCGGCCGCCTCCGCCGCGTGCCGGGCGTGCTCGTAGATGCCGGCCATGTCGGCGACCCGGTACTCGTCGCGGTCGCTGGTGAGCCGGATCGGCGCGCGCCGGGACGGCGGGTACAGCAGCACGTCCCGGACGCCGGGCCCGAGCAGGTGCCCCGGCAGGTCGAAGTCGTCCAGGGTGCGGCGCACGAAGATCCCGGTGGTGCGGATGCCCGCCGACAGCGACCTGCGCCGGTCGACGACGAGGACGTCCAGGTCCTGCCGCGCGAGCAGCCGCGCCGTGTGCAACCCGGCCAGTCCCGCACCCACGACCAGCACATCCACTGTCTGCATACCTCCCGACGGTAGGTGCGCGACACCGTCCCGGCGATGGCGTGCACGCCATCCGCCCGGTACCTCCACACGACCGTCACGCCCCGGTCAGGGCGCCGCCGATCGTGGCGGCGAGGGCGCGGCCGGCGGTGCGGCCGGGGTCCAGGTCCGGGTTGTAGATCGTCACCTCGAAGCCGACCGCGCGCCCGCCGGCCATCGCGGTGGCCAGGACGGTGTGCAGCTCGGCCCAGCTCAGCCCGCCGGCGAGCCGGTAGTCGACGGCCGGCATGACCGCGTCGTCGACCACGTCGGCGTCGACGTGGATCCAGAACCCGTCGAGCTCGGGCCGGGCCACGTGGGACACCGCCTCGGCGGCGGCCCGGGCCACCCCGACCCGGCGGATCCGGTCGAGGTCCCAGGACCGCAGGGTGGCGGGAAGCGGGGCGCAACCGGCGGCGGCCTGTTCCTCGGCGTCGCGCATCCCGACGGCCGCGACGTCCTCGTCGCGCAGCAGCGGACCGGTGCCGTCGAGGTCCGTCAGCAGCGCCGGGCCGCGGCCGGTGGCGAACGCGAGCTCCATCGACGCGACCTCGGCCTCGGAGTCGGTGTCCGGCTGGTAGAAGTCGGCGTGCCCGTCCAGGAACAGCAGCCCGTGCCGCCCGCGCCGGCGCAGCGCCAGGAGGCTGCCGAGCAGGATCGAGCAGTCACCGCCGAGCACCACCGGGAACTCGCCCCGGTCGAGGACCTCGGCGACGGTCCCGGCGAGCCGGCGGGCATAGCCGGCGACGCCGCCTGCGTTGCGGACGCCGGTCACCGGGTCGACGCCGTCCTGCCGCGGCGGGGCCTCGACCCGACCGGCGAACCGCGCGCCCAGGAGGTCCCCGAGCCCGGCCGCGAGCAACGCGTCGGGCAGCCCGGCGACCCCGTCGACCTGCAGCCCCAACGCCGACGGCGCGGCGATCACAGCGAACCCGGGTCGGCGCATGACGGTTCCCTCCGGACGTCGGCAGTCACCGTCGACGGTAACGGCCGCCCGAGGCCGGCACTGCCCGCGTCCCGCTGCGCGGCGGCTGAGGACCAGCCGCCGCGCCGGGACAGCAGCCGGGTCTCAGTGCGCGGCGGCCGTGAGCTGCGCGTCGAGGAGCATCGCGGTGTTGATGAGCGCGAGATGGCTGAACGCCTGCGGGAAGTTGCCGATCTGATCGCCGTTCAGGGCGATCTCCTCGGCGTACAGGCCGAGCTGGTTGCTGTAGGTGAGCATCTTCTCGAAGGTGAGCCGGGCCTCGCCGAGCCGGCCGGAGCGGACCAGGGCGTCGACGTACCAGAACGTGCACATGGTGAACGTGCCCTCGGAGCCGCGCAGCCCGTCCGGGGACGCCTCCGGGTCGTAGCGGTACACGAGGCTGTCGGCGACGAGTTCGGTGTCCATGGCGGCGAGCGTGGAGTGCCACTGCGGGTCGTTCGGGGCGATGAAGCCGACGGCCGGCATGGCCAGCAGCGCCGCGTCGAGGACGTCGGAGGCGTAGTGCTGGACGAACGCCTGCCGTTGCTCGTTGTACGCCCGGCTCAGCACCTGCTCGTAGATCGCGTCCCGGGCCGTGGCCCAGCGGGTCACGTCGCCGGGGCGGCCGCGGTGCCGGGCGATGCGGATGGCCCGGTCGAACGCGACCCAGGCCATCAGCCGGCCGTAGGTGAAGTCCTGCCGGCCGCCGCGGGTCTCCCAGATGCCGTCCTCCGGCTGGTCCCAGTGCTCGACGAGCCAGTCCAGCACCGTGCGGGTGTGCCGCCAGCCCGCCGTGGACACGACGAGGCCCGCCTGGTCGGCCTGCCACATCGCATCGAGGGCCTCGCCGAAGACGTCGAGCTGCAGCTGCCCGGCGGCGCCGTTGCCGACCCGCACCGGCCGGGAGTCGCGGTAGCCGTCGAGGTGGCCGAGGACCTCCTCGTCGAGCTCGGGGGAGCCGTCGACGCGGTACATGATCTGCAACGGTTCGCCGCGTTCGCCGGCGTCGCGGACCCGCGCGTCGAGCCAGCGCAGGTAGGCCTGCGCCTCGTCGGTGTAGCCCAGGCCGAGCAGCGCCCCGACGGACAGCGACGCGTCCCGGACCCAGGTGTAGCGGTAGTCCCAGTTGCGTTCCCCGCCGATCTGCTCCGGCAGGCCGGCGGTCGGCGCGGCGACGAGGGCCCCGGTCGGCGCGTAGGTCAGCAGCTTCAGCGTCATCGCGGAGCGTTCGACCATCTCCCGCCAGCGTCCCGTGTACCGGGACCGGCCGATCCAGGCGCGCCAGTAGTCGCGGGTCTCCTCGAACATGCGCTGGATCTGCCCGGCGGGCAGCGCCTGCGGCGGCCCGTCGGTCCCGGTCTCCAGGATGACCCCGGCCATGTCGCCGGCGTGCAGCGTGGCGAGGGCCTGGAACCCGCCGGTCCCGTCGGTCCAGACGTCGTCCTGGCCGAGCAGCGGCCCGTCGCGGTTCGCTGTGTGCACCGTCAGGTTCTGCCGTTCGCTGCGGAACACCGCGCCTGCCGGGGACAGCTGCAGCTCGTGCTCGTCGCGGCCGTAGTTGAACCGCGGCTGGCAGTCGATGCGCAGCCGCATCTGCCCGCGCACGACCCGCACCAGGCGCACCAGCCGGTGGACGTCGGTGACCTCGGTGCCGGTGACCGGCATGAAATCGACGACCTCGGCGACGCCCGCATCGCTCAGGAACCGGGTGATCAGCACCGGGGTGCCCGGCAGGTACAGCTGCCGGGTGGTGTGGTCCTCACCCTCCGGGGCGATTTTGCAGTGTCCGCCCGCCTTCGGGTCGAGCAGCGCCGCGAAGATGCTCGGTGAGTCGATCCGCGGCGCGCAGAACCAGTCCACCGCGCCGTCCTGCGAGACCAGCGCCGTGGTCTGCAGGTCACCGATCAGGCCGTGCTGCTCGATCGTGGGGTACGTCGCCATCGGGTTACCTCCTGCTCGTCGTTCACCCACCTTTCACCTCGGTCCGCCGTGTGCCCTCCTCCTTTTCGGGCGACAAGATTCTGTCCACGAAATGTCCACAGGACCCGTCCTACCGTGCGCCGACAGCATTTTCGCCAACCGCGAGGAGCACACCGATGAGCACGCCTGTCGTCTTCATCCATGGACTGTGGCTGCACGCCACGTCCTGGCGGCCCTGGATCGAGCTGTTCCGCGAGGCCGGCTACGAGCCGGTCGCGCCGGGCTGGCCGGGGGAGCCCGGCACCGTCGCCGAGGCCCGCGAGCACCCCGAGGCCGTCGCCGACCACGGCATCGACGACGTCGTCGCGCACTACGCGAAGGTCATCGCCGCCCTGCCGGCGAAGCCGATCCTGATCGGTCACTCGTTCGGCGGCATGATCGCCCAGAAGCTCCTCGGCCAGGATCTCGCCGCCGCGGCGGTCGCCATCGACGCCGCGCAGATCAAGGGGGTCCTGCCGTTGCCGCTGTCGGCGCTGCGCGCGACGCTGCCGGTGTTCAAGAACCCGGCGAACAAGCACCGGGCGGTGTCGTTGACGGCGGAGCAGTTCCGGTTCGCGTTCGGCAACGCCGTCACCGAGCAGGAGTCGCAGGAGCTGTTCGACCGCTGGGCGATCCCGGCACCGGGCAAGCCGCTGTTCGAGGCGGCCGCGGCCAACTTCGACCCGCACTCCCCGGCGAAGGTCGACACGGCCAACGAGCTGCGCGGGCCGCTGCTGCTCGTCACCGGCGGCCGGGACCACACGGTGCCGGAGTCGGTGACCCGCGCGACGCTGAAGCAGTACCGCCACTCGCACGCGGTCACCGACATCCACGACTTCCCGGACCGGGCCCACTCGCTGACGATCGACAGCGGCTGGCGTGCGATCGCCGACGACAGTCTGGCGTGGCTGCGACAGCATGGGCTCTGAGGCGACGCGGGCGGCCGTGGTGCTGGAGCCGGCCGCCCAGCAGTTCGCCGACGACAACGCCGAGCCGCCGTTCCTGTATCAGCTCGACCCGTCCGAAGGCCGCCGGATCGTGGCGGAGATGCAGGCGGGCCCGCCGTTGCGGCCCGGCGCCGACGTGACCGACCTGGTCGTCGCCGCGCCGCCCGGGCGGGTGCCGGTCCGGATCGTCGCCCCGCCCGGGGCGGCCGGTCCACTGCCGGTGATCCTCTACGTGCACGGCCTTGGCTGGGTGTTCGGCGGCCCGGGCAGCCACGACCGGCTGGTGCGGGAGCTGGCGGTCGGGGTCGGGGCGGCGGTCGTGTACCCCGACTACAGCCTGTCGCCGGAGGCGGCATACCCGACCGCCCTCGAGGAGGTGTACGCGGTCGCCGAGTGGATCGCCGCGTCCGGCGCCGGGCACGGGCTGGACCCGGCGAGGATCGCGATCGCCGGGGACTGCGCCGGCGGGAACCTCGCCGCGGCGGTGACGCTGCTGGCGAAGCAGCGCGGCGGGGTGTCCTTCGTCCGGCAGGTGCTGTTCTACCCGGTCACCGACGCCGCGTTCGGCACCGGCTCCTACCACGAGTTCGCCGAGGGCTACGTCCTGCGCCGCGACGCGATGAAGTGGTTCTGGGACCAGTACACCACCGATCCGCGGCAGCGGGCCGAGATCACCGCGTCGCCGTTGCGGGCGACGGTCGAGCAGCTCACCGAGCTGCCGCCGGCGCTGGTCATCGTCGCGGAGGCGGACGTCCTGCGCGACGAGGGCGAGGCGTACGCCGGCAAGCTGCGGGCCGCGGGTGTGCCGGTGGTCGCGGTCCGATACCAGGGCGTCATCCATGACTTCGTCGCGCTCGACGCGCTGCGCGGCACCGGTGCCGCACAGGCCGCCATCGCTCAGGCGGTCGCGTTCCTGTCCGACGCCCTGCGCTGAGGAACCGGCCGCCGACGCCCGGCGGCCGGGCACGACAAGCAACGTTTCGCATCAGAGGGGAACCGACTGAGCCCATGATGACCGGCCCTCCGCTTCGCTCCGGACCGGTCATGCGTCCTCCGCTTCGCTCCGGCCGCCTGACCTCCGGACTGAGCCCATGGTGACCGGCCTCTCCGCTGCGCTCCGGACCGGTCACCCATGCAGTCTCGCCTCGATCTCCGCCGTCGGCCGGCCGGCCTCGCGCAGGATGCTGCGTGCCGCCCGCCAGGCGGTGCCGGCGGCGTCGGGTTCACCGGCGTCGTCGTGCACGTCGCCGAGCCGGATCAGCGTCGCCGCCTCCTCACCGCGGTCACCGACCGTGACCCAGAGGTCGACGGTCTGCTGGTAGTGCTCGATGGCCCGGGCGTGGTCGCCCAGGCCGTGGTGGATGCCGCCGAGGCCGGCCAGGCAGGCCGCCTCGCCGGGCCGGTCGCCGAGCGCCCGGAACAGTGCCAGGGCCTGCTCGCAGCGGGGCAGCGCGAGCCGGAACTCGCCGAGCTTGGCGTGCATGGATCCGATCTCGTTGAGCGCCTGGGCGATGCCGGGCCGGTGGCCGGCGGCGCGGTAGAGCTCCTCGGCCCGCAGGCAGTGCTGCAAGGTCTTGTCGTATTGGCCGCTGCCCGTGTAGGTGGCGCCGATGCCGCGTTCCACGGTGGCCTGGCCGACGAGGTCGCCGAGGTCGGCGTAGCCGTCGAGGGCGCAGGTGAAGTGGGCGCGGGCCTCCGCCTGGCGGTCCGCGCCGGTCAGGGCGTGGCCGAGGTCGCGATGGGTGCGGGCCAGCACCGCCGGGTCCGCCAGGCGTTCCGCCGCGGTGAGCGCGGTCCTGCGGGTGGCGACCCGGTCGTGCACCCGGCCCAGGCGGCGCTGGAACGGGTCCAGGGTCCACGCCAGCTGCCAGGTGTGCAGGTCGTCGCCGCGGTCCAGCAATGCCTGCAACGTCCGGTGCTCGGCGGTGCACCAGGCCATCGCCCGGTCCTGGTCGGTGAGCGGCTCGGGGGTGGTGCCGGGCTCGGGTGCGGCGAGGGTGACCGGGTCGCGGCCGGGTGCCAGCAGCAGCGCGGCCCGGTGCGCGGTGTGCAGGTAGTGGTCCCGGAGCCGGGCTGTGGCGGCGCTGCGGTCCGGGTCGGGTTCGACGGTGTGGGCGAGTTCGGTGGCGTACGAGCGCAGCACGTCGTGGAACGCGAACCGGCCCGGAACGGGCTCGGCGAGGAGCCCGGCGCGGACCAGTTCGCCGAGCAGCGGCCGGACCCGGCCGGCACCGGCGAGACTGGCGGCGGCGGCGACCGGGATGTCCGCGCCGGGGTGCAGGCCGAGCAGCCGGAACAGCCTGGCCGCGGTGGCGGTGAGCGCGTGGTACGACCAGGCGGGCACCGTCCTTTCCCGGCGGAGGCCGGCGGCCAGGTCGCGCATCGGCAGGTGCGGGTGGGCCGCGGCACGGGCGGCGACGATCGCCAGGGCGAGCGGCAGCCCGTCGCACCGGCTGATGATCTCGTCCACGCTGCCGGGGTCGGCGGTGGTCCGTGCGGTGCCGAGCCGGCGGGTCAGCAGGTGCCGGGCCTCGTCCGGGGTGAACCCGCCGAGGGTGATCGGGGTGGCGCCGTCGGAGGCGATGAGGCCGGCCAGCCGGTCGCGGCTGGTGACGAGGACGAGGCAGGTGCCGGTGCCGGGCAGCAGGGGCCGCACCTGGGCGGTGTCGCGGGCGTTGTCGAGCAGGACCAGCATCCGCCGGCCGGCCAGTTCGGTGCGCAGCAGGGCGGCACGGGCGTCCAGGCCGGCCGGGACGCGGTGCGGCGGGACGCCGAGCGACTCCAGGAGCCGGGCCGCCGCCTCGGCCGGGTCCATCACCTGCCCGGCGGGGGAGAAGCCGTGCAGGTCGAGGTACAGCTGGCCGTCGGGGTACCGGTCGGCGACCTGGTGCGCCCAGTGCACCGCGAGGGTGGTCTTGCCGGCGCCCGCCGGGCCGCTGATCGCGACCGTGGAGGGGGACGCGTCGCCGGTCAGCAGGTCGCTGGTCAGGACGTCGCCGGTCAGGAGGGAGAGGGCGGCGAGCTGGGGCCGGCGACCGGTGAACGACGACGGGTCCGGCGGCAGCTGGGCGACCGGCCGCTCGGTGCTGCCCGCGGGCTGCATGGCCGGGCGCAGGACCCGGGCGCGGGCGGCGGTGAGCTCGGGTCCGGGGTCGATGCCGAGGTCGTCGTGCAGGCTCGCCCGGACCTTGTCGAACCGGTGCAGCGCCGCGGCCTGCTGTCCGGTCGCGGCGAGCAGCAGCATGAGCCGGGCCTGCAACGACTCGTCCAGCGCGGCGCGGTCGGCGGCCCGTTCCACGGCCGCCAGCACCAGGCCCGGCAGTCCGGCGGCGAGGGCGGCGTCGGCGGCGGCGCGGGCCGCTGCCTCGTATTCGCGGTCCAGGGCGCTGAACACGGGCCGGCTGCGGATCTCCGCCGCGATGGTGCTGGCCGCGGGTCCCTGCCACAGGTCCAGCGCGCCCCGGAACAGCGTCGCGTCGGTCCGGGCCTGGCCCAGCAGCGTCCGGAACTTGAGCAGGTCGACGGTGTCTGCGCCGACGGCGAGCCGGTAGCCGCCGCCGGACCGGACCAGCCAGCGCCCCGGGTCGCGGTTGGTCAGCCCGGGTTCGAGGGCCCGGCGGAGCAGCCCGAGGCTGCGGTGCACCGCGTTGACGGCGGTTGCCGGCGGGCTCTCGCCCCACAGCACGTCGACGATCTCGGTGAGGCTGACCGGGTGCCCGGCCCGTGCCAGCAGCAGGGCGAGGACAGCGCGTTGCTGCGGGGCGCCGAGGTCGACCTCGGCGCCGGAACGCCAGACCCGGACCGGGCCCAGGACCGTGAACCACATGTCTGCCATACGTCGGACGCTAGGGCGGTGGCGCCGTGCGCCGCGAGCGTCACGTGACGGTACCTGTGCTACGCGGGATGGCCCGCCGGGACGCGGACGATCCCGGCCAGCTGGGACCGCGACGTGATTTCCAGCTTCGGGAAGATGCGGTGCAGGTGCGAGCTGACGGTGCGGTGCGACAGGTACAGCCGTTCGCCGATCTCTCGGTTGGTCATCCCCTCGGCGGCCATCTGCGCGATCTGCAGCTCCTGCGCGGTGAGCCGGTCCCGGGTGTCGACGATCTGCCGGCGGCTCGCCTCGCCGGAGGCGCGCAGCTCCCGCCGCGCGTGGTCGCCCCACGGGACGGTGCCGAGGATGTCGAACGTGTCCCGGGCCGTGCGCAGCAGCGCGCGCGAGTCGGCGATGCGGCGTTGCCGGCGCAGCCACTGCCCGTAGGCGAGCTGCACCCGGGCCCGCGCGAACGGCCACGGCCCGGCGTCGACCCGCAGCGCGGCCTCGAACAACGCCTCCGCCTCGTCGTCGCCGGCGAGGACCGCGCGGGCGTGCCGCAGCCCGCCGTGCAGAGCCGGCGACGGCGTCTGCAGCGCGAACGCCTCGAGCTCGGCGACGATGCCGGTGACGGCGTCGTGCTGCCCGCTGTGCACGGCGGCGTCGGCGAGCTCGGCCAGGGCGAAGCAGCGCAGCGCCGGGTGGAACGACGGGTCGGCCGGATCGTGCATGCGGCGCAGGTGCTCGTAGGCGTCGGCGTACCGCCCGGCGCCGAGCGCGGCGAGCCCGCGGGCGAGCCGTGCGGTGGCGAGCACCGGGCGGACCCGGCCGGA
This sequence comes from Dactylosporangium cerinum, assembly GCF_042653625.1. Taxonomy (NCBI): domain Bacteria; kingdom Bacillati; phylum Actinomycetota; class Actinomycetes; order Micromonosporales; family Micromonosporaceae; genus Dactylosporangium; species Dactylosporangium cerinum. Next base: position 91,065 of record NZ_JBHSIU010000054.1, on the reverse strand, counting down.
CGTGGCGGCCTGCTCCGCCGCGCCGGCGAAAGTCAGCACCGACGCCTCGTCGCCGCGCAACGCGGCCAGGACGGCGGCGGTGGCCTGGCCGATCCCGACGAACAGCGGCTGCGACGTCTCCCGCGCCAGCCGGGTGCACTCCTCGGCCGCCGGGATGCCGACGTTGAGGTCGGCGAGGTGGGCGGCGCTCCACGCCTGCGCCCCGAGCGCCCGCGCGACGAGCCCGAGGCGGCCCTGCGCCCGCAGGTCCGGCAGCGACGCGGTGCAGCACGCCTCGGCCAGGTCGAACGCGCCGACCAGGACCGCGGCGCTGCCGACGAGGCGCAGCGCCTCGGCGTTGCCGCCGGCCCGCGCCGCGCTGCGGTGCAGGCTGTCGATGACGGCCGCGCCGCGTTCGATGGGTGCCGCGAACGCGAGGATCGCCAGCAGGTCCGGGTCGTCCGCCCGGATCGGCAGCCCCTCGGCGACGTCGACGATCCGGTGCCGGGCCGGCAGGTCGGCCTCGGTCCAGAAGGATCGCAGCGCGGCCCCGTTCAGCAACCGCAGCGCGACGTCGACGTGCCCATCCGCGGCAACCGCCTCGGCGACGTCGGCGACCGCGGCGGGCCGGCGGTGCTCGTCGCGGAGCCCGTCGCCGAAGCTGGCCTCGATCCACAGCAGCTGGGCCCGCTGCCACGACGACAGGTCGAGGGTCCGGGCGTCGTGGAGCAGCCGGTGCACGACGTCCTGCCGGCCGAGTTCGACGGCGGCCTCGGCGGCGCGCAGCAGCCGGGCCGCCCGCCGCGCCGGGTCGTCGGTGAGTTGCGCGGCCCGTTCGAGCGCGGCGAGCGCCGACAGCGTCGCACCCCGCCGCCGGGCCGCGGTGGCGATCTCCTCGAGGCCGGCCGCGACCTCCTCGTCCGGCCCGTGACTGGACGCGGCCCGGTGCCAGATGCCACGGTCGGGCCGGCCGGTGAGGACCTGCGCCAGCGCGGTGTGCGCCGCGTGTCGTTGCGTGAGGTCGGCCCACTGATGGATGGCCGATCGCATCAGCGGGTGCCGGAACCGGATCCGGTCACCGTCCACGTCGACCAGCGACGCGGCCACGGCGGGCGGCAGGTCACCGGCGGTGACGGCGTCACCGGTGACGAGCGAGGCCGCGGCGAGGGCCTCGGACAGCGCGTCACCGTCGTTGATCGCGGCGACCAGCAGCAGCGTCCGGGTCGCCGCGGGCAGCTGCACCATCCGTGCCGCGAACGCCTCCTGCAGCCGGTCGGTCAGCGGCCGCGCGGTCATCGGACCGGCCGGGTCTGCGGGCCCGGCGGCGGAGGACAGCTCGACCAGGGCGAGGGGGTTGCCGGCGGCGTCCTGCAGCAACTGCCGCCGCGCACCCGCCGGCAGGCCGGCCGCGTGCGCGCTGAGGACGGCCTCGGCCGCTTCCTCGTCGAGCCGGTCGAGGCGCAGCCGGGGCAGGTCCGTGCCGAACGACGTGGGGAAGCCGTCGCGCACCGCGGCCAGCAGCAGCACCGGATCCGCCTCGAGGCGGCGCCCGACGAACCCGAGGATCTCCGCGGTCGCCGGGTCCAGCCAGTGCGCGTCCTCCACGACGAGCAGGGCCCCGGGCCCGGTGGCGGCGTCGGCGAGCAGGTTCAGCACGGCGAGCGCGATGAGGAACAGGTCCGAGCCGCCGACGTCGGCCATGCCGAACGCGCCGAGCACCGCGTCGCGCTGCGGCCCGGGCAGCGCCTCGGCGCGGGCCAGGACGGGTTGCAGCAGCTTGTGCAGGCCCGCGAACGGCACCCGCGACTCCGCCTCGACGCCGGCGGTGGCCAGGACGAGCATCCCGGCGGCGGCCGCGATCCGGCGCGCCTCGGCGAGCAGCCGGGTCTTGCCGATGCCGGCCTCACCGTGCACCACCAGAGCACCGCCCCGGTCGCGGACCCCGCGCACCAGTGCGTCCAGGCGCCGCAGTTCGACGTCCCGTCCGTACAGGTGACCGCCAGTCATACCGAGAGTCACCAATCCAGATCGAGCCCGCCGGTTTCGGTCCTGAGGGTACCGCCGACGGGCGCGCTCCCAAGGTCCCGTCGCTGTGAGTTCCCGTACTCACCGCCGGGATGACATCTCGCGACTCCTACGAGCGGGTGGGCTTCAGGCCGTCGAAGAGGACGGCGAGGCTCTGGTCCAGGACCGCGGCCGGGTAGTCGCCGGTTTCGGCCGCCATGCTGGCGCCTCGCAGCAGGGCGAGCACCTCGGGCAGGCCGATGTCGGACCGGACGGTGCCCGCGCGTTGGGCGTTGTGCAGCAGGTCCGCGATCGCCGTGCGCATCCGCGCCTGCTGCTGCGTCTGCCCGGCCTTGATGTCGATGCCGGCGCCGCGCAAGGCGTCGGTCAGGGGCTTCTTCCGCCCGGCATCGGCAACGATCTGGGCGAAGAAGGTGAAGAACGCGGTCTCCGGCGCCGCGGTCGCCTGCAGCCGGGTGGCCTGCTCCAGGAGCAGGTCGACGCGGCTGGTCACGATGGCCTGGTAGAGGGCCTCCTTGGTGGCGAAGTGCCGGTAGAGCGTGCCGACACCGACGCCGGCCCGGTGGGCGATCTCGTCCATGCGGGCGGACAGCCCGTGCTCGTCGAGGACGGCCTCAGCCGCCTCCAGCACCTTGGCCCGATTGCGCGCGGCATCCGAGCGGATCACGCCGCGCTCACCCGTCCCGTTGACAAGCGGAATCCAGGTTCCGTATCTTTAAGCGGAATCATGATTCCGATTCTACCGGGGGAAGCATGCACACCTTGGCATTGGGGCGATCCGGCCTGCGCGTCTCCGCGGCCGCGCTGGGCACGATGAACTTCGGCACCGACCCGCAGGCGCCGACACCCGAGCCGGAAGCCCACCGCATCGTCGGTGCGTTTCTGGACGCCGGACACAATCTCATCGACACCGCGGACACGTACCGCGGCGGAAGCAGTGAGGAAATCGTCGGCCGGGCCATCGCATCGCGCCGTGCCGACGTCGTCCTGGCCACCAAGGGGGCGGCACCGCAGGGTGCCGGGCCCAACCGCCGAGGCCTGTCGCGGGTCCATCTGACCCGCGCACTCGAGGCGAGCCTGCGCCGGCTGGACACCGACTATGTCGACCTCTATCAGTGCCACGTGGCCGACCCGGACACCCCCATCGAGGAAACCATGGCGACGCTGGACGGCTTCGTCCGCGCGGGCAAGGTGCGCTACATCGGCTGCTCCAACTTCACCGCCGCCGGCATCGTCTCCGCCCAATGGGCCGCACAACGCGGTGCCGGGACGCCCTTCGTCAGTCTGCAGGCCAACTACTCGGTCATGGCCCGCGCCATCGAGGCCGAAATCCTGCCCACGTGCGTGCAGAGCGGCCTCGGCGTTCTCGCGTACAGTCCGCTGGGCAGCGGCCTGCTCGCCGGGCGGTACCGCCGCGACACCCCGCCGGAGCCCGGATCCCGGCTGGCCGAGTGGGCCGGCATGCCGAGCCCCATGGCCCGCGACTTCGTGGCAGGCGTGCTCGCCCCACGACATTTCGACATCGCCGACGAGGTCACCGCCGTCGCCACGGCGCTGCACACCACCACCGCCACCATCGCCCTGGCCTGGCTGGCCCGCCGGCCGTCGATCACCTCCGTCATCCTCGGCCCCCGCACCGCCGACCAGCTGACCGCCGGCCTGGCCGGCCTCGCGTTCGACCTGCCGGCGCAGGCCGCCGCGCGCCTGGATGCCGCCGGCCAGTTCACCGTCGTGCCACCGGCGAACGGGCAGCACCGCGCGGCCTGACACCCGCAGTTCACGAACGCGCATCGGGTCGGGCGTTTCGAAAGCCATTGACAAGCGACGAAGTCCGTCGGAACACTGGGCACATGGCCGGGCACCACCTGTCCGGCGCGTCGCTCGCCGTGGCCGCCACCGGCGACACCCAGCTGCGCAACAACGTCACCTACCTCGTCGCCGAGCTCGCCAAGTGCCAGGCCAACGCCGGCGCCGCCGGGTTCCGGCGGCGACACCATTGTCGTGACGCTACCGATGGCACTGGCGCTCACCTCGACCCCGGACGACCCGACGGTCCAGTCGGTCAGCTACGGCCCGGTGCTCCTGGCCGGGCAGTACGGCGCGTTCAGCCAGGGCCCCAACCCTGGCTCGCCGCCCGCACCCAGCCCACAGGTCCTGCAACACCTGCCTTCGCTGGATCCGGCGTCCGTCGCGCCGGCCGGGACCCTCACCTTCACCGCCCGCGCCGACAGGGCGACGGTCACGCTGCGGCCGTACTTCGACACCCACAACCAGCACGGCGCCGTCTACTGGACCAACCCCACCAGGTCCGGGTACGTCCGGCTGCGCAATCGCCGCAGCGGCCTCATCATCGGCGTCCAGGACATGTCCACGTCGGACGGTGCGCCCGCGCTGCAATGGGACGACAGCGGCACCGCCGACCACGGCTGGACGTTCGTGCCCGACGCCGACGGCGCCTTCCGGATCCGCAACCAGAACAGTGGCAAGGTCCTCGGGATTCAGGACGCGTCCACGGTACGCGGTGCGGCCGCCCTCCAGTGGAACGACAGCGGCACCCGCGACCACCTGTGGCGCATCCTGGTGACCGGCAACGGCGACCAGTTCCGCCTGCTGAACGTCAACAGCAACCTGATCCTCGGCGTCCAGGACGCGTCCACGACGGCCGGCGCCACGTGCCTGCAATGGAACGACAGCGGCACCGCCGACCATTTGTGGCGCCTGCGCTGACCGTCAGGAAGGGGCGCCGCCCTCGTGCGGCGCCCCGACGGCCCTCGCCCGCCGCCGGTTGACCAGCCGCTCAATGATCCAGCTCATGCCCAGGCAGTACAGCCAGGCCATGAGCACGGGCACGGCGAGGTCCATGGCGATCCCCATCTACTCGACCACGCCGATGACGTTGGCGTTGGGGACGGTGCCCAGGCAGCGGGAGTCCACGGAGACGGCACGGCTGTCGCCCATGACGAAGACGTGGCCGGCCTCGACGGTGACCGGCCCGAACCGGCGCGACGCGCACTTGCCCGCCTCGGGCGAGACGTCGAGGGAGGCGTTCTCGCCGAGGTACGGTTCGTCCAGCCCGACCCCGTCGACCGTCACCCGCCCGTTGACGTCGCAGCACGCGATCACGAACCCTTCGACCGCGATCACCCGCTTCACCGACTTGTCGTCGCCCGGCCCCCACTTCTCCGGGTTGCGGAAGACCACCACGTCGCCGGGCGTCGGCTTGTAGGTGCCGGCCTTCACGACCTTCGCCGTGAACGGCTGGTTGGCCCGCAGCTTCGGCTGCATGGCGTCGGTGCCGACCGAGTACTGCTTGGTCTTCGGCCCGTCGGCCACGCAGCCGGCGAGCAGCAGCACCGCGCACAGCAGGATCCGGGTCCGCATCCGCGGACGATACACCGCCGGCCGTCGCCCATGTGCCCGCTTCGGCGGCCGCGGGGTCACCGCACCAGGCGGCGCAGCGCCACGCGGGCGACCGGCAGGTAGCTCGCCACCACCGGCGCGAACCCCTCGACCGTGAGCCCGGTCCGCGTGCCGGCGGCGGTGGCTTGGACGGTGTGCCGGAGCGCCAGTCGTACCCCGGCCACCGACACGATCCACGACCAGGTCCGGAGCGCATTGCGCCCGTCGACGTCGACGACCTGGAAACGGACCCTGAGCCCGGCCGGTCCGTGCACCACACCGGACGTCGCCGGTCGCAGGACCTCAAGCGGATAGTCGACCGCGCGGATCTGCGGCGACCACTCCGGCCAGCGTCCGGGCCGCACGTAGCGGTCCCAGACCTCGTCCACGTCGCGCGGCCCCTCGACGCTGATCTCCCGCCGCAGCGTCATCCATCCATCATGCGCTCGACCCGGTCGCCGTGCTCGAGGCGCAGGACGTTCGTCGTGGTGGGTTGGTGCACAGGCTGGTGCTGCAGCGTGCACCGGTGGCAGCTTGTGGCCCGGGCGGGTCCGGAGCGGGTCCGCCGGGTGATCCGTGGCGCCACCGGTTCGGTCGATGACCGGACGGACGTGACGAACGGTACGGTCGAGCCGACAACCGGTGACCCAGTCCACGAACGAAAGGCGAACGTGAACGGATCGCCCAGGGACAAGCTCGCCCTGCTCGCGCGGGACGCGTGGGTCGGGGCCGGGGTGCGGGCGGCCGCCGAGGCGCTGCTGCGGGACCTGCCGCCGGTGGCCGAGGTGGCCAGGGTGCCCGATCCGGCCGAGGCCGGCCGGGGCCGTGACCTGGCCGATCAGTTGGTGCTGCGGCTGGGCGACGAGACCTTTCCCGACGACCTGACGCCACTGCGCGGGCTCGACGACGTGGCCGTGCGTGAGCTGCTGGACGACCTGGTGGGGCGGCTGCTCGGCTGGCCCCGGTCCGAAGCAGCGTTGCAGCTCGCGGTGCGGCGGGTCGCCACCGTAGCCCGGGCCACCGGCGGGTTCGCCGGAATGCCGGCCATCACGCACGCCCGCCGCGAGGCTGTCGCGGTGGCGCTGTCCTTCGTGGCCGCCGACGACCTGCTCGCCGCGGTGCTGGCGGTGGATGATGAGGTCGCGCTGGAGGCCGGGCTGCGGGCGCTCGCGCGGTCGAGCAGGCACGTGGGGCGGCTGGAGACCGACGTCGCGCTGCGGCTCGGGTGGGACTTCCAGCGGCTCGCCGATGCGCTCGTCGACGGTCTGCCATGGGCGCGTGGAGTGTCCTTGCAGGGGGGAGCCAACCAGGCTGTGCCGGAGGACGCTGTCGACCCGGCCGACGTGGATCCGTCACGGGCGCTGCGCAGCGCCCATCCGCTGCTGGGGGCGCCCGCCCAGGTGGTGGTCGCCACGCCGTTCTTCCTGGAGGTCGGGCTCTCCGCGGCGGACACCTCCGGCGGCGGCACCGTCGCTCCGGGGCCGCTGACGTTGCCGCCCGGCGACGTCGAGGTCACCGTGAGCCTGGGCCTCGACGGCTTCCGGACGCTGGGCATGGTGGGCGAGACCGTGGCGCTGCGCGTGGTCGACGGGGACCCGCTGCCGGTCGAGGCGGTGCGCATCATGGCTGTCGACGACCCGGTGTACAAGGCGACCCGGCAGATCCAGGCCAGCTACCACATCGGTGGGCAGCTGCTCGGCGTCGCCTGGCGGAGCGTCCAGGTCCGGCCGGCCGGCGCGCCGGAGCGCGGCACCGGTGCCGCCCTCAACGCCGCGGACCCGCCGCGCGGTGCCGAGGCCACCGTCGACGCCGCGGACCCGCCGCGCGGTGCCGGGGCCGCCGCTCACCCGCCACGCTTTGCCGTGGCCGCTGTGGACGCCGTGGCCGTCGTGGACGCCGTGAACCCGGAGCCGGAGGACGTCACGAGCGCGTGGACGCTCGACGCCAACTCGGCCGACGCCGCCGACCTCTACCTGCTGGTCGGCGAGGCCAACCGGCCCGACATGCTGGCCTGGACCATCCTGTCGCCGCGACCGGGGGTGGCACCGGCGCGGCCCGCCTACGGCAAGGTCGGCGACGCGACCGCCCAGTTCGTCGCCAACGCCTACCGCAACATCGACCGAGGCCAGGTCCAGCTCGACCTGTTCCTGCGCGACCTGGGCCGGACCGTGGCCGACGCCATTCCCGGCGAGGTGTGGCGCGCGCTGAGCCGGCTCGGACCCGGCGCCGCGGTGATGCTGGCGACCGCCGACCCGTACGTGCCGTGGGAGCTAGCCCAGCTGCCCAGTGACCTGCGGCGGCCCGGCCAGGACGTGCTCGGCGGCTACGCCGACGTCGGGCGGTGGCTCACCGGCGTGCACCGCAACCAGGCCAAGGTGCCCCCGGCCAGGCTCGACGCCGCAACCATGACCACGGTCTCCGGCGAGTACACCCGGGACGACCTCCCGCTGGCCCGCCAGGAGGCGGCGGAGCTGCGGCGTGCCTACGGCGCCCGGGCGGTCGAGGCGACGAAGCCCGCGGTGACCGCGATGCTGCGCACCGGACCGGCCCCGGACATCGTGCACTTCGCGATCCACGGCAAGTTCGACGCGTTCGGCATGAGTGACGGCATGCTGCTCACCGACGGTTCGTACCTGACCTCCAACGAGGTGGGCGGGGCCGAGTCCTTCCGGGCCAGGGTGGTGTTCCTCAACGCCTGCCAGCTCGGGCAGGCCACCGACTCGCTGGGCCAGTCGGCCGGCATGGCCGCCGCGTTCACCGGGCTCGGCGTGGGCGCCGCGGTCGCTCCACTGTGGAAGGTCGACGACCAGGTGGCGTACGAGGTGGGCACCGGCTTCTACGAGGCGGTGTTCGGCGGCGGCTCCCCGGCAGCGTACCTGCGCGGCCAGCGCGGCGCCGAGGGGCGGCACCCGTCGCGCCTGGCGTATCTGTTCTTCGGTCACCCCCGGCTGCGCGTCACCTGGCGCGGCCCCGTCCCGGCAACGGAGGAGTACCTATGAGGCCGTTCGCGCCCGGGGAGGTGGTGGTGCTGCCCGGCGTCACCGTCACCGCCCACGAGACCGCGGGCATCGTGTCGGATCCGCAGACCGGCGGGCCGGGCGGGGTGCGCGCCGGCGGGCCGCGGGTCGAGCTGGACGCGGAGCACGCGGCGCGGATCGAGGGCGCCCTCGACGACACCGGCATGCGCATCGACCTGACCGTGACATTCGAGGAGCTCCAGTCGACCGCCGCGCCGGTCACCGGTCTCCGCGCGGAGGCGCAGCCGGCCCGCCTCGACATCACCGTGCCGCTGCCGGACCGCCCGGACGAGGCCCAGGTGCTGCTCGAGGTCGACGGCGCCGGGGTGCTGCGCTGGCACTTCGCGGAGCCGCTCACCGGCCCCGGTGCCCCGGTGCGCGGGCCGGGCGACGGGCAGACGTTCGCGGTGCCGGTGGAGCAGTACGAACTGCGCACCGGGCCGGCGACCGAGCGGGCGCTGTTCGACTTCGGCCGCCGGAAGATCCTGCACCTGCTGCGCTTCCCGATCGAGTGGGCGGCCGGCCGGGTCGCCGTCTCGCTGGCCCGGGCGTGGGAAGGGCGGCACCGGCCGTACGGGCTGTGGGACGCGGCGGCCGGGTACTTCGACCCCGCGGCCCGCCGGGAACTGTCCATGGTGGACGCGAGCTGGTTCGACGGGGTCCGCGACCCGGTGCTGCTGCTGGTGCACGGCACCTTCAGCACCGGCCACTCCTGCTTCGCCGGACTCGCCGCGGACGATGCTGCGATGCGGCGGCTGCTGGCGCGGTACGACCGCCGGGTGCTGGTCTTCGACCATCCGACGCTGCACGACGAGCCCGGGCAGAACGTGGCGTGGCTGCTGGACCGCCTGCCGGCGGACCGGCCGGTGCGCCTCGACGTGGTGGCCCACTCGCGCGGCGGGCTGGTGTCGCGGCTGCTGACCGACCCGGCGGTCGCGGCGACCGCCGGACGCCCGGCGCCGGTGGTGGAGCGGCTGGTGCACATCGCCGTGCCCAACGCCGGCACGGTGCTGGCCCGCACCGACAAGCTGCGCGCGCTGCTGGACGTGATGACCAACGTGACCACGCTGTTCCTCGACGACGTGTCGGGCTCGGCGGCCGCCCTGGTGCTGGAGATCGTCAAGGACGTCGCCACGGGTGCGCACCAGGGCCTGCCCGGCCTCGCCGCGATGAACCCGGACGAGCCGTGGCTCAAGGCACTCAACGCCGAACCGCGACCCGCGGCGACCGAGGTGTTCGCCGCTACCACCGACTTCAAGCCCGGTGCCGGCGCGGCGCTGCCGCTGCGCGCGTTGGACGGGCTCGTGGACCTGCTCTTCGCCGCACCCAACGACCTCGTGGTGCCGACCGAGGGCGTGTACCGCGCGAACAAGTACATCGTGGACGATCCGCTGCACATCGTCGGCGGCCCGCCGTTCATCGCCCACACCGGCTTCTTCGGCCACACGCTGGTCCGCGAGCGGATCGTCGGCTGGCTGGGCGGCTGAGCCCGCGCACGGCGCGGCCGACCGTGCGGCCGGGCGGCGACGGTGCCGCACGGGTCGCCGTCGACGACGCGGCCGAGCGGCTGGCGGAGGTGGCCGACCTCATGGCCGGCCCGGTGAATGCTACAGCGCCGCGGTGGCGGGCGCCGGGGCGCGGAACGTGGTGACCGCGACGGCACCGAATCCGGCGACCAGGGCCACATTCACCGCCACCGCCAGCCACGCGATGTCGGCGATGTGCGCGACCGGCCACACGAGCGCGGCGACGGCCAGCAGCGCCACGTTCCACACCGGCTGGACCCGGCGCAGCGCGACCGCGGCGAGCAGCAGCATCAGCGGGAAGCACAAGCCCAGCGGCTTGATCAGAGTCGCCGCGCCGGTTGCGTCGACCAGGTCGGTGTCGCCGAGGGACACGTGGATGGTGTTGAAGCCGTAGCCGACGTTGCCGGCCGCGCCGAGCGCGCCGACGATCAGCAGCGCCGCGGCGAGCCGGCCGCCGTCCAGGGACAGCAGGCGCACCAGGACGAGGATGTACCCGGTGGCGCCGAGCACGTGGAAGACGGCGGCCGTCGGGTCGTCCCAGCCGTTGGCGGCGTACAGGACGTCGGCGACCAGGGAGACGACCGGGCCGCCGATGAGCGAGGCGGTGAGCAACCGGTCCAGGGCAGTGCCGGGTGAGGGAGTCATGACAGTAGGGTCGCGCCGGACCGGCCGCCGGGCATCCGGGTGGACCCTCGGCACATCGAAGGGTTAACCCTGCTGTTGCCGGCCGGGTGACCTGGCACGATGCAGCATGTGACGCGCACCGCGAAACTCGGCTGGGCGGCCGCCGCGGTGACCGGCGTGCTCGTCGCGGGTGGGTTCGCGCTCGGGGTACACGTCGGCAACCTCCACAACGGACTCATCGCGGCGTGCTTCACTGCGGTCGGGTTGTACGTGGTCGGCAGGCGGCCCAGCAACCGCGAGGGCCGGCTGTTCGTCGCCACCGGCGTCGCGCACGCGGTGATGTTCGCCGGGCGGCAGTACGGCCTGTATGCCGGGCCGCTGCCCGCGGCGTCGTGGATCGGCTGGCTCGGGGTGTGGCCGCTGCCGCTGGTGCTGGTCCTGGTCGGGGTGACCGTCATGTGCTTCCCGACCGGAATGCTGCCCTCGCGGGGCTGGCGGCCGGTCGTCGGGGTCCTCGCCGTCGTCGGTCTGGTCCTCGCCGTGGTGTCGGCGTTGTGGCCGGTCGAGTACGCCCGGATCGGCCTCGTCGCCCCGCATCCGCTCGATCTTCCGGGCCGAGCGGCGGCGGGTGCGTTCTACGACGCGGCGCGGCCGGCCGGCTATCTGCTGTTCCAGCTCGTGTGGGTGTCGTGTGTCGTGGTCCGGGTCGCCCGCGCGAGGGCCGATGAGGCCCGTCAGCTGCGCTGGTTCCTCTACGCCGTCACGGTTTCCGCCGCGGTGATGGTGGTCGGACTGGCCGGGTGGGGCTCGCCGGTCCCGGGCGCGCTCACCGCACCGCTGATGGCCACCGCCGCGGGTGCCGCGATCCTGAAGTACCGCCTGTACGACATCGACCCGGTCATCAACAGGTCCCTGGTGTTCGGGGCGATGGCGGTGGTGGTGACCGCCGGGTACGCCGTCGTGGTGACCGGGATCGGCCGCCTCGTCGACGGCCACGGCACGCTGCTGTCGCTGATCGCCACCGGCCTCGTCGCCGTCGCGTTCGAGCCGCTGCGCCGGCGGGTGCAACGCGTCGCCGACCGGCTCGTGTACGGCCGCCGGGCCACCCCGTACGAGGCCCTCGCCCGGCTGTCCGCGCACCTCGCCGCGCCCGCGGGAGGGCTGCTCGACGGCATCTGCACCACCGTGGCCGACGCCGTCGCGGCGCGTCAGGTCGTCCTGTGGACCGGCCCGCCCGGCGACCTGCGCGCCGTCTCGGTCTGGCCGGCCACGGCACCGGTGCCGGCCGGGCCGCGCGCGTTGACCGACCTCGACGGCGTGCCGGTCCTGCACGACGGCGGCTTCCGCGGGGCGATCACCGTTGTCAAGGCACCCGGCGAGCCGGTCACGGCTGCGGAGCGCCGCCTGATCGGCGACCTGGCCGCCCAGGCCGGCCTGGTGCTGGAGCTCCGCGCGACCGCCCAGCGCCTCGTCGCGGCCGGCGACGCCGCCCGCCGCAGGCTCGAACGCGACCTGCACGACGGCGCGCAGCAGCGGCTGATGACCGTCGCGATGGAGCTCGGCGGCCTGGTGCGGCAGGCCACCGCCGCCGGTGCCACCGACCTGGCCGCGCAGGCCGACGGGGTCCGCGCCCACCTGCTCGAGGCCACCGCCGAGCTGCGGGAGATGGCCAGGGGGCTGCACCCGGCGGTGCTGACACAGGACGGCCTCGAAGCGGCGGTCGGTGCCCTCGCCGACCGGTCCGCGGTGCCGGTCCGGCTCCGTGTCGCCGTCGAGCGCCGGCTGCCCGCCGAGGTCGAGGCCACGGCGTACTTCGTGGTCAGCGAGGGCCTCACGAACGCCGCCAGGCACGCCGCCGCCACGGTCGTCGCCGTCGAGGTGACGCTCACCGCGACCGGTCTGGTGGTCGAGGTGGCCGACGACGGCCGGGGTGGCGCCGCGGTGCGGCCCGGCAACGGCCTCGAGGGACTCGCCGACCGGCTGGCGACGCTCGGCGCGCGGCTGCTGGTCCACAGCCCGCCGACCGGCACGACGTTGCGGACGGTGATCCCGTGCGGGTGATGCTCGCCGACGACGCGGTGCTCTTCCGGGAGGGCATGGCCCGCATCCTGGCGGACGTGGGCTTCACGGTGACCGGTCAGGCCGGCGACGGCACCACGCTGAGACGCCTGGTCGCCGCCGACCCGCCCGACGTCGTGGTGCTCGACCTGCGGATGCCGCCCGGGTTCTCCTCGGAGGGCATCGACACGGCGGCGGCGATCCGCGCGACGGTGCCGGGCGTCGGGTTGATGGTGCTGTCGCAGTACGTCGAGGCCCACCACGCGCTGCGGCTGATGACGGAGTTCGACGGCGGGGTCGGGTACCTGCTGAAGGACCGGGTCTCGGACCTGGCCGCGTTCGGCGCGGACGTCCGCAAGGTCGCCCGCGGCGAAACCGTCCTCGACCCGGAACTCGTCGCGAGGCTCGTGGCGCGCCGCCGGGAACGCGACCCGCTGGACGCGCTCACCGAGCGGGAGCGGGCCGTGCTCGCGCTGATGGCGCAAGGGCTGTCGAACGCGGCGGTGGCCACGGACCTGCACCTGGCCGTCAAGACCGTCGAGGCCCACGTCACGTCCATCTTCACCAAGCTCGGCCTGGCCCAGCACGAACGCGAACACCGCCGCGTGCTCGCCGTCCTCACCTTCCTGCGGGCCTGACGGCGGCCGGGAGCAACGGCAGCCGGACAAACGGGCCGGCACTACCTGACGCCCGGTCCGTCGGCAGGCGGCACGTCGTCGGGGCGCCTGCCCGGCTCCTGCCGTGGGTAGGCGTGCACCGGTCCGTGCACGGTGACGGTGACCGGTTGTCCCGGGTGGAACGGGGTGGTGCCGGCGGCGCGGGCACGGATCGTGGCACCGCCGGCGAGTCGCACGGTGACGACCATGTCGGCGCCGAAGAACTCGCATCCGGTGACTGTGGCGTCGGTGTCGGCCGTGGTGCCGGCGTCGGACAGGTGGAGCTGCTCGGGGCGGATGAGGATGGTGGCGTCGCCGTCGGGGCAGTGCCGGGTGAGGGGGAGGGCGCCGAGCGGGCAGTTGGCCCGGTCGTTGTCGACCTTGCCGTCGAGGGTGCTGGCCGGGCCGAGCAGGAGCGCGGTGTCCAGGGTGGCGGGCCGTGCGTAGAGCTGTTGCGGCGGGCCGGTCTGGGTGAACCTGCCGTCGGTCATGACGGCGATGTGGTCGGCCATGGACAGTGCTTCGGCCCGGTCGTGGGTGACCAGGAGCGTGGAGACGTTCTCGGCCTTGAGCGTGGCGGCGACGGCGGTCCGGGTGGCCTCGCGGAGGCCGGCGTCGAGGGAGGAGAACGGTTCGTCGAGCAGGACGAGCGAGGGTTTGCGGGCGAGGGCGCGGGCGAGGGCGACGCGTTGTTGCTGGCCGCCGGAGAGCTGATGGGGATACCGCCGGGCCAGGGATGGATCGAGGCTGACCAGTTCCAGCAGGGCGGCGGCACGGTCCCGCCGCTGGCGCCTGCCGGTGGTCAGGTACGGCAGGCCGAAGGTGATGTTGGCCTGGACGTCCAGGTGCGGGAACAGGGCACCTTCCTGCGCGACGTAGCCGATGGCGCGTCGGTCGGGCGGCAGGACCTTGCGGCCGCTGGACACGTCGGTGCCGTTGAGTGCGACGGTGCCCGCGTCGGCCCGGTCGAATCCCGCGACGATCCGCAACAGGGTGGTCTTGCCGCAGCCGGAGGGCCCGAGGATCGCGGTGAGGGATCCCCGGGCGATGTCGAGGTCGATGCCGTTGAGGACGGGCACCCGCCCGTAGCGTTTGAACAGTCCGCGGACGGACAGGGCGGTCATCGGGTGACTCCTCGGGCTGATTGGCGCAGCAACAGGTAGGCCGACGGGAGCGACAGGACGATCATGCAGACGGCGTACGGTGCGGCGGCCGGGTAGTCGATCTCGGCGGCGGCGGACCAGAACCCGGTGGCCAGCGTGTGGGTTCCGGTCGGTGCGAGGAGGATCGTGGCGGTCAGCTCGGTGGTGACGGCGAGTGATACCAATGCGGCTGCGGACAGGACGCCCGGTGCGGTGAGCGGGATGACGACGCGGCGGAACGTGGCGGACGCGGTCTGGCCGAGCGCGCGCGACGCTTCCTCGAGCACCGGGGGTGCCTGGCCGATTGCCGAGCGCAGGTTCACCATCGCTCTCGGCAGGAACAGCATCACGTATGCGGCAACCACGAGGATGGTGGTCTGGTACAGCGGCCGTGCGTAGCGGATCGAGACGGTCACCAGGGCGAGGCCCACGACGACGCCGGGGACGGAGCTGGCCAGATACGTGCTGCGTTCCAGCACGGTGGTCATCGGGCTGCGGTACCGCACTGACAGCCATGCCAGCGGGAACCCGGCGGCGACGGTGGCGGCGGCGGCGAGCGCGGCGAGTTCAGCGGTGGTCGCCAGCACCGGAAGCAGGGTGGATATGGAGTATCCCGCGGTGTCGGTGTGGCCGAGCCAGTGGGTGATGCTGTAGACGGGTACGCCGGCGGCGAGACCGACGACGGCGAGCGGCACCGCGACGGCCGGTGCGGTGAGGCGGCCGAGCCGGACCGGCGTGGCCGCGCGGGCGGCACCGGAACCCAGCCGGGCGGTTCGTGCCCTGCCGCGGGTCACGACCTCCAGGGTGATGAACAGCAGGCAGCAGCCGATGAGGACGGCGGCGAGCGCGTTCGCCGCCGTGGACGCGAACGTCGACTCGTACTGGGCGATGATCGCGGTGGCGAAGGTGGCGTACCGCAGCTGCTCGATGGCGCCGAACTCGGCGAGCAGGTGCAGCGCGACGAGCAACGATCCTCCGAGCATCGCCGGCCGCAGCTGCGGCAGCACGACCCGGACCCAGACCCTGGCCGGACCGAGGCCGAGGCTGCGACCCGTCTCCTCGAGCGCCGGGTCGAGGCGACGCAGGGCGGCGGCGACCGGCAGCAGGACGAACGGGTAATAGGACAGGGAGGTGATCAGCGTGGCCGCCCAGAGCCCGTGCAGCTCGGGGACGAGGCTGATCCAGGCATAGCTGTTCACGAACGCGGGGATCGCCAGTGGGCTGGCCAGCAGCGCCAGCCACAGGCCACGGCCCGGGAGGTTGGTGCGCTCGACCAGCCACGCCAGGGCCACGCCGGCCGTCAGGCAGCAGGCGGTCGTGGTGGCGCACAGCAGGACCGTGTTGACGAGCAGCTCACCGATGAGCGGCCGGAACACCAGCGGTTCGACGACGGCCCAGCCGACGTCGAAGCAGTAGTAGACGATGACGGCGAGTGGGATCGCGGTGAAACCCGCGATCAGCAGACCCGGCACGAGCAGGCGCAGCGGCGGCAGCGACCGGCGTCGCTGCTTGGCTGCGCCTGCTGCCGGCCCGGCGGGGATCATGGCTGGCGTCACGGCTGGAGCGTGCCTCTACCGGATTCGGGTGCTGCTTCAGATGAGCCCGGCGGCGGTCATCAGGTCGACGACCTTCTTGCTGTTGAGCTTCGACGGGTCGACCTTCGGCGCACCGAGCTCGGCGAGCGGCTTCAGCGCGGGGTTGGACGGCACGTCCTTGCCGACGCTGTACTCGAACGCGGTGCTGTCGGCCAGCAGCTTCTGGCCGTCCTTGCCGGTGATGTACTGCAGCAGCGCCTGTGCCTCGGCCGGGTGCTTGCTGGACTTGAGCACCCCTCCACCGGACACGGACACGAAGGCGCCCGGGTCCTGACCGCCGAAGAAGTGCAGCTTGACGTTGTTGCTGTTCTCCTTCGTCTTGGCCTGGTCGCCGTACCAGTAGTAGTGGTAGATCACGGCGGTTGCGGACGTCCCGGCGTTGACGGCCTTCATGGCCGCGCTGTTGCCGGTGTGCGCCTGCCCGCCGGCCTTGAGTGCGGCCAGCCACGTCTTCGTGGCCGCTTCGCCCTTGAGCTCGAGCATCGCCGAGACGATGGCCTGGAAGTCCGCGCCCTTCGGAGCGGCGCCGAACCTGCCGCTCCACTTCGGGTCCTGCAGATCCATGATCGACTTCGGCAGTTCCGCGTCGGTGACCTTGGCGGGGTTGTACGCCAGGACCGTGCTGCGGGCGGCGATGCCCACCCAGTTGCCGGTCGACGGGGAGTACTCGGCGGGCACCTGCGCCAGCGTCGCCTTGTCGACCTGGGCGAACAGGCCGGCGTTCTCGACCACCGACATGGCGGGGGAGTTCTCGGTCAGGAACACGTCGGCCGGTGACGCGGCGCCTTCCGCGGCCAGCTGGTTGGCCATGGTCAGGTCGCTGCCCTGCCGGATCTCGACCTTGATGCCGGTCTTGGCGGTGAACGCCTCCACCCACGCCTTGGTCAGCGTGTCGTGCTGCGCGTTGTACAGCGTCAACGTCGCGTTGCGGTCCAGCGCCGGCGCGGACGAGCCGGTAGGGGCCGCCGCGCCACTGCCGGCGTCGGTGCCGCCGCATGCGGCCAGTGCCGCCACCGGAACGGCCAGCAGCGCTGCGAGCGCCCGCCGCCGGGTCGAGGCATAAGTGATCAACATCGAGGTGGTCCTTCGCTGGAGAGCTCACGCGGGTATTACGTTAGGCTTGCCTAAGTACCGTAGGGCTGGGCCAACCCTGGCTGAGCCCCCAAATTTGGGGGGTTGTCCCCGGAAGGGATCGATGGCGTGATGAGCACGGCGACCATGCCCGCCGGATGCGGCGCGGGCGCGGCGGGCCGAGGGCCGCGGGCGGTGCTGCTCGTCGACGACCACCGGATCTTCACCGATGTGCTCGCCTTCGCGCTGGACGCCCAACCGGACCTGCGATGTGTCGCGGTGGCCAACTCGGCGCGGGACGGGCTGGCCAAGGCCGCCGTCTACGACTTCGATGTCGCCATCGTGGACCTGCACCTGCCCGATGCCGGTGGTCTGGCCGTCGTCGAGGCGCTGCGGGCGATGCGCCCGACGGCGCTGCTGGTCGTCCTGACCGGGCATCCGCGTGCGGATCTGGCCGCCGCCGCGCACCGCGCCGGTGCGGACGCGTTCCTGGCCAAGGACGACGCACTGAACGCCGTGCTCGGCGTCCTGCGCGGTGGGCCACCGCCCCGGCGGCGCTTCGACGGCGCCGCCGGACCGCAACTGACCCCGCGCGAACGCGAGGTGCTGGCCCTGCTGGCCTCCGGTGCCGACGCCCGGCGGATCGCCCAGGACCTCGGCCTGTCGATGCACACCGTGCGTGACTACATCAAGACGATCCTGGCCAAACTCGGCGTGCACACCCAGCACGCCGCGGTCGCCGCTGCCGTCGAGTCCGGTCTGGTCACCACGGGGAAGCGGTATCCATGACCGTCCGCGGTGGGGTGACCTGGCGACTGTCCGTGCTGCGCCACCTCGCGGTCACCGCCCTGATCGCGGTCGTGGCCGTCGCGGGCGCGAGCCCGGGATTGGTGGGCACCGCCCGGGCTGCCTCCGCGCGGGAGGCCATCGGCACCGCCTCGGCCGTCAGCGCCACGGTGGCCGATACGTTGTCCGCCGCGGACTACAGCAGCTCCGATGGGTATCACCGGGCGCACCTGCTGGAGATGCTGGACCCGTTCCTGCGCTCGGGCGTGCTCGCCCGGGTCAAGTTGTGGATCATCAGCGGCGACACCGCCCGGATCGTCATCTCCGACCGGCCGCAGCTGGAAGGCTTCACCCGGGCCGCTGACGGCCCTCTCGCCTCCTCGGTGCCGGCCTCCCTGGCGGTGCCCGACGACATCGAGCACCGATTTGAGGTCGACCACCGCAATCAGCTGCTGGAGGTGTTCACCACCTTCCGCGACGCCGGCAACAACCTGCTGCGCCTGGAGGCATACGTGCCGACCAGCGTGCGCTCCACGGTGTGGCAGGTCGCCCGGACCCAACTCCCCTCGCTGCTGTTCGTCGTCCTGGGCGCGTCTGCCGCCGTGCTGCCATTGACGGTGAACGCCGTGCGCCGTTCCCGCCGGCTGGCCACCCAGCGTGCCGATCTTGCTGCGATTGCCGTTGCCGTGCGCGACCGGCACCACCGCGAACTGGCCCAGGCACTGCACGACGGCCCGATCCAGAACCTCGCTGCGGCCGGCATCGTCCTGTCCGATGCCGCCGCGGCCAGATCCGACACCGGCGGTCACCGGATGGCGACGGCCAGGGAGATCGTGCAGATCAGCATCGCCGAGCTCCGTGCGCTCACCGGTGGACTGCTGCCCGCCGCCCCGCTGGGCGATCTCGCCGAGAGCCTGCCCGGGCTGCTCCGGCAACACGGCGGCGAGACCGTCACGCTCGACGTCACGGTGTCCGCGGGGGCCGCCGACCTGATCCGTGGACCGCATCAGGTGCTGTTCAGCCAGGCGGCAGTCGAGCTGGTCCGCAACGCTGTCCGGCATGGCGGGCCCGCGCGGATCACCGTCACGGTGTCGGTCGTTGCGCGCCGCCGGGAGGTCGTGCTGGTGGTCCGCGACGACGGCACGGGGTTCAGCCCCGGCCATGCGCCACCGGACGGTCATTTCGGACTCGCCCTGCTGGCACAGGCGACGGCCACGGCCGGCGGAACGCTGTCGATCATGTCGATGCCCGGCGCCGGCTGCACCGCCACCGTTGCGCTCCCGGTGCCAGGAACAGATCCGTAGCATGTTCAGCGTGCCTTCAGCCGGCCGCGCCTACGGTGCCGGTCATGCGAACCATCGGCATGCTCGTGGCCGTCACCGTCGCGGCCGGTCTGGCACTGTCCGGCTGCGGCCACAACGGTGCGCCGGACCAGGGAGGCGCCGGGGACATCCCGGACAACCAGGCCTTCGTCGAGTACCGGCCGCCCGGCGGCCGGTACTCGATCAGGGTGCCGGAGGGATGGTCCCGAGTTGAGTCCGGCGGCACCACCACCTTCACCGACAAACTCAACACGATCACCGTCAACCTGGGCACCCGCTCCACCGCACCCGACGCGGCGGCCGGCCAGGCCGACCTGACCGCGCTGCGCGGGACCACCACCGGGTTCACCCCCGGCCCGGTCTCCGAGGTGCAGCGCGCCGCCGGTCCGGTGCTGCTCGTCAGGTATCAGGCCGACGCCGCGCCCGACCCGGTGACCGGCAAGGTCGTCAACGACGACGTCGAACGGTACTCGTACTGGCACGCGCCGGAAGACCTGCTGACCGTGACGCTCGCCGGACCGCACGGCGCGGACAACGTCGATCCGTGGCGGACGGTCACCGACTCGGTCCGGTGGCTGCCGTGACCGCGCCGGCGATCCGCGCCGAACGGCTCTTCCGGTTCTTCCACAGCGGCGACGAGGAGGTCCTCGCGCTGCGCGGTGTCTCGCTGCGCGTCGACGCGGGCGAGCGGGTCGCGCTGACCGGACCGTCCGGGTCCGGCAAGTCGACACTGCTGGCCTGCGTCGCGGGTCTGGATGAGCCCGACGGCGGCAGCGTGTGGGTCTCGGGACGCCGGATCACCCGCCGGCCGGAAGCCGCCCGGGCCAAGCTGCGGGCGCAGCACATCGGTGTGCTGTTCCAGTCCGGCAACCTCCTGGAGCACCTCACCGTCGCGCAGAACATCCGCTTCGCCCGGCGGCTCGCCCGGCACCCACGCGGCAGCGACGGCATGACCGCCCGGCTGGCCGCGGTCGGGCTGGACGGGCGCGGCGACGCGCTGCCCGGCGAGCTGTCCGGCGGGCAGGTCGCCAGGGCGGCTCTCGCCGTGGCCCTGGCGAACGACCCGGCGGTCCTGGTCGCCGACGAGCCGACCGGCGAGCTGGACGAAGTCACCGAACGCGCGGTGCTGGGCCTGCTCGCGGCACGTGCGGCCGCCGGGACCGCCGTCCTGGTCGCCAGCCACAGCCGCGCCGTCGCCCGCGCCGCCGATCGGGTCATCGACCTGCGCGACGGGCGCATCACCGGCATGGAGGAGGTCTGACATGGCCGGCAGCCCCGACGCCTTCACCGGCCTGCACCTCGTGCGCACCTTCGGACCGGCGACCGCGGTCCGTGACGTGACCTGCGTCGTTCCCGCCGGTGCCCGGATCGCGGTCACCGGCCCGTCCGGGTCGGGCAAGTCCACGCTGCTGCACCTCATCGCCGGCATCGACGAGCCGACCAGCGGGACGGCCCGCTGGCCGGCGCTGGACGGGCATCCCCGCGACCGGCCCGGCCGGGTCGGTGTGGTCCTGCAGGGCCCGGCGCTGGTGCCCACGCTGGACGCCGGGGAGAACGTGGCGCTGCCGCTGCTGCTGGCCGGGCACCCCGCCCGCGTGGCCCGGCAGGCCGCCACGGAGGCCCTGGACCTGCTCGGGCTCGCCGACCTGACCGGGCGGCTGCCGCACGAACTGTCCGGCGGCCAGGCCCAGCGGGTCTCGGTCGCGCGGGCGGTCACCGCCGGACCGGACCTCATCGTGGCCGACGAGCCGACCGCGGCCCTCGACTCCGCCGCTGCCGCGCACCTCGTCGATGTCCTGCTCGCGGCCGCGGAACGGATCGGCGCGGCGCTCGTGGTCGCCACGCACGATCCGGCCGTCGCCGACCGGATCGGCACCCGCTGGGAGCTGGTGGACGGCGTCGTGCAGGCACCCGGGGAGCCGGCGTGCTGATCTGGATCGCCGGGTTGCTGCGCCGGCGCGCCGCCCGGCTGCTTGCCACCGCCGCCGGCATCGCCACCGCCGTTGCGCTGCTCGGGACCGTCGGCGCGTTCCTCGGCGGCGCGCAGGCCTCGATGACCCGCCGGGCGGTCGCGCCGGTCGACGTCGACTGGCAGGTTCACCTGGACGCCGGCGCCGACCCGGCGGCGGCACTCGCCGCGACCCGCGCCGAGGCCGGCGTGACCACGGCACTGCCGGTCCGCTACGCCGGCACGCCGGCACTGTCCAACCGGACCGGTGGCACCGTCAGCACCACCGGCACGGCAGTCGTGCTCGGCCTGCCGCCCGGATACCGGGACACCTTCCCCCGGCAGGTGCGCGTCCTGGCCGGCAGCGGCGACGGCGCCGTGCTCGCCCAGCAGACCGCGGCCAACCTGCACGCCGTCCCCGGCACGATGCTCACGGTCGAGCGGCCCGGCCTGCCCGCCGCCGAGGTGACCGTGACGGGGATCGTCGACCTGCCACACGCCGACACCCTCCTCGCGACCAGCGGCGGGGCCACCGCACCGCCGGACAACGTGCTGCTGCTGCCGGACGCCGGGTTCGCGCGGCTGTTCGACCCGCTGCAGGCGACCCGGCCCGACCTGGTGAGCGGGCAGCTGCACGTCCGGACCGCCCGCAAACTGCCGGCCGACCCGCAGCGGGCGTACACGGCCGCCACCGGCGCCGCCCGGCACCTCGACGCGACCCTCGCCGGCGCCGGCCACACCGTCGACAACCTCGGCGCGGCGCTCGGCGCGGCCCGCTCCGACGCCGCATACGCCACCGTGCTGTTCCTGTTCCTGGCCACTCCCGGGGTGGTCGTCGCCGGCCTGCTGACCGCGACGGTCGTCGCGGTGGCCGGGCCGCGCCGGCAGCGGGAGCAGGCGCTGCTGCGGACCCGCGGTGCCACCGTCCGGCAGGTCCTGACGATCGCGGCGGCCGAGGCCGTCGTCAGCGGCCTGGCCGGCGCGGCCCTCGGTGCCGGCGCCGCCGCGGCCCTCGGCACGGCCGTCTTCGGTGCCTCCGGTGGACCGGTCTGGTATCTGGCGTCCGGCGCCGCGGGCCTGTTCATCGCCGCCGGTGCCGTCCTGCTCCCGGCCTGGCGGGCACTGCGGACCGGCAGCGTCACCGACGCCCGCGCCCGCGGCCAGGTTCCGGCGGGCCGGCTGCCGCTCGCGCTGCGGCTGGGCCTCGACGTGCTGGCCCTCGCGTGCGCCGCGCTGATCCTGCGGGTCACCACCGCCCACGGATACCAGGTCGTCCTTGCTCCGGAGGGCGCGCCGCGGATCTCGGTCGACTACTGGGCGTTCGCCGGTCCGGCGCTGCTGTGGCTCGGCGGGGCGCTGCTGGCGTGGCGGCTCGTCGCGGCTGCGCTACGGCGCGGGCGGGCGGTGCTCACCGCGCTGGTGCGACCCGTCGCCGGTCCCCTGTCCGGGACGGTTGCGGCCACCCTGCACCGCCGCCGGCACCCGATCGCGACCGCCACCACCCTGATCGCCTGCGCGGTGGCGTTCGCGGTCTCCACGTCGGTGTTCACCGCGACCTACCGGCAGCAGGCCGAGGTCGACGCCCGCCTTACCAACGGCGCCGACGTCACCGTCGCCGCCGCGCCCGGCTCGGCGCCCGGCGGGCTGACCGCCGTGATCGGCGCTACGCCCGGGGTCCGGCACGTCGAGACGATGCAGCACCGCTACGCGTACGTCGGCGCCGACCTGCAGGACCTGTACGCCGTGCGGCCCGGCACGGTGACCGCCGGTGCGCACCTCGCCGACGCCTGGTTCACCGGCGGCAGCGCGGCCGGCCTCATGCACCGCCTCGACCTGCAGCCCGACGGCGTCCTGGTGTCCGCGGAGACCGTGCTGGACTTCCAGCTGCAACCGGGGGACCGGCTGACCCTGCGCGTCACCGACCCACGGACCGGCGCCCAGGTCCCGGTCGCGTTCCACTTCCTCGGTGTCGTCAACGAGTTCCCGACCGCACCCACCGACAGCTTCCTCGTCGCGAACCAGGACTACGTCACCGCACAGGCCGGCGCCGCCGCCGACACACACCTCGTCGACACCACCGGCAGCGACCCCGCCGCCGTCGCCGCCGCCCTGCGGGCCAGGGTCGGCACCGCGGCGGCGATCACCGACATCACCGCCGGCCGCGCCCTGGTCGGCTCCAGCCTCACCGGCGTCGACCTTGCCGGCCTCACCCGTATCGAGCTCGGGTTCGCGCTGGCGCTCGCGGTCGCCGCCGCCGGACTGGTCCTCGCCGTCGACCTGACCGAGCGGCGGCGCACCTTCACCATCCTCGGCGTCCTGCGGGCCAGGCCGAGGCATCTCGCCGGGTTCATCGCCGCGGAGGCGGCCGTCGTCACGGTGCCGGCGCTGCTCCTCGGCGCCGCCCTCGGTGCAGGTCTGGCCCAGATCCTTGTCGCGACCCTCAGCGGCGTCTTCGACCCGCCGCCGGACTCGCCCGCCGTGGCTTGGGCGTATCTCGCCGGCGTCGTGGCCGCGATCGCCGGCGCCGTGACCGTGACCGTGACCGTGCTTGTCCTGCGGACCCGCCGTCCGGACCTGACCCTGGTCCGTAGCGAATGACCGCCGAACCCGTGTCCGTGCCCGCGTCCGTGGACGGCGGTGCGGCCGGTGCCGCCGCCGGCGCGTCGCGGCGGCACCCGTGGGTCCGGGCGCTGCTGCTCCTGGGGGCGGCGGTCGCCGTGACCTACGCGGCGACGCACCTGTCGTCGACCGGCGCCTCCTGGTCGCGGGCCGGACACCTGATCTCCGGCCTCGGCCCGCGGTGGCTGCTGGTGCTCGGTGTCGTGTGGCTGGTCGGCCTCTGGGTGCACACGGTCGTGCTCACCGCGGCACTGCCGGGCCTGACCAGCCGGCGGGCGTTGACGCTGAACCTCTCGGGCAGCGCGGTGTCGAACGTCATGCCACTCGGTGGCCTCGCCGGCACCACGCTGAACCTGGCGATGGTGCGCGGCTGGGGCCACAGCAACCTCGACTTCGCCAGGTTCGTCGTGGTGTCCAAAGCCACCGACGTGATCGCGAAGCTCGTCATGCCACTCGTCGCCGTCGTCGCCCTGGTGCTGTGTGGCGCGGCCCCCTCCGGGCACGTCGCGCTGTGGTTGTCCGCCACCGGTGCGCTCGCCGCGTCCGGCGGACTCGTCGTCGCCGCGCTGCTCGGCCGCGCGACACTCCTGCTGCGGCTGGTCGCGGTCGCGGACCGGCTGCGCGTGCGGATCGGGCGCCGCCGGGACCGCCGCCCGGATGGGCTGTGGACGTCGGTGGCCGCGGACCTGTTCGCCGGCGCGGGGAGCCTCGTCCGGCGGCGCTGGGCGCGGCTGAGCTGGGGCATGGCGGCGTATTGGCTGCTGCAGGGCGCACTGCTGTGGTGCTGTTGCGCCGCGGTCGGGCTGCGCGCGGTCCCGGCCGTCGTGCTTGCCGCGCTCGTCGCCGAGCGGGCCCTGACCCTGCTCGCGATCACCCCCGGCGGCACCGGCCTGGTGGAGGCGGGCACGATCGGCGTCCTCATCGTCCTCGGTGCCGACCCGACCGCGTCACTCGCGGCGATCCTGGTGTTCCGCGCGTTCGTCTTCGCAGCCGAGATCCCCGTCGGCGGCATGGCCCTCGGGGCCTGGCTCTTGTCGCGTCGCGCGGCACGGTACTGATCGGGCAGGCGCTCTCCTACAAATTGTAGGAGTACCATCTGATGGTGCTTTGTCCTATTTCCAGGGTCGCCGCCAGAACGGAGTCCGCTCATGCCTCGTCCGCGCCCGCCCTTCGCAACACGGCAGACAGGTGCCCCGTCGGCAGCTGTTCCGGCCAGCGCTTCGGCGGAGCAACTCCGCGATTTCGTCGCGAAGGTGCCAGCTATCACCCTCGGATTCTGGGTGGTCAAGATTCTCGCTACCACGCTCGGCGAGACCGGTGGCGATTCGCTCTCAATGTCGATGGGCCTGGGCTACCTGACCAGCAGCATGATCTTCGCGCTCGCCTTCGTGGCCGCGGTGATCCTGCAGATCCGGGCGGCACGGTTCCATCAGCGGATCTACTGGTTCACGATCGTGGCGACGACGACATTGGGCACCACGATCGCCGACCACGTCGACCGGGACCTGGGCATCGGCTACCTGGGCGGCACCACGATCCTGTTCATCGGCCTGCTCGCCTCCTTCGGCTTGTGGTACAAGGCGACCGGCACGATCGCGGTCACCAGCGTCCGGTCACCGCGTACCGAAGGGTTCTACTGGCTGACCATTCTGTTCTCACAGACGCTGGGAACGGCACTGGGCGACTGGACCGCGGACACGGCTGGGCTCGGGTACACCGGCGGCGCGCTCCTGTTCACCGCCCTGCTGGCGGTCATCGCCGCCGCGTACCGCTGGACCCGCCTTTCGCACGGACTGCTGTTCTGGGCGGCGTTCGTGCTGACCCGGCCGCTGGGCGCCGTCGTCGGCGACTTCCTCGACAAACCCCTCGCCAAGGGCGGCCTTGCGCTGGACCGCTACGCCGCCTCCGCCGTGCTGCTGGCAGTCATCATCGCGATCCTCGCCGTTCGACGTCAGCACCCCGCCGTCCGGCCCCACTGAGTTACCGGCGGGATCCGCCTGGTTGACCGTCGTTCAGCTGCCGGTCCGACGTACGTCGATGAGGATGGCGGCAGTGAACGCTGCGGCGACGGCGACGGCGGTGAGGATCACCGTGATCGCTGGGGGAGTGCCGAGAGCCAGCAGCGCCAGGCCGGTGACGAGGGCGGAGACAACGGCGGCGGCGATCTTCCAGTCGTCGCCGATGATGAAGTCGTACAGGAACCGGAAGATGCCACGCAGGACGGTCATGCCACGGGTTCCTTCGCTGAAGGGCCCGTCGCGTGTGCCGGGCGGACTCGGGGGAGCACCAGGACGAGGAGCCGGGACAGGGCGAGCCACCCGGCGAGGATGACCAGCAGTGTCCAGTCGCCACCCGGCCAGGCCAGGCTCGTCCCGCCGTGCAGCGCTCCGAGCCCCGCGACCGCCCAGAACGTGCCGTACGTGGCCAGCAGCAGCCCGACGGCGTACTTCAGGGTGTTCTCCGGGACCGCGGACAGCGGTTTCGCGGCGACCGCGCCGACGGCGGCGACCACGATCCCGGCGGTGGTCGCGGCAGCGGCGGCGACGGGCACGTTCCCGGCGTTGAGCCCGAACGTGATGACGATGAAGACGACCTCGACACCTTCCAGGAACACGCCTTTGAACGACACGACGAACCCGAACCAGTCCAACCCATACCGGCGGTCGCGGCCGGCGGTCCGCGCGGCGGCGGTCTCCCGCCCGAAGGCGGCATCCTCGTCGTGCAGCGCTTTGAGACCGGCGCTGCGCAGGATCGCCTTCCGCAGCCACTGCAGACCGAAGATGAGCAGCAGCACCCCGACGACGAGCTGCAGCATGGAGCGGGGTAGCCAGGTCGCCAGGGCGTAGCCGACCACCACGGTGAACCCGGCCAGGACGATCAGCGCGGCGGCGGTGCCGATCAGCGCGGAGCGCCAGCCGCGGGTCAGACCCATGGCCAGCACGATGGTGAGGGCTTCGACGAACTCGACGAACGCGGCGATGAACGTGGCCGTACCCAGGCCCCAGACGGCATGTTGTGTCACTCGTGACCTCCTGCTCCACGGTTGGAACCGGTTGGTGACCAGCACCCCGACGGAGGTGGGCAGTGCCGTGGGGCGCCGCCGGGCAGGACCAGCAGCAGCGCCGTCGGCTTGGGTCAGACCCCGTCGAACGCGTCCAGCGTATGCATCAGGCCGGCGACAGCGGATGCGCAGTCTCCTTGGCTGGGATGCGCCGCGCGCAGGGCGGTGAGGACGGCATCGATCTGGTCGTCGACCTGGTGCCACTTGGTGGCGTCGCGTGATTTGAGCCCGGCTTCGGCGTCGTCCCAGGCAACCTCGAGGTCCTTGACGCGGGTCTTGGCGGCCACGAGGTCGTTGTCGGCGACCTTGGCCTTGACGTCGGCCACGATCACGGCGAACTTGCTGAGATTGCCCAGCTTGGTCGTCGGGTGCACCGGACGCGCCGCGGTGGAGGGGCCCGACGCGCCCGCCGTGACCATGTTCTGCGCGACGTCGGCCTGGGCGTCGGTGGCCTGCTGCGAGCCGTGCGCCAGGCTGAGCCCGAAACCGGCGACGGCAACGGCGAGAGCGGCGGCACCGGCCCACGCATGGTCCTGGCGGTGACCACCGCGCGGCCCGGCGCCCTTGTCGAGGACACCGTGCCGGCTGACCAGCAGCTGTTCGCGGACGACGAGCACGACGATGGCCGCCAGGAACAGCAGGCTGGTGGCGCTCGCGCCCAGAGCGAGGCCGCCGAGGTCTTTGTCCTGGGTGAGCAGGTCGCCGAGGGACGCGCCGAGCGGCCGGGTGAGAACGTAGGCGATCCAGAACGTCAGCACCTGGCCGGCGCCGAGGCGCAACGCGATCCAGGTGGCCAGGATCAGCCCGCCGAAGATCAGCGCACCGTTGCGGAAGCCGAGGTTGAGCGCCTCGGTGGCGAAGTCACCGGCGGCGGTCCCGAGCGCGAACGTGGTCAGGATCGCCGCCCAGTAGAAGGCTTCGCGGCGCGGCGTGTTGATCGAGGCGATGGCGAGGGTGCGCTCCTGCCGGTGCCAGATCGCGAACACCACGGCGAGGAGGACCGAGAACACGACGGTACTGGCGGCGAGCGGCACGCCGAGGGTGTCGGTGAAGAAGTCGGTGAGTTGGGTGCCGAAGATGCTCACCAGCACCACGCAGAGCCAGTAGATCCAGGGCGTGTAGCGACGGGTCCGGAACTGCAGGACCAGTGCGGTCGCCAGCAGGACGAACATGATCGCGTCGGTCACTATCGGACCGAGACCGACGTTCACGGCCAGGTAGTCCGCGAACGTCTCCCCGATCGTGGTGGACAGGACCTTGATGACCCAGAAGGTGGCGGTGATCGCAGGCACCTTGGTCAACCACCCGCGCGAACTCACCAGCCTGTTGGCGGTAACGGACACAACGCTCCCTCACGACTGGCTGCAGACAGACGCTGACTCCATGCAATTCGGTGGGAAACGTAGGCCGATCTTCCTGAAATTCCGCTGAAGACCTGCGCGGCCAGGTATCGGCGTGGCGCGTTGCAGCCCGGATCCACTCCCTCCTGACGTTTGCGGCGAGACGCGACGGGCAGCGTCCGGCGCGTGTCGTTGCGCCACCTGCCGCCGTTGGACGGGCTGCGGGCCGTCGCGCTGTGCGCGGTGCTGGTCGTGCACGGGATGCCGGCCTGGCTGCCCGGTGGTTTCCTGGGCGTCGACGTGTTCTTCGTGCTGTCCGGGTTTCTGATCACGTCGCTGTTGCTGCGCGAGGCCGAGGTGACCGGCCGGGTGTCGCTGGGTGGGTTCTGGTTGCGCCGGGTCCGCCGGCTGCTGCCGGCCCTGGCGCTGCTGGTCCTCACGGTGGTCCTGGCTGCCGCGTACCTGCTGCCGGGGCAGGAGCCGGGGGCGTTGCGCACCGACGCGGTCGCCGCGCTCACCTACTGGGCGAACTGGCGGATGGTGCTGCGCGACGGTGACTACTTCACCGCGACGGCGGCGGCCTCGCCGTTGCAGCACACCTGGTCGCTCGCCATCGAGGAACAGTTCTACCTGCTGTGGCCGGTGCTGATCCTGCTCGCGCTGCGGGCGCGGCGGCCCCGGCGGTTGATCGGCGCGCTGTGCGCCGCCGGGTTCGCGGCGTCGACGGTCGCCGCCGCGGTGCTGTTCGATCCGATGCACCCGGGCCGGGCGTACTTCGGCAGTGACACCCGGGCCGCGGCGCTGCTCGCGGGCTGTGCACTCGCCGCCGCGGCGCCGGTCGTGGCGCGGCATCCCACGGCACGGCGGGGCGCGGCGGTCGCCGGGGTGGCACTGCTCGCCGGGTTCGCGGTCCTCGCGGGCGGTGCCGGGGCGTGGTTGTACCGGGGTGGTTTCGCGCTGACCGCGCTGGCCGCCGCGGCGGTCCTGGCCGAACTCGCCGCGGCGCCCGGCACGCCGGTGGCGCGGCTGCTCGGCGCGGCGCCGCTGGGGTGGGTGGGGCGGATCTCCTACGGCGGCTACCTGTGGCACTGGCCGTTGTTCGCGGTGCTCGACGCCGGCCGGACCGGCCTGCACGGGCCGCGGCTGTTCGCGCTGCGGGTCGCGGCGACCCTCGCCGTCGCCGCGGCCAGCTTCTACCTCGTCGAACAGCCGCTGCGGCGGCCGTGGACCGGCCCGCTCCGCTGGGCGGTCGGTGCGGCCGCAGGTCTGGCTGCCGCGACGGCCGCCGCGCTCGCGGTCGTGGCGCCGGCTCCGGTTGTCGCGCCGCCCGTGCTGGCGGCCGCGACCGCCGCGCAGCCCTCGGACCCGGCGCCCTCTACGGCGTCCACGGTGCCGCCGGTGGGCCGCGCCGGTCGGCGGCCGGGCCCGCCGCGGGTCATGGTCATCGGCGACTCCGTGTCATGGACCCTCGGTGCGTACTGGCCCGCCGACCCGGCCGGCTTCACGCTGACCAACGAGGGTGTGCAGGGCTGCGGCATCGCGGTGCTGCCCGAGTTGCGCTACGGCGGCGAGCCGCACACCAACTACCCGTACTGCGCCACCTGGGAGTCGCGGTGGGGCGGCTCCACCGCGAGCCAGGACCCGGATGTCGTGGTCGTGCTCCTGGACCGCTGGGAACTGATGGACCGCAGGCTCGACGGCCGGTGGACGCACGTCGGTGAGCCGGCCTACGACACGTACCTCAGCGCGCAGCTGCGCCGCGCGGTCGACCTCACCGCCTCCCGGGGCGCCCGGGTCGCGCTGCTGACCGCGCCGTACACCCGCCGACAGGAACGACCGGACGGCGGCCTGTGGCCCGAGGACACCCCGGCCCGCGTCGATGCGTGGAACCGGCTGCTGACCGAGGTGGCCGGCAGCCACCGGGACCGGCCGGTGGTCCTGGACCTCAACCGGGTGCTGTGCCCGGACGGCGCCTTCACCTGGCGGGTCGGTGGGGTCCAGGTCCGCAGCGACGGCCTGCACCTCACCCCGGCCGGGGTACAGCGCGTCGTCGCGCCGTGGCTGGCGCCGCAACTGCTGCGACTCGCGACCACCTGAACGAGCCGCCGCCCGAGCGAGGCGCGGTGCGAGCAGGGCGCGGTGCGAGCGAGGCGCGGTGCGGTGCGGTGCGACAGCGGGGCGCCGGTTCGCTACGGTGTCTAGGTCATGGAGCCGCGGATCGGCGAGCGCATCATCGGGCGGGACCATCCCGCGGCCCTGCTGCGCGCCGCGGTCGACCGGGCCGTCGCCAGCCACGGCGGTCTGGTCCTCGTCGCCGGCGAGCCGGGCATCGGCAAGACCACGCTCGTGACCGCCGCGGCCGACGAGGCCCGGCAGCGGGGCGCCCTGGTGCTCGGCGCCGCCTGCTGGGACTCCGACAGCGCGCCCGGCTACTGGCCCTGGGTGCAGGTGCTGCGCGGGCTGCGGCGTTCCGCCGGCGACTGGGCCCTCGCCCAGGAATCGGCCGGCCCCGGCCTCCAGGTCCTGCTCGGCGAAGCGACAGGCGCAGGCAGAGCCACAGCCACAACCACAGCCACAACCACGGACGCGGACGCGGACGCGGACCCGGAAGGCCGGCCGGACAGCGGAACGGCGGGTGACGGCGACCGCGAGGCGTTCGCGCTCCACGACGCGGTGACCACCGCGCTCGTCTCGGTCTCCCAGCGCCGACCGGTCGTCGTCGTCCTCGACGACCTGCACTGGGCCGACCCGGCGTCCATGCGCCTGCTGCGGTTCGCCACGCAGCACACCTGGTTCGAGCGGTTGCTGGTGATCGGCACGTACCGTGACGCGGAGGTCGATTCGGCCGAGCACCGGCTGCACGCGGTGCTGATGCCGCTGATCGCGAAGGCCACCACCGTCACCCTCACCGGCCTGGCCCGGGCCGAGGTCGGCGCGCTGATCAGTCGCACCGCCGGCCGGGAACCCGACCCGGAAACGCTCAGCGAGGTGCACCGGCGCACCGGCGGCAACCCGTTCTTCGTCGAGCAGACCGCCCGGCTGTGGCGCGCGGGCGGCCCGGTCACCACGATCGCCCCCGGCGTCCGGCAGGCCGTGCAGGGGCGTCTCGCCGAGCTGCCCGGCGCGGTCGTCGACGCGCTCACCGGCGCCGCCGTGCTGGGCCGCGACTTCCACCGCCAGGTCCTGGCCGCCTGCCTGCCCGGCCCGGTCGCGCAGGTCGACCGGCTCCTGGACCGGGCGGTGACGGCACGGCTCGTGACCGCCCACGGTGAGGGGCGGTTCGCCTTCGCCCATGACCTGGTCCGCGAGACGCTGTATGACGGGCTGCCCGACGAGGACCGGCACGCCCGGCACGCCGCCGTCGTCCGCGCCGTCGACCGCTCCGATGCCCTCGCCGAGCGGCTGATCCCCGCCGACCTGGCCCGGCACGCCTGGCTGGCCGGCGCCGCCCTGGAGGCGTCCCGGGCCGCCGACCTGCTCGCCGCCGCCGCCCGGGAGGCGGCCCTGCGGCTGGCCACGGAGGAGGCGGTGCTGCACTTCCGCCGCGCGTTGGAGCGCACCGAGGACCCGGCCCAGCGGGTCAGGACGATGGTCGACCTCGGCCGGCACCTGCACCACCACGGCGACCGTGGCGAGGCCGACCGCCTCCTCGCCGACGCCGGGGCGCTCGCGCTCGCCCTCGACGATCCGGTGCTGCTGGCCCGGGTCGCGCACACCATGTATCGGCAGACGACGGTCGCGGACCGCTCGGCCGACCCGGCGGAACTGCTCCGCGAGGCGCACCGGCGGCTCATCGGCGAACCGGACGCCACGGCGCCGCTCACCGTGCTGGCCGCCGACCTCATCACCGCCACCGAGACGATCGCCCGCCGCGGCCACGACGACGAGACGCTCACGTTCAGCCTCTGGGCGCGCCACGACACCACCTGGGGCATGGGCACCGCCGCCGACCGGGCCACGCTGACCGCCGAGATCCGTGACGTGGCGCGGCGCACCGGCGACCTGGAGACCGAGCTGTGGGCCACGTCGCTGCGCTGGGTCGCCCTGCTGGAGCTCGGCGACCCCGCCTACCACCGGGAGTTGACCGCCTTCGTCGCCGGCGGCCGGGCCAGCGCCGCCGCCGGCTACCGGATGGGGGCGGCTATCGACGGCGGCATCGTCGCCTCGTTCCGGGGTGACTTCGCCGAGGCCGGCGAGCTGTTCACGGAACTGGACGAGATCATCGTGGGGGAGCAGTCCGACCCCTATTGCCTGAGCGAGCAGGTGCGCTGGTCGTGGCTGACGCTGCAGGGCAGGTTCGCCGAGGCGGACGAGGCGCTGGAGCGGATGGGCCAGGCCGAGGGGAACCTGAGGGACCTGCTGCGGGCCATCACCGCGGCCGAGCGCGGCGACCACGCGACGGCCGTCGAGCTGACCGCCGGCATCGAGGCGGCCGGGGCGAGCTTCACCCGTGCCGTCTCGCCGCTGTGGCACCGCCTCCAGGCACTTGTCGCCGCGGCGACCGCCGATCCACAGCGCTGTGCGCGGATCCGGGAGACGCTCGACCCGCACCGCGGCCAATGGATCGTCGCGCTCTTCGGCTGTGACGTCAGTGGCCCGGTGGATTACTGGCTGGCCCTGGTCGACCTGGCGCAGCAGCGGTGGGCCGACGCCGTCACCGGCTTCAGCGCGGCCCGCGACGGTGCCGGCCGGATGGGCTCGCAGCCCTGGTCGCTGCTCGCCCGGGCCGGCCTGGTGGACGCGCTGACCGGCCGCGGACAACCGGGGGACACCGCGGCGGCGGCCGAGGAACGCGCCACCGCCGGGTCCGCGGCGCAGGCCCTGGGCATGGCGCAGGTGCTGCAGCGGCTCGGCGCGGCGACGGCCGGGCCGGAGCGGGATTCCGAGGTCCGCCGTGACGGGCCGGAGCGGGCGTCCGCCGACTATGCGTTCCGCCGTGACGGGCCGGTCTGGCAGCTCACCTACGCCGGCACGGTCGTGCACCTGCCGGACGCCAAGGGCCTGCACGACCTGCGCCTGCTGCTGAGCCGCCCGGGCACCGACGTGCCGGCGGCCGAGTTGCTGGACCCGGCGGCCGGCCCCGATCTCGTCGCCGCCCGCCGGTTCGGCGGCGACCCTGTGCTGGACGACGAGGCCAAGGTGCGCTACCGGCTGCACCTCGACCAGCTCGACGAGGAGATCGACCGGGCCGCCATCCGCGGCGACGAGGCCCGGCTCGCCGCCCTCGACGCCGAACGGGCGGCGCTGCTGGAGCACCTGCGGGCCGCCGCCGGGCTGGCCGGGCGCAACCGCCGCCTCGGCGACGACGCCGAACGCGCCCGCAAGACCGTGACGGCCCGCATCCGGGACACGCTGCGCCGCCTCGACGGCCGGCACCCGGCCCTCGCCGCCCACCTGCGCGACACCGTCTCGACCGGCAGCACCTGCGGCTACCACCCGGCCGAACCGCTGCCGTGGCGCTTCTAGGGGCTGTATCGAAGTGGATGGCCGGGCTGCGGCGGACTCAGACGCCGCCTGGACCCACGCCGGTCACACCTGGATACAACCCCGGTATCCAGGCGCGCCCGGCGCGGCCCCAGCCGACGCCTGAGCCTCGCCTCGCTCCGACCCCCACTTCGATACAGCCCCTGGCGCCTCAGCGACGGTTGTAGCGACGCATCGTCAGCGTGCCGAAGACCACCAGGAACCCGGCGCTCCACAGCAGCACCCACATCAGGTTCTTCGCGTCGGAGGATCCGGCCATCGCCGCCCGCACCGACGCCACCAGATGGGTGATCGGGTTGGCCTTCACGAACGCCTGCAGCCAGCCCGGCATCGTGACCGGGTTGACGAAGACGTTGCTCAGGAACGTCAGCGGGAACAGCACCATCATGCTGACCCCCATCACCGACTTCTCGCTGCGCAGCACCAGCCCGAAGAACGTCCACACCCAGGAGAACGCAAACGAGAAGACCACGATCAGGCCGATCCCGGCCAGCACCCCGGGCAGCCCCCCGCCGGGCCGGAACCCGAGGATCAGCCCCACCCCGAGCATGACCAGCGCGCCGAGGACGTAGCGCAGCACGTCGCCGAGGATCATGCCGACCAGCGCGGCGGGCCGCCAGATCGGCAGCGTCCGGAACCGGTCGAAGACCCCCTTCTCGATGTCGGTGTTCAACCCGACGCCGGTGTACATGGTGATCATCACGACGCTCGTCACCATGATCCCCGGCAGGAAGAACTGCAGGTAGTCCCGCGGGCTGCCGGCGAGCGCGCCGCCGAACAGGTACGTGAACATCAGCACCATGATGATCGGGAACGCGGTGACGTCGAACAGCTGCTCCGGCACGTGCTTGATCTTCAGCATCGCCCGCCAGCCGAAGGTGAGCGACGCGGACAGCGCGCTCGGTCTCGGCGGCCTCGAGCCCGGCGCGAGGACCGTGGCGAGTGCCTCCGCCGACGGCACGTACAGCGTCGGCGCCCGGCCGGTCGTGGTGGTGACGTCACTCATCGGGCCTTCTCCATCTGCTCGTCCCGCTCGCCGGCCTCGGCGGCGGGGTGGTCGGTCAGGGCCAGGAAGACCTCGTCCAGGCTCGGCTGGCCCAGCGAGAAGTCGTCGACCACGATGCCGGCGCGGGCCAGGTTGCCCAGCGCGAGCGCGGCCTGGGCGCCGGCGTCGAGGTCGGATCCGGCGCCGCCCACGCGGGCGGTCATCGCCACCGGGTCCGGCTCCAGCTGCACCGGCACGCCCAGCGCGGACTGCAGCACCCGCTCCGCGTCGTCGCGTCGCGCCGGGTCCCGCAACCGCACGTGGACGGTGCCGGAGCCCACCGACGACTTCAGTTCGCCCGGGGTGCCCTCCGCGATCACCCGGCCGTGGTCGACGACCGCGATCCGCCCGGCCAGCTGATCCGCTTCGTCCAGGTACTGCGTGGTCAGCAGCACCGTCGTGCCGTGTGCCACCACCGCCCGGATGATCTCCCACACCTGGTTGCGGCTGCGCGGGTCCAGCCCGGTCGTCGGCTCGTCCAGGAACAACAGGTCCGGCGTGCTGAGGATGCTCGCCGCGATGTCGATCCGCCGGCGCATCCCGCCGGAGTACTTCTTGACCTGCCGCGCCGCCGCCTCGGTCAGGCCGAACGCGGCCAGCAGACCTTCGGCCCGGTCCCGGGCGGCGGTCCGGCCCAGCCCGAGCAGGCGGCCCAGCAGGACCAGGTTCTCCGCGCCGGTCAGGTCCTCGTCCACCGACGCGTACTGCCCCGTCAGGCTGACCCGGGCCCGGACCGCGTCGGCCTCGGTCACCACGTCGTGGCCGAAGACCCTGGCCTGGCCGCCGTCCGGGCGCAGCAGCGTGGCGAGGACCCGCACCGTCGTGGTCTTGCCCGCGCCGTTCGGCCCGAGCAGCCCGTACACGGTGCCGGTGGGGATCTGCAGGTCGATGCCGTCCAGGGCGCGGGTCGTCCCGAACGACCGGGTCAGGCCGACCGCCTCGACGGCCGGCCCGGTGGTGCGTCTGCTCATGTGCCGCAACCTTCCTGTGTTGTCGTTTCAGCTGGTGTACGGGCGTGCTGCCCGTCCTTCCCGCAACGTCAGGCCCCACCAGCCGAGCTGGTCGAGCATGACCGTGACGTCACGGCGCAGCTGGTCGTCGGCCGGCGGCGCCGGTTCGCCGCACAGCAGGTCGAACGCGACGACGCCGGCCACCGTCACCGTGTGCAGGGCCGTGAAGACCGTCCGGAGGTGGTCGACGGCGTGCAGCCCGGTCGAGTGGCAGCCGTAGGACACGAACCCGACCGGCTTGGCCCGCCACTCGTCATAGGCGTAGTCGATCGCCTGCTTCAACGAAGCCGGGAAACTGTGGTTGTACTCCGGGGTGACCACGACGAACGCCTCCGCGTCGTCCACCCGCCGCACGAACGACCGCATCGCCGCTGTCGCCTCCGCCGGGTAGCTGCCGGGGAAGTCGTAGTCGGCGAGGTCGACGGCGGTCACGGCCAGGTCGTCGCGCTCACCCGCCCGTTCGACGAGCCAGCGACCGACCCGGTCGCCCATCCGCCCCTCACGGGTACTGCCGATGATCACGGCAACGCGCAGCGGCGTCATGGTCACCTCCCCGGTTCCGTCGGTTTCATCCGACAGGCGCGAGACGGCATCTGGCAGCCGCGAGACGGCGTCTGGCGGCCCGCCGCCACGAAACGCGCGGGGACACGGCCGAACCGGCCGTTTGCTGCCGTTCGTTCAGGAACGAACGGGCCCGGACAGCGACCGGTGCGGCCGGAAGGATCCCGTCCTCCCGACCGCACCGGCCAACCACTCCCGCTTCGCCGCCTCCGGCTGTGGAGCGCACCCACAGCCGGACCCTTCGGACAGCGTCGCCGGAGAGCTCTCCCTAACGCCGTGTTCGGCGCGGGACTACTTCAAGGACATCATCCAGTCCCGCAACTGGCGGGCCTGGCGGTCGAGCTCGCCGCGAGCCGCGCCGGCGGCGGGTGAGCCGGTCAGTGCGATGATCTTGTTGAGCGACGTGGTCGCGGCGTTGTGGTCCTGCCGCAGGTAGGCGGCCTGGGCGTCGTCGAGGAGCGCGGTGGCCGCCGCGGCGGACTCCGGGTCCAGCGTGCCGGCCGCGGTACTGGTGGTGATCAGCGTGCGGGTCTGCCGGAAGGTCGAGCAGTTCGCCTCGGTCTGGCCGGCGGTCCAGCTGATGCCGGCCAGCAAGATCTTGGTGAATGACTCGCGGTAGTACTGCGCGCGGTCGTGGCCGAGGATGAGCGAGAACTGGCGGCCACCGTCGTAGTTCTGGCACCACGCGATCGGGTGGTCGCCACCCATGAGTGCCATCGGGTTGTTCGCGGCGTTGCCACTGTTGAGACTCCGGCTGTATGACGATTCGTCCAGGCTCAGCAGCGTGTGCACCTCGGCGCGCGGGTTGTGGTCGAAGTTGTACAGCTCGTCGATGGTGAGCCAGGTCTTCGGCAGGTGCGCGGTGGCCGGGTTCGTGGAGTCCTCGGTGTTGACCCGCACGTTGATGCAGCTGCCGCAGGTGCCCTCGCCGTTCTGGCCGCCAGGGTGGTTGGTGAACCAGGCCCCGACCAGGTCGCGGTACCACGGCACGTTGTGGATCGCGTCGGACGCGCCGTGCAGCCCGACGTATCCGCCGCCGGCCTGGACGTAGCCCTTGAACGCGGCCAGTTCGTCGGCATTGAGCGCGTCGGACGCCGGTGCGCTGTTGGGGTTGGTCCCGTCCACCGGGGAGCCGAAGATGATCGTCTTGTACTTCGCCAGGTCGGCGGCGGAGGTGAACGGCGTGCTCGGCAGCGATGCCGGGGCCAGCCTCGGGTCCCAGATGTCGACGTCGAAGCCGTGCTGCTGACCCCACTGCTCGACGAGCAGGGCGGTGTCGGCGATGTGGTCGTGCCGGAAGCCCTTGGTGGCCGAGAAGTACAGCACCCGGTAGGTGGCGCCGGGGAAGTTCGTGGAGGCCGTGAGCGGGATTGCCGGTGCGATCGGGTTGGGCCCGGCGGCCGGCGTGACGGTCATGCCGGTCGCCGGATCGCCGGGGAGCTTCCCGGCGAGCTGATCCTGCAGATAGCGGGCGTCGCCGACGAGCGTGTCCCGGACCGCGCCGGAGGCCGGGCCGCCCTGCACGGTAGCGACGAACTGGTTGAGGGCCCGCTTCGCCTGGTTGGTGTTGCCCAGTTCCGCGAGGCTCGCCGCCTCCGTCAGCTTGGCGCGCAGGTCGGCCGCGAGGTCCGCGCTGATCGCGCCGCTGGTGACGTAACCGCCGATGAGGGTGTCGAGGTCGGCGAACGAGGTGGTCACCACGAACGTCTGGTCGAACCGCGCCGCGTTGCCGGCGGCGTCGCTGGCCACCACGCTGATCGTGTGCGCCCCGGTGGCGAGGGTGGAGGTGGCGACGGGCAGCGGGGTCGTTTCGGTCTGGTCGATCCACATGCGGTGGATGAAGACGCCGCCGGAGCCGGGTGCGGGATCGGTCCGGGTCGGGATCAGCGTGGCGGTGTGGCCGACGTGCCCGTCGACGATGCCGGGCCAGCTGACCACCGGGGCGACGGTGTCGATCCGGACCGTGATCGTGCGGACGGCCTCGGCCGAACCGTCGCCGCCGACTGCGCGGTAGCCGACCGTGGTGGTGCCCTGCTGGGTGATCTGCACCGAGCCGGTCAACGTCGAGGGGTACGGGCCGGTCGCGGACGTCGCGGTCTGGAACGGTGCCGCGTTGCCGAGCCGGTACTCCAGGCGTTGGACGCCGTTGGCCGCGTCGGTTGCGGACAGGTTCAGCGTGACCGGGCCCCGGTAGTAGTTGTTGGTCCCGGTGGGAGGTGCGGGGGTGAGGGTGGCCGGTGTGCTCGTCGGCGCGGCCCATGCCGGGACGGCGATGGCGAGCGACCCGACGGACAGGGACGCCACCGGCACGGCAATGGCCAGGCGGCGTAACAGGTGCCGGCGGGAGGTTCGGTGCGGGTGCGCCGTCAGGGCGCTGGTGGTTGGCGGTTGGCTGGGCATGCTTCTTCCTTCCGGTTCTGGAGCAGGAACGGGAACGGAACGGCAACGGGGAAGTGGCAACGGGGAAGTGGCAACGGGTCCGGACGGTGTCCGGTGCGGCCGGAAGGATCCCGTCCTCCCGACCGCACCGGCCAACTACTCCCGCTTCGCCGCCTCCGGCTGTGGAGCGCACCCACCGCCGGACCCTCTGGACAGCGCGCGGCGTCGCCACAGTAGGAGCCTTCCGCTCACCAAGTCCAGAGCTTCGACGTCATTTGGTTGAACTTTCATCGATCTGTGCAAAAGTGCGCCGGCCGCCCTCGCGTACACCGGAATCCGCCACTGTGCAGATGGCCTTATTGTCAAAAGCTAGCTGGCGTCATGCCCTGCATCCCGCGACTTTCGGCAGTTCAGACGCGGTGTGTAACGCCAATCGCGGGTCCTTCGCTCCTTACAGCGGGATCATTCTGGTGACCACCGGGAGCCAGGTTCACGGACAACAAACTTTCGTAAGTACAAATAAAAGTTGAAGCCGATCACGTCGAACTTTCGCGGATTTGAACCTTTCTTTTGATGGACTCGAGTTGTACGGTGGCAACAGCTTTACCGAGCCAGTCGCTCGCCCCGCTGAGCGGGATCCCGGCGAGCACTGACGCGCAGCTCGGTGATGCATTCGCGGTTCCAACCACCACCGCGCGCCTCCCTCCGGGCGTGCCGGAGCACCACACACCCCGTCACCACACCCCGTAACACGACCGGACGTCGTCCGCTCGCGGCGCACCGCCGCGGCTCACGACGGTCCGTTCGTCTTGCACCCCTGCGGAGGAGGTCCCATGACCAGAGCTCCAGGCCGTCGCGCCACCACGTACGCCAGCCTGCTCGCGCTCGTTGCAAGTGTGTTGGTCGGGACGGCGTCGGCGTCCGCCCCGGCGGTCGCCGCGCCCCAGCCGTCCAGTAATGGCATCCAGTACAAGGTCCTGGCGTTCACCAAGGCGGCCGGCGCGAAACACGCGTCGACCTCGGCCGGCGTCAACGCGCTCAAGGAACTCGGCAAGCAGCTCCGATTCACCGTCGAGGAGACCGACGACGCCAGGAAGTTCGACGAACCCCACCTCAAGCAGTTCCGGGTGGTCGTCTTCCTCAACACGTCCGGTGACGTGCTCGACGCGACCCAGCAGGCCGCGTTCGAGTCGTACTACCGGGACGGCGGCGGCTTCGTCGGCATCCACTCGGCGATCGAGACCGAGCCGGACTGGCCGTTCCTGACCGAGGTCCTCGGCACCAGGGCGGCGGGTTCGTCCAGCGTCACCAAGGCCACGATCAAGGTCGCGGACCGCGTACACCCGGCGTCGGGGAATCTGCCCGAGCGCTGGGAACGCACCGATCAGTGGTACAACTTCACGTCCAACGTGCGGGGCGTCTCGCACGTGCTGGCGACCGTCGACGAGACCACGTACAGCGGCGGCACGATGGGGTCCGACCACCCGATCACCTGGTGCAAGGACTACCAGGGCGGCCGCTCGTTCTACACCGGGCTCGGCGACACGCCGGCGAGCTTCGCCACGGCGGACCTGCGGTCCCACCTCGGCGGCGCGATCCAGTGGGCGGCCGGCCAGACCGACGGTGACTGCGGTGCGACCGTGCTGGCGAACTACCAGATGGACTACGTCGCCGCGCCGCCGAACGTCAGCGAGCCGATCGGCTTCGACGTGCTGCCCGACGGCCGCGTCGTGCAGACCGACCGCCGTGGCGGCGTCCGCCTGCACGACCCGGCGAACAACACCACCCACCTGCTGGCCCAGATCCCGGTGTACATGGCCAGCGAGGACGGCATGTACGGCCCGGCGATCGACAACGACTTCGCCAACAACCGCTGGGTCTACCTGTACTACTCGCCGCTGACCATGGAAGCGCCGTATCCGCAGACGACGCCGACCGCGAACGCCCCGACGACGGGCGCCGACCCCAGCGTCTGGGATCCGTGGAAGGGCTACTTCCAGCTGTCGCGGTTCAAGTTCGTCGACGGTCCCACCCCGACCCTCGACGTCGCGTCCGAGCAGAAGATCATGAAGGTGCCGGTCGATCGCGGGGCCTGCTGCCACGTGGCCGGCGACATCACCTTCGACAAGGACAACAACCTGTGGATGGTGACCGGCGACGACACCCCGGCGGGTGGCGGCAACTCCGGTGGCTTCGCGCCGTTCAACGACATGCTCACCACGACCGGGCAGTACAACGCCCAGTTCGTCGACGCCCGCCGCTCGGCGATGAACACCAACGACCTGCGGGGCAAGGTCCTGCGCATCAAGGTCCAGTCTGACGGTTCCTACACCGTCCCGGCCGGCAACCTGTTCACCGGCAACGAGGAGGGCGGCGGCAAGACCCGGCCCGAGATCTACGCCATGGGCTTCCGCAACCCGTTCCGCATCACCGTGGACAAGGCCGGCGTCGCCTACGTCACCGACTACTCGCCCGACTCCTCGACGCCGCAGGTGAACCGCGGACCCGCCGGCACCGGCCGGATGGAGATCGTGCGGAAGCCGGCCAACTACGGCTGGCCGCTGTGCTACTCGCCGACGCTGCCGTACTACCGGTGGAACTTCAACACCTCGACGCCGCTGGACAGCCCGCCGCAGGCGTTCGAGTGCAACAACCCGGACCACGGCCCGGCCAACACGTCTCGGTGGAACACCGGCCTGACCTATGCGCCGCCGATCGCACAGCCGGACATGTGGTACTCGTTCCAGGACAACAACGCGGCCAACCCGCTCGGCACGCCCTGCGCGGCGTACTACATGGTGAGCCCGGCCGGCAAGTGCCCGCAGCTGTTCCCGGAGCTCGGCACCGGCGGCGTCGGGCCGCACGGCGCGGCCAAGTACGACTACGACGCGAACAACCCCAACCCGACGAAGTTCCCGGCGTACTACGACCAGTCCATCTTCTTCGGCGAGTTCACCCGCGACTACCTGCGGGAGATCCGCCTGGACTCGTCCGGGCAGGTCTTCAAGATCAACGATCTGCTCAGCTGTGGCGCGGGACCGACCACGCCCGCCCGGCCGTTCCTGTGCGACAACCCCATGGACATGATGTGGGGCAAGGACGGCAGCTTCTACCTGCTGACCTACGGTGACGGCTTCTTCAACATCAACCCCGATGCCGCACTGGTGAAGTTCAGCTACGTCAAGGGCACCCGGGCACCGGTCGCGAAGCTGTCGGCCACCCCGACCGACGGTGTCGGGCCCCTGACCGTCGCGTTCTCCAGCGAAGGCTCGAAGGACCCGGACCCGGGCGACTCCATCAAGTTCGCCTGGGACTTCGACGGCAACGGCACGACCGACTCCGTCGACCCGGACCCGACGTTCACGTACACCACGAACGGGGTGTACACGGCCCGGCTGACCGTCACGGACTCCAGCGGCAAGACCGCCTCGGCCAACACGACGATCACCGTCGGCAACACCTCACCGACGGTCAAGGTCACCGTGCCGATCGAGGGTGGGCTGTTCGCCTTCGGCGACTCGATCCCGTTCAACGTCACGGTCACCGACCCGCAGGACGGTGCCATCGACTGCTCCAAGGTCGAGGTGACGTTCGTGCTCGGGCACGACAGCCACGGCCACGCGGAGACGACCGTCAACGGCTGCTCCGGGACACTGCCCACGTCCGAGGAGGACGTCTCGCACGGCGGCAACGTGTTCGGCGTGATCAGTGCCTCGTACACGGACAAGGGCGGTCCCGGCGGCATCCCGGCGCTGACCACGGTCGCGCAGACGACGGTCCGGCAGAAGAAGCAGGAGCTCGAGTTCGCCGTCGACCAGTCCGGCACGAACACGGCGGCGACCGCCGACACCGGTGGCGGGCTGCAACGCGGCAGCCTCGGCAGCGGTGACTGGATCGCCCTCAACGGCACGGTCGACCTCGAGAACATCGCCTCGCTGACGTTCCGCACGTCCGGTGGCAGCGGTGCGGCCGGCACCGGTTCCGTCGAGGTCCGCCTGGACGCGGTCGACGGGCCGGTCCTGACCACGGTCACGATCGCGCCCACCGCGAACGCGACCACGTATGCCAGCCAGACCTTCCCGATCACTGACCCAGGCGGGGCACACCGGATCTACCTGGTGTTCCGTCCCGTCGCAGGCGGGCCGACGAACAACTTCTTCAACCTCAACTGGGTGGAGTTCGGCGGTCAGGGCGTGAGCGCGCCCTAGCACCACCCCAACCGGGGCGGGGTGCGACACCCCGCAGTGCCGCCGCACCCCGCCCCGGTCTGAACCACACGCACTACCAGCAGAAGGAGCAACACATGTCCGGAAAGATCAACCGCCGTCGGTTATTGGCCGGTGCCGGTCTCACGGCGGCGGCCGCGTTCACCCCGCTCGGCCCGGCCTCCGTCTTCTCGCCCACGTCGGCGAGCGCGGCCAACGGCCGGCTCATCCCCGGCGGCAAGCTCGGCACCATCACGTACAGCCAGCGCGACGTGCCGACCCGGATCGGCATCGCCGCGAGCGCCGCGCTGGGGGTGGCGCCGACGATGGGTTACCTGGGCGGCCCCAACTTCCCCAAGGACCCGACCGACCTCGGGCCGCTGGTGCCGCTCCCCGGCGGCTGGGTGGAGCTGTTCGCGTTCCTCGCCAACGCCGGGTTCAAGCAGATCGAGTTCGCCGGCTACGGCCAGAACGCCGCGAACCCGGGCGGCGCCGCGCCGAACCCGGCCCCGGGCGGCGTCACCACCCCGGAGGCTCGGGCAGCCTACCTGGCGTACGCCCGCACCCTGCGCGGTTTCCTCGACGCCTACGGCCTGGAGGCGATCGGCAACCACGGGTTCGTCCCGAACACCTGGAACGGCCCGGGCAGCGCCGGCGGCGCGATGACCACCCAGGACTACAACCGGCTGCAGACCGAGCTGGAGTTCGCGGCGATCCTCGGCATGCCGTTCATGGGCACCGGCAGCGACCCGACGAGCGCCAACAACCGCAACATCGAGCCGTGGACCCTCGCGGGCGAGAAGTGGTCGGCGCTCAACGAGATCAGCGTGGGCCAGTGGGGCATCCAGATGTACACCCACAACCACTCGCCGGCGTACAACTT
Organism: Dactylosporangium cerinum; assembly: GCF_042653625.1. Classification (NCBI taxonomy): domain Bacteria; kingdom Bacillati; phylum Actinomycetota; class Actinomycetes; order Micromonosporales; family Micromonosporaceae; genus Dactylosporangium; species Dactylosporangium cerinum. The sequence goes on along the minus strand of NZ_JBHSIU010000054.1, from coordinate 47,330 downwards.
CCTCCAGGACGGGCCACTCGTCACCGTCACCGAGGACCGGCTCACCGGCGCGCCGATCGCGCCGACCCAGGTCCGCGGCGAGTCGGGCAAGCGGCTCATGCAGCACTACCTCGATGTCACCAACCCCGACCTCGTCGTCATCGAGATGGACGTCTACTGGGCCCACGTCGCGCAGCACCAGCACCGCTGGCGCTACGACTGGGACGGCAAGCGCGTCCAGGACATCTTCGACCCGACCGCCCAGGTCGCGAAGCAGACCAAGCGGTACGCGCTGTTCCACGCCAAGGACGGCGACGCCACCGGCCAGGCCCCCGGCGTGGGTGACGGCTACTCGTGGATCCCGTTCGGCGACCCCCGCAGCGACATCAACTACGAGGGGTTCTACAGCAACATCGGCGCCAAGGGCTTCCACAACTCGAACTACGAGCAGGACAACGCCCCCGGCGGTAACGGCGACCCCGGCCAGTCGCTGCGATTCTCCAGGATCAGCGCCGCCGGCATGGCCGCCCTGCGCGGCTGACCCGTCCGACAAAAGAGGCCATTGGAGGCCGTCCCCGCCAGCCCCGGGGACGGCCTTCGGTCGTGCGCCCGCTGTGCCGATACGATCGACGTCCACGAGCATCGTCCCGGTGGTCTTCGGCGAGCCCCGGGCGTCCGTGTTCGTGCCGCCTCGACGTGCCTGGAGTCGCCATGTCCCACCAATCGCCGATCGTGGGTGCCGTATGAGCAACCGGACGAAGCTGCGCCCAGCCCCTCGCCGCGGTGCCGGCCGGAGCGCCGCCGCGTCGCCGTCGATCTGGCGCCGGCTGGCCGTGCCGGTCGCTGCCCTGGTCGTCGGCGGGTTGCTCGGCGGCTGGATCGGCGCCGCCACGGCCGACCCGCGCTCCGACACGCAGCGGCGCATCGACGCCCTGCAGGCGGCCGAGGTGCAGCGCGACGTCGAGCAGGTCGTGCGCCTGACCGATCAGGCGCGCCGCAACGCCGACCTGCTGGCGCCGGTCATGGAGGCGATGTACACCGCGCTGCCCGCCGGCGCCGCGGCACCCGGACCGCTGGCAACCGCCGCGCAGGTGGAGGGCTGGAAGGCGGTCACCCGCAAGGTTGTCAGCGACTTCGCGGAGGCGCAGTCCGCCGGGACGGCGGTCAACGTCGCCCGGTCCGGCTTCGCCACCGGCGCCCGCCAGCTCGACCTGGCCGTCGACACGTACGCCGAGGTGGTCAGGGCCACCGACGCGCAGCGGCCGGCGCTGCTCGCCCTCGCCGCCCGGCAACGCGACAGCGCCGTGGTGACCTGGTCCATCGGTGGGACGCAGCTCGACTCGCTCAACGTCGACACCGGTCACGGCCACCAGCACGTGTTCCTGCCGAGCACGCCCGGGCAGGGGGCGATGACGTCTGACGGTTCGAAGGAGGGCAACTGACCGCCGGGAGCCGACGGGACCACGGCGTCCGTCAAGGACGTCGTGGCCGGTGTGCAGGGGCACACAAACAACCTGCGAGGCGATTCTCCTCCCCGGTTTTACCCGGGTCAGGTGCACGGGATCGCCGTCCGACCTTTCAGTCCTTCAGCCTGAGCTCAACTGTGCTATCAGTCTCGCTCTCCCGCTCGTCTCGCAGGCCACGTCCCACGTTACGCCGGAACCAGGCCGGTGCGGGGCCGGCGCGGGGTGAGAATCCGGGGGAGAGGCCGTCGCGTCACATGCCACCGAATGACCAGCCGGCCTCCGCGCCCGGGCAGTCCTGGCCGCCCACGGGCAGTTTCACGTTGAGGGACGTGCCGCGGCCGGCCGCGCTGGTCAGCGCCAGCGTGCCGCCGAGCGCCTCGACGCGGTCGCGCACGCCGGCCAGGCCGAAGTCCTGCTCCGGATCCGCGCCGACGCCGTCGTGGTGCACGGTCACGCTGAGGACCTCGCCCCACGCTGTTCCGTCGGTCGCTGATCCGTCCGCAACGATGTCGAGGTCCACGTCGATCGCCGAGGCGTCGGCGTGCGCAGCCGAGTTGGCGATCGCTTCCGAGACCACGTAATAGGCGGCGACCTCGACGTAGCCGGGCAGGCGACGCTTCGGCCCGGTGCGGACCGCCACCGGGACCGGGCAGCGGCGGGCGAGCGACTTGATCGCGGAGCCCAGCCCGCCCTGGGCGACGATCGCCGGGTGTATGCCGCGGACGATCCGCTGGAGATGCTCGAGGACGCCGGACAGCCCCGCGGCGGTGTCCGACAGGCGGGACCGCAGCTCGGCGAGCTCCTGGGGGATCAGCGCCTCGGCAACGCGCAACTCGAGCCCGAGTGAGATGAGCCGCTGCAGCACCCGGTCGTGGAGGTCGCGTTCGATGTCGCGGCGGCCCTCGTCGGCGGCGAAGACCAGCCGGGCACGGGACGCGTTGAGCTCCGCACGGCTCTCGGTGTTGGCGATCGCGGTCGCGACGAGTTCGGTGAACTGGGCGAGCTCGTGCTCGGCGCCGGGTGGCGCCGGGCCGACCCGGGACCACAGGGCGACGAGGACGCCCCAGACCTGGCCGTCGACGACGACCGGCGCGCCGGCTGAGGCGTGGAAACCCTCGGCGCGGGCGAGGTCGGCGGTCGGACCGCTGCTGCCGTCGTAGGAGTCCATGCGGGCCGGACGGGAGTCGCGCAGCACCAGCGCCGAGACGCCGCCGGAAGGGTTGAGCCGCTTGCCCAGCATCGACTCGGCTTCTGATCTGCCGTGCTCGGCGACGACGGTGACCGTGCTGGGGCCGTCCCGGCGCAGCACCCGCGTGGCGTCCGCCTTGAACAGCTCGGCCGCCTCGGCCGCGACCGTGGCGGCGAGCTCGGCGAGGGCGACGCCGTGGGCCACGAGCACCGCCACCCGTCGGAGCGCCGCCTGTTGCGTGAGGAGCGCCTGCAGCTCGGTCCGGCTTGCCTGCAGCGAACGGCTGGCCCGCAGCACCGTCGCCAGCCCGGGCACCACCCCGTCCTGCAGGCGCCTCATGACCCGGTCCGGCAGATCTGCGGGCACGACCAGCGCGCCGGGCCGCAGCGGCAGCTGGATCCGGCCCTCGTTCGGCGGGACCTCGCCAACCTCGATCACCGCGAATGGCACCTGCATGGCATGCGCGAGCCGGTCTGAGGCTTCGGGAAGCACCGCTTGCACATCACCGGCGCCGAGGATGATCCGGGTCAGCTCGGCGACCGCGTCAGCCTCCCGGCGCCGTTCGACGGCCTCGAGCGCCCGGGCGCGGGCTAATTGCGCCACCGAACTGCCGACCCCGGCGACCATGAGGTACGCCGCGAGCTCGAGCCAGTCCCGCCAGTCCTCCGTGGTGAAGAGCCCGACCGGCGGGGTGTGGAAGAAGTCGAACGCAACCGCGCTGGCGATCGACGTCGCCACGCCCAGCCACAGGCCCCACACCGTGGAGACGAGGAGCACACCGATCAGGTAGACGAGGGCCAGGGCCTCTCTGGGAGCGACATGCCGGAGCGGGTAGACCAACAGGGTCTCCACGACGATGAGCCCGGCGCCGACTGCGATCCCTATGGAGAGCGGTGGCGGACTGGGCCGCACCAGCCACGCCGCCAGGCGTCCCTGCATCATCGGCCCTCTTCTCGAGCGCGTCGGTTCCGCTGTGTCAGGGCAGGGCGGAGCCGGTCGAGCGGAGTCAACGAGTCGATGGTAGGGCGGCGGGGCATCGGACGACCCACGCGTGGTGGTCCGGGCGCCGCGGACCACCCCCTATTTCACCCCGGCCGCCGGCGGTGCCCGGATCCAAGGTGGCGCGACCCTGGATGTGTACAACTTCTCCACCGCCGACGGCGGTCGCATCACGCAATGGGCGCGTGGTGACGGCGCGAACCAGCAGTGGCAGTTCGTGGATTCCGGCGGCGGCTACTACCGGCTGAAGTCGAAGCATTCCGGCAAGGTCCTGGACGTCTACAACCTCTCCACCGCCGACGGTGCCGCGATCGTGCAGTGGGCCGACGGTAACGGCACCAACCAGCAGTTCCGGCTCGCCGACTCCTCCGACGGCTACGTCCGGCTGCTCAACCGGCAGCGGGCTGCGGCTGCAGGCGGCCACCATCACCGGCGACCTGTATGCGGCCCGCAACACGCTGACGCACCGCATCCGGGGCCCGACGTCCACCGCGACGGTCGAACTGGACTACTCGGCCCGGCGCCATCGGCATGAGGTTGCGCAGTCGCCCCGTGGATCCGCGGGGCGACTGGTCCCTGGACATCGAGGGGCTCAGGGCGAGGAACCGGCGGCCGGCGGCACGTTCGCGTCGATCGGGATCGTGACCAGGATTGTCGTGCCGCTGCCGGCCGGGCTCACGATCTCCAGGTGGCCGCCGACGGTCTCGATGCGGTCCTGGAGCCCGATCAGTCCGGACCCCCGGCCGATGCCGGCACCCCCGACGCCGTCGTCCCTGATCGAGAGCCGGAGGATCGCATCCGTCGCGGCGGTGTCGACATGCACCACGGTCGCCTGAGCGTGTTTGGCTGCGTTCGTCAGGGCTTCGGACACCACGTAGTACGTCGTCACCTCGACCCGCTCGGGCAACCGGCGGTCGATGTCCAGGGCGAGTTCGACGGGAAGTGCGCTGCGGCGGGCAAGGCTTCTGAGCGCCGGGCCGAGTCCACCCTTGGACAGCATCGCCGGATGGATGCCCCGCGAGATTTCCCGGAGATCCTCACAGGCGCTGGTCAGACCGGTAGCGATCTCCGTCAGTCCCTCCTGGGCCACGTCACATCCGGGTGGCAGGGTGGCCTGCAAGGTGCGCGTCTGAAGGCCGAGCGAAATGAGACGTTGCTGCGCGCCGTCGTGCAGGTCGCGTTCGAGCCGCCGACGGGCTTCGTCCGTGGCGGCGACGATGCGCGCGCGGGAGGCGGTGAGCTGCGCACGGCTGTCAGCGTTGGCGATGGCGGCAGCAACCAGCTCGGTGAAGTCGGCCAGCCGTGCTCGCACTGCGGCCGTTATCGGTGTGGTCTTCGTGGTGGAGACGACGGCTGCGCCCCAGAGCCGGCCTTCGACCACAACCGGCACACCGACCCCCGAACGTATACCCAACGCTCGCAGGACCGCGGCGGTGGTGCCTGCGGCAGCGTTGTCATAGCTGGCCGCGGCCGGCCGGCCGGTGCGCCTGATTCTCCCGGACAGGCAGTTGTCATCAAGCCGGAGGCGCGTCCCGGTCGGCATCTCGCCGACGCCGGGCTCGCTGCGACCCGAAACGAGGGTGCCTGTGTAGTCCGGCTCGTAGCGGATGAGCCCCGTGCCGTACGGGCCGAGCAGCTGGCACAGTTCGGCGGTCACCGCGTCGAACACCTCAGCCGGTGCGGCCCCGTGTGCGACCAGGGTCGCCACTCGCCGCAACGAGGCCTGTTCCGCCGCCAGCCCGGTGGCCTCCACGCGGGCCGCTGTCAGTGAGTCGGTGATCCCCTCCCGTTCGCGCGCCGCACCCAGCAGAGACTCCAGGGACGGCACCACGCGTTGCCGCAAGCGCTCCCGGGTCCGGTCGGGGGCGTCAGCCGGGATCAGCAGCGTGCCCAGGGGCGTCGCGCCGTCCCACAGGGGGAACTCGGCCCACTGCTCGTCCCCGGGAACCGCCTGGAGCTTGATTGCCGCAGACCGCAGTTCGAACGCCTCCGCGAGCCGCTGCGACGCCGGGCCAAGCGTCGAACGCAGATCGTCGGCGCGCAGCATCCGGTGCGCCAGTTCGGCGGCGAGGTCGGCCTCCTGACGGCGCTCGGACGCCTCGACTGCGCGGGACCGGGCCAGGTTTGCGACGAAGGTGGTGAACAGCCCCGCGACGATGAACACCGCTACCGTCTGCAGGTCGTGCCGGGTGGTGAGGTTCAGCGACCAGAAGGGAGCTACGTAGAAGTAGTTAAATACAATGGCACTCGCCACCGCGGTCAACACGCCGAGCCAGGCGCCCCACATGCTCGAGACCACCAGAACGCCGCACAGGTAGGCCACACTTCGGGCGTCGTCTCCGGGGCCTCCCCTGAAGGGCAGCAGCGCGACCGTCTGCACCGCGATGAGCATCAATGCGGTGATCAGACCGACCTCGATCGGCGGCCGTTTCTGAGACAGCAACAGCGCCATCAGGCGGGCCGACATCAGCGACCGCCCCCCACGTCTCACGTCGACACGGGGCGGCTGCGCCTGGCTGAATACCGCTCCACATCGACCCGTGACGGCGTCCCGACGTACTTTGCGTCGTCCCTTGAATGATAGCCCGGTGGTGCCGCGTACCGTCAGCCCACGGTAGCGGCTGAGCCGCTGTCCGACTTATGAGCGCAGGTGGCGGATGTCGTCGGGATGCTGGCCGACAGCAGGGTGCCGCCGCCGACGGGGCTGGTGATGGTGAGGTGTCCGCCGAGTGCCTCGACCCGGTCCTGGAGGGCGGTGAGGCCGGTCCCGAGGTGAGGGTCCGCGCCTCCGACGCCGTCGTCACGGATCGACAGGTGCAGGGCGGCATCGCGGGTTGCCGCCTGCACGTGCACCACCGAGGCGTGGGCATGCCTGGCCGCGTTGGTCAGCGCTTCGGACACGACGTGATACGCGGCGACCTCAACCACCGGCGGCATGCGCGGGCAGTTTCGCAGGTCGACTTCGACCGGCACCGGCGATCTGCGGGCGAGTGCCTTGATCGCGGGCGGCAGGCCGCCGGCAGCGAGCAACGTCGGATGGATGCCCCGCGAGATCTCCCGCAGGTCGTCCACGGCACCGTTCAGATCGCGCAGGGCACGCGACAGTTCCGCCCTGGTCTGCTCCAGCTCCGGCGGCAGGCTGGCCTGCACGGCACCGAACTGCATCGCGACGGAGAAGAGGTGCTGCAGCGCGCCGTCGTGCAGGTCGCGCTCGATGCGCTGGCGGGCCTGGTCCGCGGCGACGACCAGCCGGGCCCGGGACGCGATGAGCTCGGCCTGGGTGTCGGCGTTGGCGATGGCGGTGGCGGCAAGGCCGACGAAGGCCGTGACGCGGGCCTCGGTGTCCGGCGGTAGCGGCTCGGGCCGGGTCGACCCGACGGCCGCTGCACCCCACAGCCGCCCCTCGACCACGATCGGTGCTCCGACCACCGAGCGGACGCCCAGTTCGCGAGCGAGCGCGCCGATGGGGCCGGTGGCGTCCTCGAAGCTGTCCATCCGGGCGACGCGGCCGGTGTCCCACACCAGCGCCGGGACGTTGTCGCCCTCGAACGACAGGCGCACCTGATCCGGGCTCAGGCCGGACAGGCTGGTCGAGATGGTGCTGGCCGTCGCGTCGTTTTCGAAGCGGCACAGCCAGGTGCTGTACTGCTCGCCGAGCAGCCCGTGCAGTTCCGTCGTGATCGCGTCGAAGACCTCGGCCGGACGGCCATTGTGCGCCACGAGGTTCGCCACCCGCCCCAACGCGGCTTGTTCAGCGGCGAGGCTGCCCAGGCGCGCCCGGCTGGCTTCCAGTGAGTCCAACACGGCCGCACGGTCGCGCCCGGCGTGCAGCAGCGACGCCAACGACGGCACGACGCGCTCCCGTAGTCGCCGCGTCGTCCGCTCGGGCACGTCGACCGGCACCAGCAGCGTCCCGAGCTGGGCAGCGCCGGCGCACAGCGGAAACGCCGAGTGTCGGTCATCACCGGGGACGACGGCGAGGTCGATCACCGCGTCCGGCAGCTTGAGCGATCGCGCGACGCACTGTGCGACCGCGGGCAGCACCGCGGGAAGATCGTCCGCGTGCAGCAGCAGCCGGGCCATCTCGGCGCTGAGATCAGCATCCTCGGCCTCGACGGTGCGCAGCCGGGACAGGTCCGCCACCGCACTCATGGCCACCGCGACGAAGAGCAGGACCGCCAACCCGACGACCTGCCGTATGTCGGCGGCGACGATCTTGTTGATGGGCTGAACGTGAAAGAAGACGAACGCCGCCGTGCTCGCCACCGCGGTGGCCATCCCGAGCCACATTCCCCACACCATCGAGGCCACCAGCACGCCGACGATGTAGATCATGCCCGGGTAGAACGGTGTCATGACCCCCTGGAGGGGATAGAGCACGAGGGACTCCACCACCATGAGCGCGGCGACGACCGCGATCCCCAACCAGATGGGCGGGGGTGTCGGTCGCACGAGCCGTGCGAGCGAACCGACATGCACTGACGAAATTCTACTCCCCGACCTCAGATCGGCATGATGGTCCAAGAGCAGGTTGGAGCTGCGTCGGCGATCCGCGAGCGCCACCGATACATCTGATGTAGTCACGACGACCTTGCCGGGCGAGGCACGCACCAGTGCACGACTATGGACACTGTGGTGCTTCTGGTTTATAAATACATCTGATGTATGGCGGATCTCGACCCGCTTCAACAGCCCCTCCGCGCGCCGTGCAGGCAACGACACCCCCGATACGCCAGTCCACGCTTCCGCGCCCGCGGCGGCGGCGCTGACCCGTGCCGAAACGCGCTGCGCGGCGCGCGCCCACATCGAAACGGAAGGAGCTCCGGTGAACCGCAAAGCTCTCCTCAGCTGCGGTCTGGCTGTCACGCTCGGCGCGGCCATGTTCACCACTGGCTGCGGCAACGACGCCGGTTCCGGCACGGGCGGCAACACCAGCTCGGCGCCGCTGGTCGGGGTCGACTACCCGCGCTCGGACACCGACTTCTGGAACTCCTACATCAAGTACGCGCCGCAGTACGCCAAGGAACTGGGGGTCGAGCTCAAGGCCACCAACTCGCAGAACGACATCGCGAATCTCATCTCCAACGCGCAGACCTTCATCAGCCAAGGGGTGAAGGGCGTCGTGATGGCACCGCAGGACACCGCGGCCATCGCCCCGACGCTGGGCCAGCTCGAGGCCAAGAAGATCCCGGTCGTCACCATCGACACGAGGCCGGACACCGGCAAGGTGTTCATGGTGGTGCGCGCCGACAACCGTGCCTACGGCACCAAGGCGTGCCAGTTCCTGGGCACGAAGCTCGGCGGCAAGGGCAAGGTCGTCATGCTGCAGGGCGACCTGGCCTCGATCAACGGCCGGGACCGCACCGAGGCGTTCAACGAGTGCATGACGAAGGACTTCCCCGGGATCACCGTGTTCGGTGAGGCCACCGACTGGAAGGCCGACGTCGCCGCGGCGAAGCTGCAGACCCGGTTCGCGTCCGACCCGGAGATCAAGGGCGTCTACATGCAGTCGTCGTTCGCGCTGTCCGGCACGTTGCAGATTCTCAAGCAGAAGGGGCTGCAGGTCCCGCCGTCGGACCCGAAGCACGTCTTCATCGTCTCCAACGACGGCATCCCCGAGGAGCTCAAGGACATCGGCAGCGGCGCCATCGACGCCACCGTCAGCCAGCCGGCCGACCTCTACGCCAAGTACGGGCTCTCCTACGTCAAGGCGGCGATCGACGGCAAGACGTTCCAGCCCGGCCCGACCGACCACGGCAGCACCATCATCCAGGTCCGCGACGGCCTGCTGGAGGACCAGCTCGCCGCACCCCTGGTGACCCAGGACGGCGCCACCATCGGCGGCCAGCCGACCCTCAAGTTCGACGACACAACCCTGTGGGGCAACACCGCATGAGCTCCACCCGGCAAGGCCCGACCGGCGGGCCGGTCCCCAGCGGCCGGCCCGTCGTCGAGGCCATGGACATCACCAAACGGTTCGGCTCCACGCTCGCGCTGTCCCACGCCGGCATCGTGGTGCGCCAGGGTGAGACCCACGCCCTGGTCGGGCGCAACGGCGCCGGCAAGTCGACGCTCGTCAGCATCCTCACCGGCCTGCAGACGGCCGACGAAGGCATCGTCACCTTCGACGGCACGCCCGCACCGCCGCCCGGCGACCGCGACGGCTGGCGGCGACGGGTGGCGTGCGTGTATCAGAAGTCCACCATCATCCCGGCGCTCACCGTGGCGGAGAACCTCTTCCTCAACCGGCACGCGCGCGGGCCGGGCCGGCTGATCCGCTGGCCGGCCCTGCGGCGGGAGGCCGAGCAGCTGCTCGTCACCTGGTCGGTCGACGTCGACGTGCGGCAGCCGGCCGCCACGCTGTCGGTGGAGCAGCGGCAGTTCGTGGAGATCGCGCGGGCACTGTCGTTCGGCGCCCGGTTCATCATCCTGGACGAGCCGACCGCGCAGCTGGACGCCGCCGGGATCAGCCGCCTCTTCCAACGGATCCGTGACCTCCGGGCCCAGGGGGTCACGTTCCTGTTCATCAGCCACCATCTGCAGGAGATCTACGAGATCTGCGATCAGGTGACGGTCTTCCGCGACGCCCGGCACATCCTCACCGAGCCGGTGGCCGACCTGAGCCGCCCGGCCCTGGTGGCGGCGATGACCGGCGAGGACGTGAGCCTGCCCGAGGCCGTCCACCGGCCGCTGCCGCCGGGCGCGCCGGTGCTGCTGTCCGTGCGGGGACTGGCCACCCGCTCCGGCGCCGAGCTGTCGATGGAGGCAAGGGCCGGGGAGGTCGTCGGCATCGCGGGTGGCGGCGGCAGCGGCAAGGTCGAGGTCGCCGAGGCGATCGTGGGTCTGTCCCGTCCCGCCGCCGGGACGGTCACGATCGACGGCCGGGTGCTGCGGCCGGGCAGCGTGCCGGACGCGCTCGCGGCCGGCGTCGGCCTGGTGCCGCAGGACCGGCACCGGGAGGGCCTGGTGCCGCAGCTGTCGATCGGGGAGAACGTCACGATGACCGTCCCGCATCGCATCGGGCGCAACGGGTTCATCTCCCCGGCCCGGCGCGATGCCTTCGCCCGCGGCGCCATCGCCGACCTCGACGTCAAGGCGCCCGGCCCGCACGTGCCGGTCGCCGAGCTCTCCGGAGGCAATCAGCAGAAGGTGGTGATGGGCCGCGCCCTGGCCGGCGACCCGAAGGTGCTCGTGCTCATCACCCCGACCGCGGGCGTCGACGTGCGCTCCAAGCAGACGCTGCTCGGCGTCGTGGAGCGGATGCGCCGGCAGGGCACCACCGTGCTCGTCGTCTCCGACGAACTCGACGACCTGCGCCAGTGCGACCGGGTCCTGGTGATGTTCCGGGGCCGGGTCACCGGGGAGAAGGCGTCCGGCTGGACCGACAACGAACTGGTAGCCGCCATGGAGGGGGTCGACGTCGACCATGTCTGACACGCTGTCCGAGACCGCCGTGACCCCGTCGCCCGGGGTACGCCGCAGCCCCGCGTTCGCCCGGCTGCGGGACCTGGCACTGGTCCCGGCGATCATCGCCGTCGCCGTCGTCGGCTACCTCGTCAACCCGGTCTTCCTGCAGTCCGACAACATCGTCAACGTGCTGCAGAGCATGTCGGAGATCTCCGTCCTGGTGCTGGCCCAGACCATGGTTCTGATCACCGGCAAGATGGACCTGTCGCTGGAGTCCACGTTCGGGCTCGCCCCCGGCATCGCCGCCTGGCTGATCATCGACCCGGCCGTCACGCACGGCCTCGGCGTCCACGTCCTGCCGCCGGCCCTGGCCATCCCGGTGGTGCTGCTCGTCGGCGCCTTGGTCGGCGCCTTCAACGGGCTGCTCATCGTCCGCTTCGGCCTCAACGGGTTCATCGTCACCCTCGGCATGCTGATCGTGTTGCGCGGCCTGCTGACCGGGATCTCCGGCGGCAAGACCTTCTTCGCCCTGCCGTCGTCGATGACCTACCTCGGCTCCGCGACCTGGCTCGGGGTGCCGGCGTCGGTCTGGATCTCGCTGCTGCTGTTCGTGGCCGGGATCGTGGTGCTCGGCTACACCCGGGCGGGCCGGGCGCTGTACGCGATCGGCGGCAACGTCGACGCGGCGCGCGCGGCCGGCATCCGCACCGACCGGATCCTGTGGGTCACGCTGGTGGTGGCCGGCACGCTCGCGGCGCTCGCGGGCCTGCTGATGAGCGGCCGGCTCGCGGCCGTGCCCGCCGCGCAGGGCAACGGCGCCATCTTCCAGGTCTTCGCCGCGGCGGTCATCGGTGGCGTCAGCCTCAACGGTGGCAAGGGAACCGTGTTCGGCGCCTTCACCGGCGTCCTGCTGCTGTTCATGATCATAAACGTGCTGACGCTGGCCGGGGTGCCCGCGCAGTGGACGAACTTCCTCAACGGCGCCGTCATCCTGGTCGCGCTCGTGGTCGCCCGGATCACCGGCGGCAAGGCCCAGACGTGACGCCGGTCGATCCCTTCCGACACCTGCCAAGGAGCATTGGTGACTGAGCGCATCTCGTCCGTGGACCTCCTCGACGTCAGGTTCCCCACCTCCCGGCACCGGGACGGTTCCGACGCGATGAACCCGTTCCCGGACTACTCCGCTGCCTACATCGTGCTGCGCACCACCTCCGGCGCGGAAGGCCACGGCCTCGTGTTCACCGTCGGCCGGGGGACCGAGATCGCCGTCGCGGCGCTGCGGTCCCTCGCCGGGATGGTGGTCGGGCAGCCCGTCGACGAGTTGCTGGCCGACCCGGGCGCCCTCGCCCGGCGGCTCACCGGTGACAGCCAGATCCGCTGGCTCGGGCCGGCGAAGGGGGTGGTGCACATGGCCGCCGGCGGCCTGGTCAACGCCGTCTGGGACCTCGCCGCCCGCCGGGCCGGGCAGCCGCTGTGGAAGCTGCTGGCCGACCTCACCCCGGAGCAGCTGGTGGCCCAGATCGACTTCCGCTACCTGCGCGACGCGCTCACCGAGGACGAGGCGCTCGCGCTGCTGCGGGGCGCCGCCGGCGGCCGGGCGACCCGGGAGCGGATCCTGCTGGAGCGCGGCTATCCGGCGTACACCACGACGCCGGGCTGGCTCGGCTACGACGACGAGAAGCTCGCCCGGCTGTGCCGGGAAGCCGTCGACGCCGGTTATGAGCTGATCAAGCTGAAGGTCGGCGGTGACCTGGCCGACGACGTGCGCCGGCTGGGCATCGCCCGGCAGGCCGTCGGGCCGGAGATCCGCATCGCGGTGGACGCCAACCAGATCTGGGGTGTTCCCGACGCCATCGGATGGATGCGCGAGCTCAGCGCCTTCAACCCGTACTGGATCGAGGAACCCACGTCGCCGGACGACGTGCTCGGCCACGCCGCCGTCCGCCGGGCGGTCGCGCCGGTCAAGGTGGCCACCGGCGAACACTGCCAGAACGCCGTGATGTTCAAGCAACTGCTGCAGGCCGCCGCCATCGACGTGGTGCAGATCGACGCGTGCCGGGTCGCCGGCGTCAACGAGAACCTGGCGATCCTGCTGCTCGCGGCGAAGTTCGGGGTGCCGGTCTGCCCGCACGCCGGTGGCGTCGGACTGTGCGAGCTGGTGCAGCACCTGGCGATGTTCGACTTCGTCGCGGTCAGCGGCAGCACCGAGGACCGGGCCATCGAGTACGTCGACCACCTGCACGAGCACTTCGCCGACCCGGTGCGGGTCAGCGGCGGGCGGTACCTGGCGCCCACCACGCCGGGCATGAGCGCGCAGATCGTCCCCGCGTCGCTGGAGGCCTTCCGCTTCCCGGACGGCCCGGAATGGGCGGCCGCGGACGACCAGCCGCTCACGACGGTCGCCTGACACCGCCCGCCCACCCCGGCGGCGGCAGCCGGTTTACAGCCCCGCGTTGGCCTCGGCGGTGGCGAGTGCCACCTCGTCGGCGAGCCGGAACCCGATCGTGGCCAGCACGCCGCCCGGCACCGCCCACAGCAGGAACATCAGCAGGGCATGGAGCACCGCCGACTGCATGTCGTCGCCGGTCCGGCCGTTCCACAGCTGCACCCCGGCGTGCGCGCCGGCGTCCAGGCCCGCACCGACCAGCAGGTAGCCGGCGATGATCAGCAGGCGGCCGAAGCGGTCCCGGGCGCCACGGCGGCGGGCGCCGCGCCAGAAGTAGCGGCCGATCGTGAAGATGATGATGCCCCAGAAGATGAGTGCCGCACCGTCGGCGACGGCCACCGGCGGGCCGTCGCCGCGGAACGGGTCGAACTCGTCCATGACCCGCAGGATGTCGGCGAAACCGTAGAGCGTCAGGCCGATGCCGCCCACGATGAGGACGACCCCGGCGAGGTTGAACAGCACGTTGGGTGGATGCCTGACCGGCGCGGCTGCCATCGGGAAGCTCCTCTGTCTCAGGTGTCGCACCCCAGGATGTGGCCGGCCGCGGGACGGGGCATCAGTGGTATTACTGACGACGCCCCCCGAAACGGAGTGCCGCTCGGGCAGCGCCGCCGCCGTGTCAGCCGGTGCGGTCGCGGGGAACCAGGGGTGAGGAGGGTTCCCGCCGCAGCCGGAGGACGACACCCTGCCAGCGGGTTCGAACGCCAAGCATCCGCTGACCCGAACTCCGAGTGTCGCGTTCTGTCCCGGCTGTGACAGCGGGGCGGGGCGTGATGTTCAATCTGCCACGTGAAGGTGTGGCAACTCGACCCCGCGCAGCCGCGCGGGGGCCGCGTCGCTGAATGGTAGGCTTAAATCGATTTGATGGATGAAGTCACCAAGCGCCGGCCGGCATAGGAGAACAGTGGACAAGCGGCTGCCGATGAGGCGTGGCACGAATCTGCCGCGGATGGGCGACTTCAACGAGTCGGTGGTCCTCGACGCGATCCGGCGGGTGCCGGACGGGCTGAGCCGGGTCGAGGTGGTGGCGGCCACCGGCCTGTCGGCGCAGACGGTGTCGAACATCTGCCGCCGGCTGATCGACACCGGGCTGGCCCGTGAGGCGGGCACCCGCAGCTCGGGCAGCGGCCAGCCGCGGCGGCTGCTGCGGATCAACGCCGGCGCGCGCTACGCCATCGGTGTCCACCTCGATCCCGCCGTGGTGACCTTCGTGCTGCTCGACCTGCTGGGCAACACGGTGGCGCGGGCCCAGCGGCCCACGCCCGAGGCGGCCGACCCCGACCACACCCTGGTGGAGATGAGCGAGTCGATCAATGCGCTCGTGCTCGACGCCGGGGTGGCGCGGGAGAAGATCCTGGGGCTCGGCATCGCCGCGCCCGGCCCGGTGGACGTGGCGTCGGGGCTGGTGATCGCGCCGCCCGAGCTGGCCGGGTGGGGACGGGTGCGGCTGCGCGACCATCTGGCCGGGACCACCGGGCTGCCGGTGCTGCTCGACAAGGACGTCATCGCGGCCGCGGTCGCCGAGCGCTGGGCCGGCGCCGCCCGCAACACCGGCAACTTTCTGTTCTTCTACCTCGGCACCGGCTCCGGGATGGGCCTGGTCGTCGACGACGTGGTGCTGCGCGGCTTCTCCGGCAACGCGGGCGAGGTCGGCGGGCTCTACGCCGCCTGCACCACCAACGCGCTGGTCACCGAGGCGATCGAGCACGGCGTGCTGGGCCCGGAATACAAGCCGGCCGGGCCGCGCGACGCGGAGCAGAGCCTGCGGCAGCTGTGCCGGCACGCGGCGTCGGGCAATGTGACGGCCGGCGAGATCATCGACCGCTGGGCGGTGCGGGTCGGGCGCGGGGTGAGCGCCGCCGCGACGCTGGTCGACGCGGAGATGATCGTGTTCGGCGGACCGATCTGGCCGCTGCTCGCCGAGCGGTTCACCGCGATCGTGCCGGGCATCGTGGAGAGCTCGCCGTTCGTGGAGCGCATCCACCCGACCGTGGTGACGCAGACCGCGCTCGGCATCGACGTGGGCGCGATCGGGGCCGCCTGCCTGGTCCTCGACCAGACGCTGTCGGTGCAACCACAGTCCCTCCTGCTCGGCTGACTACCTCGGCTGACTACCTCGGCTGACTACCTCGGCTGACTGCCCTCGGCTGACTGCCCTCGGCTGACAACGACGAGGTTCACGGCCGGTGCGCGGCCCCGTCAACGCCGCGCAGCAGCGCCCACCGGTCGTGCCGCAGCGGTGGGGGAGCCGGATACCGGCGGGCGGCCGCCTCGTCGAAGTCCACCCCGAGCCCCGGTGACGCGGACGGGTACAGGCTGCCCCGCTGCGGCACCGGGGCCCCGGGGAACACCTCCAGGGTGGCGTCGTGGAACCGCGCGGCCTCCTGCACGCCGAAGGCCGGGCTGGCGACGTCGAGCGCGACGTTGGCCGCCTGCGCCACCGGGCTGACGTCACCCGGCCCGTGCGGCGCGGTGCGCACGCCGAACAACTCGCAGGCGGCGACCAGCTTGCGGGTCGGGGTCAGGCCGCCGAGCGTCGGTATCCGCACCCGCGCGAAGTCGATGGCCCGCTGCTCCAGCAGGGGCAGGAACCGGCTCACGTCGTCGTACAGCTCCCCGACCGCGAGCGGCACCGGCCCGGCGGCGCGCAGCTGCCCGAAGTAGGCGCTGTCCTCCGGCGCGAGCGCGTCCTCGAGGAAGAACAGCCCGGCGTCGGTGACGGCGGCGACCAGCTGCCGGGCCTGCGCCGGGGTGAGCCGCTCGTGCGCGTCGTGCAGCAGCTCGACCGCGTCGCCGACCCGGCGCCGCACGTCGACGAGCACCGGCGGGACATGGTGCAGGTACGCCGCGGAGTCCCACGCACCGGAGCCGGTGGACGCGACGCCGTAGGTGTCCACGCCTGGCACCGCGACCTGGACGCGCACGTGCCGGTATCCCGCCTCGACGGCCGCGTGCACCTTGTCGGCGAGATCGCCGGGATCCGCGCCGTCCACGTGCGTATACGCCGACGCGCCGTGCCGGGCCCGGCCGCCGAGCAGCGAGTGCAGCGGCAGGCCGGCAACCTTGGCCTTGATGTCCCACAGCGCGACGTCGATGGCGCCGAGGGCGTTGTTGGCGATCGAGCCGCCCCGCCAGTAGCCGCTGTTCAGCAGCAGCCGGTGGAGGTCCTCGATGTCGCCGGCGTCCCGGCCGCGCAGCAGCGGGCCCAGATACCCGTCCAGCACCGCGCGGACCGCGAGGGTGCGCTGCGGGTCGCTGGCGCAGCCCAGGCCGTAGAGCCCCGGCTGGTCCGTCTCGACGCGCACGATGAGGTACGGGCAGCCCTGCGGGGCGCACAGAAACGTGCGGACCCGGGTGATCCGCGCAGCTCCGGCCGGGGCGGCCCACGGTGCCTCCGCCAGCACGGCGTGCCGCTGTGACGCGTGGTCGGCAGTTTGTTGCATCGATGTGCCTACTTCCTGACCGCTGTGACGTGGTTGACACAGTACATCAATTCGATTTACCTTCTCGACATTGAGCGGCGCCTGTCGATGGCGCCCTGGACGCGAAGGCTCGGCACCCGTGATGACATTGCAACGATGCGCGTGGCGGCCTGCACTGGCCGTCCTGGTGACGCTGGCACTCGGCGCCACCACCGCTGCCTGTGGCGGCGATTCGGACAGCGCAAGCTCGTCCGGCAAGACCCTCACCATGTGGACCTTCAAGCAGTCGCACGTGAAGGCCCTGCAGAAGGTCGCGGAAGGATTCCAGAAGGAGACCGGCATCTCGGTCAAGGTCGAGGCCTACGGCCCGGACGACGCCTACGTGACCAAGGTGCAGGCGGCAGCCCAGACCAAGGACCTGCCGGACCTGTTCGAGGTGCACACCACCGGCGACGACTTCGCCTTCGGCGGCGCCGGCCTGCTGACCGACCTGGCCAAGGACGTCGACGACGCCTGGCTGAACAGCTACCTGCCGCAGGTGCGCAAGGACGGCAGCGTCACCGACGAGTACTACCAGAAGTCCCTCGCGAAGGACGCCAAGACCAAGGGCATCAAGCTCGGCCAGCGCTACAGCGTGCCGCTCACCGTCGGCACGTTCGGCATCGTCTACGCCAACAAGCAGCGCCTGGCCGACGCCGGGGTCACCAGCGCGCCCACCACCTGGGAGCAGTTCATCGAGGTGCTGGGGAAGGTCAAGGCCAAACACCCCGACAACGGCGGCGTCACGATCGGCTTCAAGTCGCCGACCACCGGCCTGGAGTGGTTCCTGCAACCGATGGCCTACGGCCTGCTCGGCCCCGAGAAGTTCCGGGCCCTGTGGGGCAAGGACAAGGCGAGCAACTTCGCCTCGCCCACCGGCGTGCAGGTGCTGGAGACCTACGGGCAGGTCACCCCGTACTGGACGCCGGGCACCCAGAGCCTCGACATCGACTCGGCCGACATGTCGTTCGTCCAGGGCAAGTCCACGTTCGACATCGGCGGCACGTTCACCCTCGCGTTCCTGGCCCAGAACGGCTTCGACGCCGCCAACGTGCTGACGTTCCCCGTGCCCGCCCCCGCCAACGGCGCGGTGAAGGACCTGAGCCTCGCGCCGTTCACCCTCACCGGCGTGTCGGTGTCGGCGACGACGAAGAACCGGGCCGGCGCCGTGCAGTGGCTCAAGTACCTGGCCAAGGCGGACGTGTCGGCCACGTTCGCGAAGGAGGCCCTCGACGTCCCGCCGACCGACCTCGGCGCCGACCCCAGCGCCGCCGTCGGTCCCGCCCTCGGCGCAATGATCAAGGCGTTCGGCTCCGGTCCCAACGCTTACAACCCGGGGGACACCTCCTACCGGCCCAACGCCTATGACGGCACCCCCGTCGCCGCGACCCTGATGGACCTCACCCCGCTGAAGAAGAAGAGCGCCGCGGAGATCGGCGCCGAGATGACCAAGCAGATCGACGCCTACTGGACCAAGCAGTAATGGCGGTCGACACGATCGTGAAGGGCCCGTCGCCGACCCGGCGGGCCCCGGTCCGGGGCAGGACGCGCTACCGCCGTTCGGAGGTGGCCTGGGGTGCGGCGTTCGTGGCCCCCGCCGTCGTCCTGTTCGCGGTGATGGGCGCCTACACCGTCGGCTACGGCTTCTCGCTGAGCTTCGCGACCTGGAACGGCTTCACCCCGAACTGGCGGTGGGTCGGCCTGCAGAACTACGCCGACCTGCTGTGGAACGATCCCACGTACGCCCCGCGGGTGCACACCGCGGCCCGCAACACGTTCTGGGTGATGCTCGCGGTGCCCGTGCTGACGGTCGCGGTCAGCTTCCCGCTCGCGATCCTGCTGAACTCCGTGCGCAGACTCAAGACCTTCCTGCGCTCGGTCTACTTCCTGCCGCAGGTGACCAGCGGGATCGCCGTCTACTTCGCGTGGATGTACGTGCTGCAGCCGGACGGCGCGATCAACCTGCTGCTGGGCTCGGTCGGGCTCGGCAGCCTGCAACAGCCGCAGGGCTTCCTCGGCAACCCGTCGACTGCGCTGCCGACCCTCATCGTCATCACCGTGTGGTCGTCGGTGCCGGTGTCGATGATGCTGTACCTGGCCGGGCTGCAGGCCGTCGACCCGACGCTGGTCGAGGCGGCCCGGGTGGACGGCGCCGGCCCGTGGCACATCACCCGGCACGTCATCTGGCCGCTGCTGCGCCCGATCACCGCCATCATCGTCCTGCTCGCCCTGCGGGACTCGCTGCAGGGCTTCCAGACGTTCCTCATCATGACCAACGGCGGCCCCGGCAACCACACCAACGTCCTGGGCCTGGAGACCTACAAGCTCGCGTTCCTGTCCCAACTCGACCCGACGCTCGGCCTGTCCAGCGCGCTGGGCTGGATGCTGTTCGTGGCCGCCCTGATCCTCGCCGCGGTCAACCTGCGGGCCATGCGGAGGGTCACATGAAGTCCCTGCCGGGCCTGCTGGCCCGCGTCGCGATCGGGCTGCTGTTGCTGCTGTACGCGGCGATCAGCCTGTACCCCTTCCTGTGGATGGTGTCCGCCGCCTTCAAGGACCGGTTCGAGGTCGCCGCCGGCGGGGGCCTCATCCCGCACCGGCCGACCCTGGACACCCTGGTCGAGACCTGGAACGAGCTGCACTTCTTCGACTACTTCCTGAACAGCCTCAAGGTCACCGTCCTGACCGTCCTGCTGGTGCTGGCGATCTACTCGGCGGCCGGCTACGCGTTCTCGGTGCTGAACTTCCCGGGACGCAAGGCGCTGTACCGGCTGTTCATGGCGCTGCTGTTCGTGCCCGGCGTCACCGTGCTGCTGCCCGTCGTGCTGCTGGAGAACAAGCTCGGCCTGCTGGGCACCCACTGGGGACTGATCCTGCCGTTCGTGAACGGGTCCGCGCCGCTGTCGATCCTGATGATGACCAACGCCTTCGACGCCATCCCCGGCGAGCTGCGCGAGGCGGCCCGCGTCGACGGCGCCGGCGAACTGCGCATCTTCGCCACCATCTACCTGCCGCTGTCCCGGCCGGTCCTGGTCACCATCGCGGTCCTCACCGCGATCCCGACCTGGAACGAGTACCTGCTCACGCGGGTCTCGCTCAACGACCCCGACGCGTTCACCCTGCCGATCGCGCTGCAGAACCTGCAGTCCGGGGCGGTGCAGCACTACAACGTGCTGATGGCCGGCGCGCTGATCGTGGTGATCCCGGTGATCATCCTGTTCGTCGCGGCCCAGCGGTACTTCGTCAACGGCCTGATGGGTGCGGTCAAGGCATGAGCCACCAGATGGGTGCGGTGCTGGTCACCGGCGCCGCCGGCGGCATCGGCCAGCTCGTCGTGGCCGAACTGGTCCACGCCGGTCTGACCGTCCTCGCCGCCGACCGGGTCGACCGGCCGGCTCCGGGGACCGCCGGGCACCTCGTCGGCGACCTGCGCGATCCCGGGTTCGTCGCGGAGTGCTTCACCGGCCCGGCGGCCACCGCCGCCGGCGGCGTGCAGGCGGTGGTGCACCTGGCGGCGATCCCCGCCCCGGGCATCGTGCCGGAACACGAGACGCTGCAGGGCAACACCACGTCGGCGTACCTCGTGTTCACCGAGGCCGGCCGCCGCGGCGTGCGGCGCGTCGTCACCTCGTCCAGCTTCTCCGCGGTGGGCCTGGCCTGGGCGGACCGCGACCTGTCGCCGCACTACGTGCCGGTCGACGAGCGGCACCCGTCGCTGACCGTCGACTCCTACGGACTGTCGAAGACCTTCACCGAGGAGATCGCGGCCTTCACCACCCGCCGGTTCGGCGTGTCCACGGTGTGCCTGCGGTTCCCGTTCGCGGGCACGGGAGAACGGCTGCGCGAGCGGCTCGACGCGGTGCGCCGCGACCCGGCCGGCAACCGCCGCGACCTGTGGGCCTGGGTCGACTCGCGGGACGTCGCCCGGGCCGCGCACGCCGCCCTGACCGCCGACCTCGCCGGGCACCACGTGCTCAACATCGCCGCGGCCGACACCACGACCGCCGTGCCGACCCGCGAGCTGCTGCACCGCTATCACCCCGGAGCCGCGGTGCGGGCCGAACTCACCGACCACCAGAGCCTCATCGACATCCGCCTGGCCGAAACCGTGCTCGGATTCGCTCCCGTGTACGGCTGGCGTCCCGATCCCGGAGGCACCCCATGACACCCCGTTGGTCGCTCATCTGGCTGGCCGTCGTCGCGGCCGCCGCCCTCCTGGTGCCCGCCGGCGCCGCGCACGCCGCACCCGGCCCGGTCATGTACCCCCGCGGCGTCGGCGCGGACCTCGGCCCGGCGCCGGTCACGCTCGGCCTGGCGGCCCGTGCCGGCGACGACCCGTCGGGCCTGCGCACCGGGACGCTGGACGGCCGTGGGTACTGGCAGACGCAGGTCGCCGCCGGCACCAGCTACCTCGGCGTGACCCCGGACGCCGGCTACGCCGCGAGTGTCGCCCAGGCGCCGGTCGTCGTCGTGGTCACCTACTACGACGCCGGCAGCGGCCGGGTGACGCTGCGCACCCCGTCCGGCGACACGAAGACCGTTGCCGACCTCGCCGGCACCAACGCCTGGCGGCTGGCGGCGGTCGGCCTGGACGGCGCCGCGCTCGCCGGCGAGCTCCGCCTGGCCGCGAACGACAACGCGGCCGGCAACGCAGCGGCATCGGATCTCACGGTCGCCCAGGTCCGGATCACCAGGACCGGACCGCAGGCCGTCCTCGGGCCCACGGCGACCGACACCGGCCTCGGCCCGAGAGCCGGGGACAACGAGGCCGGGCTGGTCACCGGCGCCACCGCCGGGCGGGGCTACTGGAAGACCAACGCCGCCGCGCCGCCGCCGGGGACCAACTACCTGTACATGAACGTCTCGGACAGCTACGCGTACAACACCACCGACATCGTCATGGTCAGCGTCGACTACCTCGACTCGGGCAACGGCACGCTGTTCCTGCACTACGACTCGCCCGGCGAGGACATCGCCGACAAGTTCAAGCCGTCGGCGGCCGTCACCTACGGCGACAGCCAGACCTGGAAGACGCAGGACTTCGTCCTCGACGACGCGATCCTGACCAATCGCACCAACGGCGCGGACTTCCGGCTCACCCACGACGGCTCCCCGGTCGAGCTCACCGTCGCCGCCGTGCGGGTGACCGTCGTCCCGCGCCAGCTCGACGCCAAGGCCGGCCTGCGGGACCTCGTCGCCACGGCGAACCTGGCGCTGTCCGCAGCCCGTGAGGGAACCCGCGACGGGCAGTACCCGCCCGGATCGAAGGCGACCCTGACCGCGGCCGTCACCCAGGCACAGGCAGTCCTCGACGCCACGGGGGCGACCGAGGCACAGGTGGCGGCGGCGCTGGCCGGGCTGTACGACACGTACCAGGCGTTCCGCGCCTCGGCCGTGGACACCGACCTGGCCCGCCGGGCCACCCTCACCGCCAGCAGCACTGCCGGCGGTTCGAGCCCGGCGGCGGCGAACGACGGCGACGCAACGACCGCCTGGACGAGCGGCAACGGCGGCGCGGGGGAGTGGCTGCGGGCCGACCTCGGCGCGGCGCGGCCCGTCAACGAGGTGCTGGTCCAGTGGGGCAACGCCTACTCGCCCGACTACACCGTCGAGGTCTCCACCGACGGCACCACCTACACCACCGTCGGACGCAACGGCGCGAGCGGTGGCAACGGCTCGTCGCGGACCCGGTTCGCCGCCGTGACCGCACGGTACGTGCGGGTCAACCTCAACGGGTACGCCGCCGGTCTCACCGGCTTCGACGTGGCCGGACTCCAGATCCGCGACCAGCGGGTCGTCACCCCGGCGCCGAAGCTCATCACGACCAGGTACCCGAGCGCCGACGCGGTCGTCGCGGACTTCGACGCCACCGCCTACGGTGCCGACCCGACCGGTCGCCGGGACGCCACGGCGGCACTGCAGGCGGCCCTGTGGGACTGCTACGACGCCGGTGGCGGGACCGTCTGGCTGCCCGAAGGCACGTATCGGGTGACCAGCACCGTCGAGGTGCCGGCCTTCTGCACGGTGCGCGGTGACCGGCGCGACCCGGATCAGGGCCGCGGCGGCTACGGCACCCTCGTCAGCGCGGACCTGCCCGCCGGCGACACCGGTCCCGTGCTGTTCCGCATCGGCGGCAGCGCCGGCGTCGTGGGCCTCACCACCTACTACCCGCGGCAGAGCGCGACCGCGCCGGTGCCCTACAACTTCACGTTCGAGATCCCGGGCAGCGCCTGGGCCGGCGACGAGAACTACATGATGAGCACCGTCTCCGACGTGACCATGCTCAACTCCTACCGCGGCATCGGCATCAGCACCATGCGCGACGAACGGGGCCGCCCGCCGGGCAACGGCCAGACGCACGAGTCGGCGACGGTGCGCAACATCAGGGGCACCGCGCTGCTGGAGGGCGTCGAGGCGTACAACGGCGCCGACGTCGGCACGTGGGAGAACATCAGGTTCAGCAACGCCTACTGGGCCGAGGCCCCCGCGGCGTACCACCCGCCGCGGCGCGGCACCCTCGACGCGTGGACCCGCGCGCACGGCACCGGCTTCGTCCTCGGCGACCTGGAATGGGACCAGTTCACCGACCTGTCCGCGGCGGACTACCGGATCGGCATCCACGTCGTGCGGGGACTGCGGGCCGAGTTCACCGGTGTCTTCCAGCGGGTGCAGCTGCTGCGCACCGACACCGCGCTGCAGGTCGACCAGTTCGACGCCCGGTGGGGGCTGGCTATGGCGGCGAGCCGGCTGGAGGGCACCCGGGCCGCCGTGGTCAACAGCGGCGGCGGCTACGTCAAGCTCACCGGCACCGAGGTCGCCGGCACGGTCCAGGGCACGGTGTACCAGCTCGCCGGGGACCCGCCTGCCGACGACGCGGCACCCGTCGCCGTCAAGCCCCGCCGCGAGGTCCTCTACGAGGTGAGCGGCACGCTGCGGGGTAACGGCTACCTTCCCGCGCAGGACGCGACGGCGGGCATCCAGCGGGTGCTGGACCGCGCCGGGCGGGACGGCGGTGGCGTGGTCTACCTCCCCGCCGGCTGGTACCGGCTCGGCGGCCGGCTCATCGTCCCCGCCGGGGTCGAGCTGCGCGGCGCCTCGGCGGTGCCGAACCGCGACGAGGACGGCCGCAGCGGCGGCACCGTGCTGATGTCCTACGCCGGGCGCAACACCGCCAACCCGGACACCGAGCAGGCCGCGATCACGCTGCGCGGCGAGCGGGCCGGCGTCAACGGCCTGCGGGTGTTCTACCCGGAGAACAACCCGGCCGCGCCGGGCGGCCTGGTCCCGTTCCCGTACACGATCCGCGGGCAGGGCACCGCCACCTACGCCGTCAACATCGGCCTGCCGAACGCGTGGAACGCCATCGACATGGCCACGCACCGCAACGACCGCTTCCTGGTCAGGAAGATCAAAGGTACCTTCGTGCGGCACGGCGTCACCGTCGGCAGGAGCGACGACGGGCGGATCGAGGGTGTGCTCAGCAACGGCAACACCTTCGTGCGGACCGGCTTCCACCTGCCCAACTGGGTCCTCGGCAAGGACCTCTTCCCGCAGGTGATCGACGGCTGGACGCGAAAGTACGCGGACCTGGTCACGGTCGACGGCGCGAACCGGCTGACCGTCGCCGACGCGTTCGGCTACGGCCTGCACAACGGGCTCATCGTGCGCTCCGGCAGCGTGCGGGTGTTCAACCTGGGCACCGACAACCTCGGGGCCGACGGCTACACCGTGCAGGTCGCCGGCGGGAACGTGACCGTCGTCAACCTGATGCGGTTCAACGGCACAACGAGTTCCGGACCCGTGAAGCTCTACAATGTCATGGTCATCAACATCGTGGAGCACGAGATCACGGCGGCGGCGTCTCCCGAGCTCGCCGGCACCGTCAGGCTGCGGGGCAACGAGACGCGGCCGGGCTGCTACGAGCCCGGCAGCCAGGTCACGGCATCGGCCAAGGCCGCACCCGGATTCCGGTTCGTGAGCTGGACGGTCGGCGGCGTCGAGGTCTCCACCGCGCGCGACTACCCGTTCACGGTCACCGGCGGCCAGGCGTTGACCGCCAACTTCGCGGCAAAGGACACGGCATGACCACAGCCATCGTCGTTCGCGGCGGCTGGGAGGGCCACCGGCCCGTCGAGGCCACCGACCGCTACGTGACGCACTTGCGGCAACGCGGCGTGGAGGTCGTCACGGCCGAGAGCCTCGACATCTACCTCGACGCCGGGCTGCTGGACCGCGCCGACCTCATCGTGCAGTGCTGGACCATGGGCACGATCACGCCGGAGCAGCTGACCGGCCTCACCACCGCGGTGCGGGCCGGCACCGGATTCGCCGGCTGGCACGGCGGCATCATCGACGCGTTCCGCGCCTCCCCCGACTACCAGCACCTGACCGGCGGCCAGTTCGTGCACCATCCGGCCGACTTCCTCACCTACGAGGTGCGGCCCGTCTCCGACCACCCGGTCGTCAAGGGGATCGGGCCGTTCACCGTGCACACCGAGCGCTACCACGTGCACGTCGACCCGTCGATCGAGGTCCACGCGACCACCGACGTCGACGGCGTCACGATGCCGGTCGTGTGGACCACCCGGTGGGGCGCCGGCAAGGTGTTCGTCACCACCGTCGGCCACCGCCTCGAGGACCTTGAGGTCGCCGAACACCACGAGATCATCATGCGGGGGCTGGCATGGGCGACACGTTGAAGGTCGGCGTCATCGGCGCCGGCAAGATCAGCACGGCCTATGCCACCACGTTCGCCCGCCTGCCCGGCGTCGCCATGACCCGCGTCGCCGATCTCGACACCGGTCGCGCCGCGGCCCTGGCCGGGCAGTTCGAGGGGGTGCGGCCCGGGACACCCGAGGAGCTGCTCGCCGCCGACGACGTCGACCTCGTCCTGAACCTGACCGTGCCGCAGGCCCACGCCGCCGTGGCGCTCGCCGCGATCGCGTCGGGCAAGCACGTCTACGGCGAGAAGCCCCTCGCCGCCGGCACCACCGAGGCCCGCGGGGTCCTCGACGCCGCCGCCCGCGCCGGTCTCGTCGTCGGCTGCGCGCCCGACACGGTGCTCGGCACCGGCGTGCAGACCGCCCGCGCGAGCGTCGAAGCCGGTGACATCGGCACCCCGGTCGCCGCGACCGCGTTCATGATCACCCCCGGGCATGAGCGCTGGCACCCGTCGCCCGAGTTCTACTACCAGCCCGGCGGTGGGCCGCTGCTCGACATGGGGCCCTACTACCTGACCGCGCTGGTGCACCTGCTCGGCCCGGTCCGCCGGGTCACCGGCGTGACGGCCACGCCCCGCGCGACCCGCGAGATCGGATCCGGACCGAACGCCGGCACGGTCTTCCCGGTCGAGGTGGCCACCCACGTAACCGGCGTCCTCGAACACGCCGGCGGTGCGGTGACCACGCTCATGATGAGCTTCGACGTCTGGGCCGGACAGCTTCCGAGAATCGAGGTGTACGGCGACTCGGGGTCCCTGTCGGTGCCGGATCCGAACAATTTCGACGGCCCGGTGCGGCTGTACACCGCGGCCACGCAGGAGTGGGCCGACGTCCCGGAGCGGGCCGGCTACCGCGACGCGGCCCGCGGCTACGGCGTCGCGGACCTGGCCCTGTCCCTGCGCGACGGCACGTCCCCGCGCGCCTCGGGTGAGCTGGCGTTCCACGTCCTGGACGTGATGGAGCGGCTGCTGGAGGCCGCGACCACCGGCGCCTCGCTCGAGGTCGCCAGCACCTGTGCGGTGCCGGCGCCGGTGCCGTTCAGTTCGCTACCTGCGCCGGGAGCGTGACCGTCACGGTCAGGCCACCGTCGTCGTGCGCGGTCGCCGTGACCGTGCCCTGATGCGCGCGCACGATCGAGCGCACGATCGCCAGGCCGAGGCCGGTCGAGCGGGCGCCGGCGGCGCGGCCGGCCGCGAGCCGCTGGAACGGTTCGAACAGCCGCTCCACCTCCGCGGCCGGGACGACGTCGCCGCTGTTGCGGACCGTCACGACCACCACGCCGTCGTGCTGCGCGGTGACCACGTCGACCCAGCCGCCGTGGTGGTTGTGCCGGACCGCGTTGCCCACCAGGTTGCCCAGGAGCCGGTCGAGCAGCGCCGGGTCGCCGGTGACCGGGGCCGGGCGCAGGTCGTTGGTGAGGTGGAGCTGCGCCGTCTCGGCCTCGGCGTCGACCTCGGTCAGGGCCGTCGCGGCGGCGACCGCGAGGTCGTACGGCTCGCCGGCGATGACGCCGCTGTCGCTGCGGGCCAGGGCGAGCAGCCCGTCGAGCATGCGTTCGGCGCGGCCGGTCGCGGTCAGGACCCGCCGCGCCGCCGCCTCCCACTGCTCGGGTCCGCTGTTTCGCTTCGCCAGCTGCACCTCGGTGCCGGTCCGCACGATCGTCAGGGGCGTGCGCAGCTCGTGGGCGGCGTCCGCGACGAACCGGCGCTGGCTGCGAAACGACGCTTCGAGGCGCTCCACCATGGCGTCGAACGTGTCGGCGAGCTCCTTGAGCTCGTCGCGCGGGCCGGTGAGCGCGATCCGCTCGTGCAGCCGGTCCTGCGAGATCCGGCGGGTGGCGGCCGTCAAGGTTCGCAGCGGCCGCAGCATGCGGCCGGCGACGAGCCACGAGACGCCCATCGCGACCAGCGCCGCGATCAGCAGGGCGATCGCGGACGTGCCGATGCTGTCGCGCAGCGCCTCGGCCCGCAGCTCGGCGCGCACCTCCTGGTCGAACCGGAACTTCGGCTCCTTGTCCGGGTCCCCGAACGATCCGTCCGGGGCCTTCGTCGGCGGCGGCACCCCGGACCGCTCGATCAACGCGCCGTCGACCTGCGCGTAGAGGCTCTGGTACAGCAGCACGTCGTTGACCGCCAGCAGCACGCCGCTCGTCGCGACCAGGACGATGGTGTACACCACGGCAAGCCGCAGCCGGATCGTCGCGCGGACCCTCACAGCCGGTACCCCGCGCCGACGACCGTCTCGATCAGCTGCGGCTCACCGAGTTTGCGGCGCAGGCGGGCCATCGTCACCCGGACCGTCGCGGTGAACGGGTCGGCGTGCTCGTCCCAGGCCCGCTCCAGCAGGTCCTCGGCGCTGACGACGGCACCGTCGGCACCCATCATGATCTCCAGCACGGCCAGCTCCTTCGTGGTCAGCGGGATGACGCGGCCGTCACGGGTGACGATCCGCCGCGCGGTGTCGAACTGCAGCCCGGCGCGGCGCAGGACCCGCGGCGCGTTGTTGGCCCGCCGCGCCAGGGCCCGGATCCGCAGGACCAGCTCGTCGAACACGAACGGCTTGGGCAGGTAGTCGTCGGCGCCGAGGGTCAGCCCGGCGACCCGGTCGGCGGCCTCACCGGCGGCGGTGAGCATCAGGATCCGCGCGTCGCTGCCACCCGCGGCGAGGACCGTGCACACCTGGTCGCCGTGCACGCCGGGCAGGTCACGGTCGAGCACGACCACGTCGTAGCGGTTGGCGCCGGCCTTGTGCAGCCCGTCCAGCCCGTCGGCGGCGACGTCGACGGCGATGCCGCGGTCCCGCAGCCCGTCGGCGACCTGCTCGGCCAGCACGGGCTCGTCCTCGATCAGCAGTATCCGCACGGCACCAGTCTCCGCGAGCAGGGATTACACCGACGTTACAGCCGCTGTGACGGTGCTGTTGCACCCCGGTTGGTGGACTCGGGGTCATGCGGATTCGACTCCTGACCGGCGGCCTGCTGCCGGTGCTGCTGCTGCCGGTGTTGCTGGCCGGCTGCACGAAGAGCGGTGACGACGGTGGTGTCGCGACGGTGGACGGCACCGCGGCGCCCCGTGCCACGACGACCCTGAGTTTCGAGCAGCAGGGCCTGCTGCACGCCCGGTGCATGCGCGAGCACGGCGTGCCCGAGGCGGATCCGCAGGTCGACGGCGACCGGGTCCGGGTCGGCGGCGGGTACGACAAGGAGTCCATCGACCCGGAGGTGCTGGGCAAGGCGATGGCGGCGTGCAAGCAGTACGAACCCGTGCTGTCGCCCGATGAGATGGACAAGAAGCTCGGCACCGCCCGCGACGAGTCGCGGTGCATGCGCGCGCAGGGCGTGGAGGACTTCCCCGACCCGGCCTCGAACGGCGCCGTCGACGTGCCGGAGGCGGTCCGCATGGACCCGCAGTACGAGGCGGCCGAGTCGGTCTGCATCCGCCACGGCGGCCGGGTGGCGTCCCCGACACCGTCGGGGCAACGGTGAGGGCGGTCTGGGTGGTCGCCGTGGTGGTCGTGGCCGGCGCCGCGGTCGCCGCCGCCGTCGGGTTCGGCGGTGACGACCCCGGTCCGCGCACCGCGACCGGGCTGCCGCCGGCGACGGCCCAGGTGACCCGGCAGACGATGCACGACGTGGACGAGGAGCCCGGCGACCTCGGCTACGGCCGCACCAGCACCCTGTCCGGCCGGGTCCCGGGCGTCATCACCGGCACGCCGCTGCCCGGCGACGTGATCGAGCGGGGCCGGCCGGTGTACCGCGTCGACGACCGGCCCGTCGTGTTGCTGTACGGCGCCGTCGCCGCGTACCGGCCGCTCACCCCCGGCGTCACCGGCACCGACGTGCGGCAGCTCGAGGAGAACCTGCGCGTCCTCGGCTACGGTGGGTTCCCCGTCGACACCGCGTACACCGCCGCCACCGCGACCGCGGTCCGGCGCTGGCAGAAGGATCTCGGCCTGCCGCAGACCGGCGAGGTCGACCTCGGCCGGGTGCTGTTCGCCGCCGGCGCGATCCGGGTGGACACCGTCACGGCGGGCGTCAACGAGTCCACCGGCGGGGGACAGGAGGTGCTGCGGTTCACCGGCACCGACCGGACCGTGACCGTGCACCTCGCGGTCTCCAAGCAGCGCCTGGCCCGGCCCGGCGTCCAGGTGCAGGTCCGGCTGCCCGACGGCCGCACCGTGCCCGGCCGGGTCGACCGGGTGTACACCGTGATCGAGCAGGCGGCCGACACCCCGCCGCAGACCCGGGTCGAGGCGCTCGTCTCCCTCGCCGACCCGGCCGCCGCGGCCGGGATCGAGGCGGCCGTCGTCGAGGTGACCTTCACCGCCGCCGAACGCGCCGACGTCCTCACCGTGCCGGTGGCGGCGCTGGTCGCTCTCGCCGAGGGCGGCTACGGGCTCGAGGTCGTCGACGGCACGGGCACCCGGTACATCAAGGTGGAGCCGGGCCTGTTCGCCGGCGGCCGGGTCGAGGTCACCGGGGACGGCCTCACCGAAGGCATGACGGTGGGGATGCCGCGATGATCGAACTGACCGACGTGACGAAGGTGTACCGCGGCGGCGTCCGCGCGCTCGACGGGGTCACGCTGCGCGTCGGGGCCGGTGAACTGGTCGCCGTCGCGGGCCCGTCCGGCTCCGGCAAGTCCACCATGCTGCACGTGCTCGGCACCCTCGACCTGCCGACGTCCGGCCGGGTCACCGTCGACGGGCACGACGTGTCCCGGCTGAGCGACCGGCAGCTGTCGGCGCTGCGGGCGCGCCGGATCGGGTTCGTGTTCCAGCAGTTCCACCTCGCCGCCGGCACCTCCGCGCTCGACAACGTCGCCGACGGTCTGCTCTACGCGGGGGTGCCGGCCCGGCAGCGCCGCGACCGGGCGGCGGAGGCCCTCGAACGCGTCGGCCTTGGCCACCGGCTCGGCCACCGGCCAACCGAACTGTCCGGCGGCGAGCAGCAGCGGGTCGCGATCGCCCGTGCCGTCGCCGGCGGGCCGGCGCTGCTCCTCGCCGACGAGCCGACCGGCAACCTCGACTCCGTCGCCGGTGCCGGCGTCATGACCGTGCTCCGCGAGCTGCACGCCGCCGGCACCACCGTCGTGGTCATCACCCACGACCGGGACCTGGCCGCGAGCCTGGACCGGCAGATCCTCATGCGCGACGGCCGCGTCGCCGGCGACACCCGCACGGCGGTGACGGCGTGACCGCCCAGCGGCTCCGGCCGTCCCGGCTGCCGTTGGGTGATGTCGTGCGGACCGGCGCGTCGGGGCTGCGGACCCGGCCCACCAGGGCGCTGCTGTCCGCGCTCGGCATCGCGCTCGGCATCGCCGCCATGGTCGCCGTGGTCGGCATCTCCGCCTCCTCCCAGGAGCAGCTGAACCGGCAGCTCGCCGCGCTCGGCACGAACCTGCTCACCGTGGCACCCGGGCAGGGCATCGCCGGTGACCACGCGGCGCTGCCCGCCGAGGCGGAGGCGATGATCGGCCGCATCGGCCCGGTCACCGCCGTGTCGGCGACCTCCGCCGTCGCGGGCGTCAAGGTGTACCGCTCCGACCAGATCCCGAGAGCGGAGAGCAACGGCTTGTCCGTCCTCGCGGCCCGCCTCACCCTGCCGACCACGGTCGGTGCCACCGTCCGCAGCGGGACGTGGCTCAACGGCGCGACCGCCCGCTACCCGGCCGCCGTCCTCGGCGCGGACACCGCCGACCGGCTCGGCATCGGCCGGCCCAGCCCGCAGACCCAGATCCAGGTCGGCGGGCGCCCGTTCACCGTCGTCGGCGTTCTCGACCCGGTGCCCCTCGCCCACGAACTGGACACGGCCGTGCTGCTCGGCTGGGACGCCGCCACCACGATGTTCGGCTCCGACGGGCGGCCCACGACCGTCTACACCCGCTCCCGCGACAGCCAGGTCGAGGCGGTCCGGGCCGTCCTCGCCGCCACCGCCAACCCGGCGGCGCCCGGCGCCGTCACCGTGTCGAAACCGTCGGACCTCCTCGCCGTGCGCCGGGCCGCCGACGACGCCCTCAACGGGCTGCTGCTCGGCCTGGGCGCGGTCGCGCTCCTCGTCGGTGGTGTCGGGGTCGCCAACACGATGGTGATCTCGGTCCTGGAACGCCGCGCCGAGATCGGCCTGCGCCGCTCGCTCGGCGCGACCCGCGGCCAGGTCCGCACGCAGTTCCTCACCGAGTCGCTGCTGCTGTCGGCGCTGGGCGGGGCCGGCGGCGTGCTGCTGGGCATCGCCGTCACGGCCGCGTACGCGACGTATCAGTCCTGGCCGTCGATGGTCCCGGCCTGGGCGACGGCGGGCGCCCTGGCCGCGACCGTGCTCATCGGCGGGGTCGCGGGCCTGTACCCGGCGATGAAGGCGGCCCGGATGTCCCCGGTGGAGGCCCTCACCTGAGGTCTCCAGAACGTGAATGTTCATCACGTATGTCGTGACAATTGCAACTGTGAGGCCCTCGGACCGGCTGACACGCTGGTGCCGGAATCGAGAGACGAACACGCGTCTCCGCTTTCCTGTCACGTACTTCGCGCGACCGACGGTCGCGGGTCGTCGCCCGAGGAGAGTGCCGTGCCACACGTTGCCGCAGCTGTGCTGGAACAGGGAAGCCCCGGCGCCCGGGTGCCGGTGCCGGCCGCCGCGCGCCGGGTCCCCGCACCCGAGCCGATCCGCCGTCCGCGGGGCACCGGCGCCGGTGAGCCGTGGCGGCAGGCCGGTGCGGACCTCGCCGTGTTCGTCGTGCTCTGGCTGGCCGCCGGCGCCGCGTGGCATGACGCGCTGACCGGTGCCGGGCTCACCGCCGTCGCCCTGGCCGGCGTCGGCCTCTACCGCCCGCGCCTGCACCTGAGCGTGCTCGACGACATCCCCAGGCTGCTGCTCGGCATCGGCGCGGTGACCCCCCTCGCTGTCTGGTTCACCCTGCCCGTGGCGACGTTCGAGGCGGCCATCGTGCTGTGGCCGCTCGTCGTGCTCGCCGCGATCGTGCCGGCCCGCGCGTTCGTCTACGCCTGGCTGTATCAGCGCCGCCGGCTGCTGCCCGGTGACCGCACCCTCATCGTCGGCTCCGGCGACGTCGCACTGCGCCTCGCCGAGGTGCTGCGGGCCGACCGGGCGTATGGCATCAGGCCGATCGGGCTCGTCGGCCCGCCCGCGCTCACCGCCGAAACGCTGCCGGCGCCGCTGCTCGGCCACGTCGACGACCTCGCCGGGATCGTCGCCCTGCACCGGCCGGACTGCGTCATCGTCGCCTTCCCGGGCGGTCCCGACGCGGACCTGATCGGTGTCATCCGGCAGTGGCGCCGGTCCGGCGTCACGGTGTACGTGGTGCCCCGGCTGTTCGAGCTGGCGGTGCCGGCCGCCGGCGCGGAACTGGTGCAGGGCATCGCCCTGGAACGCATGCGCCCCGACCGGATGCGCGGGCTGTACGCGGCCGCGAAGCGGGCCATCGACGTCACCGGCGCCGCGCTCGGCCTGGCGGTGGCCGGGCCGATCCTGGTGGCCTGCGCCGTCGCGGTGCGGCTGGAGTCCGGCCGGGCCGGGGTGCTCTTCCGGCAGCAGCGCATCGGCCGCGACGGCCGGCCGTTCACGATCCTCAAGTTCCGGTCGCTGACCCCGGCGACGGACCGCGAGTCGCAGGTCCGCTGGAACATCAGCACCGACGACCGGGTCGGTCCGGTGGGCCGCCTGCTGCGCAACACGTCGTTGGACGAGCTGCCCCAGCTCATCAACGTCCTGCGCGGCGACATGTCGCTCGTCGGGCCACGCCCCGAGCGCCCGTACTTCGTCGAGCAGTTCGCCCACATGTACGGCGGGTACGCCGACCGGCACCGCGCCGCCGCGGGTATCACCGGCTGGGCGCAGATTCACGGCCTGCGCGGCGACACCTCGATCGCCGACCGGGTCCGCTACGACAACTACTATATCGAGAACTGGTCGGTCGCCCTCGACCTCAAGATCATGGTCCGGACCGTCGGCGCGCTGCTCGGCCTGGCCCGGCGATGGCGATGACGGCGCCGACCCGAGGTGCGGCGGCGCACGCGGCCACGCTGCCGCTGCGGGTCGCGCTGGCCCCGCTGGCGTGGGCGCTGGCCGCCGCCGGCTGGGCGGCCCGCCGGCCGAGCTGCCTGATCGCCGCCGCGCTGCTCCTGGTCTGCCTGCCCAGCGACCTCCAGGCAGCGGGCGGGGGCGGGCGGATCACCGTCGCCGACGTCGCCGCCGCAGTCGCGGTCGCCGCGGCGCTGTGGCGTTGCCTGCGCGACGGCGCCGCACCCGCGCCGCTCGGCCTGCTGCCCTTCGGGGCAGTGGTGCTGTCGGTGGCCGCGGCCACCGTGATCGCCGCCGACCCGGCCGCGAGCCTGGTCGGTTTCGTGCGCTACACCGAACTCTTCGTCCTCATCCCGGTCGCCGTGGCCATGGCGCTGCGGGACCGGTTCGACGTGCTGCTGGTCGCCGGAGCGTTCGTCGCCGTCACGGTCGCGGAGGGCGCCGTCGGGGTCCGGCAATCGGCGACGAACACCGGCGCCTCCTACGCGGGCCAGTACGTCCGCGCCATCGGCACGTTCGGCGCCGAACAGGTCATGGCGCTCGGCGCCCTGGTCGGCTACGGCGTCATCGTCACCCTCGCCCTCGGGCTGGCCACGCGCGGGCGCACCCGCGCCGCCCTCGTCGGCACCGCGGCGCTGCTGGTGCTGCCGCTGGGCTTCTCGCTCAGCCGGGGCGCCTGGATCGCCACCGCCTGCGCGGTCGTGGTGCAGCTCTTCGTCTTCAGCCGGCGGCTCGGCGTCGCCACCGTCGCCACCGCCGCGTTCGTGGTCGGTCTCCTGGTCAGCGGCGTCGGCCCGGCCTCGTTCACGCTCGACGAGCGGGTCACCAGCATTGCGTCCTCCGGCTCGGCGCCCGACCGCTCCGTGCGGGACCGGTACGCGCTGTGGGGCACCGCGATCGGCATCTGGGCCGACCACCCCGTCCTCGGCGTCGGCCTCAAGGACTTCGCCGCGGCCCGCGACACGTACGCGCCGATGTCGCTGTCCGCCGGCAGCGACGTCGACGACCCGCAGGCCGGCTTCCGCCGCCAGCCGCTGCTGTCCGCGCACAACCAGTACCTGATGGTCCTGGCGGAGCAGGGCACCGTCGGCGCCCTCGCGTTCGGCTCGCTGCTCGGCACGCTCACCGCCGGCGCGTTCCGGCGCCGGGCGGCCTTTGCTTCGGGGCCGCCGGGCACCGACACGCGCTTCCTGGACCTGGTGGCGCCCGGCGTCATGGTCTGGACGCTCATCGACTTCAGCTACGGCGACATCGGCGCCGGGCCGACCGGCGTCCTGCTCGCCGTCCTGCTGGGCCTGGTCGCCCGCCGCGCGGTCATCGTGCCGCGGACATTCCCGCCGGAGGTGCCGCGATGACCGCGGCCACGCCGCAACTCGCCGCGCGGGGGACCCTCGTCACCGCCGCGCTGATCACCGTCGCCATCACTGTCTCCGGCTCGGGGCTCGGCCTGATCCGGGACGTGCTGCTGGCGCGGTTCTTCGGCGCGGGCGGCGCCACCGACGCGTTCCTGGTCGCCTGGACGGTGCCGGAGACGGCGTTCTGCCTGGTCGTCGAGGGTGCCATGTCGCTGGTCATGGTGCCGCTGTTCAGCCGGACCCTCGCGCAGCAGGGCTCGGTGCGGGACCTGGTCGCGGCGACGCTGCCCCGCGTCACGGTGGCGCTGCTCATCGCGTCGGCGGCGGTGCTGCTCGGCGCGCCGCTGCTGGTCCGCGCCGTCGCACCCGGCCTCGCCGACCCGGCGCTCGCCGTCACCTGCACCCGGCTGACCGCGATCACGGTGCTCGGGTTCGGCATCGCCGGCTACCTGAGCGCGGCGCTGCGGGCCCACCACGTCTTCGCCGCACCCGCCGCGATCCACCTCGCCTACAACGCCGGGATCATCGGTCTCATGTGGACACTGCACGGCCGGATCGGGGTCGTCAGTGCCGCCGCCGGGGTTGCGCTGGGCGGCGTCCTGATGGTCCTGGTGCAGCTGCCGAGCTTCGTCCGCCACGTCGGGCTGCCGCACCCGCTCCGAGTCGGGCTGCCGCACCCGCGCCGCTGGCTGCGTGGGGCGGCGCGACCGGCCGGCACGCTCGCCCTCGGCGCCGTCGCCCCCGTCGTCGTCTACACCCTCGGCCGGCAGTCGCAGGTCTACGTGGAGCGGTTCCTCGGCTCCGGACTGCCCGCCGGCGCCATCTCCCACCTGAACTACGCGCAGAAGCTCACCCAGCTGCCGATGCTGGTCGCGCTGCTGGTCTGCACGGTGACGTTCCCGACGCTGGCCCGCTGCGTCGCGGCCGGTGACCTCGCCGGCGCGCGCCGGCGGTTCGCCGCCGACCTGCGGCTGGTGACGGTGCTGATCCTGCTCGGCTCGGCGTACCTGTTCGTCTTCGCCCCGGCGGTTGTGCAGTGCCTGCTGGAGCGGGGCGCGTTCGGCGCCGCCGACACCACGTCGGTCGCCGCGATCGTGCGGGTCTCCGCGGTCGGGCTGCTGGGCCACGCGATGGTCGGGGTCGCCATCCGCCCGTACTTCGCCGACGGCGGCCGGGCCTGGCTCCCGGCCGCGGCGGTGGGTGTCGGGGTGGCGGTCAACGCCGTCGTCGCCGCGCTGACGGTCGCGCACCTCGGGGCGGCCGGGATCGCGGCCGGCAACGGCATCGGCATCACCACCGCCGCGGTGCTGCTGCTGATCGGGCTGCGCCGCCGCGACCTGGCCGTCCCGCTGCGGGAGACCGCCTCGACGACGGCCCGGGCCCTCCTCGCCGCCGGCGTGGCCGCCGGGGCCGGCTGGCTGGCCGGGCGGCTGCTGGCAGACCTCGGGTCCACTGTGGTCAGTGTCGCCGGCGGTGTCGTCGTGCTCGGCACGTTCGCGGTGGTGGCCCGGCTGGTGGGGTTCGACGAGATCGGCGCGCTGGTCCCAGAGCTGAAACGGAGGGTCCGCCGTGCGCCGTGACCTGGTGCTGATGTACCACTCGGTGGAGCAGTGCGACCACGACCCGTTCCAGGTGACCGTGCGGCCGGACCGGTTCGCCGGGCAGCTGCGCTGGCTGCGCCGGGCCGGGTGGCGCGGCGTCGCGATGCGGGACCTGCTGCGGGCGCGGGCGGCCGGCACCGCCGACCGGCTCGTCGGGCTCACGTTCGACGACGGCTACGCCGACTTCGTCACCGAGGTGATGCCGCTGCTGGCCCGGCACGGCTTCACCGCGACGGTGTTCGTCCTGGCCGGCCGGCTCGGCGGCGACAACGCCTGGGACCGGCCCGGTCCGCGCAAGGCGCTGATGACCGCCGCCGACGTGCGCCGGGCCGCCGACGCCGGTCTGGAGATCGGCTCGCACGGCCTGCTGCACCGGCCGCTGCCGGCGGCCGACCCTGCGGCGCTGGCCGCCGAGGTCGGCACGAGCCGGGCGGCCCTCAGCGCGCTCTGCGGCCAGGACGTCCCCGGGTTCTGCTACCCGTACGGCCAGGTCGGCGCCCGCGAGGTGGCGGCGGTCAAGGCGGCCGGGTACGAGTACGCCTGCGCGGTCGGGCGCTCCACGTTGGACAGCCGGTACGCGGTGCCCAGGGTCTTCGTCGGCGACCGCGACGGTCCCACGCGGCTGGCCGCCAAGTGGCTGCGGCACCGGATCACCGCCGGGGGTGCGCGATGAGGGTCCTGCACGTCATCACCGGCCTCGGTGTCGGCGGCGCCGAACACCAGCTGCGCCTGGTGCTGCCCCGGCTGGCCGCCGACCCGGCGGTCGTCACGCTGACCAACCCGGGGCCGGTCGCGGCCGCGATCCGCGCGGCCGGGTTCCCGGTGCACGACCTCGGCATGCGGGGCAACCGCGACCTGACCGCGGTCCCGCGTCTCGCCGCGTTCATCCGCGCCGGCCGCTTCGACGTGGTCCACACCCACCTGTACCGCGCCTGCGTGTACGGGCGGATCGCGGCCCGCCTGGCCGGGGTCCGGGCCGTCGTGGCGACCGAACACTCCCTCGGCGACGGGATCATCGAGGCCCGCCCGACCACGGCCGCCGTCCGGGCGCTGTACCTGGCCGCCGAACGCCTCGGGCGGGTCACCGTCGCGGTGTCCGAGGCGGTCCGGCAGCGCCTCGTCGCGTGGGCCGTGCCGGACCGCCGGATCACGGTGATCCCCAACGGCATCGACCCGGCCGAACTGCGCCACGACCCCGCGCTGCGCCTCCAGACCCGGGCCCGGCTCGGCATCCCCGCCCGGGCCCGGGTCGTCGGCGGGGTCGGGCGGCTGGAGCCCACCAAGCGGTTCGACGTTCTCGTGCGCGCGGTCGCGGCGCTGCCGGACACCACGCTGCTGCTGGCCGGCGACGGACCGGCCCGCGCCAGGCTCGCCGCCCTGGCCGGCGAGCTGGGCATCGCCGACCGGGTCGCCTTCGCCGGCGGCCTGCCGCACGCCCGCGCCGCGCTCTGCGCGATGGACGTGTTCGCCTCGCCCTCACCGCAGGAGACGTTCGGGATGGCGGTCGTCGAGGCCCTGGCCGCCGGGCTGCCCGTGGTGTACGTGAGCTGCCCGCCCCTCGAAGCCCGCCCCGATCCGGCGGCGCGGCGCGTGCCCGCGACGCCGGACGCGCTGCGCGACGCCGTGCGGGCCGCCCTCGCCCGGCCCGGCGGCGCGGCGCCGGAGACCCTCGCCGAGCACGACATCGGCCGCGTCGCCGGTGCCCTGGACCAGTTGTACGCACGGCTTGTGCGGCCGGATCGAGTTTGGAGCCGAACGACATGAGCAGCACGCCATCGACGATCCTGGCCCGGCTGGTGCGCCGGTTCGGCCTGCTCGTGGTCGTCACCGCCCTCGGGGCCGGCACCGGCGGGATCTACGGCCAGGTCAAGACCCCGACGTACCGGGCGCAGGCCTACGTCGTGCTCACCGCGGAGCCCGGCGAGTCGTTCGCGGCGGTCAACTTCGCCCAGGCGTACGGCCGGATCGTCACCAACGGGCCGGTCACCGACGCGGCGGCGACCGCGCTCGGCTCCCGCGACGGGCTGTCGACCGTGACCGCGACGACGTCACCGGACGCACCGGTCATCGAGATCACCGCCACCGGTGCCGACGCGAAACGCACCGCCGACGTCGCGAACGCCGTGGCGAAGGCCCTCGCCGAGTACGCCACCGCACGCAAGGCCGAGACCCGGGTCACCGCATCCGTCCTGGCCCCGGCGAGCACCCCGACCGCACCGTCGTCGCCGAAACCGCCGCTGGAACTGGTCGTCGGCGCGGCCGCCGGCCTGCTCGTGGGCGGATTGGCGGCGCTGGCCGGCGCGGGCCGGACCCGGCGCGGGACCACCGCCGCCGTCGCCGCGGCCGGGCAGGACGTCGTGAGGACGCCCGTCCAGCCCGTCTGGGCGAGCGGGACCGTCGCCACCGCCCTCGTGCCGGTGCCGCCGGACGCCGCCGCCGACCCGCCGCCACCGTTGCCGCCCGGCATGAGCTGGCCGCCGATGGCCATCGCCTGGAACGCGGCGCCGCCGGAGACCTCCGCCTGGAAGGCGGCACCACCGCAGACCCCCGCCTGGAATGCGGCACCACCGCAGACCCCCGCCGCACCGCCGGACGCACCGGACGTCGTCGCGGCACCGCAGCAGCCGGCCGAGCCACCAAAGGTCATCGGCCGGGCCGTCGTCATCCGCCGGGAGTCGCTATGAACCCGTTGAGCGCAGTGGACCCCGCACCGACTGGCGTACCGCGGCCGGTCAGCGCCTGGTCGGTCGAGGTCCGCCGGGACGACACCGCCCTGGCCGAGATCCGGACCGAGTGGAACGACCTCTTCCGCCGGTGCGCCACGGCGACGCCCTTCCAGGCACACGCCTGGATCGCGTCCTGGTGGCACACATACGGGCGACCCGGCCGGCTCCGGCTGATCCTGGTGCGCCTCGACGGCCGGCTGGTGGCCGCCGCCGCGCTGCTGCGGCAACGGCGGTGGCTCTGCTCGGTGCTGACCCCGGTCGGCGGGGACCTGTCGGACTTCGCCGACGTCCTCGTCGACGAGGCACTCGCCGAACCGGCGGCCCGGGCACTCGCCGACGCCCTCGCCCAGGTCTCCGGCTGGCAGGTCGTCGACCTGCCCGAGACGCGACCCGGGTCCGTCGCGGGCACCCTGCTGGCCGAGGCGTGGCGCGGCCGGCACCACCTGGTCCCCGCCTCGCTGTGCCTGGAATTGCCCGCCCGCGACCTCGACGACCTCGTCGCCGACCTGCCCGGCCACACCCGCAAGACGGTGCGCCGCCGGGTCAACCAGCTGCGCCGGCTCGGCCTCGACGTGCGGGCCGTGACCGCGGACGAGGCCGGCCGCGCCGTCGGTGACCTGCTCGCCCTGCACGCCCGGCAGTGGCAGGGCCGCCAGGTCAACCCCGAGCACGTCCGGGCCGAGTTCGCCCGGCATCTCGGCGCGGCCACCCGCGAGATGATCGCGGACGGGCAGGCCGAGCTGTTCGAGTACCGCCTCGACGGGCAACTGGTCGCCTCGTCGCTCGCGGTCGTCGGGCGGGACCTCGTCGGCGGCTACCTGTACGGCGCCGAACCCGACCTGCGGGACCGCGCCGACATCACCACGCTGCTGCTGAGCGACACGCTGCCGCTCGCGGTCCGGCGCAGCTGCGCCACGATGAGCATGCTGCGCGGCGCCGAGCCGTACAAGCTGCGGTGGCGGCCGGTGGAGTCGGTGAACCAGCGGGTCCTGCTGGTCCGGGGCGGCAGCCCCCGGGCCCGGCTCTACGCCGCCGGGGTCCGCACCCGCCGGGCGGCGGTGCTGCTCGCCAAGCGCCACCTGCCCGGCCTGCGCGCGCTGCGGGACCGGCTGCGGCGGCGCCCGGGCGGTGGCTGACATGCGCGTCCTGCACGTCGCCCAGCCGCGCGACGGCGGGGTGGCCGGCTACGTCACCGCCGCCGGCGTCGATCAGCTGGCCCGCGGCTGGGACGTCGCCGTCGCCTGCCCGCCGGACGGCCGGCTCGCCGCCGACCTGGCCCGGACCGGCGTGCCGCACCGCTCCTGGCCGGCGACCCGCGAGCCCGGCCGGGCCACCCCGGGCGAGCTGCGCGCCCTGGCCCGGCTGGTGCGGTCGTTCCGGCCCGACGTCGTGCACCTGCACGCCGCCAAGGCCGGGCTGGCCGGCCGGCTGCACCTGCGCGGGCGGATCCCGACGCTGTTCCAGCCGCACGGCTGGTCCTGGCTCGCGGCCGGCGGGGCGCTGCGGACCGGCAGCGTCGCCTGGGAACGCGCCGCCGCCCGGTGGGCCGACCGGCTGGTCTGCGTCGGCGACGAGGAAGCGGCCCTCGGCCGGGCGGCGCGGGTCCGCGGGCGGTACACGGTCATCCGCAACGGCGTGGACCTGCAGCACTTCCGGCCGGCCGGCGACACCGCCCGCCGGGCCGCCCGCGCGCGGCTCGGCGTGCCGGCGCGGGCCCCGCTCGCCGTCTGCGTCGGGCGGCTCACCCGGCAGAAGGGCCAGGACGTGCTGCTGTCGGCGTGGGAGCAGGTCACCGCGCACTGCCCGGACGCGCGCCTCGCGCTGGTCGGCGCCGGCGACCTGCTGCCCGCCCTGCGGGCCCGATCCGGGCCCGGCGTCACCTTCGCCGGCGCCGTCACCGACGTGCGGGAATGGCTCGCCGCGGCCGACGTCGTCGCGCTGCCGTCCCGCTGGGAAGGGCTGCCGCTGACCGCCCTGGAGGCCATGGCGACCGGCCGCCCGGTCGTCGCCAGCGACATCCCGGGCATCGCCGGGATCGTCACCCCGGGGACCGGGGCGCTCGTCCCGCCGGAACGCCCGGCCCCGCTGGCCGACGCGCTGCTGCACCGGCTGCTGAACCCCGGGCCGGCCCGGGCGGAGGGCGCCGCCGCCGCCCGGCACGCCTCGGGTTTCGACGCGCGGCGCACCTACGCCGAGCTCGCCGAGCTGACCCGCTCGGTGGCCGCACCCGGCCTGTCCACGGCCGCCGCACCCGGCCTGTCCACGGCCGCCGCACCCGGCGTGTCCACGGTCGCCGCACCCGGCCGGTCAACAGTCGCCGTACCCGGGCTGTCCACAAAGGAGTCACGATGACCATGGTGTCCACATCGGACAGATCGGTCGGTGGCATCGACCTCGCCGACCCGGCGTTCTGGCGGCAGCCCGAGCCGGCCCGGCACGCGGCGTTCGCCCGGCTGCGGCGGCTCGACGCGCCGGTGTTCTTCCCCGAGCCCGGCGGCGGATTCTTCGCCCTGGTGCGGCACGCCGACGTGGTGACCGCCAGCCGCACCCCCGACGTCTTCGTCAGCCGGCACGGCGTCACCACGCCACGGCCGGCCCGGTGGGTCCGGACCGTCTTCGGCGACTCGATGGTCAACCTCGACGACCCGCGGCACCAGCAGCTGCGGTCGATCGTCGCGCGGGCGTTCACCCCCCGCGTCGTGGCCCGGATCGCCGCCGACACCGAGCGGGTCGCCGCCCGCATCGTCGACGACCTGGTCGTGGCGGGCAGCGGGTCGGGTGGCGGGCCGGGCGACTTCGTGACGGCGGTCGCGGGGCGGCTGCCGTTCGAGGTGATCTGCACGATGATGGGCATTCCCGACGGGTACCGCGGCACGCTGCTGCGCCGGATCGACTCCACCACGGAGCGGGCCGGCGTCCAGCGGGCCGGCCGCCGGCTGCGGATCCCGGGCCGCGGCATCGCCGCCCTCGCCCAGCTGCACCGCGTCGTGGCCCGGGTCGGCGCCGACCGGCGGCGGCACCCGACCGACGACCTGATCTCGGCGCTCGTCACCGCGGACGTCGCCGGCCGCCCGCTGAGCGGCCGCGAGCTCGGCTCGTTCTTCTCGCTGCTGCTGGTGGCCGGCGTGGAGACCACCCGCAACACGATCGCCCACGCGCTGCGCCTGCTGACCGCGCACCCGGACCAGCGCGAGCTGCTCCTGGCCGACTTCGACGCCAGGGCCGCCGGGTTCGTCGACGAGGTCGTCCGGCACAGCTCGCCGATCATGCAGTTCCGTCGCACCGTCGCCCGCGACCACACCCTCAACGGGTTCCCGCTGCACGCCGGCGACGAGGTCGTCATGTACTACGTGTCGGCCAACCGGGACGAGGCGGTCTTCGCCGCGCCGGACCGGTTCGACATCACCCGGACGCCCAACCCGCACGTCGGGTTCGGCGGGGGCGGTCCACATTTCTGCCTCGGCGCGTCCCTCGCGCGGCAGGAGCTGACCGTGCTCTTCCGCGAGCTGTTCACCCGGCTGCCGGACCTCCGCTCGGTCGGCGCGCCGGACCTCGTCCCGTCCAACTTCGACCACCGCGTGGCCCGGCTGGGCTTCACGTGCACCTGAGAGGGGCCGCACCGATGTCCGTGCGCAGGACCCTGCTGGCCGCCGTGACCGTGTTCGTCGCCGCGGCGACTGTCGCGTCGCTCGTCGCCGGCGCGTCGGACGACAACGACGCACCGGCAATCTGGCCGAGCACCCTGGTCGTCCCGGAGGACGGGGACGGCCCACCGGATCCGCTGGGGCAGCCGCCGGGCGGATGGGAGATCGTGTTCGGCGACGAGTTCGACGGCACCGCCCTCGACCGGGACCGCTGGGACGACCGCTCCGGTGCCGAGTCCGACGAGGGCCGCGGCAACAAGGGCAACCAGCAACTGGAATGGAACCAGGCGGCGAACTGCCAGGTGGGCGACGGCGAGCTGGTGATGACCGCCCGGCGCGAGCCACACACGTCCGCCGCGGGGGAGCGCTACGGCTGGACGTCCTGCCTGATCTCCAGCCGCTTCGCGTTCCAGCACGGGTACATCGAGGAACGCTCGATCCTGCCGGCGGCGAACGGGTTCTGGCCCGCGTTCTGGACCTGGCAGGCGCCGCAGATCGACAAGCAGGTCGAGACCGACGTGTACGAGCAGTACTCGGCCGGCAGCCGCGAGCTGCAGATGACGCAGCACTCGGGCGGGCCGGACGGCTGCCGGTGGAAGGTCCCGTTCGACCCGTCGGCGGACTGGCACACCTACGGCGTCGCGATCGAGCCGTCCGGCACCGTCTGGTACGTCGACGGGATCCAGGTCTGCCACGCCGCGGCGACCGCGGACGCGCCGACAAACATCATCTCGAACCTGGCCGTGTACGCGCAGCGCCCACCCGCCGGCGGCACGCAGCAGGCTGAGAAGCGGGTCGACCACATCCGCGCGTGGGTCCGCCGGTGACCCGGCGCTGTCAGCGCAGCCAGCCGTCGCGGCGCACGATGCGGATCGCGTCGAGCCGGTTGCGTGCGCCGGTCTTGAGGATCGCGGCGGAGATGTAGTTGCGCACCGTGCCGAGCGACAGGCTCAGCCGCTGGGCGATGTCGGCGCACGAGTCGCCCTGCATGGCGAGGCCGAGGATCTCCAGCTCCCGGGTGCTGACCGTCTTGTCCATCCGGAGCTGGGCCACCTCGAGCTGCGGGTCGACGACCCGCTCCCCGCAGGCGATCCGGCGGATCCAGCCGGCCAGGACCGGGATCTGGATGCCCTTGACCAGGAAGCTCAGCTGCGGGGCGTGCCGCCGGGGCGGCAGCGTGCCGCGCATCCCCGGATCGGAGAGCACGAGCACCCCGCAGCCGGGCGCGGCGCGGCGCAGCTCGTCGACGATCGGCAGGATCTGGCCGACCATGTAGGTGGTGTTGAACAGCACGACCTGGGCCCGGACCCGCACGCAGCACTCCGCGACCGGTCCGTCGACGTCGACCGTGCCGGCCACGACGATCCCGGGCTGATGATTGAGGAGCCGGACGAGGACACCAGGCGCCGTCGCATTGTCGAAGATGAGGAGCACGCGAATCACCGCAGTCACCCCCTACCGGCACTGGTGGGTTCGGGAGGCTTCTCTCGGCCGTACGGTAGGCGACCTGGTGCACAGTCGAATCCCAGGTTCGTGCCAACGCCGCGAACTCCCGACCGGGACCCTCGTACGCTTGCCGCATGACGGTGATCGCCAAGGTGGCCGTGATCCTGGACGCGTTCACCGCCGAGGACCGGGGGGTCGGCTTCGCCGAGCTGCAGCGGCGCACCGGGCTGGCCAAGGCGACCCTGCACCGGCTGACCGGCGAGCTGGTCGCGGCCCGGCTCCTGGAGCGGGTCGACGGCAGGTTCCATCTCAGTGGGCACCTCTTCGCGCTCGGCATGCGGGCCTCGGTGGAGCGCGGGCTGATCGAGGTGGCCACGCCGTTCCTGGAGGACCTGTACGAGCGCACCCACGAGACCGTGCACCTCGGGCTGCGGGAAGGGGCCGAGGTGGTGTACGTGGCGAAGATCGGCGGCCACCGTCAGGCGCGGGCG
This sequence comes from Dactylosporangium cerinum, assembly GCF_042653625.1. NCBI lineage: Bacteria > Bacillati > Actinomycetota > Actinomycetes > Micromonosporales > Micromonosporaceae > Dactylosporangium > Dactylosporangium cerinum. The sequence continues at coordinate 2,365 of NZ_JBHSIU010000054.1, read as the reverse complement.
CCGTCCCGGCTGGGTGGGCGGATGCCGTTGCACGCGACCGCGATCGGCAAGGCGCTGCTGGCCTTCGCCCCGGCGGCGCTGCGGGCGGAGGTGCTCGACGCGCCGCTCGCCCGGCTGGCGCCGCGGACCGTGACGTCCGCGGCGATCCTGCGCCGGCAGCTCGACGAGGCGGTGCGGACGGGGGTGGCGTTCGAGGCGGAGGAGTCGGCGGTCGGGATCGTCTGCGTGGGCGCGCCGGTGCTGGACGGGCACGACGTCGCGGTGGCGGCGGTGAGCGTGGCCGGCCCGGCCACCCGCTTCGACCCCCGGCGGCACGCCGCCGCGGTCAAGGCCGCCGCCGCCGGTGTCACGGCGACCCTGGCCCGCCGCGAGGCGATCCTCGACCAGAGTTCCGGCTAGCGGAACAGTTCGGTGGCGGGCGGACGGGCCGGTCGAGCATCGTGGCCCGCATGACATCGCCTGCGGCGCAACGGCTGCTCGACGCGGCGCGAACCGCGACACCCTGCGCACCGGTCCGTGACCTCATCGGCGCGCAGGACGTCGGGGCGGCGTACGCCGTACAGCGGGAAATCACCCTCAACCGGCAGTCGCTCGGGGCCCGGACCGTCGGCCACAAGATCGGCCTGACGTCCGCGGCCGTGCAACGGCAGCTCGGGGTGGACCAGCCGGACTTCGGGGTGCTCTTCGACGACATGGACGTCAGCGCGCTCGACCCGGTGCCGGTCGGCGGGCTCCTGCAGCCGCGGATTGAGGCCGAGGTCGCGTTCCTGCTCCGCGCGGACCTGACCGGTGATCTCTCTGCGGCGGCGGTGCGGGCGGCCGTGGACGTGATGGTGCCCGCGCTGGAGATCGTCGACAGCCGGATCGCCGGGTGGGACATCAGCATCGCCGACACGATCGCCGACAACGCGTCCAGCGGCCTGTTCGTCCTCGGCGACGACCGGGTCGGCCTCGACGCGCTGGAGCCGGTGGACATCCAGATGGAGCTCAGTGTCGACGGTGCGGTCGTGTCCAAGGGCGCGGGCAGTGCCTGCCTGGGCGACCCGCTCGCCGCGCTGGCCTGGCTCGCCGCCGCCGCCCGCGACCTGGGTGACCCGCTGCTCGCCGGGCAGGTGGTGCTGTCCGGCGCGCTGGGCCCGATGGTGCCGGTGCTGCCCGGGATGCGGGTCACCGCCGCGTTCACCGGCCTGGGCACGGTCACGACCAGGTTCGGGACCGAATGATGGGCACGAAGGTGGCGATCATCGGCTCGGGCAACATCGGCACCGACCTGATGATCAAGATTCTGCGGCTGTCGAAGACCCTCGAACTCGTCGCGATGGCCGGCGTCGACCCGGCGTCCGACGGTCTGGCGCGCGCCGCCCGGCTGGGCGTCGCCACCACGGCGGAGGGGGTGGGCGGCCTGATCGAGCTGTCCGGCTTCGCGGGCGTCGACATCGTCTTCGACGCCACGTCGGCGCGGGCGCACGTCGCCAACGACGCCAGGCTCGCCGGGTCCGGCCGGACGATGATCGACCTGACCCCGGCGGCGATCGGGCCCTACGTGGTGCCCGCGGTCAACCTCGACCAGCACCTGCACGAGAGCAACGTCAACATGGTCACCTGCGGTGGGCAGGCGACCATCCCGATCGTCGCCGCCGTGTCCCGGGTGGCCGCGGTGCCCTACGCCGAGATCGTCGCGTCGATCGCCTCGAAGTCGGCCGGCCCGGGCACCAGGGCCAACATCGACGAGTTCACCGAGACCACCGCGCGGGCCATCGTCGGGGTGGGCCAGGCGGCGCGGGGCAAGGCGCTGATCGTGCTCAACCCGGCCACCCCGCCCGTCATCATGCGGGACACCGTGCTGTGCCTGGTCGACGCCCCGGACGAGCGGACGCGGGACGCGATCCGCGCGTCGGTCGAGGAGATGGTCGGCGTGGTCGCCGGATACGTGCCCGGTTACCGGCTCAAGCAGCGGGTGCAGATCGAGCCGGTGCCGGCGGACCTGCCGCTGCACACCCTTGCCGGTGCGGGCGCGGCGGTCACCCATCAGGTGTCGGTGTTCCTCGAGGTCGAGGGCGCCGCGCACTACCTGCCCGCGTACGCCGGCAACCTGGACATCATGACGTCGGCCGCGATCGCCACGGCCGAGCGCATCGCCGCCGTGCGTGCCCGGCGGGTGGCGGCATGACCGGCCCGCAGCGGAGCGAGGAGCTGGTCATCATGGGCTCAGTCTCTGGGTCAGGCCGACGCCGGAGCGCAGCGGAGGTGGCGGCATGACCGGCCCGCAGCGGAGCGAGGAGCTGGTCATCATGGGCTCAGTCTCTGGGTCAGGCCGACGCCGGAGCGCAGCGGAGGTGGCGGCGTGACCGGCCCGCAGCGGAGC